>JAXMOL010000036.1:0-83456 GCA_034669905.1 Candidatus Hydrogenedentota bacterium
CTCGTTTCTGTGGGTGGGGCTGCGTATCCTTGCGAATGCGGCGGGGCTGAACATACCCATCGACATGGGGCGCGGCAGTCCCTACAAAAACTCAGCGGCCGGACGGAAGACACCAGGGACAGGCTCGCCCCCACGACAACGGGTTCGGCTGAACTCTTGGGATTCAATGCGTATTGCGAATGTTCACCCTAATCGTTTCGGGCGTGAATGTCCCGTCGTTTGCGAGATAGACTCCAAGTCATCTTCACCAATGACAGGACAGCCACCGCCGTCCTCGTTTCTGTGGGTGGGGCAGCGTATCCTTGCGAATACAGCGGGGCTAAACATACCCATCGACATGGGGCGCGGCTGTCCCTACAAAAACTCGGCGGCCCGACGCCCCATAGATAGCCATCTCGCGGGTTTGCAAAAGTCCCCCTCTCCCGCTAGACTGATTTTCATTGGGCGCGATTCCGGGCGCGTTATCCCGGGACTACACCAGCGTTCTACCCGGAGGTTGTCCTGTATCATGTCGTCCGTACCGTCTGTCCTGTCTCTTCCCTGCGTCCGCGCGCTGACTTGTTTGGGCCTCCTGCTCTTCGGAATCCCCCACGCCCTGGGACAGGGCTATCCGCCCGAAGAGGCGGCGTCCAGGATGACACCCGCCGAAGGCCTGGAAGTCCAACTCGTGGCCAGCGAGCCCGCCGTGCGCCAGCCGGTGGCTATCGAGTTTGATGACCGGGGTCGACTCTGGGTCGTCCAGTACATCCAATATCCCAATCCCGAAGACCTGCAGCGGGTGGCCGTCGATCGCTACTCACGAACGAAATACGACCGCCTTCCAATGCCCCCGCCCCATGGCCCGAAGGGTGCCGACAAACTCACCATCCTCATCGATGAGGATAAGGACGGCTACGCAGAGACCTCTAAGGACTTTGTGACGGGACTCAACCTCGCGTCGGGTCTGGCCTTTGGCTATGACGGGGTCTTCGTGCTCCAGACCCCCTACCTGCTCTACTACGCGGACAAAGACCACGACGACGTGCCCGATGGGGACCCCGAGGTCTGCCTCACGGGCTTTGGCATGGAAGACGCCCACTCGGTGGCAAACTCCCTCATGTGGGGTCCCGATGGCTGGCTCTATGGCCTTCAGGGGAGCACGGTGACCGCCAACATCCGGGGCATCGAGTTTCAGCAGGGCGTCTGGCGCTATCACCCCCGCACCAAGGCCTTTGAGCTCTTCTCCGAAGGCGGCGGCAACATGTGGGGCCTCGACTATGACCGCGATGGCCAACTGCTCGCCTGCACCAACTATGGTCCCTACATCATGATCCACGCCATGCAGGGGGCCTACTACTGGAAGAGCTTCGGGAAGCATGGGGATCTGCACAACCCCTATACCTACGGCTATTTTGAGCATGTAACCCACCACGAGGCGAAGGGCGGTCACGTGGCGACGGGTGGCCAGTTGTATCAGGGTGGCGCCCTGCCGGCGCAATACGACGGCGCCTTCATTCACGCCAATCTCCTTTCTCATCTGGTGCAATGGAGCACCGTGGAACGCACCGGCTCGACGTTCGAAAGCACCCTTCAGGGCACCCTGGCTGACAGCAACGACACCTGGTTCGCGCCCAGTGATATGACGACCGGACCCGACGGCGCCATCTATGTCTGTGATTGGCACGATGCGCGGATGGCCCACCCCGACCCCGATGCCACGTGGGACCGCAGCAATGGGCGCATCTATCGTATCGCGCCCCCCTCCCATCCGGTAGAGCCAGCCTTCGACCTTCGCACAAAGAGCAATGCGGAGCTGGTGGACCTCATGGGCCATAAGAATGCCTGGTTCGCCCGACGCGCCCGGGTCCTCCTCGCCTCGCGGGAAACCGCGGACGTGCAAGAAACCCTTGCCCACAACATCGCCCAAACCGATAATCGCACCCTCGCTATGGAAAGTCTCTGGACGCAATTTGCCAGCGGCAACTATCCCCCGGAATCCCTCACGACATTGCTGCGCCACGAAGACCCCATGTTCCGCTTCTGGGGGGTGCGCCTCCTCGGTGATCAGGGCGAGGTGTCCGGCGAAAGCGTCAGCGCACTGGCCGAACTCGCCAAGCGGGAAAGCGACGTACGGGTCCAGGCCCAGCTTGCGGCCACCGCAAAACGACTGGCACCGGAGCAGACTGTTCAGCTGGTGGATGCGCTTCTCCGCAACGCGAGCGATGACACCGACACCTTTCTCCCCCTCCTGATCTGGTGGGCCATTGAACCCAACAGTGAACGTGCCGCGGCTGGCGAGGGCCCGCTCCTCCACGCCGACACCCCGCTCGTCCGGGAAGCATTGCGCCCCCGGCTCTTGCGTCGTCTCGTCGCGCAGGGCGATACGGCATGGGATGACGCCGGAGCGCGGATTCTTGCGGGTGCCTACGAGACGGCCCATCTGGATGCCCTCCTCGAACACCTGAATCTTGGCCTGGATGACCGCGCAGGACGGCAGGGCAGCACCATGAAGGGCGCGCTCTATGACACCTACTCGGAGGCGGGCAGCGATCAACCGACCGACGCGGTGCGGGAAGTCCCCCTCTCCCCGGCATTGCGCCAACGGATTATCTCCCTCTGGGATATCGCCCCGGACAACGCGGTGCGTCTCGCGTTGGCCACCCGCCTCGAACATGCCCCGGCCCTTTCCCTCGCGAAGTTAACCATCGCCAATGCCAAGGCAAACGATGCGCTCCGCATGGCCCTCATTGGACCCTATTCCAAGGCGGTGGGTGAAGAGACCGTCCCCGACCTTTTGGACCTGGCCATTGGAGAGGAAAGCGATAGCTTGCGCCAGGCCGCCCTCAGCGCCTTGCGGCGATTCGACGACCCGAGTATCGGCACCACACTGGCCCGCCACTACCCCGACCTGCCACCATCGCTTCTGGTCAATACCCGCCAGTTGCTGTTCAGCCGCGCCCCCTGGACCCGCGCCTTACTGGAGCTGGTGGAAGCAGGTACTATCGCGGCCGATGCCATTCCCGTGTTCGAGCTGCGTCGTGTTGCCCAACATGAGGACGAAGGGCTCAATGCCCTGGTCCAGCGACACTGGGGCAACGTGGGCGGCGGCACCCCCGAGGCCCTCCTCGCGGAGATGCGGCGGCTCAACAACGACCTCCGTGCCAAACCCGGCGACCCCGATGCCGGGGCACTATTGTTTACGGCCAACTGCGCCCAATGCCATCAGCTTTTCGGCGAAGGACACGCGGTCGCACCCGACCTGACACAGAGCAATCGCATGGACACCGACTATCTGCTCGTAAGCCTGGTCAATCCCAATCTGGTGGTACGCAAAGAGTACGTGCAGTATGCGGTCGAGACGAAGGATGGCGGGTTCTATAACGGTATCGTTACCGCGCGGAGTCCCGGCAGTGTAACCCTCTTGAATGCCAACGAAGAGAAAACTACCATCGCGACCAGCGACATTGCCGAGATTCGGGAAGCGGGGCTCTCCCTGATGCCCGAAGGCCTGCTGGCGCCCCTGACCCCCGATGAGTTGCGCAATCTTTTCGCCTATTTGCAGTTGAAGGAAGCCCCGTGAATCGAGTGCTCGCGATACTCTTAGTGGCCGCGCTACTGTTCCAGGTTTCCGAATCTGCGCTGGCGGCACTCTCGGATTCCCATCCCCGTCTCTACTTCACGGAGTCGGAACAGACGGCACTGCGGGCGCTTCGGGAGGACGGCGTGCACGCCCGTATCTGGGCAAACATCACCGAATCGGCAGACTGGTGTCTGACGAAGACGCCGCGTACGGACTGGATTGCACCCATCGCCGACGACCCGGTCTATGAAAACCTCTACGACCGCTTTTACGCCATGATGATGGATATGGCCATCACAGAGCACCTCGCCTTTGCCTACGCGCTGAGCGGCGACGAACGCTACGGTGAAGCGACCAAGGCGTGGGCCCTCGCGTGCTGCCGGGCGTGGCGTCCCGATGCCGCAGCAACGCCAGACGGGGGCAAGGCCTATGCCGTCTCCCGGCTCCTCAAAGGCATCGCGGTGGCCTACGACATGGCCTATGACCAGTTCTCGGAGACGGAGCGGGCAGAAATAGTGGCCATGCTTTCAGAGACGGCGGGCAATTACTATAGCGACTATTTCAACACGCCCGAGAAGATGGGGTCCGCATTCCACACCCACCATGCAGTGGTCGAGTTTTCCTCCCTGGGTGTCGTGGCCCTGGCCCTGTTGGATGAGGTTCCGGAGGCCGCCGATTGGCTCGCCCTGACTACGAAAAAGTTTGAGGAGCACCTGCTGCCCACGGGACTTGCCCAGGATGGCGCTCAGGTGGAAGGCGCGACCTTCTGGGCCTCCACCATGCACTACCGCCTGTTCTTCATGGATGCCTTGCGCCGCGTGACCGGGAAAGACCTCTACGAACCCTTCAGCGCACGTATGAAATCCGACCTCGCGCTGGCCTCCGTGGCCACCCGGAAACAACCCGGTTGGAACGAGCCCAATCAGTCCGTCCTCTTCTCGCCGCCCTACGGCCAACTCGACTACTACGCCCCCGTCTTACTCGCCCTTGCCCGTGAATACCGCAACCGTACCGCCCAGACCCTGGCCCTGTGGGACCGGTCCCTCGGCCAGATTCAGAAGACCCGTTACATCACGCCAACCCGCAAGGAGCAATTGCTTTTCGAGCTCGGTGGCTACGCCTATGTCTGGTACGACGCCACCGTGGCACCCGAACCCGACGACGCCCCCCTCTCCTATCACTTCCCCGCTGTGGGTGAGGCCTATGCCCGCGCGGACTGGGAGCCCGACGGACTACTGGTCGCCCTGAAAAATACCGGGGAGTTACTGATCCATGCCGGGGGGAACCTGGTATTTCAAGGGAGTAATCCGGGGTCGGCGGACGGCGAAGAAAAACTCGATATTGCCCTGGCAAACACCGGCTCCACGTCCGTTTTCACCGGTGCCAATACCGAATCCACCCTTATCGAAGCACGACTCGAGCGGCCCGGCCGGGTGCACGGGCGCCTTTCGGTGTCCTCAGATTCCTGGTCGTTTCTCAGCCACGACATTCCAGCCGTAGCCGATAACATGCTCACGTGGAACTCCGGGGTCACGCTTCGCCTGTTGAAAGGTGCGGTCCTACGCGTGGAGCCCACGGGCTATCGACCGCCCCATGTCGTGGGCATGGGAAAACTGTTTTTGGTCGACCCCCAACCTATCGAGTATCCTGTCATTCATGTTACGCCCGATTCTGGCGTCGTGGCGTTTGAACTAATGCTGCCCGTCACCCGTATGACTCCCGGGCAAACAGAAAACATCGCAGGAGAACAGCGCCCATGAAACGCCTTAAGCATCTTTTCTTGCTCGTGGCAGTGACGACATCGCTCTGCACGCACGCCGAACTCCGAAATGTCGACGTCGGCAATGGGCAAACGGCATCCACCTACAACAACACGCTGACAACGCTGGAGAACCCGCCCCCGCTGCTGGCGGACTACCCCCAATACTTCCAGCCCGTGGAAGAAGAAACCCGCTATGAGGCCTCGGCCCTGGTGCGCGACAAGGACGCGGACCTCGACGTTCGGGCGTGGCGCTTTTCCTACAATGCCCGGGGCATCATCGAGATGCCCAACCATCTCCGTGCGTCGGAAACGGCCATCATCGTGGTCCACCCCTGGGCCATCGACGACAACCAGGGCTGGCGTTCCCCCGAACCCGCGGGCGTGGCCGACTTTTGCACGCCCACCAAAAACCATATTTCCCACCTCCACATCAAGGAAGTACTCAATCCCTTCCTGAAACGGATGCGGGAGCACGTCGGCATGGTGGTCTACAGCCAACGGGACAAAGAGCGCCCGCCGCTGGACAAGATCTACCGGACCATTCGCAAGAACCCCTCCGCCGAAGAGCGCGCAGAAGGTAAAAAGGAACTCGCGAAAATCCTGAACAGCTTCGACTACCATGCAAACAACATTCCCGAGCACTTGACGCTGAACGACGAAAACACCGTCGCGGACTACTTCCATAAGTTTCCCGGGCTCGACTCGGGTGACCACTACAACGGCAAGGGATTCTGGGAGCTGCCGGTGCCCGTAGTCGACACCATCGAGGTGGCGCACAACGACGTGGTTCATTACGATGCCGACGGCTACGAACCCATCCGCGACTTCCTTAAGGAACACGGTATCCGCCACGTATTGATGACGGGCTATGCCACGGATATGTGCTACATCAGCACCACCTGCGGCTACAATAATTTTTCAAAAGACTTCAATGTCTTCCTCGTAGGCGATGCGACGATGGCCACCTTTCCTGCCAACAGCAGCCCGGCCTATGCCACGAATGCGGCGATTTCCTTTGCCTCGTTAAATCACCTGATCACCCAGGTTTCGTGGGTAAAATTGGCGGGCGAAGCGGACGAATAAAGAGCCATTGTGCACCAGAACAATTATGGGACGTATGAGTCCAATGGGTCGTATGAAATCGGTTTCCCATGAGTCTCATAGCTCCCATATGACCCATCAAATAAGATACAACCCAACACGCTAACAGTCCGGAGAAACCACCATGGATCGCCGAAGCTTCTTGACACTGACCGGGGCCGCCACCGGCACCGCCCTGTCCGCAACGCCCTCTCACGCAGCGGCCCAGGCAGGCCCCTGGAAAGACGGTAAGAAATGGGTCTACTCCATCACCTATGATGAAGGGTGTGAAGACCTGCTGAAACATGCTGTGCCCATTCATCGTGAGTTTGGTATTCCGGGCCACGTCGCCTTTGTTTCCGCCCAGCTGGGGATTCCCCGCAATGTGCCGGGGAGCAGCTATCACGACCTCATGACCCTGAGCCCGGACCAGATGAAAGGGCTCATGAAGGAGGGCTGGGGCGCTTCGTGTCACTCCATGACCCACGTGGGCGTCACCGCCGAGAACGCCGAAGTGGAAGTGGTGGAAGCGGGTAAGGTCCTGGCCGATAAACTGGGCGTTGACATCCCAATTTTTACCGTACCCGGCAGTAATCATGGCCACCCTCCGGCAATCGCCGCCGCGGACGCGGGTGGCTACAAGGCCATCTTCACCATCTATGACAAGGTGAATACCTTTGACACGGACCTGTTATGGCTCGGACGTACGCCCCTCCACACCGAATACCCCGGCCCCTTTTATTCCCAGTTCGACCCGTGGAAGCGTCTCCAGCAGGCCCAGTCTACCGCGGGGTGGGTCGTCGACTATTGTCACCTCCCCCTTCCTGACACCCCCGTGCACCCGGCCAAGGATTGCACCTCCCAGGAGTTGCGCGCGCGCTTTGAAGCCGTCAAGCAGTTTGGGGGCGACGATGTCTGGTTGGCCGAGCCGAATGAGGTTATCGACTTCCTTCTCAATGACCCAGCGGCCCGGCAGCGGCGCACTGCCCATGCGGAAGGTCTGAACACCCTGCACGATACGTCCATGCGCGCCCTCTACGAGCCCAACACGTAACCCACTGGATTGGATCTGACCCACAATGACCCTGGGATTCTTCCTCCTGCTACTGGCACTCCACTGGGGCCTCGCGGCCTTTTTGATTGCACGCCTGCTCCGCTACCGATTCGAGCCCAGTGCCATGCTGGTCTGGCTTCTGCTCATCCTCTTTGTGCCCTTTCTGGGCGCGCTCCTCTATGCCCGGCTGGGCGAGAATCAGGTGCTCATTCGCGCACAACGAAAACGGGGACGCAGTTGCCTTCCAGACTTCAGCGAGGACGACTACACGGTAGATACGGCCACGCTTGGTTCCTTTTGTACGGCCGCAGCGGTCGGGGTAAAGTTGACCGGCGCTCGGGTAACGAGCGGAAACAGGGTCGAAATTATAGCGCGTTCCGAATCCATTCATGACGCCTGGAAAGACGCCATCTCCCGTGCCACAACCAGCATTCACATGGAATACTACATCTGGTGGCCGGACGAAACCGGCACAGAAATGCGTGACCTGCTCATCGCCCGGGCGCAAGAGGGCGTTCGCTGTCGGGTACTTATCGATGCGGTGGGCTCCATCCACATTAACAGTGCCTTTCTGCAACCCTTCCAAGACGCAGGCATCGCGGTCGCCTTCTTTCTTCCGCTGGCCACCTGGAAACGTCGCTGGAGTCCCCACTTGCGCAACCATCGTAAGATCATGGTGATCGATGGCACGGTGGGTTTTGTCGGGAGTCAGAACGTCAGCGACGATGACCGGGGTAAGAATCCCGCATTTCCCATCTGGCACAATGTCCACCTCAAACTTACCGGGCCGGCTGTCCATCATCTTCAAGCCATATTCCTGGATGACTGGAACTTCGCCGCGGAGGAACCGATCAGGGAAGCCCCCTCTGCGCCCCCTCAAATGGCGGACGCCGGGCACGCCGTCCAGATTTTAGCGACGGGGCCCGACTGCAAGGCCCATGTGCCCGAACGCATGCTGCTGGAGGCCTTTAACAACGCCAAGGATACGATCGATGTGGCCACGCCGTATTTCGTTCCGTCTCCCGTGTTGCGCATGGGCCTGCTCCAGGCAGCCCTCCGTGGGGTGCGGGTCCGCATCGTGGTACCGGCCAAGACGGATCAGATGGTCGCCCTCTACGCGGGCCGCAGCTTTTATCAGGAGCTACTCAGTGAATCGGTGGAGATCTATGAATACCACGAGGGCATGTTGCACTCGAAGATCATCGCCGTCGATGGGGCATGGGCCATGGTGGGGTCGGTCAATATGGACTACCGTAGCCTTCGATTGAATTTTGAAATCTCCGCCCTGCTCTACGACCCCGAGCCCGTGCAGGAACTAATCCAGGCCGTCGACTCCTACCGCAGCGACTCGGTCGCTATCACTCCGGAGGCGCTGGCTGAGAAGTCGGGTCGGCAGATTGTGCTGGAAGGTGCCGCCCGGGTGCTCTCTCCCCAGTTGTGAGACGGATACCGGGGCGATTGCCTCCGGCCCCGCACAACCGGTTGTCCCTACTCCGACGTAATATTGAAGTGCTTCTGGAGACAGTCGGGACAGATGCCGTGGGTAAACCGGGTTCCCACATACTCGGAAAAGTAGTTTTCGACCTGTTGCCAATAGCCGTCGTCTTTTCGGATGCTCTTGCAGTGTGCACAAATTGGCAGGAGTCCACTGAGGCGTTTTACCTCTTCCAGGGCTATCCGCAGTTCCTCGATAACCCGGTCTTTTTCCTGCTGTTCCCGCGCGACATTGCGCCGCAGCTCGAAACGTTCGTGGGCGGAGTGCACGGCCTGTGCCAGGGTGTCCCTGTCTACGAGCCGCTTGGGCAGGTAGTCTGTGGCCCCGCCACTGAGTGCCTGCGCCGCGATAGTTTCGCTCCCCTGCCCCGTCAGCATGATCGTAAAAAAAGTATATCCATCCTCACCACTGGGAAGCTCGTCGAAAAAGGTGACCCCTTCCCCATCCGGCAAAAAGTTGTCTAACAATACGCCGTCGAAGGTCGACTCCCGACATGCGGCGATGCCCTCCGCCAGGGTGCCCGCTTCCGTGAAACGAAATTCGTAGATGGTACTCTCTCTCAAAAACCGCTGGTAAGAACTCCGATCTTCGGGACTATCTTCGATTATCAAGATGGAAAGAGGTATCACCAGACGTTCTCAAGGTTCAGAGGCATCATCGGGCAACAACGCGGTATCAAACCAAAAATCCGACAACCGCTTCAGCGCCAGCACCAGCCCCTTCAGGTCGATAGGCTTCTGAATGTAACTATTGGCCCCATCGCTATAGCACTTGGCGATGTCATCCTCGGCATCCGACGTGGTCAGTACCACGACTGGAATGGTACGCAAAATCTCGTCGGCCTTAATGGTCCGCAGCACCTCACGGCCATCCATACCCGGCAAATTCAGGTCGAGCAACAGCAGCGCAGGACGCGGAGAACTGGCCGGATCCTGAAATCGTCCTTTGCGGAAGAGATACTCGAGCGCTTCGTCACCATCCTCACAATGAATGAGGGGATTGGTAATTCCGGCTTTACTGAAAGCACGAATCAATGCCTCGTAGTCTTCTGGAGAATCCTCTACCGTCATAATGATACGGTCTTCATGCACCGCCATAGAATATTCAGCCTTAGTTTTCTGCGGTTAGTGTGAAATAAAAGGTGGTCCCATTGTTCACACCTTTCCCGATACAGATGCTGCCATTATGGCGCTCCACAATTTTTTTTGCAACTGTCAGCCCGGCACCCGAACCGCCACCGTACTTGTCTCGCCCATGCAGGCGCTTGAAAATACGGAACACGCTCTCGTGGTGCCTGTCCTGGATTCCGATACCATTGTCTTCCACAGAAAACACAACTTGTCCCCCCTCATTGACTGTCCACCCGACGCGAATATGCTTTTCCTCGCTGTCATTGTATTTCACGCCATTGGTGATCAAGTTGCGAAATACCTGCCCCGCGTAAATCCCGTGGCATTCAACCGTCGGCATATCCTTGGCCACTTCCACCGTCGCGCCCTGTTCATCCAGCCAGGGCCGCAGGACTTCAACAATTTCCTGAACCAACTCCCCGGTGTCACAGGTACCCCGCTCCATCCGCTCCCGTCCGACCCGGGAAATCTGATGCAGGTCGTCGATGAACATGGTCAAACGCTGGGCCAGGTTGCCCAAGGTGTGCAGTTTGGCCTTGCCGTCTTCGCCGAGGGCTTCCTCATAGTCTTCCAGCAGGAAGGCCGAGTAATTCTTAATCCCGCGAAGCGGCTCCTTCAAATCATGGGATGCGATGTGGGCGAAATCATCCAATTCCCGGTTGCTTCGGGCCAGTTCTTCATTCAACACCTCCAACTGCGCTGCCCGTCGCTCTACTTCTTCGTTCATGTTATCCGCATAACGCAGCGCGGTGCGGGCGGATCGGGTCAACATAAGGAAAAGGCCAAGGAGCAATACGTCAATAATGATACCCCCTATCAAGATGGTAACGGGCTGACTGCTATCATAGACCTCTCGAAACGAACTGGCGCTCCGCACATGAAAAAGCCACTCGCGGCCGTAGAGAGGAATGGTGATTTCCTGTTGAAATAGCGGCTTGTCATCATAGAAAGGCTCGCCCGGTCGATTCTCGTCATAAAGCACCTCGCCGAGGTCAGAGATGGTGATACCCACTTCCCGGCGTTCCTGCGCCAATACGCCCTCCAGGAGTTTACGCATGACAAAGGGCGCGTAGACCAATCCGACGAACTCACGCTGCCGCGCTTCCACGGTGTCGGGCGTGTCCTGACGGTAGTACGGCGCATAGAACAGGAAGCCCGGCGTTTTCCCGGTATCCTGAACCAGCACGATCGGCCCGGTAATCTGCGCAACGCCCGTATCGCGCGCCTGCTTGGCGGCCGTGAAACGATTTGTTTCGTGGGCCATGTCCAGCCCCACCGCCTGTTCATTGCCCGCAACTGGAATAATGTACGTGATGGGATAGCTCACCGGTTGATCGTGTTCAGGGTGAATCTTGAAATCTGGTCTGAGAACCCGCTGGGCCTCGAGATGGGCTTGGACCTCGTCCTTTTCCAAGGCATGAATCACGCCGATGCCATTGATACCGGGATAGCGTGTTTCCAGTTGGATGCTACTGGCGTAACGCTCCCACTCGGGATAGGAAACCTCTCCGTCGAGGGTACGGATCATCGCCACGCCGCCCCAGAGCGCCTCTTCATATTTACGCATGCGCTCCTTGATCAGATCCGTCACCTGACGGGCCTGTACCTCGAAGCGCTGCTCAATCCGCTTTTCATGTTCCTGGGTGGAATAGCGCCAGGCGAAAATTGTGAGACAACCCGAAAGAATCAGTACGAGCCAGTGTATCCAGTGAATCCGGCCAGCTCGCTCCAGCTGGGAACGATTCGCTAGCACGCCTGCAGGGGCTTCTGTTGCGCTCATCCATTTCCCCTGTCGCTGACCGAAATCCCGGGCATTGAACGAACCTCTTCGCAACGCCCCGACGGATAGTGAAAAAATCGGCGTCCGAATCTGAAAAAGATAACACGCATGTCACATCTCCTTCGGCATCTTCCCGGGCTTACTCCGTAGGGTCGCGCCGTTGGTACCCACGCCTCACCAACCTGATTCCCAGTGTGATCGATTGGCCCCAAAAAAGCAAGCCCCCTGAACAGGGGGCTGCAAAACATCCAGCTGTTAAATGGGCCATTTCCGCCCCCAATCGACGGCCCTTACGCAATTATGCGTTTTGACGCTCCTTGAGATTGATCAGGGCCTTCATGACACCCGACAGGTCCACGGCCCCCTTCACACCACCAAAGGCATCGTGAACTTGCATGTAGAGCGTATAGAGTTCGTCATAGGCCGCTTGATGAACCACGTCGGGTGTGTACTCCACGTCTTTCACCCCCGTCATGTGCTCCTGGGCCTCGACGAAACTGGCATACCCCCCTTTTTCCGGCCCCGCGATTACCGCTGCACTGAGGGCCGAGCCCAAGGCACAGGTCTGGTCCGACGCCGACACCTGCATCTTACAGCCCGTCACATCGGCATAGATCTGCATCAGCATGGGGTTCTTTTCCGCGATTCCGCCGCAGCAGATGATACGGTCTACTGGAACGCCATATTCCTTGTAGCGTTCGATAATGGCGCGGGCACCAAAGGCGGTCGCCTCAATAAGGGCACGATAGATCTCCGCCTGGGTCGTATAGAGCGTCTGGCCCAACAAAAGCCCGGTCAATTTGGGGTCGACGAGGAGGCTGCGGTTACCATTATTCCAGTCGAGTGCCAGCAATCCGGACTGGCCGGGCTTCTGTTTCGCCGCCTCGTTGGTCAGGGCCATATGGAGGGCATCATCGCCCTGGCAGACCGTCTCCACAAACCACTTGAAGATATCGCCCACGGCCGACTGGCCCGCTTCCAGACCGAAATGGCCGGGTAGAATGGAGCCATCCACAATCCCGCAGATGCCTGGTATGTCTTTCAGGGTCTCGGAATTGGGCGCCACCGTGCAGTCACAGGTGGAGGTACCCATAATCTTCACGAGAACACCCGGTTGCACACCGGCACCGACGGCACCCAGATGGGCATCAATGGCACCCACCGTGATAGGAATTCCTTCACTGAGGCCAAGTTTCGTCGCCCACTCCGCGCAGAGCCCGCCGGCAGGCGTGGCACCGTCATAGGCTTTGTCGAAGAGTCGGTCGCGCAGGTCGGCCAGGGCCGGATCAAGCATGGCCAGAAATTCTTTGTCGGGCAGCCCCCCCCATTCGTCGCAATAGAGGGCCTTGTGTCCTGCGGCGCAGACGCCCCGCACCACGTCCGCGGGGTTTGTGATACCTGCGAGCACGGCCGGCACATAGTCTGCACATTCGAGCCAACTGTGGGCCGCGTCGAATACGCCCTTGTCCACATTCAGGCAGTGCCAGATCTTGGACCAGAACCACTCGGAAGAATAGGTTTCTCCACACTTGGCGAGGAAGTGGGGCCGGTGCTCGAACCCGAGTTTCGTAATGGTGTTGGCTTCGTCGGCGGCGGTGTGGTCTTTCCAGAGCCAGGCTTGGGCATTCAGATTGTCCTTGAAGGCGTCGGTCATACCGAGGGGAATGCACGCTTCATTGACCGGTATGGGGGTAGAGCCCGTGGTGTCGACGCCGATACCGATGACGGCATCGCGCTTGAAATCACCGGTTGCTTCGGCGGCGGCCAATGCCCCCACCACGGTTTCTTCCAGGCCCTGCACATAATCGGCAGGATTCTGGCGGGCCAGATTGTGGTCAGAAGGGTCCAGCAAGATACCCTGATGGCCGGAAGGATAGCTGAAGACATGGGCCCCGACTTCCCGGCCATCGGCACAATCGATAACCACCGCACGCACCGAGTTGGTGCCATAATCCACGCCAATTGTAAATGCTTTCATGGGACGCTCTCTCCTTCCAAATCAACCAAAGACATGAGGCCTTACTTTAGCATATCGTCGCCGTCAGGAAACACCGTATGGTGGCAACGGACCGGCCGGATGGGTAGAATGTGGGTCAACCACTACCGCAGGCAGGTTGTCTTTCATGCAAACAGATGCTCATCCCCCACTCCCCCTTTCGCGCGCCCAGGAACGGGCGCTTTGTGCCCATGCTGCCAACTCGGGAGACTGGACCCGACTGGCTTACTTTTACTGGGGCCGGGGCGCACACGCTTCCCTCGATGCCCTCCGGGAAACGCTGGGCACGAGCGACGGAAACCTGCGGGGTCTCTTTCAAGTGGCCCTTGCGCATGTAGCCCCCGTTGAGTCCCCCGTGCCCCCCTCCGCTATCAACAAACCCTGGATTCTGTATTACCTGGCCGCACAGGCCTTGCGCCAGGGAGACACGGTGTACGCCCTGCGCTGTGCGAAACGGTGTCTCGAGCTCACACCCAACTGCAACCCGCTGTTCATGCTGCTGATTCGTCATGACCGCTCGCAGGGAGACGGCCAGCTTGCCCACTCCCTTGGCAAGCGCCTCCTCGCCCTCAGTGACGCCCAGGACGATATCCGTTTCGCCATCGAGCAGCCCTTCGATACGCCCCAGGCCCCCCATCAGGGCGGCCCCGCGCCCATTACCATCGGGTACTATGTGCCTGTATACAACGCTGCACGCTCCATCGCCCCCGTGTTGGAAGGCATCCTCTCCCAGGGCTATCCCCTGGCCGATCTGGTCGTGGTGGACGATGGCTCGACCGATGACTCGGCCGCCCTTGCCGCCTCCTACCCGGTGCGGCTGCTTTCCCATGCCGGCAACAAGGGCCTGGCCACGGCGCGCAACACCGCCCTCGAGGCCATGGACACGGAATTCGTGGGGTCCTGCGACAGCGACGCCGTGCTCGACCCGGACTACCTCATCTACGCAGCGATTGAATGGGAATCGGCCCTGTCGCCGCTGACGTCCATCGGAGGCCGCATGATGGAGCAGCATACGGGTAGCCTGGCGGACTCCTGGCGAGACATGCACATGACGCAAGACACCGGCCCACTGCGCAAATGCTCGGTGGCGCAAAGTGCAGCGCCCGTGTATCTGCCAGGATGCAACACGGTCCTCCATCGGAAGACGGCCCTCACGTTGGGGGGCTACGACACGCGTCATGTGGCGGTGGGTGAAGACGGGTATATGAACCGACTGCTCCATCAACATGGGCACGGGATGGCCACGACGCCCCTGGCACGGTGCCGTCACCTTCGCCGAGACACGCCGGCGAGTGTCCTGCGGACACGATGGAACTACGAATGGGAACTTCGAAACCGCAAACGGAGCTTTGCCACGATGCACCGACTCAGCCAACTCCTGAAGGAGTTACTGCGGGCAGCACAGGCGATGAGTACCCAGGATCTCCGCAACAAGCACTACCACCTGCTGCCCATGGAAGTGCTCTATATTTGCCATATGTATTTGCATAGTCTCCAACATGGATGGGAGCAAGGGGCCCTTACACGGGGCCAATGGCATTGGTATGAACGGGCTTTCTGGGGCGGCGCTTTTCCCGAGGCGACCTTGCGCGCCTGGTGCCTGGAACGGTCTGCAGCGCTGGGGCTGTCGGCCGACACGCCCTATGAACCCCCGTCGCCCTACCTGATAGGGTTGAACCAGCAGACGTTGCGCGAGATTTCCGAATGGCTGGAAACCCTGCTGCCGTACATGGGGCAGGACCGACTCAGCGCCACTCAATAAGGGCGTTGTTCAGGGCCACTTCGACACGGCGGCGGGGCTTGTGAAAATAGATCATGCCATGGCCGGGCAGCATAAGGTCTGTGTCCACTTTGGCAAAGCGAATGAGAGACTTGAGGTAGATTTCTTTGTCGAAATCAAAAGAGCCGCTCCAGCCGAAATGCCCGTCAAGCAGTGTGCCAATCACATCACCACTGACGCAGACCCGGCGATCTTCCCAATCGAAGAGGTACGCCGTGCAGCCCATGCTGTGACCGGGGAGATGCATTACTTCCAGCGTCACGCCCAACACGTTGATCCTATCTCCATCGCCCACCACGTCATCGACGGTACAGGGCGTGAAGGTCTTGTGATACAGGTATCCACAACACCGCTCGTCTCCGGCAGCTACAGACGCCGCGGTTTCTTCCTGGGCGATGAGCCGGATTCCCCGTTTCTTTAGCGTATGGGCACCGCCCGCATGGTCGAAGTGCGCGTGGGTCAACACGCACGCACCAATCGCCTCTGGCTCAAGGCCCCAATAGCGCATATTGGCGAAAATCTGGTCGAGGGTGTCGCCACAGCCGCAGTCGAAGAGCACCAGGCCGTCCGGTGCTTCCAAGACATACGCATTACCGTCACGATAGCCGGCATCCTGGCCATCGAAGGTAATCCCATTCATATCCCCGCCCACCTGATACAGACCACGTACTATCTGCACGCCACACACTCCGATTCCAATTGTAACTTGCCTTGCCCCGACGCCCTTTACCTGCGGCGAAACCCATTGACCCTAGTCTAACACGCCATTTGGGACAGAATCCCAATCCCGGCACCTACCGGATATCATCCCTGTAGCTTCCGCCTGCAGACGGACGGCCGCCGCGCCAGAGCAACAGCACTCCCAGTGAGAGGCCCAACAGCATCAAGTCGGCCAGGACTTCCCGTAGTTTTTCTGCGGTCAGTGGCGCCAAACAACCCTGGCCTTCTCCCTCACCTTCTCCCTCGCCCTCGCCTTCGCCTTCGCCTTCCCCCTCACCTTCACCCCCATCAGTCACCGTAATCAGATTAGTCCGGGTGAGTACATCACTAAGGTCGCTTTGCGTCACGATGCTGAGAGACACCGAATAACTCCCGACTTCGGAATAGGTATGGGAGGGATTCTGGAGATTGCTGAAGGTGCCATCGCCGAAGGTCCAGAACCACGTCTTGACCGTGGTGTCTGAAACCGTCGATTCGTCGCTGAACTGTACGGTCAGCGGTGCCACTCCGGTCGTCTGGTTTGCGGTAAAGCCCACCTCAAGTTCTCCTTCTCCTTCTCCTTCTCCTTCTCCTTCACCCTCGCCTTCGCCTTCGCCTTCGCCTTCACCTTCACCTTCACCTTCACCTTCGCCTTCACCTTCGCCTTCACCTTCACCTTCACCTTCACCTTCACCTTCGCCTTCACCTTCACCTTCACCTTCACCACCTCCAACGAGGCAAACCGTCAGGGTATCGGTAGCACTGAGAAGGGCACCGGCGGTCTGTCGATACTCCACCATGCCCGAGAGGGACTGCCGACTCAGCTCCCCGACAGGAACCAAGACTTCGTAGGTGAAGGAGGTCGGAAATTCGGGCACATCTATCCAGGCAAACTCAACAACACCTGCTGTGCCACTCTCCGGCACAACGTCGGGTGCAGTCGCTCCCGTGACCTGCTGAAAGGTCCAACCGTCGGGCAGGGTCTCACGAAGGCCCATCGCCTGCACGCCGGGCTCACAATCACCTGAAATGGTCACCCCGATGGTCACCACCGCACCGGGTGTGGCACAGCCTTGTGCCAGGGCGTGGGAGACCGCAACACAGGGTGCGACGTCGCCTTTCGCCACGACGAACTCCTGAGCAACTGCCCAAGGGGTTACTGCCAGGAGCGACAGCAGCATGAGGGGCTGGATGAAATGCACAATCTATCCTCCGAACACCCACCTGGGGTGCAACACGTTTGAGCGGGTCACGTCAGCCGAGCCGGCCTGCCCACGTCTGGTATTGTACCTGATGGGACGCTGGCGTGGTTGCTCTGTCGGGTCAGTCCGCCGTCATCGCCTCGGTCAATTGCGCGATGGCACCGGGCACATCGGGGAATTCCCAGACATTGCGGCCCACCGTCGCCCCGGCGGCACCGGTCCGTGCGACCGACCGCATCATGTGCGCGGCCTCTTCGAGGGTCTTGCATTTTGGACCACCCGCAGCAACGACGGGTACGGGCGTCACACTGACGATATCGCGAAAGGACGCCTCGTCCCCCGTATACGGCACCTTGATCACATCGGCCCCGAGTTCCAAGCCCATGCGCACAGCGTAGAAAATGTCTTCTGGATCGTGGGTCATCGAGGATTTCTCATCGCCACTGCTCAGCGTATAGATGTGGGGAATGACCGGCAAGCCGTATTGTTCCGACTCCCGGACAACCCGCGCAAGGTGATCGATATAGCGTATCTCGCTCTTCCCTTTCAGGAACATGGCCACGGCTATGGCGTCCGCGCCAAGGGCCGCCACTTCTTCGACATGGGCGGTCCACGCAAACTCGGACCACTCGGGCCGAAGGGCCATGGATTGAATAATGAAGGGGACCTTCCCCGCGTGGGGCTCCATAAAACGCATGGCGGTGCCCTTGTTCATCGTGATGGCATGGGGCTTTCCTGCGACAATCTGTTCGAGTGTCTGGCCCATGGTGCGGAGTCCCTGGGGCAGGCCGATCGGGTAGTTGATAAGATGGTCCACCGCTACGCTGAGTATGCGCCCCGAAGGGTGACTGAAGATGCGGTTGAGTCGGGTCTGTTTACCAAGGCGAGACATGGGGGTACTCCTGAAGCCATTTGATGGGTCACCGGAAGCCCTGAAAATGGGCAGGTGTCCAGCCTAGCGAAGGACGGGCCTTTGATGCAAGCTCATTCCCCGCCGGACAGGTTAAATTGGAACCCATCGTCCTTCCGGTACTCCCCGCGGTTGTCCACCCCATCACGCCCATAGCTATAGACCCAAAAGCTGCGTCCCTCAACGCGATAGGCCATAGGGCCGTCATGCCAGAAATCCTGCGGAATACTATCGCGATAGGTGGGCACGAGTGCATCCAAGGTCTCGGGCAATTTTCCCTCGGCCAACTCGAAACGTACGACATCCAGTGCCAGGGCGGCCGTGAGCAAGTCGGTAGACGCGGCGTAACGCCACAGATAGGGCTCCAACGGAGTGCCCTGATGACGGTCTATCAGTTCCTGCTGCTCCGCCAGGGATTTCCCAATCATTTCATAGCGCACCATGCCCGCCCGGATCTCCAGGGCCTGGTAGGTCTCAAAAAAACCCGTCAGCACGTTGAACACGTCGACCGGTGGGCCAAAGTCATCAATTACGGTATGGCTCAACTGCATCATTTGCCGCCGCTGCTGTTGGGCGATCCAATCACCCGACATCAGATGGCCCTGCAATCGCTGTACCTGCTCATCGCTGAGTTTCACCCGACACAGGGCACTGCGAAGTGCCGTCAGAATATGGTCTGCCTGGTCTGTCTGCCGTATTGGTGTGGCATCGGGGCCCACGTCTCGGTCGCCATCACGAAGCATCGTCAGCGCATCATCCAGGGCCTGAAACGCGCCATCACCGTCCCCGACCTCCGCCCGCACACAGGCGGCAACACAGAGTAGCTCAAGCAACAGTTCATCATTCGTAAAATCTGCGGGTTCAACCCGGCCCGACTGGGCGGCGTCATGCACGATCGCCAGACATTGGGCGTTTGCCGCCACGTGGGTTTTCATGGCATCGCCCATGGCGTCTGCGTAAGGCACCTCCGTCAAAGCCCTCTCTTCCGACCGCTGCTTGAAGCGGGGAATCTGCATCAAAATATCCTGCCCGGGAAGGACGTAGGCCTCCAGGGCCGCCAGGTAGGGTGATTCGGGACTCAATGTACGGTTATGGTGCCAAAAGGCATCATAGGCCTCCCCATACGTCGCCTCGTAGTCCGCCACGGTCATGGCCACGCCCATTTCTCGGGCATCGTGAAATGCACGGTTCAGTTCCGTCTTCTTGCCCAGACGCCAGACCAGCCAGCACCCCAGCAAGAGGGAAAACACCATGACCACGGCCACAGCACGGCGTCGCCGACGTTGCCAGGGAGCCAGCTTTTTCTTCCTCAGATGTCCGCGTCGTTCCCCGTCTGCCATGTGCCCTCCGTTTCCTGCTTTCCCATTGACCATTGTGCCCCCTGAAACTATGGCAGACCGCACCGAAATCGATCACCCGGCACCGGATTATTTCTCGAAGTGAATCTCGGAAAAGAATTCCGGCTGGTGGAAATCGAGGCGCCCCGTAATCTTGGACCAGGAAGCCCAATGGGGGTGGGAATTATTCTCGGCGCATTTGTAAAAGTTGGCGCGCCAGGTCTGTCCCGCCACATCGCCCAGATCACCAAGGTAGGCTTCGAAAATTTCAAAGGGAATAAAATACTCCACCTGCCACTGGGTGGGCTCGGTAAGCTCGGGATCTACGGACTTGGGCAGGCTGTGATAAATCTTCACCTTCTGTGCCAGTTCCCAGGGTACCGCGCCGGTCTTTCCCAGTGTTTCGCCCTGCCAATCCGCTGCTTCTTTATAGGACAAAAGCATGGTCCCGCCGCCGTTGATTTCAAAATTGAAGTAGCCGCGCTCCGTCCGTGGCTGGACGAAGAACTCGACGCAGGCGTCTTCCCAGACTTTGCCGTGGTATTCCGTCTCAATGACGCGCACATATTGATCATCCACCCGAAAGTGGATATAGATACCCTTATCCCCATAGAGCACCTTGGCTTCCGTTTTGGGCTTATGGGTGTATTTCTCGGTGCCGTAAAAATGGGACACCTTCAAAGGGGATACGCCTTTCCACGCCGCACTCTCCCAGTCGCCTGTGAGTGCGGGCGTCGCTTCCGCACGCTGAATCACATAGCGGGGCGACAGCGCGGTGGACTTCTCTTTGGCAAAGGCCGACTTCACGGTCATTCCCAAGGCCGCGATGAGTAGGGTTACCGCAACTATCACCATGGTCGTTTTCTCTCTTTTCATTGACGTCAATCTCCCGTATACCGCTCGGTGTGACGGCTTGATCTATTGGTTAATGCGGTCGCTGGCAGACCAGCCACCGCGCATATACTACCCATTGGCAGAGCACTACTCAACTCCCCTATTCCTCCGAGGTTACCGAACCGACGCTCCAGCGACTTTCCAGGGCACCGTTTTTTCCCCGGATCGTCAGTTCACAGGTAGTCTGTGTCCCTTGGTAGTGCAGCTCGCCTGCGCGGAACACGCCATCCTCCTCGGCCTTTTCGCTCACCCACCCTTCCTCGGGGTAGCTGCCGTGGGCCATCCGATATGCCTCCACCGCGAAGGCCACCTCAGCCAACACGATCTCGGCCCAGGCCTGGCGCATCACCTCCCAGTCGGCAGGTTGATGGCGCCGCTGTACGGTGGCGTAGAGTAGGCTATGCTCTCGAATGTCCGCTTGAAGCTCATGGTACGCCTTTTCATAGGGCATTTGCTCCATCCGGCTGAGGCCATAGCCCGCCCCCATGGGTTCATGGAGTGCAAAGGCCGCTTTCAGGTTCAGGTCCCCCACCCCGGCCGCCAACAGGAGCCCCTGAAACAGCCCCCGATGCTCACCCTGGCGCATCCGTGCGATGAAGACCGATAGTTCCACGTCGCACGCCCGCTGCCATTGGGCCGTGCGCCGCTCCCGTGTAAAGTACGTCGCGAAATCGGTCAGGGCTTCGGTGCCGGGAGGTGTCTCGCCCAGTACCCGTTGAACGGCATGGAGCAACGGGGTTTCCAGCGTCCATTGGCGGTAAAGACTGTCCAGCGATTCATCGGACCCGAGGGAACGGATGACCGCCAACGCCGTATGGAGCGCGCGCCAAGCCGAAGCCGTGTCCTCGGACTCTGCTTCCAGGACGGCATCACTACACAGTAACACCACGAGGGCGCTTAGGGTGCCCACGTGGGGCGTCGGTCCCATACCATCGCTCACCAGGTAGTCTTCGGGATAGCGAATGTATGGTTTTTCGGCCCCAGCATGCAGGTGTTCTAAGACGTCGAGGTTGGCCGCGACGAGCGCGGCCATGGCGTCCAACTGGTCATCGGCGAAGCTGTCTGCCAGAGGACGTTGTTGGCCGGGTAGAAAGGGCAACTGCGCCATTTGCTGTTGGGAAAAGAGCTGAAACCCGTTTACTGCTGCCAGGATGTCCCCTGCGCCATTTTCCTCCCCAGAGAGTGCGTCCGCCCCGCCATGGAGTTCCTCACTATTCAGCGGACGCCCCTGATCACGATGGGTCGCCACCAGCTGATTGACCTCCCGCGCCAGGCGAAGGCGCCAGATCAGGGCCGGTGACAGCAAGACGACCAGCACCAGAAACATTATGAACACACGTTTACGTTTGCGCGCCCAGGGGGGCGAAACGCCGGGCTTCCTTGAACTCCGCTTTGATATCGCCTGGCTCATACGACCTGATACTGAAGTACGGGATTAACCGCGTGTTCGATCGCCTCATGATTCACCACTTCGAGGAGACCCCGCTCGTAGAGGTATTCCACGTGGGCACCGGCCTCCAGAATGGCGAGTAGCACATGATAGGACTCCCGAACGCCGAAGAGCTCGAGGGAAATTTCGGCCAGGGTCTTCGGCTCCTGACAAATCAGACGGGTCTTTTCCAGACGGGCCTCATGGAAGGCCAGGGTCTCGTCGATGCGTTTCGCCACATCGGGGATATCGCCCATGTGTCCACCGAGGCCGAGCCGTACCCCTTCGACGGCGCGCACCTGTTTCAGTGCGGAGAAATAGTGTCCCAGCCCCATATTCCGGGTAATAAACTCGGGAGACTGATGGGGCGTGATCTTGTCGAGGACATGGTCTGCCGTAAAGAGGATGTCGTCGAGCTTCAGACAGACCTGCCCCGGGCAATGTCCGGGCGCGTGGAAGACTTCGAAAGGACTGTCATCGAGGGGGCCTTCGCGTAACACGGTGTCTACCTGTACCGAGCGAAAAATCCCTTTGGACCACCGGTTCATCTCCAGCATGGCCTCGACACGCTCCTCGCTCAGTCCGGAGCGTTGTAGAAAGACCTGAAGATCTTTGGCCACTACAATGCGCCGCTCTTCAAAATTCTGAATGGACGACACGTCCAACGCATGGATGGCCACCGTCGCACCCGACTTTTCAACAACGTGGTTGGCCCCCCCGAAGTGGTCAATATGGCCATGGGTGAGAATAAGCCGGCCCACATCCTCCAGCCCCACGGAAAGACCGAATTCCGAACGGAGGTTTTCGAAGCACCGATCGAGGGAGTCGGTCGCGCCATCCACTGCGGAGGAACAATCGATAAGGGTCAGGGCCTCATCCATCACCAGATAGCAATTGGTGATGTGGTTGGTAAAGGCCCAGACAGGCAATTTGTAAATGTCGGTACCGCCGCTCGAGGTATAGCGCGCGACGACTTCTTGACCATTCATGGCGTGATTGCTTTCATTGTGGCGTGTCGACGGGCGACCGCGTCTCCATTCAACCGGGCCTGGTTGCGGGCAAGTGCTGCGTGCCGGGCGCACAGACAGAGCTTCACGCGGTCACCGCTCGTTAAAACAACTCGTGGCGCGTGAGCAATCGGGTCACCAACGCGGTCCACCCGGTCTGGTGGCTGGCCCCCAGGCCCTTGCCAGAGTCCCCATGGAAATACTCATAGAATAGCACGAGCTCTTTCCAGTGGGGGTCTTCCGCATAGTAGGGATTCTCACCATGAGCGGGCCGCTTTCCGGTTTCATCGGGTTTGAAGAGTCGTACCAGACGTTGGGCGATTTCGCGGGCGACCTCCTGCAGGTTCATCATGTTGCCCGAGCCCGTGGGGCACTCCACCTTAAGGTCATCGCCGTAAAAATAGTGGTACCGTTCGAGGGCCTCGATGAGCAGGTAGTTCAAGGGAAACCACACGGGGCCGCGCCAGTTCGAGTTGCCGCCAAACATGCCCGATTCGGACTCGCCCGGCACGTACGAAACGCTCCACGTATCTTCCGACTGATCGTCTTTGTAGGTGAAGGGTTCCTTCGCATGGGCACGGGAAAGGGAACGTATCCCATAGGGGGATAGAAACTCTTCTTCGTCCAACATGTATTTCAGCACCCGCTCGAGACGCTCCCGCGTTGGAATGGCGAGCAACTCCCACGTCGACCCGTCGGGCTGTTCCTTCCGCGCCAGATAGGTCGTCGTCCGTGAGAGGTCTTTCCGGTGCTTCTTGAACCAGTCCAGCCGCTTTCGGAAGCCCGGCAGACGGTCGATAACATCGCTCTTCAGCACTTCAACGGCCAGGAGAGGTACGAGCCCGACGAGGGAACGTACCCGGATCGGCGTGGCCTCGCCATGGGCAAAGACCTGGTCGTAATAGAACCCGTCTTCTTCGTGCCAGAGACCATTTTCACCGAGGTGATTCATGGCATCGACGATATGCACAAAGTGCTCGAAAAACTTGGAGGCAATATCTTCGTAGGCCGGATTCTTCCAGGCGAGCTCCAGCGAAATGGCGAGCATGGTAGTGCAATAAAAGGCCATCCAGGCGGTGCCATCGGCCTGCTCCAACTCACCGCCCATGGGCACGGGCTTGGAGCGGTCAAAGACCCCGATATTATCGAGGCCCAGGAAGCCGCCCGTAAACAGGTTGTTCCCATGGGGGTCTTTTCGGTTGACCCACCAGGTAAAATTCATCAGGAGCTTATGAAAAACCCGTTCCAGGAAAGCCCTGTCCCGATTGCCACGGGTTCCGGTCATCTTGAAGACCCGCCAGCAGGCCCAGGCATGAACCGGCGGATTTACGTCGCTGAAGTTAAATTCATAGGCGGCCATCTGCCCGTTGGGATGGAGATACCACTCTCGCAGCAGGACCTCCAACTGCTCTTTGGAAAACTCCGCATCCAACTCCGCACAGGGTAACATGTGGAAGGCCAAATCCCACGCGGCAAACCACGGGTATTCCCAGGTGTCGGGCATGGAAAGCACATCGCGGGCATAGAGGTGGCGCCATTCGCTGTTGCGACCGTGCTTTCGGGACTCTGGCGGTCGCACGAAATTGGGGTCGCCGGCAATCCACTTGGTCAGGACGTAGTGGTAAAACTGCTTGCTCCACATGAGTCCAGCCCAGGCCTGACGCAACAAGCGCTCACATTCCGCATTGGCCTGGCTGGGCATAAGGGCGGCGTAGAAGGCATCACACTCTGCCTTACGGGCCCGCAGAATTTCTTCAAAGGATTCGCCAAAGACCTCGGCCGGGGCCTGTGCCTTATCCGTCAGGCGCAACTGGATCACCCACTCCTCGCCCGCGGCCAGTTCCCGTGTAAAGTGGGCGGCCGCTTTGGTGCCCTCTTCTTCGGGGTTCACGGCCTCCGCGTCGCCACGAATCACGAAATCGTGAAAGGCGTCTTTCCGATAGGGCGTTACGTTGGGCACCCCAAACAGACGGGCACGATTGGAGTCATTGTCGGTAAAGAGCAGCGGTGCAACACCGGTTTTGTCATCGGGCGCCACATTGAAAACGAACTGTCCCAACGTATCGTGCTCGGTCGCAATACAGCCCGGCCCGACCTTGGCGAGATGGGGTTTGTTCTGCCCACTCTCGTGATGCCCTCCCCAACGCCAGATATTCCGGAACCACAGGGTGGGCAACACATGCAGGCTCGCGGCGACGGCGGCCCGGTTGTGCACCGTGATGCGGATAAGGATATCGTTGTCATCCCCTTTGGCATATTCCACAAACACGTCGAAGTACCGGTTATCTTCGAAAGCACCCGTTTCTTCGAGCTCGTATTCGGGTTCCAGACGGCTACGGCGCGCATTCTCCTGCACGAGGTCGGCGTAGGGAAATTCACACTGGGGATACTTGTAGAGGGCCTTCATGTAAGAATGGGTCGGTGTGGACTCCAGGAAATAGTAGCACTCCTTCACGTCTTCGCCATGATTGCCTTCGCCGTTGGTCAGGCCGAAGAGCCGCTCCTTGAGGATACGGTCTTTCCCATTCCAGAGGGCGAGCCCAAAACACAGGCGGCACTGGCGGTCGGTGATTCCCAACAAGCCATCTTCGCCCCACCGGTAAGCGCGGCTGGGCGCATGGTCATGAATAAAGTGATTCCAGACGTCGCCCTGGGAGGAGTAATCTTCTCGTACAGTTCCCCACTGTCGGTCGGCCAGATAGGGTCCCCATCGTTTCCAGTTTTTGACCCGTTCTGCGTCTTCCTGCAAGCGGGTACGCTCTGCTCCTGATTCCGTAGACATGGTATGGTAACGCTTTCTCTAATCATGCATTCGGACTGCCGATCCCTCGTGGACGGCCACTACGTGACGCGAATGCCCGGAACAAACTTGGTATTCCCGATTGGGGCTGGCAGTCCAGAAGGCGCCAGCGGGTTAACCGGAAAGGAGTTCGATGAAATTAACAAAGATCGTTGAAACTTGTTTATATGTCTCCGACCTGGATACAGCGTGCGCCTTCTATGAAGACTTACTCGGGATTTCTCCCTTGTCCCGGGTGGAAGACCGGCACGTGTTTTTCCGACTCGAATCGGCCATGCTGCTCTTGTTCAATCCTGTGGCGACCCGCCTGCCCGACGGGGAGCTGCCACCCCATGGGGCCCAGGGCCCGGGACATGTGGCCTTTCAGGTGCCTGCCCGAGCACTACCTGCATGGCGGCAACGCCTTGCTGAGCTCGGTATTCCGATTGAGTCCGACTGGACCTGGCCCAGTGGTGCCCAATCGTTGTATTTCCGTGACCCCGACGATAACTCTATTGAGATAACCGTTGGCGCGACGTGGATGCTGCCCGACGCCTAGACGACCACCATGCTGTCGCCCTGTTCCGGGTCGCTTTCTTCTCCCAGGGCTTCCCTGAAGACGCCCAGATCCTGTCGGAGGGCATCCCGCACCAGGAAATAGTCGGTGCTGTGCACGATGAAATTCGCGCCGGCTTTCGCCCAGCTCACCGCATCCTGAATGCCAAAGGAATAGTGAAAGCCCACGCCAACCCCGGCAGCCCGCCCCTTGTCGATGATGGTCGTCATTGCCTTGGTAAAGGTCGGGTGTTGATATTGCTCGGGAATTCCCAAGCTGATGGACAGGTCATGGGGCCCTACCAGCAAGGCGTCAATGTCCGGTACGGACAGGATTTCATCCAAGCGCTCGATGGCCGGCGTACTTTCCACGTTGACTATCATGAGTTTATCGGAGGCGTAGTTGCCAAGGTATTCCGCCAGCGCGCTGTCCAACACTTCCTCGCCGGACAGCACCTGCTGAAGACGCTGGCCTTTCAGGGGGCGGTATTTTACGGCACCGCGAAGCTGCTGGATATCACTGATTTCCTCCAGGTAGGGGGCCACCACGCCCGAGGCGCCGCCGTCGAGTACCTTACAGGCCTCATAGGGGTCCGGCAGGGGAATTCGGACGATTGGAGCGACGTTTTTGGCGGCAAAGGCCTGACACATCCAGGCGACTTCAGCACGTTCGAGGGGAATGTGTTCCGTATCGATGAAGGCGAAATCCAAGCCGGTGCTGGCAATCATGGCAGGCCACAGGGGCGACGGCGAAACCACGCAGGTTCCATAGACCCGTTTGCCCGCCCGCATGGCCGATTTGAGTTCGAGGCCGTTCACGACACGCTCGCTTTCTGAATAGTACCACCGTGTAGGGTAACCATGGACTCTCGGACGTTTTCCGGAGTCCCCACAGGCCCTATCCTACCTGACGGTGGCTGAGAAAGTCGAATTTTGAGGTATCTGAACGGCGTGGTCCCCCGGGCTGCCTCGGGTGGCATTGACCCTCGTATTCCCCTGGAATCAAGGACGCCAATCGGCTAAATCGCAGACGTTCTGATAGAAATCGTCCCGCGATTGGCCCACCAGCATGGCGCCGAAGTGCTCACAGAGGTCGCTGTCCGCGGCATCGGCGTAATTGATGACCGCCGCCATGTAGGCCACCAGGTGTGGGAGCGCGGTCGGGTGGAACTGATAACGTGGGTGCACATGGAGCACACACAACATGGCGCTACCATCCCCCTGAAAAACGGGCTGGGCGAAGAGGTCGCCTTCCAGGGCTTCCTCCGTAAACTTCACCGATGTCGGATAGCGAAGACAGGCGCCATCATTCAACAGGGTGGCCAGATTTCGGCCATCAAGGGGACCGCCGAGACGCTCCAGGATGCGCTCGGCGGTCGTGTCGGCATGTGCCCAGAGGAGTTGCCGCAGCTCCTCCTCATCGGGCAGTGCCTCATTCTCTGGGGTGGTATTCACGAAGTCAGGTCCTATTCGTAACGTTGCTTAAATTCTTCCATTCGCTGTTGGCGCTTGGCCTTTTCTTCTGGGTCCATGTCGCCATTGAACCAGCGGTGGTTATTGCTGCTGAGGACTTCTTCGATCTTCGCTTCCAGCACGTCGGCCGCATTGATTTTTTCCGGATCCTCGGAAGCCCGGCCTTTTTCAATCAGCTCTTCCAATTCGGGAATGAGCTTGGAGTAAAAGTGCTTGGCCACTTCATAGGTACCGTGCCAGTGGGTAATGTCCGGTCCCATCATGGAAGCGCCGTGGCGGGCACGGCGACCTTCGTGGTGCCAGAGCTCAAACCAGGTCCAATCGATCTTGTTACCGAAAGCCACCTGCTTCATGAGCGGCTTGGCGGCCGCCATCAGTTCCAGTCCCGGCTTGGCAAATTTGTCTTCATAGAGCTTAATCAACCCATCATACTGGGTGTAGAAGGCATCCACATAATTCTGATTGTGGCAATTGGTGCAGACATTCTGCATATTGGCACGGCGCACTTCCCAACTGACGTCTTTTCCGGGCAGCCCCATCTTGGCATCCGACACTTCGGGGCGAATCGATACGGGCGGCCGGTTGTTCCAACTGATCCGCATACCCACATCGTGGGTCACGGGTTGGTCCTTGGTGGCGCTCATGTGGCAGGTGGCACAGGTGGGTGCGGCGCTATAGTCTTCGCCCACGATCCACTTGGGACTGTCCATGTTCATTTTGTCTATATTGGCGCGGAAGGCCACGCCGTGTTTGGATTCGTTGTAAATCTCAATCTGGGGATGGTCGGGGCCCATGTGGCACTTACCACAGTTTTCCGGATTCCGCACCTGCTCCACCGAAAACGCGTGGCGCGAGTGACAGGCCGAGCAAGAACCCTCCGAGCCATCGGGGTTTATACGGCCGATACCCGTGTTGGGCCAGGTGGCCGGGTCAAGACGCCCATCGTCCATGACCTTCACTTCGGAGCCGTGGCACTGCCAACAACCATTTACCGCCGCCGCCGAGATTCCCATGGGGAACATGGGCGTCACAAAATCGTTGTTGCCCTCCACGACTTCCGCCAGCACGTTGTCGAGGGACCCGAGGATGCGACCGGCCTTGGCGTGGTGGGAAGCGACGAACTGCTCTACTTCTTTTTCATGACAGCGGGCACAGTCTTTGGGACTTACGATGGTGGCGATCACTTCACCGTAGTGGTCGAAGGCATCGATGTCCTCTTTCTCGGCCTTGTGGCACTCGAAGCAGCCGATATTTCCCCGGAAGTGTTTGCTATCTCCCCATTGCTCGTAGATAACCGGGCTCTGCATTTTGTGACACTCAATACAGGCCGCCGATTCTCCCGAAATCTCGGTCAACATATAACCTGCCGATGCGGGTACGACAAGTAAGACCAGGGCGCTCCCGAGCAGCGCGCCTCGTATTCCGTATCGATGTTTCATTGCACCTCTCCTTCCCGTGCCACGGGCGTCGACAGTGCGATGCCTTTTTCGTGACTGAATTGACCCGACATGATTGGAATAGCCACCCGCAGCATCCAGGAATACAGGAGTATTCCGAAGGCCCAGGCGCCCATACAGATAAGCAATTCGTTGGTGGTGGGCAAATACTCCACCACATTTCCCAGGGGGGTCGGGATAAATCCCGGCACGATAAGCCCCATCCCCTTCTCGATCCAGACCCCTACAATGCAGAAGAAACAGGCCACATCAAGGTAACCCAGTTTTTTCCCCAAGGGGGTAATCAGAATGATCGCTGCGATGGCTTCCAAGGTGAGGGCGGACCATATCCAGGGCACGAGGGCGTTGTAGGTATGCCCATGGTGCTCCAGGCCCTGCAAGAGATAGGTCATGGAAGCGCTGTGCAATGCTCCGGAGTAGTACTCCTTGAACACTTCGCAGGAAAAGAGGAAAAGATTGATGAGCAGGGCCGTCGTAACGATATTCCGAAGCAGGTGGAGGCCCTTGTCGGGGATTTCGTAGGTAGAAACCCGACGGATAACCTGAAAGGCGAGGATCAGTATCGCCGGACCGGCCACAAAGGCCGAGCAGAGAAAGCGGGGTGCAATGATGGCCGCATTCCAGAAGGGACGTCCCACGAGGCCCACATAGAGAAAGGCGGTCACGGTATGAATGCTCACGGCCCATACGATCGCGATAAAGACAAAGGGAATATAGAAGACCCAGGTGGGCTTGCGGTCATGGTATTTACAATAGAGCAAATAGCCACAGATGTGGAGGTTGAGCACGAGGTAGCCGTTGAGCACGATTACGTCCCATGACAACAACGAGATGGGAAAATTGAACTTTCCGATGACCGGTATCAGGTGCCAGAACCGGTCCGGCCGCCCCAGGTCCACCGTGACAAAGATCAGGCACATGACGATAGCAGAAATGGCGAGCAGTTCTCCGAAGAGCACCACGTCGTGCATTTCCTTGTTGCGGTAAACATAGGCCGGAATCACCAGCATCACGGCCGCGGCCGCCACGCCCACCAGGAAGGTGAAATTGGCAATGTAGGCCCCCCAGCTCACCTGGTCGGTCATGCCCGTGGTTCCGAGGCCGTTCACAAACTGATGCATGTAGGCATTGCCCCCGATGCCACACAGCACGGTGAGAAATATCATCCAGGCATAAAAGGCCGGCCCGCCCATGAAACTGAGCTTGCATGCCCGGGCCAGAAATAGCAGATAATCTCTTAGCATGTGCCGTCGCCCTTATACATCAAAGTAATAGAAGAAGGCGGGAATAGTACCCGCTTCTTCCTTCAAGACATAGGTTCGCTTGTTCTGCACGATGTAGCGAATCTCACTTTCCGGGTCGTTAAGATCCCCGAATACCCGCGCGCCCGTGGGGCATACTTCCAGACAAGCGGGATTCTTCCCCTCCCGGGTGCGGTGCAGGCAAAAGTGGCACTTTTCCACCACGCCCGCAGGCCGAATCCGGTTGCTCAGATAGCCCATATTGGGGTTGATATCTTCTTTGGGAATCTCCGGTTTGGTGAAGTTAAAACGCCGGGCTTCGTAGGGACAGGCCGCCATGCAATAACGGCAGCCAATGCACCAGTTGTAGTCGATGACTGTCACGCCATCCGGCTCTTTCCAGGTGGCCTCCACGGGGCACACTTTGGTGCACGGTGGATTCTCACATTGCTGGCATTGGACCGGCAGATAGAATTTCCCCTCCTGGGGTACCTGCTCGTGGTCGTAGTTGTGGTCCGACTTTTCCAGATCAAAGGTACCGCTGGGCATCTCCAGTACCTTGATATACTGAATGGCCGGGTCACGGGACTGATTGTTTTCTTTCACGCAGGCCGTCACGCATCGACGCGAACCGTTGCAGCGACTGAGATTCAGGGCATAGGCAAAACGTACGCCCTTCTTCGGCTTCGGGTCTTTGATAGTAACTTTCGCGCCATAGTCCCGCCCGATTTCGCCCTCAAGGCGCGTGATGATACCCGCGATGTCCTCTTCGGAAAGTCGCTTATAGTGCTGCTGAAAGAATCCGTCCAGCGCGCCAGCCTTCATGTCGCGCAAGGGCGCCAGGGTGGCACCAATAGCGCCCGCAATAGCAACACCGGCCCCGGCTTTCAGGAAACTTCGACGTTTTACTGTCTGACGTTCTTCGTCTGCCATCGAAAAAGTCCTTTAGTGGGGTGGATTCGCGCCCGCGGGCGCATGGGCTTCGGCTTCATCGAATCGGGTCGCAATGGTCGGTGGATCGGGGGCCATGGGCGCAAAAGCCGGCTGATGGGGATCATGGCATTGGATACACAACAGCTTGGTCCGGTTAGGATTGCCCCGCTCCCAGCTTCCATTCTGGCGACCATGGACACCCAACTGCCATTCCCGATAGGTGGGACCGTGACACTTGGCGCACAACTGGGCCGGTTGGTCCGAAGGAATGGGACTCCCATCGTGGGCGACGTAGGCGTTGCGGTCAGTCTGGTGGTGACAGTTGACACAGTAGGTGTTCATGCCATGGTCAAAGCGGGCGTCGATATCCGCGTGCTCGCCCTTGAGCTCGTTCTGACGGCGAGGACTATCGAAGTCGTTGTGACACTCCGTGCACTTGTATTCGAAGGAACCCCGACGTTGGCGCAAGGGACGCAAGGGCCCGCGGACCGGGGTGGTATCAAAGACCTCGCCGACCACCTCCCGCTCATACAGGGTAGACGGGTCCGGCACTTCGGTCGAACAGCCGGAAAGGACCACCAGCTCTCCCACGAGCAGGGTTACCCACGTAATGTTGCATACCCGGTTACGCCGACTCATCGCGCACCTGGACCTTGATAAATCTCACACATGCCCAACAATCTCCATAGCCGCTATGAGCAACTACCGTTCCAAAAAAGCAGGGGCCCTGTTCAGGGTGTAAAAACCAACGAAAATAAGGCATTTTACATACACCTTTTAGGCAGAAAAAACACCTTTGCGCACTGATGCGTTGCACACTACTGTCCAATGTGCGCAACCATCCCTTGACGTGCTTCGACTACCGATACTCATCTTCGATGGCTTCCCAGAATCCCGCTTTGAACTCCGACCAGGCCGACGGCTCTTCCTGCCACGATTGGTAAAGGGCGTCAAAGAACTCCTCGGTCATGGGGAATTTCGCGTTCCGTTCCACATATTCAACATGGCCGTCGAGGTAAAGCACATGGCCCCCCGAAGGCTGGTGGTACCCCCACCATTCTATCAGTACCGGAACCTTTTCGGGGTTAGAAAGTCCGCTGTGGAGTCGGGGCACGTTGCCCGTTGCCGTGGGAATGCTTTCCTGGGCAACAAAAGCTGCCCAATCCTCCTCTGCTGCTTCGCGGGATTCCATAAAGGCCGTCATTTCCGCCCGGTTTCGCACGGCGTAACCCAGATAGAGGTAATCGGCATCGTCAATAATATCTTCGTCCGTTTCCCCTTCGTAGCCGCCTTCCGGGCAGCGCAGTAGTTTTGGGTCAATCGACGACACCAGCCCCCCACCGGGCAGGAAGGTGTCCGGCGTCTCGGTAAGGGGCGGAAATTTACCCTCCGAACGGGCGCTGTAGGCCGCGAATGCCTTGGCGAGTTCATGGAGGTTGTGCTCACACATTGGACGACTTACCGCATCCGTCGCCCGGCGGACTCCCTCGAAAAACCGGTCGGTCATCGGAAATCTGCTGTCGTGTTCCAGGAATTCCACGTGGCCATCCAGATAATACACATGGCCTCCGGACTCGTTGTGCAGTCCGCTCCATTCAATCAGCACCGGCACGCGTTCAGGCTCCGCAAGTCCTATGACGAGGGGCGCAAGAGGACCCTGGGGGCCCGGAATGGACCCGAGCGCCTGAAAGCGCGCCACATCGCCTGCTACACCCACATAGGCGTCCACGTATGCATCCATTTCCACGGCATTTCGGACGGCGTAGCCCAGATAAATGTAGTCACTGTCCTCCAGTATGTCCGCCGCAGTTTCGCCCTCATAGGCCATCGCCGGGCAACGCAGTCGCGTGCGGTCCACCGCCACTGCCGACGGCCCACCAAACAGAAAAGACCCGCCCTCGAGCGCCAGGGCAGGAAAATATCCCTGGTTCTGTTGCGCCGTATCCAACAGTTGAGCACCCAGTGCGGCTATATTCTCGCGACAGGATTTCAGGTTACCCGCGCCCCACGCACGACCGGCGGACTCATAGAAGGCTTCGGTCACCGGGAACTGGCTGTTCAGCGCCAGGTATTCGGTGTGGCCATCGAGATAAAGCACATGGGCCCCATCGGGCTCGTGATAGAGGTTCCATTCCACCAATACCGGGATAGTCTCCGCGTCGGGAAGATCGTTACGTAGCAAGGGGATTGGACCGGACGAGATGTTAATCTCGGCTCCGTCCATTCGCGGACTCAAATCCCCGCCTTCTTCGACATAGCTATCCATGAACTCATCCATCTCCTGCTGGGTGCGGATGGCGGCCCCCAGATAGATGTAGTCCGGATCCTGTCGAATGAAGTCTTCCGTCTCCTCTTCGTAGGCCAGGGACGGACAACGCAGCCAATGAATATTCAGGTTATCTACGAAATCTCCATGGAACAGCAGGGGGACTTCCGCGTCCGAACCGAGCCGTGGATAGTTTCCACCGTGCTGTCCGCTATACCCCACCAAGGCTCCGTGGAGGGCCGTCATATTCTCGGCGCAGGCATTCTTTTCCCCCGTTTCCTGCAACTGGATGATACCGGGGAGGATGGAAAGAAATGCCACGCCCAGCACTATGGGGACACAGATAAGGCTCACGACAATCATGGCACCCTTGCGGCTCGGCTTGGCCTTCGGGGCAACCGTTGGAATGGGGCGCGCGACGTGGGCCGCCAGACCGGGTGCTGGCTTCGGGCGGGTCGGAAGGGGAGGCGGCACGGGTTGGGCGCCAGTGGGCGGGAGCGGCGGTGGCGCGGTGACCTGGCCTTGCGCCACGATAGCCGCTGGACTCCCAAGGGACGCGAGCACCTCACGGGCAAGGGCCTGGGTAACCTGTTCTACCCCTGCCTGGGAAAGACGGGCCTGCACTTCCTTCTCCACCTCCGAAACCATTCCGTCGGCCCATACGCCTTGTGCCCTGCAGCGGGACCGGATCTCATCCAGGTAGCTTTGAAAGAGATGGCGCGCTTCGTTGGACCACTGCATCGATTCACTCCCCACGTTATCTGGATTGAGCGAGCGCGTGATACGCCGAAACAGGCCGTGATGCACCGCACCCCCCATGTATGGTGGTGCCACTCCCTCCCCTATACTCCTGTGGAAATCCTACCGAATTCTGGCCCGAGAGACAAGCCCGCCTACTCCACCTCCGCAATGGCGACGGCGAGGGTCCGCGTTACGCCCGAGGCAGGCCGGGCGGCGGCCCAGTACCAACTGGCGGCGTCGGGCCAGGAGCGCACCCCGTCGGTCCAGTCGGAAAGGTCTCCCCCCTGGGCAATTACCACCGGGTCGACGCTAAAAAAACACTGCCGAACGGTAAATACACGGCCGTCGGGATGCACCGCGCGGAAACGGCTCCAGAGGTGGCCCTGCGGGTCTTTCCAGGCCGACAAGTTGCTGCAGTGATAGCCAAAGGCCCGGTAGCATTCTTCCGTGGTATGGAGTGTCAACGTTGGCTCGCCGCACTGGCGCAACAAAATATTCCGACCACTTTCTTCCAGCACGCCCCGACTCCAATCGCCCAGATAGCTTGCGCGAAAACGTTCCATGGCGGCATCAGGTGGGGTCTCCCGCCAGCGCTCCCCGTCCACCCGGATGGGCCACACCGCCTCCCCCACGCCCACGTGCCGCTGCTCCCGGGCGCTCAGCGGAATGGTGGCCGCCAACAGCCCCGCGACGAGCAGCATGCTATAGGTCCAGGGGCCGACCTTGACCGAATCAGACCCCGCGGGCCCAACCTTGGCGCGACGTTGGAGCCACAGGGCGGCCATGACGAGTAAGACGGCCGTGCCGCCGAATCCCGCGACGCCGATGCCGCTGTGCAATCCATCGGATACGTCGCCCTGACGGGAAAGGACAAACAACATGCTGACGCGGGCTGTATTCCCCACGAAGGCGAGCACGATTCCCAGGCACGCAAGCGCGAAGGTCGCCCCGCACCGCAGTTGGGTCAGCACCGACACGACGCCCACCAACAAGACCGCTATCCGCAGCATGCGCACCCCACTGCAGGGCGCGTCGATAAACACGGTGTGGGTACCGTCGGTCAGGCCGGCACCAAGGGGTTCAATGGTGCCACCGAGCACCCAGGAGGCCCCATGCCCCACGATTATCCGTAGGGGATAACCGAAATAGGTGTTGAAGGCAATACCCAGGGGCAGGGACGCCCACATCCACAACAGCAGGCCCGCACTCTGCCTGCGGCGCGCGGGCGTCAGGGTCCCCAACAGGCCAAAGGCCAGGGCGGACATGGCAAAAAACGAGGAGACCAGGCGGGGCAAGGGGCCGTAGCTTGCCGCGTAGCACAGGAGACACAGCGCGCAGGCCTGAAGAAGGGACCGGGATGGCGTCCGAGTATGGACGCGGTCCCCATAGACCAGACTGGCCCAGGTCCCCACTGCCGCGAGCATGCTCCAGAGTCCCGTCGTCGGATAGTCCGGGGCAAGCCATTGTCCCCAAAAGCGGTACAAAACGGCCCAGCAGGCCAGAAAAAGACCGAGCACCAGCGCGACGTTTCGGAGCGTCTGTATGGGCCATTCCGAAGGCGCTGCGCGGTCTTCTCCAGACCAGGTCGCGACGTTGCTCATGGCAGAGCCATCCGCTCCCGACGGGGCGCGATACGGGTGCGATAGACCACGAAACACACCGCAGCAAGCGCGACAATAATCAGGAGCCACTCCTCGGGTTCCGGCACGGCGGGCACGGCATTGAGGTCGGCCTCGTCGTCGAGTCCATGACGCTCGTATTGGGCCTTGGTTTCCAGGACTATCGCCCCACTCACCGGGGTTACAAGACGGCAACGTCGGGCAATCGTACTCGCAGCGTTGGCCTCCAGGGGCGAATGGGATTGCAGTAAGCCCATCACCTGGTCCAGTGCGGCGAGACGCACCAGATGAGAATTGGTACCGTGCTTGCCAGCCGCGCTATCCGACTCCGTTTCGGCGAAGGTAAAGCGCGGCGTTCCCTCGGTGGCTGCCCCGGTCTGGACAATTCGAGCCACCGTGGCCTCCACAGAGTCCGTTACAAGGACCGGCACCACTTCCGTATAGGCGTCGAGGTTCTCCATAAACTGAACGACGCCCGGAGCCGCAGCAACAAGGTGGATACGCACGGACTGTCCGTTCCGCTTGCCCGATTCCAGGGCCTGGGTGAGCCGGTCTACGTTGCCGTCTTTCATGGGTTGGGGACCGTGGATGACGATGACTTCTCGTTCCTTCCCGTCGGTCACTTCTCCGAGCGCCATGACCACACCACCCAACACGGGCTGTCCAAATTCGTAACGCTGCGCACCCAGCCATGCGGCGAGCCCATCACGTCCGCCCGCGCCATCCCACACGGCCCCTTCTCCCCCCGCAAACACGGCGTGAAGTTCGACGCCATCAGGGATTGCCTGCAACAGGGCATGCCAGTCTATGCGGGCCTTCCCCACGCCCGCGGAGCCATCGACGACCAGGCAGACCTCGCGCTTCTCGGCCAGGGACTGGATTCCGTCGCGTTGCATGGTGGCCACATAGCGACCGAGGGCCCCCTGGTGGGGCGCGGTATCGAAGACACGAGGCAGAGACAAGAGCGCGCCTGCACCGTTGCCGAAGAGTTCTCGCTGGCGGATGGTGCCGAGTTGATTCACCGTACCTGATTCATTGCCCGGCGTGTTGAGCGAGGCATTCGTGAGGATTACGGCTCCCGGACTGGTGATATTGATCCCATGGGGCAGTCGGTCGGACAGGGTAAAGTTTTCCGAAGCGATGAAGGGCAGGCGGTAATAGGCGCGATCCCCCTGGCCATGGAGCGGCGCGGTGATGCCGATTTTTACTTTCATCTGGCCAAAGGCGGGCACAGGAAAGCATTGGAGGAAAACCTGGTCACGTCCGGCGGAAGTGAGGAGGGCCGGGTCGCGCCGTTGGACGATGGCCACTTCTTTATAGGCAGCCTTCACCTGGCTGCGCCCACCAAAGGCGGCTTCCCGCTCTTCGCCATTTATCCATAGGGTCAGCCTACTCGCGACGCCGCCAGGAGGCAGGGCAATAAGGCAGCGGGCTTCATTGGCGATGGGGTTATTGTTGTCGAATTCGAGTATCCACTCCGTATAGCTTAACCCCTGGGCCGCCATGTCTTCGCCGGAGAAATCCACATTCATGGCACTCTGAATCAGTGACAGATTGGGAATCATGCTGCCTACCCGGTCACCGCCCTGCTCCCAGCGAAGGCGCAGTTGGGAGCCGAAGTGGTTGTCCAGGTAGAACCACGACGTGAGGTCCTCTTGCGTGGGGACTTCGCCATAGACGCGAAAGTAGGCCTCTTGCAGATCGGGCGCACGCGTTGCTCTCAGAAAGCTTCCCCCCATCCAAATATCCGCTATACCATCCGAACGACCGTAATAACGGGACATGTCGGGCATCCCCAGCCACCGCAACGCGGCCATGGATTCGGCCTGTTCCGCGGGCTCTCCGCGGAGGAGTTGCTCGAGGTGGTGATCACGTGAAAACTGAAGGCCTACATACCCGCCAAGCAAGACCATCACGAAAAATCCCCCCGCCCAAACCCAACGAAAATACGTACGGGAATGAACGCCGTCGTACTGACCGCCAGCCTCTAATCGTAAGGTCGCATGACAGGCCAGGACCAGCGTAATCGCCGGCGACAAACCAATCAACCCGATGCCAAACCAAATGATGGCTATCAGGGAAATCGGCATCAGGGGTAGAAGCAAGATGCTGTAAAAGAAGGACATTCCAAAGAGGTAACCCAGCCCGAAGGCCACCGCCCGCCGTGTGCTGAGTTCCTGTTCCGCCGCCGGAGTCGAAGACTTTATCAAGAGATAAAGAAACCACGCGGGCACCCCGAGCAACAAGATAACATGGAGAAAGGTGGGCATGACGCCCACGCCGCCGCCCCACGTGCCATTCATCAAACTAAACTCGGTCCCCACGGCGACAAGAGGGAGCAAGACCCCAAAGATAATCGTCAGTGGAGCGTTCATTGCAATAGGCGGCGCCTTCGCATCAACGGGATTCGTCCCGTGCGCGCCGTTGCCGTTGCTTGGGGCCGTTGCCGCCACGGGCGTATCGACGCCGACGACGTCATAGGGCGTTCCGGCGGCGGCGAGGGCACGCTCCAGGTTCTGGGGAGTAACCACGCCGCCCGCACTCTCCTCCGCATCGCTCCGGATGTGGGCCCGCAGGTCTTCCAGGAAGTCTTCCGCGCCATCGTCCTGCGTCTGGGCGACGGCGAGCACTTCGTCGAGGTAGGCCGCCAGCCGCTCCTCCGCTTCAGGTGTCCAGTGTTTCACCGGCAGGTCCCCTTTCGATCAGGCCGTTTACGCCTGCTTCAATATCTTTCCAACAGCGGTTCATCATTTCCCGTGCCCGCTCCCCTGCGGGACTCAGCCGGTAATACTTCCGCACCGGACCGCTCGGTGACTCTTCGATGCGGGTTTCCAGGAGGCCACTTTTTCGGAGACGGGATAAGAGTGGGTAGATGGTCCCTTCGGTGACGACCACCCCCCGGATGGCAGTGACCCGTTTGACCAGGTCATAGCCATAGAGTTCCCCCTCGGCGAGCAGATTGACGATACACAGCTCCAGCAGGCCCTTGCGCAACTGGGTCGTCCAGTTGCTCAGATTCAGCTCGTTGTCGGAGGTCGCCATGAATTTCGTCCGTGTTAGGGGGCATCGCTATGCGGTTACACCAAGTACCTTGCATTACACTATAGCAAAACTTCGTGGGTGTCAAGAAGTGATCTTACGCTTCTATCAGGCTTCCGTCATTTATGCTTTGTGTTTTAAAGTTCTTTTGTAATATTACAACAAGATTGTGACCCTGTCAAGGGCGTGGGAGGAATGGGCCGATCCGGCGGGTGCCACCCGATCCCGTCCTACGGGTTCGGGTGCCTTGACCCTCGATTACTGAATTCGCAATAGATGGCTGCACCGTAGCCGCGCAGGGGTAAGAAAGTGTACGAGCCTACCGCAATAGGCACGATGCGGAAGAAACATTCCCTCCGGCTCAAGGCACCCAAATCCACCACGGCGCAGCTTGGACGTGTGTTACACGATCGGGTGGCACGGGGGGCAAAGGGTAGCAATCCCCTCTCGCTTCATCACCACAAGGTGGCTCCCCCCCTAGTCCCTCATCACCACCACGCCGGCGACGCCCTGGGGTGGCAGGGAGCCCAACAAGACGGTTGCATCGTCGAGGGAATCCAAGGTCAGGGGCACTCCGTCCACGAGGGATGTGACGGACTTTCCGTCGGCATCGGGCAGGGCGAGCAAGGGCCCGGCAACGCTGCGGTCATTGGCGTTGTAGAGGGTGTAAAGGACGTTCCCGTCGTGGGGGAAGGCGTTGGCATAGACCCCCTCGGCCAGGGTGTCGATATGAGGCGTGGCATCGGCACTCCGGAAATACCGTCCAAATTTCTGGTAGATAGGGTAAAAGTCCCCCGCCTTTTCGCGGAAGCTTTCGCTGTACCACGAAGCTCCCCGCCCTTTGAGCCAGAGGCCCATGCCGTGGAAGAAGGCCAGCTTGAGGTCATCCTCTTCGGCGGGGATGGGCCGAATTCCGTGGGCCACCATTTCGAAGACGGGAATACTCGGCTGGAGATAGCGGTGCAGCGGGAGTTTGGTCGGTCCCATGGGATGCATGGTGTGTTTCATCCCCAGGCTAAAGGCACCATCGATGTAGGGCGTCATGGCGTCGCAGGGGATGTGCTCGATATAGATGGCGCACTCGGGCCGCACCTTGTCGAGTTCCGTGCGAATGCGCTTCAGCAGCGCGATTTCGGTTTGAATGGGGTTGGAGGGCACGGGATGGTCGTGGTTCGCCGACCAGCATTCCTTGCTCACGTCACAGATACCCAGTTGGTCCACGTAGACCGCATCCGCCTTGGAAACCCGGGCCACTTCGGCGATATCGGCGGCGAGGGCGTCCTGCCAGCCTTCGGCACCGGGACAGCAGAAGAACTCCATGTCACCCGGCCACCACGCCGGCTTGTTTCCGCCGCGAATGAGCTGCCATTCGGCAAGCCCCTGGGCGGCGTTTCGTGCCCGTTTGTCGAGGAGGTAGCCTTCAAAGTACAGGCCCACCTGCACCCCCTTGGCGTGGGAAGCACGGATGCCTTTGCCCAGCGCGTCGAGCCCGCCGAGATCGTTGGTCGTGTAGGTGCCTACCCGGCCCACGGCTTCATTGTAGGCCCAGCCCGAAATATCGACCATGTCCACCCCACCAAAGGCCCAGCGCGACTCGGCAATGAGCTTTTCAAAGGAGTAGGCCGGTTTCGCCACATCAAACAAATAGCTCGTGCCGCCCAGGGGATAGTCCCGACGACAGTAGAAGAGGTCGTCCATGGTATTGGGACGGCTCCGCGGAAAAGAACGGCGCACCCAGTCGCGATAGACTTCGAAGGGGCCATGCCAGTCGCCCTCATGGGGCAGCAGCACCGTCGTGGGCAGGGTATGGTGGGCACCGGGTACCAGTTCCAGCCGCCGGTAGGTGACCGCCATTTCGCTTTCACCCGACGCATCGTGGTTAAAAGAAAACCACTTTCGCTCGAGGCTGTCATCTTCCACGATACAGGCGAGGCCACCACCTGCGGTGCCATCATAGACATCCATCAGCTGATTGGGATAGCGCCCGCCGTAGACTTCCGACAGGGTCACGGGCCGGGTATCCATCATGGTGCTTCGGCCACCGAGCACATAGGCCGGAGCGCCTTCGTTGCCCACACGGAGGGAACGCAATTGGGGGAAGACGACATCGGGCTTCCAGGTCGTTTCTCCACGATTCGTCAGGGTGGCGGCACATTCCAGTCCCCCGTCTTTTCGAAGGCGGAGGGACACTTCACAGTGGAGGTCCCCTTCGCCCACTTGCCAGAGGACCACTAATTTGTCTTTCGTGGGCACCCGGAGGGCATCCAGGAAGGTGAGGGGCAGGACCGCATCTTCGTCCCCCATGATCTGAATAAGGGGCGTGCGGGCCTCGTGGATAATCTCCTGTCGGGCCTCACCCAGTTGCAGCCGGTGTACTACGCCCTGCCGGTCCATCACCAGGCGCAGGGAAGGCCCCTCGATAATCAGGGCATCCTCGGGTATGGTGCCAGTCGGCGCTGCTTTGACGAAGGCAGGCATGGGCGTTTCCTCTTCGACGGTAGCGTTGTTGTGGTCCACCCGGGAGGCCGCCAGCAGGACCACCTGGCCAAAGGACATCCCTTCGGTCAGCCGAATGGACGCTAACTCGGCTCCCGGCCTTACCGGAACGGTATAGGCCCCTAAACCAGGTTGCAGTCCGGTTTTTCCGCTGTCCGCGTGACGGGGGAGCACTTCTTCCTTTTGACCATCCGCATATACCAGGGTGACTTTAAACTGGTGGGCCAGGGGCGCATGACGCCGGGCCACGAAAGAGCCCTTGGAATACCAGGCCTGGCCACTTCCCCAGAGTCGGGTGGCACACAGGAATGCCAGGGTGTTGCCCGTGCCTGCAGCCTCCAAGGTCCATTCCCCCGAAGCATCGAGGGGCGATGGGACGGCGTGATTGCCCAACAGGAAGGGGTGCCCCCCCACCATGACCGCCCCGTGAAGCGCCGGGTCCAGCCCGTAAAATCGACGGACCGCCTCCTGTCCCACTTCGCCTTCCTGGGGCAAGGCCAAGGGCGTATAGGCCAGGGCTTCCTCAACGGGCACAATTACCGGAAGCGTCACGACCTCCGACTGGGGCTGGGCCAGAAAGGCCAGCTGATTCAGACGCAGCACGACCGGTTCATCGCCGCTCTGCACGGTAATGGTGATTTCCCCGACCCGTTCCAGGTTGTCTACGCCAGCCAGGTCGATGGTATCGATGTGCAGCCCCGCGGTGAACGTGCCACAGTCGTAGCGACCACCACTGGCCAGGGGATTCTCGGTATTGGTCGCACCCGGCGTTATGGGGCCCGTGGAGCCATCGAAGAGGCCAAAAGGCGGTGGCGCGTCGGCAGGCACCCCACCTTCGACGAAATAGGAGGCCGCCAGGGTGGCGAAGGGGTCCATCCAAAGGGGTTCGGTGGTCAGGGTCCATGCCATGGCGCGGTGGGGCTCAGTGATAACGAAGGCCAGCACCCCATCGACCTCGACAATCATCGCGTCGGGATCCGGGCTCTCCACCCGCCAGCCTTCCATCGCCCAACGGGCCTTGTCGACCCGGGCGAAATCGGTGCTGTGGCTGAGGAGCCGGTCGTCTGCCCAGCCGGGCAAGGTCAGGAGACAAAGCAAGAGAAAGGATAGTAAAGCGCGCATGGATTATCCCGGTAAGGCCGCCATCAGTAGAACAATTGAGGGCCTCAGTCTACGGCATCCATCGCCTTGTTTTAAATGGGCAGCCTTGCCTGATCAGGAATGCCTGCCCAGACGCTCCTGCTCGGCTTTCAAGGCCTCCTGGGCCGTGCGGTGATACACGATAGCACTGGGCACAAAGAGTGCCCCCGCCAGCCAGCCCACGAAGAACGCCGGTCCCCACCAATAAATCCCGACGAACCAGCAGAAGAAGTTGGCAAAAAGACCCAGCGGCGTCGCCACCCAGGAAAACACCGCCCGATACCACCACGGCCCCTTGGGGGGACTGAGCAAGTGCATAGCCGCACGAAACTGGCGCTTCCACGTCCGCGCGAGGGGGCCGGGCCGATATTGCATGGCCGACGTATCGGCTATATAAATGGTATTGGTTTTCATGTTCACAACTCCGACAAATTACCAACCCATTGCCCACATTCATTATGAATGGGGCACAAGAGATCTGTCAACCGCTGACCCTATCCGGGGTGTAAATTCTTGCGCCGCAGGGTCGATGTAGCGTATATCATGCTCCACAGGTCCGTGATTCAACCATCACGACCGGAGCAATCACACGATGATACGAATCCGCGCGGTCCAGGGGGGCTCCTTCCTCCTTTCGCAAGACCGCATCGCCCAGGTGCAGGAGATTTTCCGGCACGCCTTCCCCGTTCCCGACATGGCGGGCTACGAAACCCGCATCCCCGAACTCCTCCGCGACCCCATAGAGCAGGGCTATCACTCCGCCCTCCTGATAGCGGAACGGGCCTTTGGTCGGGTCGAGGGCTTCGCCCTGGTCATCCAGTTTCCCCAGGCCGCCTGCGCCTTTCTGGACTTCATCGCCGTCCGCCCGGATGTACACGGCAGCGGTATTGGCGGCGCACTCTATGAAGCGACCCGGGAACATTGTCAGCAGATGGGCGCCAAGGGCCTCTATCTCGAGATTGACCCCGACGACCCTGCGGACAGTGTGGACCCCGAAAACCTGGACCAGGCCCGAAAGCGGGTCCGCTTTTACGAGCAATATGGCGTGCGCGTCATCAGTGGCACCGACTACGCCGTGCCGGTGGGTGACCCGCCCACCACGGCCTATCTTCTTTTTGATGGGCTGGGAGAATCGCAGCCCCTCTCCCGGGCTACCGCGCGGAAAGCGGTGGAAATGATTCTGACCCGTCGCTTTGGGCACATTGCCGACCCCAGCTACCGAAAGCGTATTGTAAACTCCTTCCGCGACGACCCGGTGCAATTTCGACCGCGCCTGCGGGCCCGTCAGGAAGCGCCCCGCCAGGCGGTGGCCACGAAACGATTGGGCCAGCGCTTTGTCATGGTGGTCAGTCCGAAACATGAAATCCACCATGTGCGGGAGCGGGGTTACTTTGAACGGCCCGCACGGGTGAAAGCCATTGACGAGGTCTTAGGGGAAAGTGGCCTCTTCGAACGCCTCCGTCCCCGCGAGCACGGCGACAAAGCCATCCTGGCGGTCCACGACAACGATTTTGTCCAATTCCTGCGCACGGTGACTTCCAGGCTGAAGGATGGGCGCCCCTTCTATCCCGATACCTTTCCCATCCGTCGGCCCGACAAGAAACCCAAGCGCATCCCGGATCAGGCGGGCTATTACTGCATCGACACCGGGACGCCCCTCCACCGCAATGCCTTCATCGCGGCGCGGGCCGCTTCGGATGCGGCGGTAACCGCCGCCGAAGAGATTCTGGCGGGGCGACGTCTGGCCTACGCGGCCTGTCGTCCCCCCGGTCACCACGCGGGGGCCAATTACTTCGGCGGTTTCTGCTACTTCAACAATGCGGCGATTGCTGCCCAGTTTCTCAGTCCCCATGGCCGTATTGCCATCCTGGATATCGATTTTCATCACGGCAATGGCACGCAAGACATCTTCTACGAGCGCAACGATGTATTGACCCTATCCGTTCATGGCGACCCGGACTATGAATATCCTTTCTTCAGTGGCTTTGCCAACGAAACGGGGGCAGGCGCGGGAACCGGCTTCAATGTAAACTTTCCCCTGCCCCCCCAGACCGACGACGCGCGCTATCTCCGTACGTTTCGCCGGGCCTTGGAAAGTGTACGCGCTTTCAAGCCGGACATTCTCGTGGTCAGCCTCGGATTCGACATCCTCCGCGGGGACCCCACAGGCTCCTTTGTCCTTACCCCGGGTATCTTCCGCACCCTGGGCGAGCAGCTCATGCAGACCCGCCTGCCGGTACTGGTAATCCAGGAGGGCGGCTACAACGTGCGCAACATCAAGCGTGGCAGCCTGGAGTTCTTCCACGGCTGTGCCAAGGGCCTGAACGGATAAGAGAATTCCAACAGCAACGACCCTGTCACGACGGTTGTCGTGGCAGGGCCGTATATTCATGCGCTCATGTCAACGAAAGTGGCTGGATAGCCGCCTTTCGGTCTGACTCAGTCGAGTTCTTTCACCTTGATGTTCCGAAACCAGATCGGTGCACCGGCGTGCTTGCCCTGGAAGCCGATGCGTCCTTTGGTAGGCAGTTCCGCGGCGGGCTTGGAAAGCCACGGTGGAACGTCGGAGCCGTCGGGGTTCTTCTTGGCGGAGGTATACTTGCGCATATCCATGGACGCCACGTGCTCCCCATTCAGGACCACATCAATCTGGCTGTCCTTACAGGTGATGGTGTAGCGGTTCCATTCACCCGCGGCCTTCCCGGCCTGTTTCGTCGGGGCCAGGTGACCAAAGATACCGCCGCAGCGCCAGTTGGGGGCGCCATCTTTCCACTTGTCGGCCTGGTCATCCTGAATCTGCACTTCGAGGGAGTTGGGGATCCAATTCTCGATGTCGCTGCAGTAAATCGCCACACCACTGTTGGCCCCCGCCCCCATCTTAAACTCCAGGTCGAGGATGAAATTGTCATAGTCTCTCGCGCTCCAGATGGCTTGGTCTTCGCTCGCCGTGAAAACACCCTCCTCGGCCGTCCATACCCCATCGGGTTTTACCGCATCGGACAGATCGTCTTTAAAGAGGGGTGCCCAATCGCTTGTGTCCGGGTGGGCGTGTTTTTCGTGGTCATCTGCACTGGCCAGGCCACCGACGAGCAGCATGGTCATGAGGGCGGATAGAATCTTCATGGGAATTCTCCAATCACCGTTGGTCGTGAAGCGCCTTACGCGCAATCGCAAAATCGTAGCATAGCCCAATCATTTGGCGGGCGCAAGCACGCCAAACAAAAAACGGCGTGGGTCGTACAAAGACAACCCACGCCGAAGCATTCCTTCGACCGGTGGCTTAGATAAGAGCCGCCTTGTCGCGTAGTTCGTTGTTGAGAATGCGATCATTCTCCGTGTAGTCCACGGGGGCGTCGATGAGATGGACACCGGGACTGTTGAGACACTTCTCCAACAAGGGGACCAACTCGGCGGCGGCCGCGATACGGTGTCCATGGGCACCGTAGCTCTCGGCATATTTCACGAAGTCGGGATTCCCGTAGTCGAGACCATAGTTGGGGAATTCCATGTTGGCCTGTTTCCATTTGATCATGCCGTAGGCATCATCGCGAAGAATCAGCACTACCAGGTCCATGTTCAGGCGCACGGCCGTCTCGAGTTCCTGGGAGTTCATCATGAAGCCACCATCGCCACACACCGCGAGCACCTTCTTTTCAGGGAAGACCAGTCTCGCCGCCATGGCCGACGGGAGGCCGGCACCCATAGAGGCCAGGGCATTGTCTAACAAGACGGTATTGGGCTTGTGGGCCTTGTAGTTTCGTGCAAACCAAATCTTGTAGACCCCGTTGTCCAGGGCCACAATCCCGTCGGAAGGCATAACCTTACGTACATCGGCCACGAGGCGCTGTGGGTAAACCGGAAAGCGATCGTCGTCAGAACCTTCAAGGATACTCGCTTCCACATGCTCGCGCACGGTGGCAAAGCGGCTGAAGTCCCAGGTCGATTGGACCTCGAGACCTTCCTTGATCTGCCAGATGCTGTTGGCAATATCGCCCACGACTTCCAACTGCGGAAAGTAGACCGGGTCCACCTTGGCAGAAATGAAGTTGATGTGGATTACTTTCCGGCCATCGTCCCCCATGAAGAACGGGGGTTTTTCCACCACATCGTGGCCCACGTTGATAATGAGGTCGGCGGCATCAATTGCACGGTGCACAAAGTCGTTGGCCGAAAGGGCGGCGTTCCCCATGAAGAGGGGGTCGGTCTCATCAACCACGCCCTTGCCCATCTGGGTGGTAAAGAAGGGGATGCCCGTCTTGTCGATAAACTCACGCAACATTTTGGACGTCAGCTTGCGGTTGGCCGCCGCACCGATGAGCAGCAAGGGACTCTTCGCTTCTTCAATCATCTCGATGGCAAAACGAATGGCCTTGTCTTCTGCAGTTGGTCGGCGCACCCGGCTGATGGCCAGCAATGGCAGATCCGTATCTTCTGCGGCGACGTCTTCCGGCAATTCCAGGTGGGTGGCACCCGGACGTTCCTCTTCCGCCGTTCGAAAGGCTTCACGTACACGGGCAGGAATGTTGTTGCCGCTTACGAGTTGCTTGGTGAACTTCGTGATGGGACGCATCATATCGACGGCGTCAATAATCTGGAAGTGTCCCTGCTTACTTTTCTTAACGGGCTTCTGCCCCGTAATCATAACGATTGGCATGGCACCCAGTTGGGCATACGCTGCCGAAGTCACGAGATTGGTCGCGCCCGGTCCGAGGGTACTCATGCAGACCCCGGCCTTTCCGGTAAGACGGCCATACGTAGCCGCCATAAAACCTGCTGCCTGCTCGTGACGGGTCAGGATAAGCTCGATACTCGAGTTCCGCAGCGAATCCAGCAGGTCAAGGTTTTCCTCACCCGGAATACCAAAGACGTACTCAACGCCTTCCGCTTCCAGCGCTCTAACAAACAGATCCGATGCTTTCATGATGGCTTCTCCTCCAGGCCATTGAGGTGGCGTCTAATATCACCATGTGACCACGCCATGCTTCTACACGTAACGGGAATGCAAACCACGGGCCGCGCCCGTATCACTCCCTTATCGCTCGACTCAGTGCGATGCCCGCCCACCATAGCAAAATGGACAGGCACGGGCAACCTATTGCGGGTGTTATTTGGATTTGTCTGCCAGCACCCGTTCAGATATAGAAAACGCGCCAGCGACTTGTTACAGTCACTGGCGCGTGATTTCTAATGGCGGAGACGACGAGACTTGAACTCGCGACCTCCGGCGTGACAGGCCGGCGTTCTAACCAACTGAACTACGCCTCCGCATTTAAGAGGGCTGTGCGCTCCCCCCGTCAAGGGAGCCATAATATAGCATTTTATTTTGGCCCCGTTCAAGCACTTTCTGAATTTTTTTTTATAAATCGGTAATTTTTTTTCGTACGGCCTTAAACACGCACCGCACCATCGGCATCAATGACCAAATCATCGGCAACGGGCCACGTCTTCCCCGCACTCTTGGCCACGAACTCCTCTTTCGTCAGGGCAAACAAGGGACTGATTTCAATGGCAATAGCGCTCTTACCCTCGGCGTTTCTTGGAACTGGCGAACCCGCCGCGTCGAGCCAGGCCGCCCAATAGTTGGTCATACTTTCACGGGCGGCTGTTACGGAGTTATCCCCTTCAAATTGTTTGGTGGGGGTGTATTCTCCAGGTGGGTCGATTTCGAGTGCTACGGGGTCATGATTGGCCATGCGCAGCGAATCAAACACGAAGGTCTCGAATTTGTAGCCGTTGGGATTTTCGGGAGAGACGGTCTTCCCCGACGTATCCAGGAACGGTATCTTTTTGTGGGCCAGGTGCCAGGGGAAGCTATCGAAGTTGTCATAGACGCGCTGCACAAAATCCACCGAAAAAATGTGGATTGCCGGATTGCCCGCGTAATACACCACGTTGCCATCGGCGTCCGTCTCAAGCAACTGGGGATAGATGTCCAACTCGCTATACTCGATAACGTGGTACACCCCATCGCAAAGACAATGAACGCCCACCGCTTCCCGCGGCTTGTGTTTGCGGTGGTTCTTCGACGAAATCTCTGCATTGGCCTGAATGTGATAGCCAATGAAATAGGGGTCTGCTACCTTTACCGCCCAGTTGTCGACCTGAAAAAAGCACAGGGTATCAACGCCCCGCTTCCGCGCATCCGACAGCACGTCGTGTTCGACCATGGCCTGAATACACCCGCCGTGTCCGTTGGGATTCATGGCGAGGTGGTCTTTTTCTTCCAGCATGAACTTGCCGTCGTCATCCACGCAGGGCACCATGTGCTGCACGATAAAGTACACGTCTTCCGGCTTGAGGCCAAAGTAGTTGTTAGCAAGGAAAAAGGCTTCGGTGGCCGGACCGTTGGACTGGCTGACCATGATGTACCACGGCAACACGCAATCATAACGGCGCTGGAGATTCAGAATTTTCTCCGCGTGGTATTGAAACAGCGTTTTCTTCGTGAGCCCGCCAATCGGATAGGACCCCTTGGGCCCATCAAAACCGAGTCGGGTACCCTGGCCACCGGCTACGAGGAAAAGGCCCACGCGCCCGGCACGAAGTGCCTCCTCCCCCACGGCCAGCGCGGCCTGGGCATCGGGACGGTCCGGGTCAACAACAGGAATCACGGGCACGGGCTCAATTTTCTTGAACGATTCCGCGACGGGAGTCTGCTTTACCCACGTTTCGACGAGTCGCTCCATAAGTGGAAAATCCACTTGGGCCAAATCTCCGAGGAGACGCTCTCTCCCGGCCGCGTCCAGTTCATCCCAGAAGCGGAAGACGTGTTCCTGCCCGAACTTGCTGGCGGTTTCACGAAGTGCTTGTTCATTGAGCTCCATACGAATGCATACCCTTTCGTTCGTACTGCAATTCCAGTGTATTGACGATAAAACTAATGGGCCCCGTCCCACGACTGAATTCTAGTGATTGTGCCCGTCGTGGTTTACCGCTGCTGCCGCCGCGGCGCCGGGCAGGTAGACCACCAGATCTTCGGTGTAGGTCTTTCCATTGACCTCCAACATGACCGCTACGTTGCCACTGAAGGGGATTCCCCGCTGAAGCTTGCCATCGTAGGTTACGACGACTTTCACTTCGTTTTCTGATGGGCCAGGCGTCACCACAACTCCCAACCGCTCCGAGCTCGGCGTCGTTTCTTTGACGACAAGCGGCGTGGCCGCACTAAAGCTAAACACGACCTCCGAGGTGGCGCCACCTTCCACCCGTTTCAACTGTCCTCCCGGCGGGAAGGCCGGATCGACCGCGTAGGGTGCAATGACGGTGCCGGAGAAGCTCAAGCGCAACGGAAAACCACGCTTTGTATCGGCCACGAGCCGCGCATAGCGGGCGAAGGGCCCTACGGGCAGGTTGGGACCAAAGCTGAATACCAGGTCAAACTCCTGCTTGCCCGCGGCCTTCCACTCCGACTCGGGCACGTCAACAATCTCTGCTTCGAGGCCGAGGTCCACGTTGTCTGGAAGCCCTAAGCGCAGCACCTCGAGTTGCTTGATGTCCACCTTCTCGTCAATCAGCTGGCGGAATCGGATGCGGTGCTCAAAAGCCTCGCCTTTCTGGATATCCCCCAACTCGATTTCCTCGGGGCCGACCTCATATTCCGGGTCTACGTCGGCGAAGACATCCACTTCGGTAAACATCTGTTCGGGGTCGCTGGACGTAATGGTCAAGACTTTGTGCGAATGAAAGCCCGGAATCCGACGGGGATCGATAACGACGTCAATCCAGCTTTCCTGCCCTCCTTGGATGAGGGCATTTTCCGGCGTGATGGACCCCTGTGTGCAGGCACACGTGGTGTCGATCTTCGTAATCTTCAGGGGCATCTCGCCGTCGTTATACACTTTGAGTTGGCGGCGGGTGAAGTCGTCGTTTGCAATGACGCCCAACTCCATTTTCTGCGTTTCCAGCCGTATTTTGGCCACCTTATCCATCGATTCACCCTGGGGCGGCATGGTGGCCAAATCTTTTTCGCCGGGCTGTTTCTCCAGCGAAAGCTCGCTGAGAAATTCATCGGTCGACTCAAACTCGGAATCACCGCACCCGGTCATCAGCCCACCCAAACACACCATGAGCATCCAACCCGTGACTACCTTCAGTACCTTGTGCTTCTGCATTGTTTACTCCGTCTTGAACCGTACGTCATACGCGGCTTCGGCAGCGACCAAGGAGTTGGAAAGCTGCGCGTACACCGTGTCGGTCACCGTACATTTCAGTTCCATGCCCAATAACAACGCACCTACAACGGGCTCATAGATGGGCATCACGAGACGCGCCCCCGGGCACTCCCGGTGAACCACGGTAGTCAGCGCATCCACGAGGACCGGGCTCCGGCCTTTGAACACGCTGCCCGCCATGACCACATCGAAGACGTCCCGCTCCATGCCCAATTGGCGAATGGCCGCATTGACCATTTCACCCAGGTAACGGCCACCCCATTCGAGAATGTCGCAGGCAATGGAATCACCTTCCCACGCGGCATCAAAGACCAACTTGGCCATGGGCTGCAGGTCGCTGTAGGTTATCCTACCATAGTACATTTCGAGGAAAAGCGCCTCAATGTCAGCGCACCCCGATCGGGTCACAAATTTTTCGGTGAGCAGGGTGGGGCCGGTCACGCCATCACGGGCCCGCCATACGGCTTTCAGCCCGTGAATCCCGATGGAAGAGCCGCTGACCCGATCCCCATAGTCTTCACTGATGCCACCGATGCGCACTTCCTTGCCGGCGCTGTTTACACCAGCGCAGACACACCCCGTTCCACAGGCAATCACCACACCGAAGGGGTCTCGGGTACCGCCACGCAGGCCCCCCATGGAATCATTGCGGAGCAACCGTGGAATATCTCCGAAGATGGGCCCGAAGATCTCCCGCTCCAGCATGTCGTAATCGTCGGGGATATCGGCACCGGCGACGCCCATACCGACGGCATCAATCTCTTCCAGCCGAATTCCGGCACTTTCGAGGGCCCCTTCCACAGCACGACGTATTTCCTGGTGGGCCGCTTCTACCCCATAGCCCTCATAGTTTCCCGTGCCACCGCGACCAAAGCCCTTGATCTCACCGTTTCCATCTCCAATCAGACAGAACGTCTTGGTCCCACCTGCATCCAGTCCCAGGTAGTAGGCCATGCATTCGTTCCTTTTCTTATTTGTATACGGCGCGCCGTATGCTAAAAGAAACGCGGGAACATACATTCCCGCGTTTCTGCCAATGGATTCGTGTCGGTGTCCACCCGAGGCGGATGGTTATCTGACGCCCCCGCGTGCTTAGTTTCCGCTCAGTTTGGCCAGATCGGCCTCGGCCTGGCGGGCCGCACTGGAGGTCGGATACTTGGCGATAACTTCGCGCAACAGGGCCTCGGCCTCGTCATTCCGTCCCAAACGGGAAAGTGCCACGGCCTGCGATTGCATGGCCTGAGATACCTTGGAATGATTGTCCGGGTAACCGGAGCGCACCTTGTCAAAGGCGCTGACCGCCTCATTGTACTGCTCCAGCCGGAGGTAACACCGCCCCTGCCAGTACTGGGCGTTACCGGCCAGTTCCGTACCGGGGTAGCGGGCCAGAAAATCGCTGAACAGGGCCAGGGCCCCATCGTAATCGTCGTTCAACCAGACTTCCTGGGCTTTCCGATACACCGCTGCGGAATCATCGCTCGTAATGACGGGCGTCGCGATAGGCGTGTCTGTCACGTCTTCTTCCGGCTCGGTCGAAGCGGGCGGTTCGATGGCGATAGAATCCGTGCCCGTGCCCGTGCTTGCGGGTGCGGACACCGGAGAAAAACCGGACCCGGATGTGGTGAGATTGAACTGCTGGTAGATCGTCGCCGTCAGTTCACCCAATTGCTCTTCGAGCGAATCGAGCTTGACCTGATTCTCTTCGACCATGCTCCGCAGTTTGCGGGTCTGTTCTTCACTCGCATCCACGCGGCTGACCAAATCGGAGGTCGTCTGATTCAGCTTCTTTATGGTGCCGTCGAGACTGTTATTAAGATTGGTCACCTTGCGGTGGGTATCGTAGAGCAGGGTCTCCACCTGGTTAGAAGCGGCGCTCACATCCAACGCGACGCTTGCGATGGCGAGTACGCCCGCACACCATGCGTTCCGTCCCATAACTAATGCTCCTTATTGTATTGTTCAGCCCAGGCCAATAACCCGGGTCAATTCAACGGCTGATTTACTCGCGACCCCGCAACTGTTTCAAGTCACGCTCCGCATGCGACGCTGCGGTGGAGGTGGGATAGTTGGCCACGACCTCCTCCATCAGGGCAACCGCTTCGTCCCGTTCCCCCAATCGAAAATGACCCACCGCCTGGTTGTGCAGGGCAAAGGCCATGTAGCTGCTCTCGGGATAGTCCCGACGCAGCACTTCGAAGGCACGAATGGCGCGGGAATACTCGCTTTGGTTCAAGAGCGTTTTGCCGAGCCAGAACTGGGCCTTATGCCGCTGAGCCGAGCGGGGATAGTCTTCGAGAAAGGCAGAGAAGGCCGCTTCAGCAGCGGCATAGTCTTCCTGGTCGTACTGCGTTTTCGCCTGGTTGTAGGCGTCCTGATCGCCAGCCGAAGCCGAAGGAGCCACCACCGGTGGTGCGGCCGCCGCGGAATCTCCCCCCTCCGAATTGCTGCGGGTGGGCGGCACGATTTCAATTCCCGTGCCATTGGTGCTTCCACGTGCAGGACGTGCAGACTCCGATATCCCCCAGTGGCGATACAGGGTCGACTTCAGGTCGGCAAGCATCTTCAGCAGGTTGTCGATTTTGTGCTGATTCTCTTCAATGAGCGAAGTCAGCAAACGCATCTGGCGTTCGTTTTCATTCACCCGCTGAATGAGGGCGGCGGCGTTCTCGTTGAGCTCAGCCAACGACGGTTCAAGCCCCTCATCCAGCAGGGTAACCCGCTGGTGCATGTCCGTCACGACGGTTTCCATGTTGCGACCGCCTGTGCTGACACAGCCGGGCATCAAGGTCACCGCCCCGAGGGCGAGCAAGAGTATGGTGTATTGAATACGCACGCTAGAACCGCTTCCAACCGTTACATGGACCGGGCTTGGAGGAACTCACAACGACGGTTGCGTGACCAGGCAGCTTCGTTGCTGCCGATGGCTTCGGGCGCTTCTTCACCGAAGCTGATGGTAATCAGCCGGTCGCCGGAGACACCCAACTGACGCAGGTGTTCGCGCACGCTCTGGGCACGGCGTTCGCCGAGGGCAAGGTTGTATTCCTGCGTGCCGCGCTCATCACAGTGACCCGCCACCTGGATGATGACATTGGGCACTTCTTTGATGCGCTCCGCGTTTTCGCGCAGGATTTCGAGGGCGCGCGCGTTGAGCGAGGAGGAATCATAGTCGAAGTAGACCGTCTTCAGCCCCTTGTCAGGCGAAAAGAGCAACTGCTCCAGATTCAGGTCCTGGTTCATGCCGGGATCGCCATCGTCGGCTTCCACGTCCGAAGCATTGGCGCTATCGTCGGTCATCGTGTCGTCCAGGATGGGTCCCTTATCGCCCTTCTTGCAGCCTGCCATGCTGAAAGCAGCCAGGCCGAGGCAAAGAGAAAGAGTGAGGAGATAACGGAGAGTCGAGAATTGGGTTGGCATAGTCAGTACCCTTGGTATTTTGGTTAAATTACACGCACATCCACAAAATGGGTGGCCAGACGGAAGCCCGTTTTTTATTGCAGATTCATCCCGTTTTGGAGCAACCCAACGCCGCAAACGCCGAAGCATTTTCCAGCGTGAGGCTATTCTACCTGCACACCCCTTCGGAACACAACACATATCGTGGAAATCCTTTCGGAGATTTCCAAAAACCTTCTACTTCTCTAATGTCCGTTCGGTGCTAAAAGTTCCGAACCGGCCTGACCACCCGCCATTACCGCCTTTTTGGCGACCTCGGCACACACGGACATGGTGGAAGGCACCGAGTTTCCAGGAGTATTCCTAGACCCGCTCTATAATGGTCGCCGTGGCCATACCGTGCCCAATACACATGGTCTGGAGTCCGTAACGCTTTCCGGTCCGTTCCAATTCGTGCACCATTTTGGTCATGAGAACCCCACCCGTCGCGCCGAGGGGGTGCCCCGTGGCAATGGCCCCACCATTGGGGTTTACCTTACTCATATCCGGCTGCAGCTCTTTCGCCCAGGCCAAGACCACACAGGCGAAGGCTTCGTTAATCTCGATCAAATCCATGTCGGCCAGGGTCAGTCCGGCTTTTTCGAGCACCTTCCGGGTGGCTGGGATTGGTCCGGTCAGGGTCAGGCGCGGGTCACTGCCCACGACGACCCGGGCGACGATTCGGGCTTTTTTCTTCAGGCCAAACTTCTTGACGGCCGCTTCGCTGGCCAACAGGACGGCCGCAGCGCCATCAGAGATCTGGCTCGCGTTGCCGGCCGTGATCCGACCATCTTCCTTAAAGATCGTCTTCAGGGTGCCCATCTTTTCCACATCGATACTCTTGCGGAAACCCTCATCCACATCAAGGACCCGGGTCTCGCCATCCACGGTGACGGTCATTGGCATGATCTGACTCTTGAATGCGCCTGCTTCCGTCGCGGCAGCAGCACGACGGTGGCTCTGGGCCGAATACTCGTCCAGCTCGTGGCGGCTCAGGTCCCATTCGGTGGCAATGTCTTCCGCACAGATCCCCATGGGGCGCAGCGGAAACGGGAAGTCGGCAAGGAAGTCTTCGGTGAGCCCCCCCCAGTCGCTGCCCATAGGCACCCGACTCATCATCTCAATACCGGAAGCAATCACCAGATCCATGTCCCCACTGGCAATGGCCTGGCTTCCAAAGTGGACCGCCTGTTGACTGGAGCCACACATGCGGTTGAGCTGTACGCCCGGCACTTCGACAGGAAATCCGGCTTTCAGAAGGGCAAGGCGGGCGATGTTGGCCCCCTGCTCGCCGATGGGCGATACACACCCCGCGATAATATCATCCACGTGGGCTTTGTCCACGCCCGCGCGCGTACAGAGTTCCTCCAGCACGCCCGCCAACAACGCGACGGGGTGAATGGCATGAAGGCCCCCGTTTTCTTTGCCACGGGCCACGGGGGTACGTACGGCTTCCACGATATAAACGTCGGACATGATTGCTCTCCTTAGCTACGCACGGGGGTCGATTTCATTGACTTGGGGAACGTGGTGCTGCCCGCACCCGGTCCTAACGGTAAGTATAGACCAGTCCATTCCCCAATGCCACCCGACCGGCGCCGTCTCAGTGCTTCAGGGCGAGGGTTACCAGGTAGGCACAATGGTCCGACGCCACCGCATCCTGGCGCACTTCGGTCGCGATGACGCGCCATCGGGCGGCCGGAGCATACATGACATAGTCTATTTTTATCTTGGGATCGTCGGAAGGGAAGGTCGGCGGCGGGTTGTCGTCGTGGGCGGCGGTCCAGTGACGTCCCAGGATCTCCAGCGTCGAACTGTCGGGCGTGGCGTTAAAGTCACCGGCGAGCAGGGAGGGCAGCTTCGTGTCCGCCACCGCAGCCCGAAGCGCTTCTGCCTGGGCGTCCCGCTCCGAGGCGGACCCCTGATCGAGGTGGGTGCCCACCAGCTGGATGGTCGGCCCTTCGGGAAGGGTCAAGGTTGCCGCGATGGCCGCCCGGGGCTCTTTGCCCTCGCTATGGGGCAAGGCAATGCGGCGGGTGGTATCGAAGGAAAAGCGGGACAGCAAGGCCAGTCCATATTCACCCCCATCATAGGCCATGGCCCTTGCGAAGACCGAAGTCATCCCCGTGCGCTGGCCCAACTCCGTCGCAAGATCGTAGCCCCTGGCGCGGCGGGTCTTGAAGTCCACTTCCTGTAAGGCCACCAGGTCGGGACTGGCATCCAGAATTACCTTTGCGACACGGTCCAGATCAAAGGTTCCTTCGGTCGTTTCACCGTGGAGGATGTTGAACGAGAGTATCTTGAGGGTCGTTTCTTTCATAGTCTCCGCCTGAATTCCGACGTTTATGCCCATAACGAGCCATATAACGATTACGAGGGTACGGTGTCTACATTTCAAGACGCCAATCCTTCCGCTGTGGGGTTACTCCGCCGTTTCTACCGTGTAGAGCCACCAGCGCCGTTGCACCTTCCCCCCCGATCGGGGGCGCCGCTCAACGTAGACGCGCATCACCAATGCTTCCGTCGTCTCAAAACGGTACCAGTGTTTTCGCACATACTGCTCACCGCTACCATGGGTACAGGGCCCGAGTCCTCTGCCGGAAGCGAGCAGCTTCAACACCGGATAGGTGTTGCCTCGCCACACAACCGCCTGGGGCACCAGCGGTTCCCCAGCGACATAGGGAGCGCCGTCCCCCGCTGCTTGGAACAGGGGTTTCACGTGCTCGCTGACCAGTCGTTCTCGGGTGGAAATTGCCATGGTGATTACCGGAAGGATAGATTCCAAACATCATTGTCATCGATTGATTGGGCTGGCCACGGCCGCAAGAACACGCCCCAGAACCAACGAACTCCACTATAGCAGACGCACGCGTCGTGGCCCAAGCGGCCCGGACTACCGGCAAGTATCACGCCCGGGCTTTTGCCACCAACTCACCGACTTGCTTGCAGCGCTCTGTAATGGCCTGCCAGTTTCCGGCCGCGAGGTCCTCTTTCTTGGCAATCCACGTGCCGCCCACCGCAGCGACAACGTCCAGGGAAAGGAAGTCGGAAAGATTGTCGGCGGTCACCCCGCCGGTAGGCACAAAGCGCACCCCCGTATGGGCATAGGGACCGGAAAGGGCCTTCAGCATGGCAGGTCCGCCCAGGGCGCCAGCGGGGAAAAATTTCAGCACGCGGCACCCCGCCGCCATGGCCCCTTCGATATCGCTGGGAGTCGCCACCCCTGGAACAAAGGGCAAACCCAGCGCTTGGGCCTGGGACACGATGGCGGGATTAAAGCCTGGCGCAAGGGCAAATTGAGCCCCGCAATCCCGGGCGGCGTGCAGGTTCTCGGCCGTCAACACGGTGCCGGCACCGAGAATCAGGGAGGGGCGTTCTGTCGCAAGCCGGGCGATCACGTCGGCTGCCGCGGCGGTGCGAAACGTGATCTCGGCAACCGGAAGCCCCCCTTCGAGTAGTGCGTCCGCAAGGGGCAAGGCATCCTCCACGGAATCAATGGCAATAACAGGAACTACACCGTATTGAGACAGGCGGTCCACGACGGATTCTTGAGACATGATGAGATTCTCCACCAACTTTAATGGGGGTACGAATTAAGGGATTGGGTCAAAACGAAGGTTTAAAACATGTGTAGGGGTCAGGCGCCTGCGACTGCCGCGTTGGCCATCGTATTGCGGTGCCACGCGATGCCGGGCTGCGCGGGCTTTCCTGTGCATAGCGCCCGATTCGCGAGGGGCCAGGGCGGATGATTCCGTTCGGGCATCCGACGCAATACCATGGAGTATACCGGTCGGGAGAACAGGTCGCAACGAAGAAACCCAGACCCATGAAAGGTTCACGTCTTAATGCACCTTGGCCCCAAGCCGCTGCGCCTTGCCCCACATCGCCGCGCCACTTGCCTGGCACGTTGCCCGATGTTAAGGTATCCCATTACGACACCCCAAACCGCTCGGAGAAGTCATCAATGATTCGTACTACTTTCGTCGCCCTGACCATCGCCCTGGGGGCCCTTGCACCGGCAAAGGACATCCCCAAGATAATTTTTGATACCGACATGACGGGCGATTGTGACGATTGCGGGGCGCTGGCCATGTTGCACGCCCTGGCCGACAAGGGCGAAGTGGAAATCCTGGGATGTATCGCCAGTTACGGCGGCACCCCCTGGGTACCGGGCTGCATCGACGCTATTAATACATACTATGGGCGGGGCGACCTGCCCATTGGGGCGATCCACGAGGAATACGGCCGTATCGAGAGCCGTTACCTCGAAGCCATCGCCACCGACACCGAACGTTACGGACACGATATCGTGACCAAAGACCAGGCACCGGACCATGTCAGCGTGTACCGCAGCCTGCTCGCTGCTCAGCCCGACGGCAGCGTAACCATCGTCACGGTAGGCCGCCTCAAAGCCCTGGTCGACCTGTTGAACTCAACAGGAGATGAACACAGTGACCTGGATGGCACAGCCCTGGTGAAGCAGAAGGTCAAAACCTGGGTCTGCATGGGGGGCCGCTATCCCAACCCCGAAGAAACTGGCGAAGCCAATTTTCAGACCTGGGGCGGCGCAGGCTATAGCAAAGCCGCCGTCGAAGGCTGGCCCCTCGACGTCACGTTCTCCGGGTGGGAAATCGGCCGTAACATCATGACGGGCCACCAGCTCATGACCCAATCGGACGACAATCCGGCGGCGCGGGCCTATCGCCTCTTTCTCCGTGACAAAAAGAATCGGGAGAGCTGGGACCAGACGGCTGTCCTGGTAGCCGTGCGGGGCGCGGCACCATGGTGGGACGTGGAATCTCAGGGACATAACGCCGTCCGGGAAGATGGCGTCAACGTATGGAAATCCGAGCCCGATGCCAACCACCACTACCTCATCCCGAAGGTACCACCGCGAGAGGTCGCGGAACTGATCGAGTCCCTCATGTGCGCGCCCCCGCTGAACTCTAAATAGTAACCAGGGGAACGCGCCTTCAGAAGAAGCGCATGCGGCGAAAGAGCCAGACGCCGAGCACGGCCAACAAGATGAGCAAGGCACACACCACCGCGAAGGCAACGTTGCTGTCCGTTCCGGGCATCCCCCCCACGTTGATACCCAACAGCCCCGTCAGCAACCCCAGGGGGAGAAAAACGGCGGCCACCAGGGAAAGCACATACATGGTCCGGTTCATTTGCTCGGCCAGGCGGCCTGCAAGCTCCTCCTGGGTGACAGCCGCCCGTTCGCGGGAAGCGTCCAGATCTTCCACATGGCGGGTCAGGCGGTCCGCCGCTTCTCGCAGTTGGGCCTTGTCAAGATCAGACAGCCAGGCGACACGCTCTGATTGGAGGCGGGCAATAACGTCGCGCTGGGGAGCGAGATAGCGCCGCAATGCGATAGCCTGTCGTCGGACTTCCGCCAGGCGGGTGCGTAGTTCAAAGGTCTGAGCCGAAACCACCAGATCCTCCAGCTCATCCACTTCGTCGTCCAGCGCCACCATCACGGGCCCCATGCGTTCGATCAACTGCAGCACAAGGGATGGCAGAAAGGCCCCCGGACCAACGGGGCCCTCGCCTCTTTCAAGTCGCTCATGAATATCCTGCACCGCCATCACCCGCTGACCACGCAGGGTAATCACCCGTTCGGCGTCAAACCACGCCCGAATGGACGTCATATTCTCCGGATTCTCTCCCTCATTGAGATTGACCCCGCGAAGTGTCGCGACCATGCCGCCTGCAATTACCAGGCTCCGTGGTCGTATTTCTCTGGCAAGCAGGGCCTCACAGGCTACGGCATCCAGACCCGAGCGTTCCCGCAACCAGTCGACCGCTTCCTCATGGCGACAATCGAGGTGTAGCCAACGGCTGTGCCCCGGGGGCAACGGACGGTCAAAGTCGTCCATCAAGAATGGCCGTGCGCCCCCCGTACCGTCCATTTCGCACGCCCAGATTAGTCCCGCGTTCTCCGTCATAGTGCTCTCCTGACTCACGTGACAGGCGTGCCGCGAGACACATCCACGAAATGCGCGACAGCACCTTCCTGAGCCTCAGTATGAATCACCTGTACCCAGAAACGCCACCACTCCCCGCGATGGTGGGAAGTGATGGCGTCTCTGAAATGGCGTTTTGATGGTGAGCCGCTCCCGAGGTGCGGCACGTTGGGACTCATGGAACTACACTTTCGCGCCTCCCAGACGTTTCTTCGCGAGCCGCTCATAGTAGCCCAGGGTGGACGACCACATTTCTACAACCTGAAGATGGCGCAGCATCGTGTATCTGTCTATATCCATCCGGTAGTAGTCTGGCTGGAACCCTTCGGAGAATACCAGCCCATAGTCCTCTTTAAACTCGTTGCAAAGTATGCCAACTTCCTTGGCGACCACGCTGCGATCATGCAACTCGATGTTACGGTATTTTGTCAGATAGCCAAAAAAAGAGGCCAGGTAGGGACTCGGTTCGTCCAGGTTAATCTCGACCTCCTGTACCTCCATCAACAGACCGGGCTCCAGCGCACGAATGCTCCGAAATACGTCGTAGGACACATCCACCGATTCCACATAGGGCACCACCTCCCCATCCACGAACACCATGGGAACGACCCCATTGCTCACAACGACTTCCGCATAGGTCGAAAGCAGCTGAGCCCGGTGATCCCCTTCGGAGGGCCCTCCCCCAAAGGGATGATAGTGCCCCATGGCCACCACGCGGTTACCACGAACCCACAGATCCACCGTATCGCCCAGATAGGGCAATTCCTTTCGGTCCAGCCAGGCACTCAACCCGTTGGGCAGGGTTTCCGGCAAGAAGGAGTTCCATGTGCGGATTGGCTCGTGACGTAGCGTGCCATCCGTGCCCCGTACGATGGCAAAGAGGTGGCCACCGCGCATGTCGGCCAAATCATCCCGCAGTGCGGTTTGATAGCGGAGCACCTGTACCTGACTGACGAGAAAACGGGCCAACTCGCCGTTATCTTTCGCCGGGTCGGGAAAGAGCAGCCCGGGCACATAGGTAGCCATCAGGTAACCATAGACCGCAATGGGCCGGGTAGGCGAGAGCACCATGGGCAAGACCAGTATAAAGGCCATCAAATAGAGCAGGCTTCGGTATCGTTTGGCGCGCCGGGTCCAGGTCTGGACCGCGTGTGGGGTGTCATGACGTACTTCCATGTTACACCTTCATTCCTTTTTTGTTGGAACAACTTTTTTGCATTGTTTTTAGTCACTCATACCATATGGTATGTAAATGGCAAAATCCGGGCCCAGAAAACCGTTGTCTGAATACAGGGCTGGCCCTTCGTAATGATTGTCATACGGCTGGGTAAGCAGGCTGAAATGAATCGGAGCGAGCTCCAATCCATTGCGGGGACTTGCCCTGGTGAATCCCTTGGGAACAAACCCACCGTTTGCGTGTGCTCCGCAGTCACTTCCTACCGTTCGGTAGCTTGCCTACGGCCTTTCAACCGAGAACATCCGAGAAATCCTGTGAGTCTAACACGCTGCTAACACATATCTTATGCACACTATAGGTGTCGAAACGCGCAACATCACTCAGCGGTACGGATGTTTCTATACCCACCTTATATGCACATATCGTGCCAGAGTTTCGATGAGACCGCGAAGACGAAAAACGGAACGCGTACGTTCTGCACGGAAGTCATGGAAGGGTGTGGGCAGCTTCCCACCGAAGCCAGGCAGCGGCGGCGTCACGAAGCGCGTGACGTTCGGGGAAGAAATTGAATTTGGCGCGTTCGTACCCCAGGGTGCGAATGCCCTTCAGGGTCCAGCCCGATAAGTATAGCATAACGAACATGCGTCATACCTCCTCCCACCGGCCATACTCGGGAGATTCCAATGGTGGCCTTAGCAAGCTGCCCATGGAAACCCGTTGACCTACTCCGTTGCCACGAGCCAGGACAAGGGAAACTTGGCGAAGGTGACTTTCTGGTAGGGGGTCTCGTCCCCCCGCTCATAGAGGATACCGATTTGTTCGTCGGGCAGGATGGCCAGACAGGAATAGGCGGCAGGCCCTTCGTGGAGCACGCGGGAAACGGGCCAGGTCACCCCTTCATCGCGACTGAGCCGTATGGTCAGGCGCTCCCGCTTGGTGCTTGCCGGATTGGAGAAAAGCAATTGCTCTTTCGATTCATCGTTGTACCAAAGCAGGCTGGCCTGGCAGATAGGCTCTATCAGCCCTTCGTGAGGTCGGGCGGTCTCCCAGGTCTTCCCCCGGTCGTTGGATACCGCCACGTAGCGGTGGTTTTCCTGACGATTGTTGCGCATATTGGCAAGCAGGTCACCATTCTTCCGCTGGACCAGCATCCACTCCTCGGTGTACTCCCCTGCCGGACCGCCCATGTGCCACGTTTTGCCCCCATCGTCACTAAAGATAAAGTGGCTGTAAAGCGCGTCGCCCGACTTGCGGCTCAGCGGAAAATAGAGACGGCCCTCCCGGTCCTGATAGCCCCGACCGGGTGACGTCCAGGCAGCCTCCCACGCAGGATCTTTCACGTCGGCGTTAATATTCCGGGGCTTGCTCCAGGTGACCCCGTCATCGTCGCTATGAATCAGCATCAGCTGAAAAGTATCGCCATCAACACCCGGCTGGCTCGTCTTCACCCCCACACCATCGGGCGCGTAGACAAAGAAACACCAGAGCCGCCCCGTGTTCCGGTCCACCAGCAACGACGGGTCCCCCCCACCCTGGGCACCGAAATCGGAAATAACCTGGACGTCGCTCCATGTTTCACCGGAATCGAAGCTACGGCGCATGACAAGGTCGATGTCATTGGGCAGGTCTTGCCCCCGGTCCGCCCGGGCATCACACACCGCCACGACCACTCCCGATTTCGTCACGACGAGCGCCGGAATGCGATACACCGGGACATCATTCATCCCCTGATAAAAGAGGTCGGTCTGTTGCACTTCTGCGGCGACTCGGGACGCGGTGCAGAGCAGTGCGATGCCGACTACGGAAAGGATCATAAGAGGGCGAAGGCGATACATCATGTTCTCCTGGTTGGGCTATCAGATACATTGTAGTACACGCGTGTACGCGAGTGGAACGGGCAGTGCCAGTCACTTCTCCGCACCTGCCGCACGAATTGCCGATTGGCCGTCGGCCCTCCAGAGTTCCATGCAAGGGACGGTATCGCGCCCGAATACCCAACCCATCCCAAGGCCACGCCGGACCAGCCCCCCACGCTGCCAGCACCCCCACCACGCTGAAGCGCGTTCCTGTCCCGGTGGCAGAAGGCTCAGCCCCTCCGCAACGACGAAAAAAAGAGACATTGAGGCACCAACATGCTCCCTTGACCCCATTATAGCGTCACGCAGCGACACACCCCGGTGCCATCGCGACCCCATCGCGCACTTGCCAGATAGTTACAAATGCGCTACAATTGTAACCAAAGGAGAAAACCGCCATGAGTACCGAACCCACCAACCTGAGACTTGATGCCGACGCCAAGAAAGCGGCCTACGCCGTATTTAAAAAAGTTGGCTTGAAGCCCGCCCAGGCCGTGAATTTGTTCCTTCGCCAGGTGGCGTTGCACAAGGGGCTTCCCTTCCCCGTCGCTATCCCCAACGATGATACGGTGGCGGCGATGGACGAACTCAATCAAGGCGGCGGAAAGCAGCTTGATTCCACTGACGATTTCTACCGAGACCTGGGCATCTAACCCATGTACGCAATCCGGCGCTCGACACGCTTCAGGCGGGATGTTCGACGCTGCCAGAAGCAAAGCAAGCCCATGGACAAGTTTCGAGCAATCCATGCGCTTCTGGTTGAAGGAGCGCCCTTGCCGGAACGAAACCGGGACCACCAATTGAGTGGAGCGTGGGAAGGCTATCGGGAGTGTCACCTTGAGCCGGATTGGCTGCTGATATATAAGGTAGACGAAGTAAACGAAGTGCTTGAATACGTCCGTATGGGGTCCCACGCGGAACTATTCCGGTAAACGTCTGCCGACCACCAAGACTGGAGGCAAGACATGGTTCACACCAATGAATTCCAATCATTGACGAGTCGGGTACCAGAACCACCATGACACCCTTGCACAGGCGTGGCGACATGGAATGCGGACGACCACAGTCTCATTCATGCCGTTCTAAGGCATTGGGAAAACCGTAGTCCATACAGTTAATTCCTTTGAGCTCGAATTTCGGACGAACGCAATAACGCTGTGAGCGCTTCATTCCAGTTACGTCAATGTAGTCTAGCTCGAATTGAATACTGTCTTGGGGGAGATCGATTTCTACAGGGACCGTTATCATAATTTGATATGAATCATCCCTGTGCAGTACCAAGGGGCCTTTTCCGCCACATTCAAGCCCCAATTCTTTCATGCTCTTGTACATTTTGGGAAAAGCTTCAAATACTGTTTCACCTACATTCGTCGCTGTCAGTGTGTTGCCAACCGCCTCAACGTCACTCTTGTGTGAGGCACGCCCACATCGTACCCACTAAATGAAAGCTGGAGTGTTTCCCTACGCTGTTCCTGTGCTCTCCGCTCATCCATTTCAGTCCTCGTTAGCTTACCAATTTCTCCGTGCGCTCCAGCGCTCTTTTTAAGTTCAAGCCATACCTTCAGTCGGCGGCAACTACAACGCGCCCCAAGTTGAGGTGTTTGTCCGCTGGGCCATCGAATTCGTAGGTGAAGTAAGGGGTGCTGTTCTTGTTTTCTTTCAGTGCGATACGAAGGGCATCACGAACGAGAAAGCCATCGGCGCGGAGCCGCCCTTGGGCATCTGTGCGGGCGCGAAGGCCTTTCAACGGGGTGCCATTCGAATTCTGAACGACGAGCTCATAGGCCTTGTTTGCGAGAGGACGATTCGCCTCGTCTACCAGCGTGGCGGAAATTGTGCCAACTTTCCGGAGGGTCAGGGTAATAGCTGAAATCTCGTCGCCCGGTGAAAGGGTGTAGTGTTTCGAGGTAGTCCAGGTATAGCCGTCTGCGGAGGCGCTTACCCAGATTTCGTGTCCGGCAACGGCAAGCCAATCGCACCGGCCCCATTTATCGCTGCTGGACATGATGCTCAACGCGCCGTAGTCCTCCTTATATTCGGGCGTCATTCGGGAGAGGGAGACTTTCGCGCCGACGATTGGTTCGCCGACGGCATCGACGACCCGCACGGGAATGGCTACGGGATCGGGAAGATGGAGGTCGTGGACGAATTCTGCTTCCTCGGTATAAACCTCAATGGTCTGAGTCGACTCGAAGTTTCCGATGGACGCGGCGTCTTCGCCATACCAGAAACTGCCAAACCGGGTATCGATCTGATATCGGCCTTCACCGGGCAAGGCGACGCTGTAGGATGATTTGCCCCGAGACGCCAGGTGCAGGGTGGCCCAATGGTCGCGGTCCAGGCGACGGACAGCAACCCAGGTTTCCATGTCGAGGGGTGTTCCAGATTCCTGACCCACAATGCTTCCCGTCAACGTAAGGGGTGCTGGTGACGCGGGGACTGCCCACATCAATGCAAGGAGTATTGTAGTAAGTCCTGCAGGGTATCGCATGCGCATGGTTGTTGCCTCCAGTGTAGACGCCTAGTCTAGGGGAAACATGGTGCACCGTCAACTCGTGGTGTGTAAAAAATGGCGGCTCCTTTGATTCGCTTGAAGCGGTGGAAACCGTGAAATTAAATCCTCTCCCAGGAGGGGAGTGAAACAATCCCGGGACTTCCAGGCTCCTACAGGCGAGATGACGGCATTGAAGGTAAACCTTGCCGGGAGGATGCCGGATGTCCCGGAAGACTCCGGTGGGTCCCCCTTGGATCTCGCCGGCGACTTGGGTAGAGTAGGTGACTTGGTATATCCGCAAGAGCGCAATGGGCAAGAAAAGGAGCATCGCGACCATGGAGTGCCCGGTTTGTAACTGTCCGGTAAGGCAAGAGGAGCAGGGTGATGCGTTACGCGTCTGGTGCTCCTCGTGTGGTTGGGGTACGGAGACGGAGCAGGTCGACGAGGTGGCTCTACCGGTAGAGAAAGCCTCCGTCGGGCAACTGGCGCTCTGGTGGGCCGGTGCGCTTTTGGTGGTCGTGGGTCCCTACTTCGCGTTGCGTTACGGGCTGCCGTCCCTCTTCGACATTGGCCTGAGCGGTGCGGAGGAGGCCTACGCGCGCTATCTCGCGGTGCTCAACAGCTGGTATGCGCTGGTCATGGCGCTCTATCTCGGTGCGGCGGGCGCGCTTACACCCACCTACGATCCGAACAACGTGGGCTGGTTTGGCGGCATGATCGACAACCCGTTCAGCTTTCAGGACGATTTTGAGCGCGTAAAGAGGACGCTGGTTCTTGTACTGCTCCCGGGCAAGGTCTTCTGGGTGGCCGTCAAGCTCACCTGGAGTCGCTTTCGGGATTAGGAGGACAAAGGAACAGTCTGTGAAATAGCTTGCGAAAAGTTGTTTCCTGCTCCGCCCTGAGTACAGGCACCGTATAGCCACTGTTATCATACGGCAACACGGGGGCCAAAGAGCCATCTTCCATTCTGTCCACGTGATATCCCCAACGTTGCGTAATCCCATCGCACTGCCGCCCCCCCATTCAATCCCGCCCGCGATGCCCATTTATGCAGCTACTATACCTCGGTTTCCCTCAATGACCTATGGCGATACCGGTCGCGCACTACGCCCGAGGTCTCCCTCGCCCCTCATGTGCTCGCGGTTCGCCAGGACGTAGTGAAAGCACTTCCGGAGGAATGCCGTCGAGACCCTATCCGAGGCGTGTCTCGATCCATTTTGCTGAGCGCTTCCAGCTTTTGACCCGGGATTCCCCAACCTATACAATCATCGTCTATTGTCTATCAGCGACGGCCCCTTTCATGGGTGTATTGTGGTGTCGTGAAGGACTATTCAGGAGGGGAACCGGACGTGCGCCATACGATGCACCCAGACCAGCTACTGCCTGATGGATCAATTACCCCACTCAGGCGTAACAACCAGAGACGGGGGACGGTGTCTTCCCGATACGCCTTGCTGACCGGTTCCGCGCTGGCGCTGCTATCACCCGTCGACACGTCGTCACTCTACGCCCAGGAAATGCCCAACGCCCTCCGCACTATCATTGCCGACACCTGTTATGAGTGTCATGACGATGCCCTCGCGCGCAATGATCTCGCCCTGGATTCTCTGTCTTTCGATTTGGACGACCGCGCCCTCCGCGACCGGTGGACCTACATCCATGATCGGGTTGCGAAGGCCGAAATGCCCCCGGACCTCACCGATCTCTCGGACGAAAATCGCCAGGACTTTGTGCAGCTGCTCGGCGCAGCCCTGGCCACGGCAGATCGGGCGGACGTGGCGGCCAACGGGCGCGGGCCCATGCGGCGCCTCAACCGCGAGGAATATGAAGAGAATTTACGGGACCTGCTGCAACTCCCCCACCTCGACATCAAGACCATGTTGCCCCAGGATAGGGAAGGGCACCGGCTGAACAAGACGGCCGAGACGCTGGACATGTCCCGCGTGCAACTCGCCGCCTACCTGGATGCCGCCGACGCCGCATTGCGTCAAGCCATGGCAAGCGGTTCCGAGCCACCGCCGGTGACCACCTATCGCGCCATCGGCGTCCAGCTTTTTGCGGAGAACCACACCTTTGGCAATCGGGAGGCCATGTTCTTTGCAAAGGACAACCAGGCGGTCGACACCAAAGCCCTGGGTCCGCTCAAGGAGGACCCTGCCCTGGAGATGGCCCTCTTTCGCTCCGCCCATTGGCCCTACTACGGCTATCCACGCGGCTTCGTCGCCCAATTGCCGGGTCAGTATCGCGTCCGCTTTTCGGCCCGCGCTGTGTTGCAGCAACCGGGCTACACGCTTGAACCGGCGACCCAGCCCGTGCCCATGACCTTTCGGGCCCGCAAGCCTTCGGGTGCCGATGTTTCCGGCGATGTCCGGGCGACGGGCGGCCTCATGGATATTCAACCGGAAGCCCAGGTCTATGAAACGGTCATTCGCCTGTTGCCGACGGAAACCTTTGAATACAGCCTGCTGGGACTGCCCGTGCCCCTGGCACGCAATGTCGATGGTGGGCCACCCACCTACCGCTATCCGCCCTTCCCCGAAGGCGGACAGCCGGGCGTGGCCTTTCAATGGCTTGAAGTGGAAGGCCCCCTCCCGCCCGAGACCTGGCCCCCGCCGTCCCACCACGTCTTGTTTGACGAGCTGGACGCAGAGGTCCATACCGAAGACCCGGTCGCCGACGCACGACGGCTGATGCGTCGCTTTGCAGCGCGGGCCGCACGGGAGCCCGTGTCGGAGGAAGTCCTTCTGCGTTTTGAAAACCTCATCCTCGGCCGGCTGGTTGAGGGCAATTCCTTCGTTGAATCTATGCTCGCGGGCTACAAGGCCTTCCTCGCATCGAGTCATTTCCTTTACTTACGAGAACCGGTAGAACCTAAAGTAGGCCGCACCAATCACTATGCCATCGCCTCACGCCTCTCCCATTTCCTCAGCAACACCCGACCCGATGCCACCCTCATGGCGCTGGCCCGGGAGGAACAGCTTCGTGCGGCGGACATCCTCCATCGCGAGACGGACCGCCTCATCGACACCCCCGACTTTGAGCACTTCGTCGAAAACTTCACCGACTACTGGCTTAACCTGCGCTACATCCGGCGGGATGACGCCGACATCCGCCTCTATCCCGAATATCGCTTTGACGAGTATCTCGTCGAGTCCATGGCCCGCGAATCGCGGTCTTTTTTCGCCGCCATGATTCGCGACAATCTCCCGGCTTCGGTCGTCATCGATGCGGACTTCATCTATGCCAATGACCGCCTTGCCAAGCACTACGGTCTGGAGCCCCTCGCCGGCTCGGCCATGCGCAAGGTCCCCGTGCCGGAAGACAGCCCCTATGGCGGACTCCTGACCCAGGCGGCGGTACTGAAGGTCACGGCCAACGGTACGTCCACCTCCCCGGTCATACGGGGCGCGTGGATCATGGAGCGCCTCCTCGGACAGGAGCCACCTCCGCCACCACCCAGCGTCCCCGCCGTAGAACCGGACATACGCGGGGCCACGACCATTCGTGATTTGCTCGCCCTCCACACCAAGTCCAAAAAGTGCGCCTCCTGCCATGCCCACTTCGATCCTGTGGGCCTCGCGCTGGAAAACTTCGGCGTCCTGGGCAACTGGCGCGAGCGCTATCGCGGCGTGGAATCGGGCGATCCCGTCACGGGCATCGACCCGGCGGGCCACGACTTCGCCTACACTCTCGGGGCACCGGTGGACGCGAGTGGTAGCCTGGTCGACGGACGGAGCTTTGAAAACATTCAGGGGTTGAAGGCAATTTTCGCGGACAATTCGCGCCAGCTCGCCCGCAACCTCCTCCACCAGTTTACCCTCTACGCGACGGGAACTCCGGTGCGTTTCGCCGACCGGGACGCCATCGAATCCATCCTTGATGATTGCGCGGAAATGGGGTATCGTGTCCGTGACCTGATTCATGGTCTGGTCGCGAGCGACATTTTCCTTGGGAAGGAATTAGACCCCTGATGGGCAAACGAGATATAAGCCGCCGGCGCTTCCTCCGGGGCGCGGGCGTTGCGATGGCCCTGCCGCTGTTGAATGTAACCCGGCCGGCCAAAGCCCAGGCCGCGGAAACACCGAAGCGGATGCTCCTCATTTCCAACAACCTCGGGGTCCTGCCCAAGCGCTTTTTCCCCGAGACCACGGGGCGGGACTATGAACTCTCGCCCTATCTACAGGACCTGGCCGAATTTCGTGACGACTTCACGGTCATCGGCGGCCTCTCCCACCCCGATGTGGATGGCGGACACAGCACGGAGAACTGCTTCCTCACGGCGGCCCCCGGCCCCACCAAGAGTGGCTTTCGGAACTCTATTTCGCTGGACCAGTATGCCGCCGAACAGCTCGGCCCCGTCACCCGCTTTCCCTCGCTGAACCTCGGCGTGAATATCGACAAGGCCAACCGCAGCCTCTCCTGGACCCGCGACGGAGTATTGCTTCCCGCAGAAGATAGTGCAGCGGCCCTCTTCAAGAAAATGTTCATCCAAGGGGATGATGCGGCAGTCCAACGCCAGCTTCACAAGCTCGAAGAACGGGGCAGCATCCTCGACACCCTCCTCGACGACACGGCCCGATTCCGCCGCGACCTGGGCCGCGATGACCAATCCCGCCTGGACCAGTACCTGACCTCCGTCCGCGAAATCGAAGAGCGCCTGGGCACGGCCCGCGAGTGGGAGTTGACGCCCAAGCCAACCACCGAACAAGTGCCGCCCGAAGAGATTCACGACCAGAAGCTTTTCTTCGAGAAGTTTGACCTCATGCTCTCCATGGCCCGCCTGGCCCTGGAATCTGACTCCACCCGGATCGTCACCCTCATGGTCGACGCCTTCGCCACGCCTGTCTTCAAGCTCCATCCCGACCAGAACACGACCGACGGGTACCACAACCTCAGCCACCACGGCCAATCGGAAGAAAAGCTCAAGCAACTGGTCGACGCCGACCACCAGCAAATGGCCCTCCTGCACAAGCTATTCCGCCAGCTTTCCGAAACGCCCGAAACCGGAAGCCGCCTCCTCGACAGCACCATGGTCCTTTTCGGCAGCAACATGGGCGACGCCAACACCCACAACAACACCAACCTCCCCATCCTCCTCGCTGGCGGTGGCCTTAAGCACGGCCAACACCTCGCCTTTCCCAAAGACCACAACAAGCCCCTCTCCAACTTATTCGTCACCATGCTCCAACAGATGGATGTCGAGACGGAGAAATTCAGCAGCAGCTCAGGGACGCTGAACGAATTGCGGGCATGAGATGGCAAGCTACGCTGAATATTTACGGGGGCTGAGCGGTACTATTAACAGGGTGCTTTCGTGCGCGTCCTATCAAGGTTTTACCGGGGCACGTCAATCGCAACGGGTCGATACTCACCACAGCCTTCCGAGAGAAGATTGTGGTCGGGGGACCGGGGTTTGGGCTGGGGATGACGAATGAGGAGACACCCGCAATGCAGTTTGCTACGCGAAGCTTTCGACGCAGGACGTTAAGAATCAACACCCTGTTTCCGCCCCGGGTCTGCGGAGCGTTCCTATGGCTGGCCGCGCTGATTTTCGCGTGGGGCCCCGTCGGAATGGGCCTTGCCCAAGCGGAAGGGCAATTTCTCCGCTTTGATACCCCCGATGAATTGGTGGAAAGCTGGCGGCCGGATGTCCACCTGTATGTCAAAGGACAGGTCGGGAAGTTGGGAGAGGCCGAGCTTGAGCGTATCGCGGCATTCCTCGCGGACAAGCACTGGGTAGTGGTATTGATCGATACCTTCCGGGGCGGTCGCTACGACGGGCATCGGGACAAGGAAGCCTTTGAATACGCGCTGGGGTCGGGCATTCGGAACAAGGCAGATTTCAACGCGTGGGCCCACCCGGAAACGGGCGAGCGGGATGGCGCGTTTCTTTTCATCAGCGTAGCCGACAAGCACCACAACTATACGGGGTCTGCGGCCCAGGATAGCCGCCGTCTGGGTACGAAGCAATATCCGGGCAAGCTGGACCGATGGGTCAAGACTGCCATGCGTGCGGGATTGGATATTCAACGGGCCGTGGAGGACTCGGTCACCAATATCGACCAACAGCTCAACGCCGCCATTGCCGACGAGATTCGCGGTGCACAGGCGCAGGTCACTTCGGCGAAGACGGCGGTGTCCCGTCTCCAGCTGGCACTGGAAGGGCTGACAGTACGATATCCCGAATCCCGGCTGGGTCCCTACGACATCGCGGGTATGGAAGCCCGCATTACCGAGGCCGAAAGGCAAATCGCACGAAAAGATTATGGCAACGCCCGTCCCCTGCTCTCCGGGGTCATTGTTGACGCCCGATCCGCAAGCGAATCGATTGACGCCTACGAGAAGGAAGCGGGTGTGGCCATCCAGGCGATTACGAACGCCGCTGCGGCCATCGAAGAATTGGACGCCGCTGCGGCCTCGCTCCGCGAAAGTGCCCCGGAAGTGACCGGTGACCTGGCCTCCCCTCCCATCGCCGAATGGGAAGGGACGTTGAACAGTGCCCGGGGCGCCCTCGCAACCGCGCCGAAAGACGCGCGGGTAACCGCTCAGCGGGTCCTTCACGAGGCACAGTTACAGATTCGCTCACTGAAGCAATACGTTGTTGATGCGTCTCTTTTCCCCACATTGCGGGAGCGTTTCGCAACGGAAAAGGCACGGCCGGGTGCCACCGGTATGGAGACCAGGCTTGGCCAAATCGACACGGAGCTTGAAACAGCTCATGCCTACTACAAACAGGCCGACTCCCGCTATGTCGGCGCGCTGAATACCGTCCAGCGTCAGTTGGATTCGGTGCGCCAGCGCATCACTTCGGCGGAGGAATTGGCGGCATTAGAACGCCTGGTGGCCATCGTCAGTGCCACACTGGCCCTGCTTATCACCCTCATTCTCTTCATTTACCTGAACCGCCGGCTCCAGGGGCTCAAAAAGAAGGCCGAGCGCCACCTTGCCACATGGAACTCGGCCCTCGATGCCAAACTGGATGCCCTGCAGGAAGACCTGGAACAACAAACCCAACTCTACGTGGGCAGCTGGAAACACAATCCCTATGCCCCCGATTCCGAATCGGCGCTCATGGCGGAATCGATTCGCGATGATGTGGGCTTTCTTTCGCTGGCCTGGGTGCAACTCAACGACCAGTACGAGAAGGCGGCAAAGCTCATCTGTCCCGATGCCTTCGGGTCCCGCGTCTATAACCTGTTCTGGCGGGGCAATTATCGGGCGGCCCTCAAACTCAGCGAGCAGCCCATCGAGCTACGCCAAGACGATGCGCTGAACCGCATGGTCCGTGGAAAACAGCGTACGTGGCAGGAATCGCTCTGGGGCAATCTGTCGGATTACCGACCGGAAGCCCCCATGACCTTTGCGGAACTCTTTGAAGCCTTTAACAGGCGGGCCGAGCGGGCCACGGAAAATCTCCGTGCCCTGGAAAAGGCCCTCACCGAAACCGGTCCCCGGCTGGATGCTATCACGGTAGCGCTGCAGGAATTGGCCGAGAAGGAATCGGACTTTGAGGAACGGGCAAAGGCGAATGGCTACTTTGCGGTGTCCGCCCTCTTCGAGGAATTGGTGCCCGCCGCCAGTGATTCGGTGTTGGAGGCACGCAAGGGATTGGACAAGGACCCCATCGGCATTGAGCGAAGTGCCGCGGCCACGGCGCAACGACAACAGACAGAGGCCACGGAACTGGCACGAATTGTGGAGCAGGCCCAGCTCCACCTGATGCCCCCCATAGGGTCCCGCTCCCGCGCCCTGGCGGAAGCGGGTGTCGAAGTGGCGTGGATCGGTGTCGAGCAAAGGCGCCTGTCGGAATGGGCTGAGCAGATCGCGACTGAGGCCGTGGCCACCACGCAGGCGGGCGCCATTGCGGCCCTGTCCGACGCCCTCGATACGCTCGCGGCACGGGTAGACAAGGCCCAAGGGCTGGATAGCCACCGACGGGAACTCACCCTACCCGCCATCTCGGAGGGCAGGGATGCCATCGCAACTACACGCCAGACTATCGGCGCACGTCTACAGATTGAACCGGAATTGACCCTGCGTGACACCCTCCAGCGCCCCGAAGGCGCACTGGACTTGGACCCCTCGTTGCGCATTGCACGTTCGGAAGCAATGGCTCAGGTGGCCCTGGAAGCGCTTGGGAGGGGCCGCGTGGCTGATGCTGAAGGCACCCTGGATGAGATAGACCGGGCTATTGCGGAAGTCCACCATATCCTCCAGGCCAGTACCACCGCCCTGGACGAACACGAGGACCGGGTCGCCCGTTATGGACAGGAAACAGACCAAATCGCCGGGGAAGTCCCCGCGCACCGTGACGTACTGGAAGGCATACGCCAGGAATTTGCCCACACGGTCTTGGCACTTCAGGCGGGTGACCCGGAACACCCCCAGGCCAACGGCACGATTGACGACAACATCCTGGAGGCGGAAGAACAGCTGAACATGGCCCGCACCAAGCGACAGCAGGCCGAAACCCAGTTCCGGGAAGGCCGGGTCCTTCAGGCCGCCAATCTGCTCGAACAGGTCGCTGCGGGGAACACCTTCGCCCATGACCGGCTTCGGGAGATTGCCCAGAAACGCTCCCGGCTCGACCGCACCGTGGCAGCCAATGGCGCCACGCTCGAACGGCTGGAGAAGGAGTTGACGGCCATTGGGACGGAGGTGGCCGATGGCCGCACCATGCCACCGACGGGCGACGCCTTTACCGCCGCGAAGTCCCACCTCACGGGCGCCCGGGGGGAAGTGGATGCCCGCCAAGGGGACCCCTTTCTGGCAGCCAACACCCTGGCAGACGTCGAAGAAGAACTCGGCCGCCTCCGGGTCATGCTGCAAAACGACCGGGATGCCAACGCCGAGGCGACGCGCAGTCTCCATGCGGCGGAACGGCAGATTCAGGTGACACGACAGGCCGCCGACCGGGCACGTAATGATGGCTATGGCGACAGTGCGGAGACCCAAATGGCCTATCGGAGCCTGGACATCGTGGAAGACACCTTCGCACAGTGCCAAGAGACCCTGCGCACCGACCATTCCGACTGGAACCGCTTGGATGAGCAAGCCGACCAGATGGCGTCCGAAGCCAGTGCCATCGCGGCGACCCTGGTGCAGGAAATGGATCAAGCCGCCCTATCCAACGCAGAAATACACCTCGCCGCGAAGGAAGTTCGCCGGGCAAGCAATTGGACCGGTCGCTATGGGGTCTACGTTTCCGGATCGCCCGGTTCCGATGAGCTGGAGAACGCCCGGGCCCTCCTCGCCCAGGGCCACTATGCTGCCGCCATTCGCGCGGCAAAGAGCAGTAATGCCCAAGCCCAAAACGCTATCGCCCAGGCCATCGCCCAAGAGGCGCGCAAGCGGCGTGAAGAAGAACGGCGCAAACAGGCGGAGCGGCGACGTCGCGCAGCCGCAGCCTCCGCCCTGAACAACAGCATCAGCTCTGGCAGCAGTTTTGGGGGTGGGTCGAGTTCCAGCGGTGGCTCCAGCTTTGGGGGCGGGTCCAGCTCCAGCGGCGGATCGAGTTTTGGCGGTGGTTCGAGTTGGTAGCGTCGGGGACCGCCTCGTGCTGAACATCATGTAAGAAACCGTGAGCGCGTCGCCAATAAAGAGCCTTCAACACGTGCACAACGCCCCTGGATGCACGAATCTGGTTATCGCAATCGAGAGATTCCCATGCTCTTCATACGAGCAGAAAGTGTATTCGCTTTTATTCCAAGTAATTCTGCCGCACCACCCCTTCCTGACACCTTCCCTTTGGTCCGCTGTAGTGCTCTTTGAATGTTCTCCCGCTCAATCTCCTTGAGTTCCTGGTATGTATAGACACAATTCAAGGGCTCCGGCTTGGGTTGATTCCAGGACGTACCTGGATAGAGGCCCGGTATTTCAAAATCTACTATGCCGCCTTGTGCAACGATAACGGCCCGCTCGATAACATTTTGTAATTCGCGAATATTTCCGGGCCAATCGTAGGTACACAGGTGCTGCAGGTGCTCTTCACTCAGACGACGCGTGGGAATGCCGTGCCTTCCACCGACTTTGTTCAGGAAGTGATTAACCAGTCGGGGAATGTCTTCAAGACGTTCCCGCAGCGGCGGTACGCTAAGAGGAAAAACACTGAGGCGGTAGTAGAGATCCTGTCGAAACAGGTTCTTCCCGATGTCGGCAAAAAGGTCTCGATTGGTGGCCGAAACGATTCGGACATCGGTTTGACGGGTCTCCGTACCACCTACGCGTTCGAAGGTACCCTCCTCCAGTGCTCGGAGCAGTTTACTTTGAAGGTCTAAGGGCACCTCTCCTATTTCGTCGAGAAATAACGTGCCGCCATCCGCCAGTTCAAAGCGTCCCATTCGATCACTTACTGCGCCGGTGAAAGCGCCTTTAACATGCCCAAAAAACTCGCTTTCAAACAGCTCTCTGGGTATTGAGGCACAATTCACGCGAATAAAGGGTTTTCCATTCCGTTTGCTTGCGTTATGAATGGCCTCAGCAACAAGTTCCTTCCCCGTGCCAGACTCACCCTGTATAAGGACCGCGCTATTCGTCGGCGCTACCAGGTCGACTTGACGGAGAACGTTGCGAAGCGCCGCGCTTTGGCCCACTATCGTGCCGCTCTCGGACTTAGATCTCGCCTCCTCGCGCAGGAACGTATTCTCCTGCGCCAGTCTGTCCCGCAATCGATCGATTTCCTCAAAGGCCTGTGCGTTCGCGAGCGCCGCGGCTGCATGGTCAGCAAATTGACGAATCAGGCGAAAGACATCCACACAAATATATTCTCGAAAGAAGACGCCTAAAACACCGTAGTTGTGTCCGTGAAATATAAGGGGATGTCCCGCAAAAGAAATCACCCCCTCGGCTCGCACCCAAGATTCGTTGAGGACCCAGCTGGGCTGTTCACGCAAATCCCGTATATGAATGCCCTCCCCTGAGGCACCGATCATCCCGATCTTCCGCGCCCCCAGGGGAAATCTCTTGGTGTTTCCATCCGTGCGCTCCCAACTTGGCCCGGCTTGCTGACGCGACGTACCAGCACTGGCGACCAGGTGGAGGCACTCCGTTGGGTCAGTACACTCACTCGCTATGCCGCATGAATCACATATGTCACCGGGTCGCCGAAGCCATATTCTGGCAAGGGCAACTCCTTCCAACGCTGCAAGTCCATCGACCACTCTCTTTATCAAGTCGCTTGAAGTACGGACTTCGGATGTTTCGATGGCTAGCCTATGAAGATATTCGGTGTCCAACAGAGACCCTCTCGCGCGGTTCAAAACTTACAAGATCTTGGGAAAAGGCTCCCAATATTTTGTGTCTTCCCAGTTTATTGAAAAGCAAAGTCGTTCGCAAGACAGGTGCAAACGCTTGTAAACGTGCCACTTACGAAAGATCCTCTGACTTGGCATAGAGTTTGTTTACTAAGCTTCATGAACGGTCTATCGCCTGTACGGAATCGAAGCTACATCTTCGGGTGCAACGCGATACCGTCTTACTATCGCGTTGCCCTTCCAACCCCGGTTGCACAGGGCTCCAAGTCAACACAAGGCCCATAGAAGTCTACCCGGCAGGGAGAAACGCCGCGTGGCTCCCGGCTTCTGACTTTACGGTAGAAAAAAAACAAGACCCTGTAAGGGGGGAAAGGAGAGAAGACTATGACCCAAATACTCATCATACAAGCGAGTGCCCGAAAAAACCGCTCGTTGACCCGAGCGCTAAGCGAGGAATTCCTCACCGCGTGGCGGTCGCACGAGCCGGACGTTAGCGTCGTAAAACGCGACCTTGCGGACAATCCGCCGCCGTTCCTGAACGAAGCTTGGATTGCAGCGGCATTCGCGAAAGACCCTGATAAAGTATCCGCAGAAGAGCTCGCCGTGCTCAAATTCTCAGACGAGATTATCCGCGAGGTAGAGGCAGCAGACGTAATTGTAATTTCGGCACCAATGTACAACTACGGTATGCCAGCGGCGCTGAAAGCCTGGTTCGACCAGGTAATACGAATAAACAAGACGTTCACTTTTGACCTCGAACGTGGAGACAGACCGATTGAGCCCGTGCTCTCTGGAAAATCTCTTGTCATTCTCTCGTCCCGTGGAGAGGCGTATTTCGGGCCCGGCGAGGTGAACTTTCCACACAATCACCTTGAAACGCATATCACTTCCTGCAAGCATTTTCTCGGTGTCGACACGGACCCCTTCGTGATTCACATCGACTTTCAAGAATTCGGTGACCACCGTCATGCAGCTTCAAAAGCCGCTGCCCACGAGCGTGCAAGAACGTTGGCCGGAGAGTTCGCCCGCCAAAGGCATTGAACAAAACAGGGAGAACACGGAAACCGTGAACATTGTTCTTCAAAACGGATCGCGCTACGTTATCCTTTGTTGTTCCCTGAGTAATGTTGGAAAACGATTCAGGAACTCTGCTTCGTTGCGTTTGCACGATTGGCCCCGTATTTGCCAGATGGGCCTGTGCTGCCATCTGGATTCTCGGATAATTGCGCCAACTTGGGCGTACTATCCGTTGAAGTTAAGGGTCGCGAAGGTGCTCCTCGTTGTCAATCGTGTGGTATTACCATTCTTTCTTCCGCAACATGGGTATCTTTAACGCGGCTTCCGAAGAAGATATCAGTATGCCCAGCCTTTTTAATCGTGTTTCTTCTTTCTTGGCGCTCATGACCCACCAGATGGAATCTCTCTTGTAGGACGATGCCAGGTTGTAAAAATAGGTCCAGGCGCGCTGGTTCGCCTTGAGCCGCAGCTCATACGCGGGAGCAAGGGAAACGTTTCTGTCTTCCACAGAATAGCCCTGCGCGTCGCTTCTGTTATTGAAGAGGTGCAGTCCCGCGGGTTTCATCTTCCCGAGCGCTATCAGGGCGTCGACCTTCTTGACGTTCCTGGCGCTCCAGACGCTATTCATCTTACGCGGTGCAAATCGGATTGTATAACGGTCTTCGTCGATGGATTTACGAATTCCATCAATCCACCCATAACAGAGTGCGACATCCACCGAAGCGGACCACGTGAGGCTTGGGCGTCCGGTACTTTTCTTGTAGTAACCCACCCAAACTTCACGGGCATCACCATGTGCTTCTAACCAGTCCCTGAAGGCATCAGGGCTTGCGAAGAAAACCAACGGTTCCATGCTTTGGACTCCTTGTTAATGAAGGGCGTTACTAATGGGCCGCCTGCTTTTCCAACCACTTCAAGATCATCTGGTTCGTTTCTTCCGGTCTTTCCTGCTGAATCCAATGGCCGGCGTCCAGACTGACGACCTCGACATGGGGCACGAAAGCTGCCAGCCTTTCAAACTTCGGAATCCCATCACGGTCACCATAAATCATGAGCGCGGGGTGTTCAATAATGGGGTTCGCGTCCGCCAAGAGGTGCCAGTTTCGGTCAAGATTTCTATACCAGTTAATACTCCCGGTGAATCCGGCTGATTCGAAAGCCGCGACGAAGACAGCCTGTTCGCTGTCGCTCATGAGGGGTTCTCCTGCCGCAGTGTCTGCGCGGGCGAGGTTGATCATTTCCATGCCCGGCTGAGGCGGTGCCGGGGGTACATTCTTGCGAAAGAGATTTCGAAAGAATCGCGCGGTATTCTCTTCCAATATGGCGTCCGCCACACCCGGCTGCCGATTAAAATGAACAAAATAGAATTCGCTGCCAAACACCGCTTCCATGGACTCGACCCAGGGTTTTTCGGTGCGCTCCTGGTACGGCAAGGCAAGGTTTATCACCTGAGTTACCCGAATGGGATGCAATAAGGCCAGTCCCCAAACGACAAAGGCCCCCCAATCATGACCGACAAAGGTGGCCTTCTCGTATCCAAAGTAATCGAGGAGCCCGACGAGATCCCCTGACAACTGTTCGATGTCGTAGGCGCGCACTTCCAAGGGGCGGGAGGAGTTGCCATAGCCCCGCTGGTTGGGCACAATGACATGGTAACCCGCTGCGGCAAGGGCCGGCATCTGGTAACGCCAGGAAAAGGCATGTTCGGGCCAGCCGTGACAGAGCACAATAGGGTTTCCTTTGTTTTCCAGGCCTGCTTCGTAGACTTCAAGTTCAATTCCATGGACGGCAATCCGGGTGGGCTTGGGAAAATCGGCGGGATTAAACATAGTATCTCCTCTCGTTCTATTCGGGACAGTCGAACGCCGCCCTCTCTTTCGAAGCGACACGCGCCCAGGCCAGGGGTTGAGCGATGGGCATTGAAGCCCCCGTCTCGCCTTGCGGCCTTAGGTCCCTATAGACTACCCTCTAATGGTGACAAATCCTGGCACCATTTAAGGGTAGACTTACGAAATGAATGTACGCCTTCGACATGACGCCATCGTGCGCAGCCTTCGCCGCAATGGCACATCGACCGTCGCTGCCTTGGCGGAGGAGGTCGGCGCATCCCGACGTACCGTGTTGCGCGACATCAGCGCCTTGCGGGATGAGGGCTTTGTTATTCACTCAGAACCAGGGCGCGGTGGCGGACTCCAACTTGATCCCCTCTCGATTCAGACCACCGCGCGCCTCTCGGTCTCCGAGGTCTTTGCCCTGCTCATCTGCGTCGCATCCATGCGCGCCGCCGGGAATCTCCCCTTCTCGGGTCTTGCCGACGCGGGGCTTGCGAAAATCGAGAAGGCCTTGCCACCGGACAAGGTACGCGACTTGCGCCGATTCCTGGATTGCCTCTATGTGGGGCAACTTGCACCCCAGGTAGACTTGTCCACGATGGGCGTGATGGACCCCATGTTACTGCCCGCCTTTGAGACCGCCTTTCTCCAACGGCTGCACCTCCGTTTCGAGTACCGTGACGCGAAAGGGAACGTAAGCCACCGCAAGGTGGAACCCCAAGCCATGCTGATCTTGCCACCACTCTGGTATTTGGTGGCGTGGGATCCGGCGCGCGATGACTTCCGTCATTTCCGAATGGATCGGATCAGCGGACCAGAATGCATCGAAGACAAGCCCTTTCGGCGACGGCATGTACCCTTCGCGGATGACGTCTACCCCATTCGCGATTTACCCCGATGACCGCCGCATCGCCCCGGAATTCCTTCTACCCGGTCGGGCCCTTCGCTTGCCTTGACCACATTCCCCACGGCGGCTACACTACGGCCTGACCCGCCCTATTGGACTGGCCGGGAACAACCACGATGAAAGCTGGGAACACCATGAATTTCTCTCTTCGAACTTCCCCCTTATTGAAGCACAGTCTATTTCTCGGCGTTATGGCCACTGCCCTTGCGGCAGCCCTCTCAGGCAGCAATCCCGTTCGCGCGGAAGAACCGGAAACGGCGCCCCAGGCCGATCTCCCCAAGGCCATGGTAGACGGCAACGGTCCGGGCTGGCGTGTCCTCACGCTGGAGGACTTCGTCAACGTGAATTGCGACGAGGACACCTGGACGTGGGAAGACAATATGTTCAAGTGCACCGGTAGCCCAGTGGGCGTCATCCGCAGTCACGAGTTCGTGAAGAATCTCGAGATCGTCGTCGAGTGGCGCCACCTCAAGTCCGGTGGCAACTCGGGCGTCTTCGTGTGGGTCACCAAGGAGTCGGTCACCGACCTCCCCAAAGGAAAACTGCCCCACGGCATCGAGGTGCAAATCCTCGACCACGGCTATACGGAGAACTATGAGAAGTCCGGCAAGAAGGCCGACTGGTTCACCAGCAACGGCGATGTCTTTCCCGTGGGCGTCTCCGACATGACCCCCTTCCCACCCACCGCGCCCAACGGAAAACGGAGCTTCCCCTCCAAGAATCTCTCCAAGGGGGTGGGCGAGTGGAACCACTACTACATCCGGGCCATCAACGGTGAAGTGCGCCTCTGGGTCAATGGCGAGGAAGTCTCTGGTGGCACGGGGTGCACGCCGAGCACGGGCTACCTGGCCCTGGAGTCGGAAGGCTCCCCGGTGGAATTCCGCAATCTCCGCATCCGCGAACTGCCTTAACGGCACTGGGAAGTATTATGAAATCACGTCTAGCGCAATCACTCATCCTTAGTTGTCTGATAGTGACCGGTGGCACCGTGTGGGCAGATGCCCCCGCGCCCGACGAGGCCGTGGCCATTGGCTCACGCCTGGAGTTGTTTGTCGATAAATTGCTCGTCGACCAAATTGAGGGGGTCCGCTTCCAGCTGCACCACCCCCAGAAGCTCCCCCTGGCGGACTCCCCGTTGGTGGGGTATTACGCGACGATTATCAAAGATGGCGATCTGTTTCGTGGATACTACCGGGGGGACGACCCCGCCTATACGGGGAAGAAGGACTACAGCGGCCATCCCGGCGAAACGACCTGCTACGCCGAGAGTAAAGACGGCCACGAGTGGACTTTCCCGAAGCTTGGGCTCCATGAGGTCGGCGGCACCCGGGAAAACAATGTCATCCTGGCGAACAATCCCCCGTACTGTCATAACTTTTCGCCCTTTCTGGACACGCGCCCTGGTGTAGACGAGAAGGAACGGTTCAAGGCACTGGCGGGCCACCCCGGCTACGACCGGCGGAACCATGGGGAAGGGCTCCACGCCTTCGCCTCACCCGATGGTATTCATTGGACCAAGACCGGTGACAAGGAAGTCATCCCCTTTGACCCCGCGTGGCCCCATGCCTTCGATTCCCAGAATGTTTCCTTCTGGTCGGAAGCGGAACAGCAGTATGTCTGCTACTTCCGCACCTGGAAAACCAAGTTCGGCCAATTGCGGACCATCAGCCGGAGTACGTCGCCGGACTTCCAGACCTGGAGCGCACCGGTGGCCATGGCCCCCAACCTCCGGGGCGAACACCTCTACACCAGCAACACCCACCCCTATTTTCGCGCCCCCCATCTCTATATCGCCTTGCCCACCCGCTTCCAGCCCGACCGGGGCGATTCGACGGATATCCTTTTCATGGCGACGCGGGCAGGCTCAGAATCCTACGAGCGTCTCTTCACCGAAGCCTTCATCCGGCCTGGACGCGACTCGGCACGGTGGGGCAACCGTTCGAACTACGCCGCCCTCAACGTGGTGCCCACGGGCGAGGGGGAAATGTCCATCTACCACGCCGTAAGCGGACACCGCTATACCCTGCGCACGGATGGCTTCATCTCCGTCAACGCGGGTAGTGGCGAAGGTGAACTGCGGACCAAGCCCCTGACCTTCGAAGGAAGCGCGTTGGTGCTGAACGCCAGCACCTCAGCAGCGGGCAGCGTCCGGGTCGAAATACAAAACACCGACGGCACACCCGTGGCCGGGTTTGGCCTGGACGACGCGACGCCGGTAGTCGGTGATTCCATCGCCCAGCAGGTTGGTTGGACAGGCAATCCCGATCTCGGTGCGCTGGCAGGAAAGCCGGTTCGGCTACGCTTTGTGATGACCGAGTGCGACCTCTATTCCTTCCAGTTCAAACCGGCATCCGCCGGTGGGAACACCCCGAAGTAGGGCTCGCCCAGACAACGCGTGAAGAGGGGGACGGCCCCGACTGTCCCCTCCACTTCACGACGACATAGACCAACCGTCCGCCAAGTCGGATACCCCCTGTTTCGGGCGCTTGTCGTCGGTGC
>JAXMOL010000037.1:0-82733 GCA_034669905.1 Candidatus Hydrogenedentota bacterium
GTCCCCGGGGACTGCATCGACTCGGTTAACGTGGGTAAGGGTAAGCTGCTACGTGGCGAACGGTGGTACATGGGTAGGCGCCATGATGGGATAGTCGAGGCTGTCCCCCTCTTGGCGACGACGTGTCTTTTCGGAGGGGGACGGCCCCGACGTCCGAGTGCTTGTGGGTGGGGGGCGTCTCTGGGGTAGACCTCACGTTGTCCTTGTTTGAACGGGTTTACTGCGTCGGTGCAGTCCCCGCGGTATCGGCGTAAACCACCATCAGTTGAATCCCATCGTCCATCGCGATGGTGGTCACGTTCATGGACTCGGTCCCCTTGGAGTAATTGATCATTCCGTCGACCGCATCGGCGGGGGCCGTATCGTTTTTCCAGCCCGCGTCTGAGAAGTGTTGCCGGTAGAAAGCCATTATCTCGGCTTCGGTCATGTGGGTGACGGTTGTGGTCACGTAAAAAGACGAGGGGTCGCCATCGTTCTCTTCGTGGATTTCAAAAATTGAAACCCCGGGTGGGAGGGCGGTCTTGGAAAGCATTGCGTCCAGCGACGCGCCTCCCGTTGAAATGCCCAGCAATTCGTAGCACCCGGAGAAGAGGAGGCTCGCACAGAAAAGGACGCCCACGGTCATTACTTTGTTGGTCATTGTCTTGCTCCCTTTGCCGGAGGATTGGGCCCTTGTGATGCCCCCCATGGGCCGCAGGCCATGCTGTGGTTATAGCACAGGTACCTGAACGGGGGAGGGTTTATTCGCGGGGGGAGGGGGATAGCCCCTACGTCCGAGTGCTTCAGGGACTGTCTCGCCCCACTGGTTTTCGCCCTTGCGAGGCGGATTTCGGAATTGGCGCGCCCTTTCTGTAGGAGTAGACACCTGCCAGGGCGTGGCTGTCCCCTCTTGGCGGTGACGTGGGCTTGGGGAGGGGGACAGCCCCGACGTCTGAGTGTTTGTGGGTGGGGGGGGCTAACAGTTGGACCTCACGTTGTCCTTGCCGGAACGGGTTTACTGCGTCGGTGCAGTCCCCGGGGCTTGTCGGCTACAATGCTTTCTTCACCAACCTGGGAGCTTCGTATGTTGTCACGATTCTTTTTCACAGTTCTTGTTGTGTCCTCCATCGCCCCGCTGGCGTCGGCGGATACCTTCTATGTTTCCAAACTCGGGAACGGCGCGGGGGGCACGAGTTGGTCCACCGCCTTTACGACGGTGCAGGCCGCGCTGGATGCGGTGCCGAATGGCGAGGGGGGGCACCGTATCATCATCCGGCCCGACACCTATATGGAGGCCATGCTTTCCCCCGCCCACCGGGGGGCCAAGGGGGCCTACAACGAACTGATTGGTGATTTCGATGGCGCACTCGGCAGTGGGCGCACTGGCTGGGTCGTGCTTGATGCCGGTGACCCAAAGCAGGGTTTCAAGAGCTACGACTGGCACGGGAACATTCGTTCGAACACCCAGGGCTGGTCGGATGAACACACGGACGAAACCTTCTCGGCCGTGATTTGGGATCGGTGGAAATTGAGCCGGGTATACATGACGGGTGCCGATGCGGGGCTTTTCTGGGACAATACGAACATGATAGAGCCTTTCACGATTATCGTGGAAGACTGCGTGGGTATTGGCCGCGCTTTCGGCGGCGGTGTGGCGAGTTGTCTGTCTCGGCCGGACGAGCCCATTACCTTCCGGCGCACCCAGCTGTGGGCCCTGGACTGGTGGGGCGATACGGCGGCGGCCTATGTGCGGGTGGAAAACGAAACCATGCCCGACCGGCCCGATGTCATCTTCGAAGACTGCACCATGGTGAGCCCCCAGTGTGCGCTGAAGGCCGGCAACTTTGGCTTCACGACCAGCATGCGCATCCAACTCACGCGCTGCAAGATGGTCAACCTCAATTTTTCTCAGCCCCACGGCACGCCCAGTGACGGGGCCATCCAGAGTGTGGAGCAGGGCAAATACCTGGCGGTGGATTTGGAAGACACGACCGTCATGGGCTACAAGGTCTTTGGCGTCCGCCAGAACAAAGAGACTGTGAACGAAATCCAGTACAGCACCACGGGCAACGTGCAGGCCTATGTCCAGTTTCAGCAGGAAGTGCCCAAAGGGTTTTATCGACTCCAGCAGTGGCCCGGCGATATCTTCAGCGCCATTGCACCGCCCCCGACGACGACGGTTTCCCACGGCCTGACCAATATTGAGATGGTGGAAGAGGACATGTGTGAAGTGTCGCCCTTCGTATGGCAGGGCAAGTTGATGGAGATGGTGTGTGTGCGCCCCGGCAGTGGGGGCACGCCCGCCGACTACCACCTGGATATTCGCGAAGCGGGGAGCAAAGAGGTGCTGTCCGTTTTCGCCGGTGGCTATGGCCTGGCGAGCGCCTTTGTGGATGGCGATACCTTTTATGCGGTGGCGTCTCGTTTCGAAGCGGGCAACTGGAATGACGTGACCTTGTTCTCCTCGAAAGACCTCAAGACCTGGGAGCAGCGGGTTATCATCCAGCAGGAGAACGAGCATCTCTTTAACAGCACGCTGTGTAAAGGCCCGGATGGCTATGTGCTCGCCTACGAATCCAACACGCCCGACTATCCGGGATTCACGACGAAGTTCGCGTCGTCGAAGGATTTGAAGACCTGGGAGAAATTGCCCGAGGCGACCTTCGGTACCAACCGCTACACGGCATGTCCCGAGATTCATTATGTGGATGGGTATTACTACGTGATGTATCTGGAACGGCATCCGCCCCGTCATTTCTTCGAGACCTACGTGACGCGCTCCAAGGATTTGAAGCATTGGGAATTGAGCAGCGCGAATCCGGTGATCAGTCCTGTGGGCCTGGAAGAGGGCGTGAACGCGTCGGACCCGGCGCTCATCGAGTTTGGTGGTAAGACCTACGTGTATTATTGCGTGGGCGACCAATTGACCTGGATGGACGTAAAGCGCGGTGTGTATCCGGGCACGGTCGCGGAGTTTTTCGGGCAGTGGTATGCGCAGCCGGGGATTGTGGATCACGGGAGTATGGGGCAGCTATAGGATCTCGGGAGCGACGTGCCGTGTACAGCGCAATTAAGTGGGCGCCGGAGCTGGCGCCGCGGAAGCCGCATAGGTTTTCTCAGGGTGTCTGCGCGATTTCCCTGGTTCTGTTTTTGATTTCCCTCGCGGGTCCTACTGTCGCTTATGGAGAAGGGGATATAAGCCAGCCTCGGGGTTGGTGGGCATTGCTCTTTGGTTTCTTTGGGATTCTGTTCGGCTGTTTCGCCTGGTTCGCGAATCCCCTGTTGGAGCTGGCGATGTACTTTGCAATAGATGGCAAGCCCAAGGGCGCTCTGTGCTGTTTTGCCGGGGCGTCCGGTCTGACATTGTCCATGCTCCGGGTTACGGAAGTCATGAAAGACGAAGCGGGCAATACGGCCCCAGTGGTAGGTTTGGGCTGGGGCTACTATATGTGGGTAGCGAGTGCGGTGGTGCCTACACTCCTCTTGGTGGGGTGGTTCGCCTGGACGTTGTTGCACCGTGGTCGTGTAGAACATGAGGCAGAATGACCGGATAGGGGGACGGAGGCAATGGGACTGTTCGCCAGTGTCACCGCAAGGGGCGGGTGGAGAGCCAGTTGGCCAGGCCCCTTCGTGGACGGGCACCAAAGACTATTTGGGGTGGAGCGTTTTTCTGCGCAGGCGTGAGTGTCATCCGCTCCGCGGATTCGTCGGGTTTGGTGTGCGGGGTTCCTGGGGTTTCGTTCGTTCCTCACTCCACCCCAGGCTAATGACTGGCGCACCTCCGGCGCTTGAACGTAAGGCGTCGGGTAAGCGGCACCAGCCTCTCCGTCGCTTGCGCGCGGTGACGTGGGAGTGCCATTTGCTTCGCGGATTCGTCGGGTTTGGTGTGCGGATTTCCTGGGGTTTCGCTCGTGCCTCGCTTCACCCCAGGCTAATGACTGGCGCACCTCCGGTGCTTAAGAATCTGGTATCACAAGGCGGTATTTCCGGGGTTTCGCTCGTGCCTCGCTTCACCCCAGGCCAATGACTGACGCACCTCCGGTGCTTGAAAATCTGGTATCACAAGGCGGTTTTCCGGGGTTTCGCTCGTACCTCGCTTCACCCCAGGCCAATGGCTGACGCACCTCTGGTGCTTGAAGACCGAGCGTCGGTAGGGCAACAATTCTATCGGCAGAGACTACGCTCAACAGAATTTTCGCTGGCGAGTTCGCCAGAAGTATATTGATGGACCAGGCATATGCCGAAGACTACCGAATATAGCGTGTTGGTACCAAAAGCGAATCCGCGAAGCGGATGATAGCTATTAGCCTGGGGTGGAGTGAGGCACGAACGAAACCCCAGGAACCGGAACCCTCTGAAGAGAAGAATCCACGTAGTGGATGGCAGCCCCCTCCGTAGCAAACGCCATTGGTTTGCCCGTGGCGAAGGGTTGCACAGGACGAGATAGGGGGCCTGTGGTATACTGCAACAGCAGAACCAAAGGGGAAAACCATGATGTCTCGTTACAAAGTCACGTTATATCTCGCCGTGGTTCTATTTGGGATTTGGGTAATCCCAGCGGGTGCCTCGGAAACGCGCATAGAGATCGCAATTCCCGACACGTACATATCTGCGGATGCGGTGACGCCCGGCGCAGGATGGTGGGGGATTTACCGGGAGAAGGAAGGATTTACCCTGCGTCCAACCAGCGTAGGTGTTTCGACCTTCCCCCTTGATGAGGGCGCCTCTGGTGTCGACATCCGTGCGGCGGGTGATGACGTGCCGCTGGTCGTGTTGCGCGGTGGGCTGGCGTTCAAGGCAGGTCCCTTGGATACACCGAAGCGCTCCGATAGTACGTGGAAATTCTTGTTTCCGGGGGAGATGCGGGATGTCACGGTGGGGCAATGGCGGCTACGGAGGCAGACTATTTTGACTGCTACCGGTGGCCTGATATGGCCCGTGGGCAGTCATCACAGTATTTTTCGGAATTACGAATTGCACTTGTCCCGTGAGAAGGGACCGAATGAGACACGACAGACGCTTTTGTCCGTCCAGGAGTTCGAGTTTTTCCAAGATGATCCCGGCCCCACGGTTGTGTGGGCGGGCGATCTGGATGGGGATGGTGAGACCGATGTCGTGCTCGACAAGAGTACGTTTTATACGGGCCGGGAGATCGAACTCTATCTTTCTTCCGCAGCGGAAGATGGAAAGCTGGTGGGCAAGGTCGCTTCGTGGACGGGGACCGAAGGCTGTTAGGGGTGGATAGTTTTTCTGCGGAGACGTGGGAGTGCCATCCGCTCCGCGGATTCTCTTTCGGAAACAACAAGTGGCGTTCGGTAGACCTCAGCATATGCATGGTCCGTCAATAAGCTTTTGCCAAATACGGCAGAGTAAATTCGGGTGCTGCTCTGCTGTTACCGATGGTCCGAGTCGCGGATGCTCGAAATCTCAGCGCAGATCGCACAGCGCTTGGGAAAATATGTTACGGACTTTCAGTCCTACGAAAAAGAGAAGGCATAGTTCACCCAGGCCTACAGCCTGGGCTGGTATGTTGCCGCGCCGTTGGCGCTCATCCGGTCGTTGTGGGAGTGCGCCTGGCTATTCCGGAGGGCCAACGGCCCGTATGCATATCAGCATGGGGTGAAGCCCCATGAATAGGGCCCGTAGCTACCTCGAAAGGGCTGAAAGCCCGTGACATATTATATCGAGAAGAACCTCGATGGTTTCGCTTTGCGAGATACTGCCAGCAGCGGTAGCAGCAGAGCAGCACCTGTAAATTCTGATGACGGTGACCTCTACCGATAAAAGTGTTGCCCTACCGACGCGCTGTTTTCAAGCGCCGGAGGCGCGTTAGCTATTAGCCTGGGGTGGAGTGAGGAACGAACGGAACCCCAGGAACCGGAATCCCACATCGAGAAGAATCCACGTAGTGGATGGCAGCCGCCCTTGCCGCGACTCCGATTCGGGGATCCAGTTTGTTGGCTCAATGGTAATTCATTGCTATACTGCATCGAAGCGTATCAATGGTTAACTACTGCAGCAGAAACAACAGGGGAGAATTATCATGGGTTCCACGTATTGTAATCTTTTGTACCACGCCGTGTTTTCGACGAAGAACCGCCAACGCTGGATTTCATCCGAACTCGAGACCCGTCTCTTCGCGTTCATGGGAGGGACGGTACGCGAGAAATGTGAGGGGGTACTCCTGGCGGCGAACGGTACGGAAGATCATGTCCACCTCCTGCTGGGGCTTCACCAGACGAAGTCCATCGCAGACGTGGTGCGGGATGTGAAATCGAACAGCTCCCGGTGGATTCATCAGACCTTTCCCGATAACGCGGATTTCGAATGGCAGGGCGGCTACGGTGCCTTCACGGTGAGCGTGAGTCAGCGGGAGAAGGTCAAGCGCTATATTGCCCGACAGAAAACACACCATGGCGACGTGTCCTTTGAAACCGAGTTTATCATCCTGCTCGATGCCCACGAAATCGAATACGACAAACGCTATGTATTCGATTGACCCGCTGGCAACAGGAACGTCGCCTCGCCTCTGCCTTGCGCGATTTCCCCGGGAGCACGTATTATACGGGGAAATGAATGACCCGCAGGCGTGTATCGGGTCACGATGAAAGGATTGGATGATGAAGGTGTTCACCAAGATATTATTGGGCTCCATGGCGTTGTGGATGGTGTTGTCGGTCACGGGCTGCAATACCATTCGGGGCGTGGGCAAGGACATTAAAAAGGGTGGCGAGGCCATCGAGAAAGCTGCCCAGTAGGGGCGCGATTGTATTAACGGTCTTCGGGGTTCCGCAGCAGGTTGTTGCGGAACCCTTTTTCTGTGCCCTTTTCCGAGGTCTTTCTCTTCCAGGTGACCCTATTTGTTATGCTGGCAGGGTCCCTGTCGCGTAATGGTTGCGCGCCGAGAAAGGTTTTGTCATGCAGAAATTCACCCCTGTCCTCTTCTTTGTTCTGTGCCTATGCCTCGCCTTCGGGAGTCGTGCCCAGGAGGCGCCCATGCCGCCCCATGCCGACAACACGTGGTTTAAGGATGCGAAGTTCGGCATCTTCGTCCATTGGGGGCTCTATGCCCTTCATGGAAAAAACGAAAAGGGGCCCTATGTTTCCTGGGCGATGGAAAACGAAGGGATCCCGGTCGCGGAATACGAACCCTATGCCGACCAGTTTCGTCCGAAGCACTTTGATGCCGATGCGTGGATGGAGCTGGTAAAGGAGGCAGGCGCCCGCTATCTCACCTTTACCAGCAAGCACCACGAGGGTTTTGCCCTCTTCAACAGCGCGCTGACCACCTACGACTCCATGGATCGCGCCGCCAAGCGGGATATCGTGGGGGAGTTGGTGATGGCGGCTCGGGCCCACGATGTGAAGATTTCCTTTTACTACTCCACGCTGGACTGGCACCACCCCGATTTCTACACCGACCTGCCGAAATACGTGGATGAGTACCTCTTTGGCCAGGTGCGGGAGTTGTGCACCAACTACGGGCCCATTGATGGCATCTGGTTCGACGGCGAATGGGACCACCCGGAGTCCACGTGGCGCGCCGAGGAGTTGGTACGCATGATTCGGACGCTCCAGCCCAATGCCCTGGTCAATGATCGCTTGGGGAAGGGGGTGCGGGGCGTGACGCCCCTGGCCGATTTCTATACCCGCGAGCAGATGTCCGAGATTGGTGAAAAGACTGAGACCGAAGATAAGAACATACGCCCGTGGGAAGCCTGTCTCACCATTGGCACTTCCTGGGGTTATATGAAGGCCGATGGCCCGCCCAAGAGCAGCACGGAACTTATCCGCACCCTGGTTGACGTGGTCAGTCGGGGTGGCAATCTCCTGCTCAACGTGGGTCCCACGCCCGACGGCGAAATCCCGGCACCCCTGGCCGAGCGTCTTCGGGATATTGGCGCCTGGCTCAAGGTGAATGGTGAGGGCATCTACGGCACGCGACAGGTCACCGATATCGGGGTTTCGGCGGGCAAACTGACGCGCAAGGATAACCAGCTCTTTGTCCACCTCGAAACGCGCCCGGGAGGCCCAATCACCTTTACGGGCTTGACGGAGACGATGGTGGGGGCCCGGCTGGTGGCCACGGGCGACGTGTTGAAGGTGGATGACGCCACCAAGACGCTCTCCCTCCCGGAAACCCTGCCCGACGCTGCGGTGACGACGATTGCCGTTACGCTGAAATAAGGGTGCCAAAGCAAAATTGAGTGAACTTCTTTCGCTCTTGGTTTTCAGTAAATCCGCGAGGCAATACCCCTCCTGGGAGGGGTAGGGGTGTGTTTTCGACGTCTTACGCGACTTGACCCACCCCCAGCCCCTCCAAGGAGGGGAGTTTTATCGGATATCGGTTGGGCTCTCGCATGGGCGTCAATGACGTTGCTGCCGGAATCGGGTCATCAGGTGGCCCTACGCGCGCTTTTCTCACGTTCGCGAATACCAAGGGCCCCGCCGTTGTACTTCTTCTTGGGGACTTTTGTAGACTGACGGAATAACCTGCCGATTGGCTGCGTCGCTGCACGTGGCACCAAGTATAAGGAATGCACCATGGCTATCTGGGACAAATTTCGCGGAGAACTCGTCGACATTATCGAGTGGCTGGACCCGTCCAGTGACACGATGGTTCATCGTTTCGAGCGGCACGGCAACGAGATTAAACACGGTGCCAAGCTCACGGTGCGGGAGGGGCAGGTGGCCGTCTTTATCCGCGAGGGGAAGATCGCCGATGTCTTTGATCCGGGTATGTACACCCTCGACACGAAGAACCTGCCGATCATCAGCACCCTGGAATCGTGGCGCCACGGTTTCGAGAGCCCCTTCAAGGCCGAGGTCTATTTTATCAGCACCCGCCGCGTCACCAATCTGAAATGGGGCACGAAAAATCCCATTATGCTGCGGGATGCCGAGTTTGGTCCCCTGCGCCTGCGGATGTTTGGCACCTATTGCGTACGTGTTTCGAATCCGGTGACCTTCATCAAGGAAATCGTGGGCACCGACGGCACCTTCACCACCGAAGAAATTACCGCCCAACTGCGCAACCTGATTGTGGCGCGCTTCAGTGACCTGGTGGCCGAGAGCAAGATTCCGGCCCTCGACCTGGCGGCGAACTACGACGAGTTCGGTCGCTTCGCCTCCGAGCGCCTCCACCCCGATTTCGAAGCCTATGGCCTGGACGTGTCCAGCCTCCTGGTCGAGAATATTTCCCTGCCGCCAGCGGTGGAAGAAGTGCTCGACAAGCGCACCAGCATGGGCGTCATCGGGAATCTCCAGCAATACACCCAGTTCCAGGCGGCCAACGCCATGGAAAAGGCCGCAGAGAATCCCGGTGGAAATGCGGCAGGCGGCATGGGTATGGGCATGGGATTCGCCATGGCCAACCAGATGGCCCAGGGCTTTAATGCCCCGGCGCAGCAGGCCGCGCCTCAAAGCGCCGCACCCGGTCCGCCACCCGTTCCCGGGCAAACGACCTATTATGTGGCCGTAAACGGTGCCCAGACGGGGCCCTTCCCCGTGGCCGTGTTGCAGCAACAGGTGCAACAGGGCACCCTCACGGCGGAGACCCTCGTGTGGGCCCAGGGCATGGCCGGTTGGGTCGCGGCGAGTCAGGTGCCGGAAATCGCCGGGTTGTTTCAACAGGGGCCGCCGCCGATTCCCGGTGGGTGATGGAGTTTTGTGGGACCGGTGGGGCGAGTATGACCAGCGGGACGGATAGACGTTCGTCACGTCTGATGGTCACGCCTCCTTGCGACGTGCCAGCGGCCTTTTATTCCGTACATCAAAGTTCCTACAATAGCTATCCATCGAAACCAGATCCATGAAGGAGTTTGCGTCATGCATCGTTTTTCCATTAATCGCCGGCAGTTCCTCGCCGGTACGGCAGCGGCCACCGTGGGCTCGGCACTGGGTGTCTCCACGGCCAATGCCAAAGAAGAAGAGTCCCTCGGGTTGTCCCCGTCCACGACTTATCCCGAGCAGCGGGCGGAGCTATCTATCGCCGACCCCTCCCGAATCCGTATGCTTCAGTTGACAGATATCCATTTCTTCTGCAAGAAAGAGGAGCCCGCCCGGGACAAGCAAACCCTGGAAGATATTCCACGGTTGATTGAAAAGACCCAGCCGGAGCTTCTCCTGATTTCCGGTGACCTCTGGCACGATAATCCCGACGGTCAGGGGCGGGCCTACATGGAGTTCGCCCTGGAGCAACTGGGTAAATGGGGTGTGCCCTGGCTCTTTACCTGGGGCAACCACGACCGCCTGAGTGATTACGTGGCGGGCCACGATGTGCTCCATGACGCGCGCCATTCCCTCTACCGGGGTGGGGCGAGTGGGGGCAATTATGTGGTTTCGCTGAAAGACAAAGCCGGCGAGGACGTGTGGGATATCATCTGCATGAATTCCATGGATCGGGGTCTGCTCCAGCCCCAGCGCGATTGGCTCAAGGCCCTGCCGAAACAGGCATATCGTCCCCGGGCGAAAAACGCGTTTTCGGTGGTCCATATTCCGGTGGCCCAATACACCGACATTCGCGCGCAGAAAGACACGGGCGGCGTCTTCCTGGAGGACGTGTGCTCGTGGGATGAAGACGGCACCACGTTGCCCATACTGGACGCACTGGGCACGGTGCGGGCCTATTTCTGCGGCCACGACCACGTGAATGATTACAAGGGCACCTGGGGCGGCGTGGAGCTGAACTATGGGCGTGCCACGGGCCATGGCGGCTATGGCGGCAACAAGGTGCCCAAGGGCGCCAAGATCATTACGGTGAATGCCCAGTCGGGCAAACACACGTCGGAAAGCATCCTGCCCGATGGCAGCACCTGGAACGGTGAACCGGGGAAAATCATTGATACCGTCGAGGCCCTGCCCTGGGCCTGATGCGTTGGCCCCCGCGGTGCCCCAAGGGGTGGCGCGGGGGCCGTTGTCTTGTGGGACGAGTGGGACCGTTGGGACCTGTGCGACGGGTAGACCTTGGCCGCCTTTGATGGGGGCCGTCTTTGTTGACCAAAAAATCCAATGGCAGCCCTCTTGCTCCTCGTCGGTGCCGTCCCACGGGTCTCACACAACTTGCAGCCCTTACGGCGCGCCGTTACAATCATCCGATGACCCACCACCGCACATGGGCCCTTGGGGCCACCCTTTTCGCCGGGCTGGCCCTGGCCGGCTGCGACGCCATCCAACGGGATAGCGCCGACCCCTCGGTCACGGCACCGGTAGAAATGGCGGTCTTCGAAGGCGGCTACGGCATCGGGTGGCACCAGAAAGTGGCGGCGACCTATAACGCAGAAAAGGCGGCGGAGGGTACGAAGGTCGATCTCTGGGGCGACCCCCGGGTGATTGAAAAGGTGAAGCCCCGGCTTTTACGGGGCGACCCACCCGACCTCATGCTTATGAACCACCTGCCCATCTGGCGGCTTGTGGCGGCGGATAAGCTCGCCCCGCTCAATGCGGCCCTCGATCAGCCTCTGCCCGGACGAGACCGGCCCTGGCGGGAGGAATTCATCCCCGGCACGCTGGATACCTACACGAGCGAGGGCCAGGTCTACGCCATCCCGTCGGCATTCGGCGCCTACGCCTGTTGGTATGACGCGCGGCTTTTCCGGGAACACGGCTGGGAACCGCCGACGACCTGGGCGGAGTTTGAGGCCCTGTGTGAGGCCATCAAAGCCGCGGGTATCGCGCCCTTTGCCTACCAGGGAAAGTATCCCATCTATGCGTGGTGGACCTTTCAGACCATTGTACAGCGGTGTGGCGGCCTGGCGGCCATCAACCGCATTAACGCCCTGGAACCGGGGGCCTTCAGTCATCCCGACGTAATTCGTGCGGCGGGCCTGCTCCAGAAACTGGGCACCGAATATTTCCAGAAGGGCGCGCTGGCCATGACCCACACGGAAAGCCAGCTCCAGTTTATTAACAACCAGGCGGCCATGATTTTTTGCGGACTCTGGCTTTCCAACGAGATGAAGGCCAGCACGCCACCGACTTTCGAGATGCGCTGTTTCAACGTGCCGCCCGTGGAAGGGGGCAAGGGGAACCCCGCGCTCTTTAACGGCGCGGGTTGGGAATATATTTACATGAGTGCGAATGCGCGCCACCCCGAAGCCACCCTCGATTTCCTGCGCCATATGATTTCGCCCGCACAGGCCCCCGACATGGGACGGAGCATCGGCGTGATTACGGCCATGAAAGGCGCCACGCCCCGGGATGCCGTGACGCCGCCCCTCCAGTCGGCGCTGGATATGATTGAAAACGCCGAGGGTATCTTTCGCATTCGCCTGGAAGACCTGTTGCTGACCTGGCGGGTTCAGGTGATGGAGCCGGGTACGAGTCAGTTGTTAGCGGGCGAGATTACACCGGAAGAATATTGCCGTCGCCTTGATGAGGGCGTGGCCGTCGCCGTGGCCGATCCCGACGCGATCCTGCCGCCGCCCGTGGCCTATGACCCGGCGGCCTTTGGGGAGCCCTTATGAGTCTGCGCGCGAAAGAAGAGCGTCGATTCATTCTGGTCTTTCTGGCGCCCGCCTTTTTGCTCTTTACCGCCCTGGTCTTTTTGCCCGCGGTGCGCGCCCTGCTCTACAGCCTGCAGAAGTGGGATGGACTCGGTACGCCGGAATGGATTGGCTTCGGGAATTTCGTCCGTCTCCTGCGGGACGACACGATTTTCCTGGTGGCGCTGGGGCATAACCTCCTGCTTTTTGCGATTGCCGGTGGGCTGACCATTGCCATGGCCCTGTTTTTTGCCTCCCTGTTGAGCCAGAAAATTCGGGGGGCTTCGCTCTTTCGGATTGCCTTCTTCTTTCCCAACGTGATCGCCCTCGTGGCCGTGGCCCTGTTGTGGATTCTGCTCTACAGCACCACGGAGTTTGGTGTGATTAATGCCGTGCTGGCCCGGGTGGAAGGGGCTGCCGGTACGGCGGCAGGCCTCGTGGGGCTTTCGGCACCTGACTGGGAGCTGCCCTTTCCCTTTCTCCAATCCAAGCACCTCATGGCGTCCATCATTCCCATGATGGTGTGGAGTGCCACCGGTTTTTACATGGTCTTGTTTCTGGCGGCCATGGGGGGGATTCCTCAGAGTTACTATGAGGCGGCCCGCCTGGAAGGGGCGAGCCACTGGCAACAGTTCCGCCATATCACCCTGCCCCTGTTGCGAGAGATTCTCGTGGTGGCCGTGGTCTTTCTTATCATCAGTATCATGAAATATTTTGACCCCATCTGGGTGATGGAAAACGAAGTGCCCAACCGGGAATCCCACGTGATGGCGACCTTGCTCTATCAGAAGGTCTTCACGGAATACGACATGGGCTACGCCTCCGCCGTGGCGGTGTTGCTGTTTATCATCGTGCTCGCGGCCTCGACCTTCAGTATGATGTGGTCGCGCAAAGAACGGATTGAGTATTGATGCGGGCGATGGATGCAAATCGACGCGTTGTGCCACCCCCGTTGGGGATTCGAGCTGCGGATGGCTGTGCGATACCCAGGGTTGCGCTCGTTCCTCGCTCCACCCTGGGCTACGATATGTCGCCCCTTCGGGGCTTTTCGCCCGCTACCACGTCTCGTTTGGGAGTGGGGCGGGGGGCCGTCCTAAGGAGCCAAGATCAATCGTGCCGCGGGATGCCGAGGTACGAGGCTTCGTGCGCATTGTCCACGCCTTCGGGAACGAACCCGTCAGGACTCGTTGATACTCGCCTTCTCGGGATCGCGCGGCACGATTGCACCCACAAGCTTCGCCGGGAACCGGCTACGCTTGAGGGTGGCACCCTTGGGTGCGATTCCCTGACCCCTATCCGTGCCCACAACAAATATACCGTCAGTATCCCCCCGGGAGTCTGTTAACCATGGAACGCCTCCGAAAATACGTCGTCTACACCATCCTCATCGGCTGGCTCTTCGCCGTGGCCCTGCCCATGGTTTGGGTGCTGGTGAATTCCCTGCGGAGTTCCCAGGAGTTCGTGCAGAACCCCTTTGGCATGCCGTGGGTCATCACGGGCACTACGCCGGATAGAATGTTGGAACGAAAGGAAATCGAGGCCGCAATTGGCGGTAGCGCTCCACCACAGTTCGATCAAGCCAAATGGGACGGAGCGCTCCAACATTTACTGAATGATTTTGATCGTCTCGACCGCAATCGAAACGGTATATTGGAAGATGAGGACACTAGGATGATGTCCGACTATGTGCCGTTTATCCTAGGGTATGTCGAGCATATAGAGGCGGTGGCGAGCCGTCCCCTGGCCCGTTCGGCGGCCTTTGAGAACTATCGCAAGGCCTGGGTGGAGTCGAATTTCAGCACCTTCTTCTTCAACAGTATCTGGGTGACCTTCTGGTCGCTCCTGGGCACCCTGTCCTTGGCGAGTATGGCGGCCTATGTGTTGGCGCGCTTCGAGTTTCGGGGTAGCCGACTGCTCTTTATGTTTTTCATCAGCGGCATGATGATTCCCGCCCAATTACTGTTGATTCCTGTGTTCTTTGAATATAGTTGGCTCTCTGAACTGGGCACCCAACTGCTCCATCCCTTTGGCCTGGAGTTTCAGCTCTACGATTCTCACTTCGGACTCATCATGCTCTACATCGCGCTGAGCCTTCCCTTCACCATTCTCGTGTTGACGGGCTTCTTTAAGTCCCTTCCGGGGGCCTTGCGGGAGGCGGCGATTCTGGATGGTTGCCGCGAGTACCGTGTCTTCTGGCACGTCATGTTGCCCCTGGCCAAACCGGGACTGGTCACCGCCGGAATTTTTAATTTCCTGGGTATCTGGAACGAATATATATTCGCGTTGGTCTTTGTGAATACCCCGGAGAAAAAGACCCTGCCCCTGGGGCTGGCGAGCGTGAGTATTCAGGCCCAGTACAAGACCGATTTCGGACTCATGTTTGCCGGCCTGGTGATCGTGGTGATTCCGACCTTGCTGGTGTATATCCTGTTGCAGCGAAGGCTGACCGACGGGATTACCATGGGCGCGCTCAAGGGCTGAGTATTTGGGGGTGTGTGGGGTAGCCGCCCTATGGAGCGCCGTCGGCCCGACGGCATCCGTGCGTAGCACGGGAAATGGTGTCGTTTGACGCGCCGCAGGCGGGAATGTCCAAGCCCCTGAAATCAAAAAGGCCCCACGGGGGGTGTTCCCATGGGGCCTCTCAATCTCAATCGTCGTTTAGCGCATGTCGGTGAGAACCGTACGGAGGAGGTCCGGGCGGTTGGTGATGATGGCGTCCACGCCGAGGTCGATGTAGCGCTTCATGTCATCTTCCCCATCGACGGTCCAGACGGCTACGGTTTTACCGGCGTCGTGGAATTGGGCAAGTCGTTCGGCATTGATGGAGCCGTGGCTCACGTTGAAGCCTGCCACATCAATGAGCATGCCCCACTTGATGAAGTTATCCCACTGCTCGGGCTTCTCGTCATTGTAGCCGCCCAGGTATTCCGTGCGGATTTCCGGGGCTTCCAAAAGGGCCATGAGGCAGACGATGGGGGAGAAGGACTGAATAACGACCTCCTTCTCCATCCTGGCCGCGCGGATATCGGCGATGGCGTTGCGGGTGAGGAGCACGTTGCGGTTGCCACTGGCGTCGGCCAGGTGGAGCATTTCCTCCTTGAGGGCGCTATCCAGCGAATTGGCCCCTTCGGCGGCGGCCCAGAGCTGCTTCATGAGCGCACCATCACTGGCGATGCTCTTAATCTCCACATAGACGCCGATGCGGCCCTTGGCCATGGCGAGGGATTCAGCGAGGGTGGGCAGGGTTTCCCCGGCAAACTGGGCATCCTTCCAGCTTCCCGCGTCGAGGGTCTTGAGTTCCTCGAGGGTCTTATCCGCCACGGGGCCCGTGCCATTGGTGCAGCGGTCCAGGTCGCCATCGTGGGAAACGATGACCACGTCGTCTTTGGTCAGCAGACAATCCAGTTCATACCATTCGGCATCCATCTCATGGGCCAATTCGAAGGCCACGAGGGTATTTTCGGGTGCGTAGGCACTCGCTCCCCGGTGGGCGATGATGGCCACCTTATCTTTCGGTTCAATCATAGTGCTTCCTGTGGTGGCACAACCGGCCAGGGCCAGGGTGGCCAGCAAATAGATAGCGAAAATGCGCATGCTTAACTCCTGTGGGTACTACGGTCTCAATTCCGCGACAGTATGCCTGCTCGCGAAGAGCAATTCAATGGGAATGCCCGTGGCTGGACACCTCCGCCCGGTTTCCGCTATCGTGATTCTCCGGTTGCTGTGGGTCGGGGAACTTTGTCTTCGGAAGCGGTGGCCGGCACACCCAAGAGGAGAGCGTCCATGCAACTTTCTATGACCCTGTTCGCCGTGGCGGCCGTGCTGGTGGGCCTGTCGCCCCATGCGTTGGCCGGCGAAAAACAGCTGACCTTCACGCCCAAGAATCACGACTTGGACAACAACGACAACTTTTCCCCCGACGGCCGCTTTATCTGCTATGACACGCGGGAAATGGAAGGTCCGGGCATCGACAACGGCCAGACCATCGAGCTCGTGGAGATCGCCACCGGGAAAGAGACCCTGCTCTACACGCCCCCCCAGACGGTCATCGGCGAGAATCCCGCGCCCGGTGTGGGGGCCGTATCCTTCTCCGGCACCGAGAATAAGGTGGCCTTTATCCATGGTCCGCCGGTGGAGGAGGTGCCCGTTCGTGGTCCCTATGGCAAGCCCAACCGCCAGGGGGCCGAGGTCATCACCGATGGCACCGGTACGCCCGCGGAGCAAGGGGGCTATGAAAAGTCCTGGCTCGACTTCCGCGACATCGCGACAGACCGGGACACAATTCCCGGTGCCCACCGGGGGGGCACGCACCGCCACGAATACACGCTGGATGGCAAGCGGATCGGCTTCACCTACAACGATTTTCTCATGCCCGAATATGACCGGACGGTCGGTTATATGGTGCCTCACCCCAAGGCCCCGGAAGGCGCGAGCCACTATTTTGCGAACCTGGTGCCCATCGTCCCCAAGGGTACGGCCAAGCCCGGCGAGATTGAGCATGCGTCCAAAGATTCGTGGGTGGGGCGTCATGGCCTCATGCGGGCCTTTGTGGGCACGGTCCGCAATCCTGACGGCGAGACCTATGAAAACTCCCTTTTCATGATCGACATCCCCGCCGATGTGGACATCACCACGGCCGATTCCGGGAGTGCGACCCGCTACCCCAGCCCGCCGAAAGGCACCAGCATCCGCCGGATGACCCACACGTGGGCCAAGGGCACGGTGCGCGGCAGTTTCGATGGCAAGCAGGTGGCCTACTATGCCAAGGCCCCCGATGGCACGACCCAGATCTTTGTTATCCCTTCGGATGGATCGGACAAGTCAGAAGACCCGGCGAAACGGCCCAGGCAGGCGACGTTCCTTCCCGAAGGCTCGGAAGACGGTATCCGCTGGCACCCCTCCGGCAATACGGTTTTCAGCATCAGCAACGGGGGCATCGTGGCCACCTGCGTGAAGCCGGGCACCCACTTTGGCCGTTCCGTGTTCTTGACCGGGCAGGCCGACGGGCCGGAGCGTATCAAGCTCACGTCTTCGCAAGATGGCACGATGCTGGCCTTTAACAAGGCGGTGCCGACGAAAGACGCGTCGGGGGAGATCGTGAAGGCCTGGAGTGGCAGTGACGTGCTCCAGATCTTTACGGTGGCCTTTCCCGATGAAAATGGCGACGGCATCATCGACGGCCTCGACTGATTAAGCTGGCTTTTACTTCCCGGGGCGTTTTCACCACGTGGTGAAAACGCCCCGTGCTATGTCTGGATAAGAGAATGGGTAGTCATCCACGTTTTGTATTGGCCTTGTGTAACGCGGGCATGGGCTGTGTGGCCCTGGGTGCCAGCCTGGTGCCCGTGTATCTCACGACCCTGGGGGAGGTCTTTGGTGGCCTAGAGGCCAGTGCATTGGGCCGCATCCCGGCCCTGGTCTTTGCCGGCTTCGTCTTGGGTATCGTAGGGACGGGCCCCCTGGCCGATCGCTATGGTGCACGCCCTTTCGTGCTGCTGGGTATGGCGCTCAGTGTTTCGGGGCTCCTCCTGCTGGCGACGAGCACGGGCTATGCCATGTTGTTGTGCGCCGCCCTGTTTATCGGGCTGGGTGCCGGTGTCATTGACATGGTCATGAGTCCCATCGTGTCGGCCCTTTCGATTGCCGATCGCACCACAGCGCTCAACCGATTGCACGCGTACTACTGTGTCGGGGCGATCGGGACGTTGGTGGTGGCCTCGGTCATGTTGCGGCTGGGTGCGCCCTGGCGCGTCGTGGTCGGGGCCTTTGCGGCCATTCCCGCCGCCGTTTTCGTGGGCTTTCTGCTCTCCGTCTTGCCGCCCCTGGTGCACCCCGATGCGCCGCGACAGGGCCTGCGGCGCCTCATCTTTCTGCCCCGATTTCATCTTGCCCTCGCGGGGATGGTGTTGGTGGGGGCCACAGAAGAGGGTATGGCCCAGTGGTTGCCGGCCTATGCCGAGCGTGCCCTGGGTTTCAGTAAGACGACGGCGGCGCTGGGGCTCATGGGCTTTGCCGCGGCCATGGGGCTGGGACGTTTGCTGGCTGCCCGTTTGGACGGACGTTGGTCGGGGGCGCAGCTATTGTTTTTCGGTGCGCTCTGGTGCGGTGCGGGTTTTCTGGTAGGGGCCCTTTCGCCCATCCCTGCGGTGGCGCTGGCGGGGTGTGTGGCCGTGGGCTTTGGAGCCAGTGTGTTGTGGCCCACCAGTCTCGCGCGTTGCGCCGATACCTTTCCCCACGGTGGTGCAACGCTTTTCGCGGCGCTGGCGGCGGCGGGAAATGCGGGTTGCCTTGCGGCCCCCTTGCTCTGTGGGTATATGGTGGAATATGGGGGCCTTCGCGTCGCCATGGGGATGGGGGCGCTGTATCCCCTCGTGTTGGCAGCAATGGTCGCGGTGACCGCACGGCGGTAGTGGAGGGACGCGCTTGCCGTTGAGGCCGTTTTCGGGTCGTGGGTGGGATAGTGGGTTGGCGAGGAAGTCTCTTCCTCGGGTGTGCGAGATTTCACCCTTTTGATGCGAATTCTGCTACCATAGTGCGGAACAGGAACTTGGGGTGTGCGAATGGGGGCGGATTTTTTGGGAGAGAGACTATGTCGACGAAACGCCAGGGATTTACCCTGATTGAAATCATGATTGTGGTGGCCATTATTGCTGTGATTGCCGCCATTGCCATTCCCAACCTGCTTCGGTCCAAGTTGCAGACCAACGAGGCCTCCGCTGTAAGTGATTTGCGTACGGTCTGTGCCGCCCAGATGGCCTGTTCCACCGCCCGGCTTACCTTCGGTAGTTTCGCTACCCTGGTCGACGAGGTGGATGGGGTCGGCACGGCCTTCCTGGATACCTCGTGGTTTGAAGGCCGCGAGAAGGCGGGTTACATCTTCACCATGCCCGAGGCGGATGCCGATTCGTTTACCTGTTTTGCAGACCCCATTGCACTGGGCTCCACGGGCAGTCGCTTTTTCCGCATAGATACGTCGGGGGTCATTCGTTTTTCACCCGGCGGACAGCCCGGACCGGATGCGGCCTCCCTGGGTGAGAGCTGATAACCGTCCCAGGCGCTTGTGCCGGGTGCCCAGGCTGGGGCAGAATGTCCTATGCCTGACCGCCATCCAACTGCCGCCCCCCGAGTCATTGCCTTTGATTTTGACGGGGTAATTGCCGATTCACTGGAAGCCTATTTTCCCGTGTTTCAGGCGTGTTGTGCCGAGTTGGGATTTCGGGGTCCGGCGACGCGGGATGCCTTTCTGGATGTCTTCGATCACAATGCGGTGAAAGGGCTGCTCAAGGCGGGTGTGCCCTTCTACAAGCTCAAGCGGCTGGGTCGCACCCTGGCTCCCCGGGTGGCTGCGTTAAACGAAGACGTGGCGCCCTTTCCCGGTATTCCCTCCTTAATTCAGGCCCTCGTGGCCCGCCATCCTGTCTATGTCGTCACGTCCAATGTTACCGAAGCCACGGCCCAGTTCATGGCCCGTCACGCCATGGACGGTCTCGAAGATGTCATCGGGTCGGACCGGGAAGCCAGCAAGATCAAAAAGCTTCGCCGTATCCGGAAGGGGCATCCCGGCGCGACGGTCTGGTATATCGGGGATACGCGGGGGGACATGATCGAAGCGCGCCGTGCGGGCACCACGGCGGTAGCCGCGTGTTGGGGCTGGCACAACGAAGCACGGCTGGCCGGGGCGCAGCCCGATTACCTGGTCAAGAGCCCGGAGGCCTTGGGGCAGCTTTTGTTTCGGGGTGAAGTGGGGACAGGTTTTTAACTGGTGATTCTGCGGGGAACCTGCTATAACGAAGTTACTTCGGGCTGGGTGAGCATGTGCTACGAGGAAAGAACCAATGGCTTCCCAAGAGAAATATGCCAAGTACGCCGAGAAGATCCGCATCTTTAATGGCCTCTCTGCCGAGGAGGTGGAGTACATCCTCCACTGTGGCAAGATAGTCCATTTCTACGATGGGCAAACCGTTTTCCATGAGGGGATGTTGGGCAGCAACCTCTTTATTGTACTCGGGGGAAAAATCGCCATCTACAGTAAGAAGCGGATCATTGCCCGGTGTGTGGTGGGCGACGCCTTCGGCGAGATGGCGGTACTCAACAGTAAGCCCCGGTCGGCCACGGCGGCAGCGCTGGAAGACGTGAAACTCTTCACCCTGGATGAGCGGGAGATCAATCAGATCCTCGATAAGGCGGTGGCGGTAAAGCTCTTGCTCAACATCATCCACGTGCTCAGTGAGCGACTGGAAGCGGCCAATTCCTGGGTGGCCAAACTTCGCGATGAAAAGAGTCAGTTCGAATCGTAGGGGGGGCGGGGCTGTCCGCTTATCGGACACCCTGTACTACTGTGGCCCAACATGGCGTTTTTCGCGGACGTGTGGTATAGTCAAACCACGTGCTTGGGATGGGGCGAGAACCGGGTATGAAGGATTTCCCCATGAGTTCGCAGGATAAGTATGCCAAGTACGCCGAGCGAGTACGTCTGTTTAAGGGGCTCAAGACGCGTGACGTGGAGGAAGTACTCCACAGCGGCAAAATCATCCATTTTCGCGAGGGGCAAACTATCTTTCACGAGGGCATGTTGGGCAACAACATGTTTATCGTGCTGGGGGGCAAGGTGGGTATCTACAAAAAGAATCGCCTGATCGGCCATTGTGCCGTGGGCGATGCCTTTGGGGAGATGGCCCTCCTGAACAACCGGCCCCGCTCTGCCACGGCCAGTGCCCTGGGCGATGTGAAACTCTTCACCATCGACGAGCGGGAACTGAAACAGGTCCTGCGCATGCCCATTGGCCGACAGCTGTTGATGAATGTGGTCAATGTGTTGAGCGAACGCCTGGAAGTGGCCAATGGCCGGGTCAGCGAATTGAGTGACACGGTCGATATGGTGGCTTCCAAATAGCGCGGGTTCAGACGTCGCAGGTGTCGATGGAATGGGCCAGGGACGTGACCGGGTCCTTCCTGGGAATGAACTCCTGCGCCACAAAACCCGTGTAGCCCGTGGCCACGATGGCGCGACAGATGGCGGGGTAGTTCAATTCCTGGGTCTCGTCGATTTCGGCCCGTCCGGGCACGCCGCCCGTGTGGTAGTGGGCGAAGTAGGGATGGAAATCGGTGATGGTCTGGATGACGTCCCCCTCCATGATCTGCATGTGGTAAATGTCATAGAGCAGCTTGAAGCGATCAGACCCCACTTCATCACAGAGGGCCACGCCCCAGGGCGATTTGTCGCACTGGTAGTCGGGGTGATTGACCTTGCTGTTCAGTAATTCCATCACGATGTTCACCCCCAGTGATTCGGCCAGGGGGGTGATGCGCTTCAGGCCCTTGGCGCAATTCCTGAGTCCTTCGGCGTCGCTGCGTTTACCCCGGTTTCCGGAAAAGACGATCATGTTGGGCATGCCCGCTTCGGCGATCTGGGGCAGGATCTTCTCCGAGTTCTCCACCAGCGCGTCATGGAGGGACGGGTCGTTCCAGCCCTTGGTGATGCTGCCAGGTCCGCCAACCATGGGGCACACGAGGCCGTAGGGTTTGATGGTGGGGAGTTCTTTGACCTGGAGGAGGTCGATGCCTGTGATGCCCAGGGCCACGGCGTGCTGGCAGAGTTCTTCGAGACTCATGTCCTTGTAGCACCACTTGCACACCGCGTGATTGATATTGCCCTTGCGTTTCATGGGTTTTTCCTCGCTGTGGGCCGTTGTCGCGCCCAGCATCAGGGCACTGGACGTGCCGGCCATGGCCGCCAGGGCCGTACGTCGGGAAAGATCGGGGGATGGCATGACACGCTCTCCTGTTGGGTCAGGTCAGGGGATTATCATGGTGGATAGATGGGGCCGCAGTCAAAAAGAAAGATTTCCACCACGAAGAAACGAAGGGCACGAAGGATGGGAGGAAATAGTAACCGCGGTTGCTTGCTATGGCCCACGTAATGCCTCGCACATATTTATTTTAACCACAGAGAACGCAAAGAACACAAAGGGAAAGTCTTTCTGTGTTCTTTGCGTTCTTTGAGGTGGATATCAGAAATTTTCCACAAGACGTTCCCTGGTGGCCTGATGCGCTTTCGTCGGGTTGTCCGTCCCACAGGTCCCAACGGTCCCACCCGTCCCACAAAAAAACGACCCCAGAGGAAGCTCCTCCGGGGCCGTCGTGTTACTTGGGCTATCGGGCCGCGATAATCTCAATTTTGCTTACTCTTGACGATCTCTCGGAATTCATCAAGATGCTGGGGCTGGTTGGTTCTTTTCCTGAATTCGCAAATGTCTACGCGACTTTTTGGGTGGGTTCTTCTCGGGAACTACGCGTGGTTCGTCTACAAACTCGACGACCATGTCCCCTGCCGAGCGGTCCCCACCGTCATCTATCAAATTGTCTCCCACGGAGTAGAGCAGAAATCCACCATCCACTACCCTGTATTGTAAGAGGTTGGTTACGAAGGGGTCCCCGCCAATTTTCCCAACCACTTCCGGGTCAAGATCGCTGAGCTGCCGAGGAAGCTCGCCATGCTCCTTTCTATGTATTGCTATCAGCATTGCGACACCAACGCTTCGGTGTTCCAGTTCCCACATTGCGAGCGGACCCGTCCAATCCGTTGCGTGAAACCACGGATGGCTCATGTATGCGGGGCCACGCATTTCCGGGTGCAGGAGCCACGTCACCATGTCAAAAGGATTGAGTCTCCTTGAGGTAATCGTTCCATCGGCCTTGGCGATTACCCGACGCCACGAAAACTCCCACTGTTCGACGAAAGGCTGACGTACGGCCGCGCGCAGATAGCGTTCATGCCAATCGAGATTCAGACTATCCAAGAGGTCGGTGTCGAACTTCATGCGGTCATAAACTTCCATTCGGGCTAGCCCTCCGATTCCTGGAAGCCAACGAAGCCGTCTACACCAACGCGTGCGGAAGGGCGCATAATATTCGTGTTTCTGGGGGCTGTCGCCACGATAGTAGGACATTAATTTGTAGGTCCCACGCAGGCGCTCTCCGGGCAATGAGTGGCGCAAAAATATATCCGGGTCCATTGTTTCGTAGAGCGGGGCCAGTTTTTTATACAACGTCGCTGGCCCTTTTCCTGTCGATATGGATCGCTGGACGAGTCTGCGGGCATCTCGAACGATGGTGAGCCCGCGTGTATTCAGTTCGCAGGGCATTGTCTGCAACGAATGAGCAAGGTCGAAACTCAGACGCTGACAATCGAGAAAGGTGTCCCAGTCGTCATCCTCCAGTGCGACAAAGCCCTGAATCCACAGGAGATTGGTCAGATCGTACAGGCCCTTGATCGCATCGCCATTCCAATCGCCGTCTGGCAGTTCACTCAAATCTATTGGGTAGCGATAGCGGGTATATCCCAGCGCTTCTTTCGCCAATTCCAGTACAGGCCGTCGTTCCTGTAAATACTCACGGGCCTGGGACAAGGTCTCGAGGGAATACGTGTTCTCTTCGAGTCGGCGCTCAATTCGTCCCGCTTCGGGGTCGAACTCTTTTCCTTCGCCGAAGGTGTCCAGAAGTTCCACCGCCCGCAAGTAGACGAGCGCCCCGTTTTCGTGATCAGGAACCGGAGGGTAGGTCGCGTCCAGTTCCGCAAGCGTAGTCGGTTCGCCCTTGCTTTGGATCTCGGATTCCAGCGCGCGCAGCTTGCGTTCCATCAATATATCGAAGCTCGAACCAGCGACTAGAAAAAGAAACACCGTAGCCGCGATCAGTCGAAACGTTTTCTTTTTACTTCGCCGCTTACGCGTGTCTTGTGCGCGCATTGGGTGCCTCCAGATTGGGTGATGCCGTGCATGGAGTGTAGCACAGCACCTCGGGAGGGTCGGCAGGTGTTTTCTAAACACAGCGAACGCAGAGGACACCGGGAGTTAATTGCCCGGGGTTGGTAGTGTTTCCCGTGACGTAAGCGGTGGAACCACGAATGGACACAAATGAACACGAATGGGAAATGGTCGACATGATGCGCGGACAGCGGTATTTTCTACATCGGTTTTTGACCACAGAAAACGTAACGCAGCCGTTTTCCGTAACGAAATGTTTTTTACCACGAAGAAACGAAGGGCACGAAGGACGGGAGGAAATAGCAACAGGCGGTTGCTTGCTTTGGCCGACGTAGTTCCTCGCACCCATTTCTTTAACCACAGAGAACGCAGAGAACACAAAAGGAGAATCTTTCTGTGTTCTCTGCGTTCTCTGTGGTTAAAAACAAAAAAACGGCCCCAGCGCATTGCACCGGGGCCGTCATATGTCTCACTTATCGCGGTGGGATTATCCCGCGAGCGTTTTGATTTTTGCGAGGATGCTGTCGGGGTCGAGGCCCTGGTGGGCGATGTGTTCGGGGATGCCGCCTTCGCCGGGTTTGTGGACGGCCATGACGCCGAGTTTGGGGGCGAGGCCCCGTTCGAGGAGCCAGGTGCCGTAGCGGCTGCCGAGTCCGTTATTTTCGTTCTGGGCTTCTACCACGAGGGCGAAGGGCGCGCCGCCGACTTTCTTCATCATGTCTTCGTCGATGACGTTGAGGGTGGGCTTGTTGATGAGGCCCACGTCGATGCCTTCGGCACGGGCGCGGTCGACAGCGTCGATGGCGCGGTAGAGCATTTCACCGTAGGAGATGACATACCCGGCGCTGCCTTCACGGACCACTTCGTCTTTTCCGGGCACAAACTGATAGGCTTCGTCGTAGAACTTGGAGCCGTCTTCCTTCGCGATGAAGGGCACCTTGCTCCGGGTGGTGAAGACGTAGCGGATGCCTTCGTCGTCCCAGATGGTTTCGACGAGGCTCTTGAGCTGTCCGGCGTCCGCGGCGAAGTAGAGGCGGTTGGTGTCGCCTTCTTTGATGCCGCTGTGGGCCAGCCAGATGTTGATGCCGTAGTGGCAGGTGTTGTCGGCGATTTCGTCCACACCGGCGTGGGAGAAGTGGCAGATAACGTTGGCTTCGTTGAGGCGGGCCATGGTGGCTTCGGAAATAATCATTTCCAGGAAGGCCGAGAAGGTGGAGAAGATACCCTGTTTGCCCGGGGCGAAACCGAAACCGGCGGCGGCGGAGAAGTTACCGCGTTCCTGAACGCCACCATTGATGCAGACGTCGGGGTGGGCGACGCGGATGCCCTTGAGGCCCGTGGAGCCTTCCAGGTCGGAGTCGACCACGAGGACCTTGTGGGCGCGCTCGGCGGCGGGAATCTTGTCGAGGATGCCGTTGACGATGGTGCCGAACTCGGTGCGGTTGCTGCCCATCTCTTCGGTGGAACCCACGTAGGAGACGGAGGCGCTGGTCTTCTTCACGCCTTCGAGGAACTTAATGGCCGCGTCCTGTCCTTTGAGGGTCAGGTAGGCAATGGCCGCATCTTTAGGGATGACATCGTGGCCCGCGTGGGTGCCTTCGATGCCCGGGATGCCGGGTGCCATGGCGCGGCGGTTGACGAGGGCCACAGGGCCGTCGGTCTGGATGGACTTGAGCATGCGGTCAAAGAGGGCGTCGAAGTCTTCGCCGTCGCCCGTGTCGACCGTGAGGCCGTGGCCTTCGAGGGTCTTGGCCACGTCATAGCCGGGGAGGTAGTCGTTGGGATGGCCGGAGATGGTGACATTGTTGTCGTCGATGGCGAGCTTCACATTGAGCTGCTGGGCGACCGCCAGGCGGGCCGCCTCGGCGTCGTTACCTTCCATCTGGGAGCCGTCGGAGCCAAACATGAAGACCACGCCGTCACTGTTGGCCTTGGCCACACCGTTGACGAAGGGCCACATGTGTCCGAGCCGTCCGGAGGCGAACTTCACGCCCAATTCCGGGTCGATTTCGGGGTGGCCATAGAGGCCGGCACCGGCGGCGCGGTATTGGAGGAGTTTTTCGAAGGGCATTTCGCCGTTGAAGGCGCTCATGGCGTATTGGATAGCTACCCGGTGTCCACCTTCGTCGAAATAGGCGGGGTAAACACGGTCACTACCCTTCATAAAGCTATCGGCGATAAGCACTTCCGGCACGATGCTGTAGGCACCACCGGTGTGGCCACCAAAACCGCGGATACCGGCCACCGCCGTGAAAAACACGATGGTGTCGCGCACGATTTCGATGTTGGTCAACAATTGGGCTTTTTGTTCGGGCGTGATGCCCTTCGCGGTGAAGGGGTCAATGGCCACCGGCTTATAGTTGCTTACATCAATGGGAAAAGACATGGGTTCTCCTTCTTACGTGCATCCGCATGGGTGATTGGCGATCGAGTATCGAGTCGGCGGGGACGGGACTCGGTCCGTGTAACTGTTGGCTGCACCTCACCCCGACGGCAGGCAAACAGCTCCCCATGTTCGAAGCGAACAGTATAGCAAAGGTACCGGGGAAAAACTATTTTGGGGTATGGTGGGGGATACCGGCCGCGTCTGGGCATGAAGTCGATGAGATTGTGGACACCGTGGATCTTGTGGACGGGGTGGACGACGAGATGGTCCACGGAGTCCCACGGCGTCCTGACAACGTGAAGCGAAACCTGGAGATGGTAAGCGGATGACACGCAACATGTTCTGGAGGCATATGGCCTCCTTTCGGGGTTTAATGGCTTGTCTGTTCCTCGTAACAGGGGGCTTTGCCTTTGCCGCCGAGGAGGCCCCGGCGCTTCGAGCCCATGAGCGGTGGATCTGGACCGAGCTCATCGCCTTCGATAACGAGCAGCCCGATCTGGGCGTGGGGCAGTACCTGGAGACCACGGGGTTTACACCCACGGCCATCTGTATCCTCATCGGCTCGCCCGATTTCATGCTCTCCCACACCGATATGGAGACCGAAGTGAATCTGCCGGCGGCGTTCTGCTCCCGGGATGGTCACGAATTCAATCAGGAACGAAGTCGGCAGGCGTGGACAAACCACCAGGTGCGCGCCCTGAATCGGGAATTGCACAAGCGGGGCGTTGAATCGTACTTGAGTGTCTTCACCAAGTACACCCGGGATCCGACCCACCGCGAGTGGATTACCGACCACCTGGAGGTGCTCCAGGTCCACAAGAGCAGTGGATTCGTCTGGGCACCCAATCCCCTGGCCCGGTTGAAGGACGGCACCTACTTTGAAGACGTGTTCGCACGGAAAACGGTGAAGACGCTCCAGGACTACGAATTCGACGGGTGGCACGGTGCCGATGGCTGGGGTCCCCTGTCCCGGCCCCTTCATCAGCTATCCTTTTCCGATGACATGATCGACCAGTTTGCGGGTATGCCCGGACTGGAATTGCCCGAGGTTGTGACCCGGGAATGTGTTTACGACGTGCCCAAGCTGGAAGCCCGGGCCGATTTTATTCTCCGCCATCGCCGCGCGGAATGGAGTGAGTTCTACGCCCAGCGTTGGGCCCGATTCTGGTCGACTATGGTCACGGCGCTCCATGACGCAGGCAAGAAGGCCACCATCAACTCGGCCTGGGGCCGTGCGCCCTTCGAGGCCTACTTCCGCTATGGGGTGGACTACCAGCGCATCGCCGCCACGGGGGTGGATGCCATCATCGTCGAGACCGTCGCCGCGGGCCTGGCGATGGACCCCCGTATGGCGGGCACGGATCGGCACGATGATTTCCTCGCCATGTTGATGTTGATGCGGGCGTGCCTGCCCGATACCAAGCTCATTTTCTTGCACAACGTCCACGACGTGGTGGAGGAATGGGACGCCATTCGCCATATGCCCACTGTGTTGGAGCGCGAGATCTACGCCCTGAACAACGTCTTCCACACCCGTCCCGACGGGACCTTGCGGCCGAGCGCCGACGGCTTTCTCGCCTGTCTCGGCGACGGCCTCACCCGGGAAGAATGGGGCTGGCTGGAGCAGCGCTGGGAGCGGGCCCTGTTCCCCGTGCCGGTCCGTACCCTCGGCGCCACCGTGGTCTGGTCCGATGCTGCGTATCGCGCACAGACCGCCGACTTCCTGGCCACCCGTACGTGGGATACCCATTACCTCCTCTTTCGCCTCATGGAAGGGGGGGCCACGGTGCAGGGCACGGTCCACGTGAATTCCCTGGAAAAGTATCGGGGGGCGCTGTTGGTGCCCAACGCCCACCTGTTCCCGCCCGAGGAACTGGCCCGTGTGATGGCCTACGACGGCGGGCCCGTCGTGCTGGTGGGACGGAAGATAGACGGGCTGCCAGAACCCGCCATGGAATTCAGCGATGTCTATCCGCCCAATGAACGGTGGTGTGCGGTCTACAACGGGAGTGCGCCGGCGGTGGAAATTGCGGCGGATGGCGAGGAAATCCCCTTAGGCGACCTCACGGCGATTCCCGGCCCGGAGGGCTTCTGGGATCACATGACCTACCGCAAGGTGTCCGCCGACTTCGTCACGGCCTGCGCAACGACCCTGCAACGCGTTTCAATGCCCATCACCATCACCGAGCAGGACGAAGACGTGGATATCATGCCCGTGGAGTTGGCAGATGGCACCCTTCGAATCGCCATTAAAAATCGCATTGCGGCCTATGCCCGTCCGGAAATCGATATGGGGCAGCCGATTGCGTCTGCGGAGGTTCGCAGTGGCTTTCCCTCCGTGGCGATACGGCCCAACGGCGCAAAATTCGACGTGCGCGTGCCTGGTCGGGGTATCACGGTGGTGGATGTGAAGACCCAGGCGGAATAAGAAAACACGCCCTCCGATGCGGCGTTGCTTGTTATTCCTACCTCGTTGTCGTATTGGGGGCGCTTTTTTGCCTCGATTGTTGTCCATATGCTACGCTCTCGTCGTGGGAGCCCTTCCCCTTCCTGGGTGGGCCGATGATTACCAACCATCCACTTTACGTCCGTTCTGGCGGCCCATCTGCTGCCCGGCGCGTTCCCTGGTAACCCTGACTTTCTATTGATAGTTGACGAGTAAGATCCACCCTCAGAAGGTAGTTCGCCATGACGAAACGTCCCATTGGTGCTGTAACGTTTGACCTGTGGGATTGTCTCTTTTGCGACGATACCGATGAGCCCAAACGGGCGGCGGCGGGTCTATCCCCGAAGCCCATTGCGCGGCGGGAACTGGTCCATCAGTACCTTCAAAAGGCGGCCCCCATTGCGCGGGAAGAGGTGGATCTGGCCTATGATGTGGCCGATGCGGCTTATCGCAAGGTGTGGCATGATCTGCACGTCACCATGAGCGTGGCGGAGCGCCTCGAAATCCTGTTGAACGGTCTCGGCCGGGAATTGCCCGCCGCTGAATTTGCGGAACTGGTGCGCCTCCATGAAGATATGGAGTTGGTGCACAGCCCGGACCCGGCTCCCGGTGCGCTGGAAGCCCTGCAGGCCCTTCATGGGAAATACCCGCTGGCCATTATTTCTGATACCATCTTCAGCCCCGGCACCAATCTTCGGAAGCTCCTGGACGGCGCGGGGATGTTGTCCTACTTTGACCACTTTGTGTTTTCCGATGAGCTCGGCAATTCCAAGCCCCATCCCCGGGTTTTTGAGTCCGTGGCCGACGCTTTTTCCATTGATGTAAAAGACATCGTCCACATCGGTGACCGCCCCCACAACGACATTGGCGGCCCCCATGCCGTGGGCGCCCGGGGCGTCTTGCTGACGGTGGTGAAAGACCGTCCGCTCGAAGGCCATGTGCCCGATGCCGTGTGTAGCAACTACGATGACTTGCCAGAGATTCTTGCGGGCATGACCCCGTAACCCCAGCTATTGTCGGGACAGGCGTGTTACGCATCGGCCCGTGCCCCCTGGGGCGCAGCCCCCTTTTTTACGACCTTCATTTCAGTAACAGGAGTACGGAATGTCCACCAAGAAGCGTTTTTTGATTCCCGACGGGTACAACGCCGAGAGCCGGGCAAAGTTTGCCGAAGTGCGGATGCGTCTGGCGTGGGAGTTGTACCGCGATCTGCTCTCGAAACATATGCCCGAGGCCGACTATGAAGTGTGGCTCAGCAGCGACGACGATACCTATGATGAGTACCCGCTGGATGCCCTGAAAGAGTTCGATGGTATCTTGTGGCCCGGCTGCAACATGACCATTTACCACGATAAGCCGGAGGTTCAACGCCACATCGATCTCTGCGATAAAGGCTTTGAGTTGGGCCTGCCCCAGTTTGGCAGTTGCTGGGCCATCCAGGTGGCGGCCGTGGTGGCCGGTGGGGAATGTGGTCCCTGTGAACTCGGCCGTGAAATGGGCGTGGGACAGAAGATCCTGCTGAATGAAGCCGGTAAGGCCCACCCCATGTTTGCCGGAAAGCCCCCGGTATACTCCCACTTCATGAGCCACGATGATGAAGTGAAGCGCCTGCCCGAGGGGGCGACCCTCCTGGCGAGTAATGGCTGGAGTGACGTTCAGGCCGCGTCCTTTACCTATAAGAACGGCGAGATGTGGGCGGTCCAATACCACCCCGAATATGACCTCCAGGAAGTGGCCCGTCTCATTGAGGCCCGGGAAGAAAAACTCACCCGCCTGAATTTTTTTGGACCCGGCGCGGGCATGGCCGACTATGTGGCCCGTCTCGACCAATTGGTGGCTGAGCCCAATCGCAAGGACCTCCGCTGGCAGCTCGGTATCGACGACGATATCATGGACGATGGTGTCCGCGAGTTGGAATTCGAGAATTGGTTGAAGCATTATTTCGGTTGAGCCACCGCCAGAATTTTTTTTATTGACCACAAACGGACGAAATCCGGGAAGACGGCACCACGCCCTTTAGAAGGAACATCCCATGCAAGCCGCATCGTATAACTACCCCACCCGTATGATTTTTGGCCCGGGCTCCCGCACGCAGCTCGGAGCCCTGCTGAAGGCCGAAGGCAAGCGTCGCCCCCTTATCGTGACCGACCGAGGTATCGCAGGCCTGCCTTTCGTGGCCGAGATGGTGGATACGCTGAAGTCCGAAGGGCTCGAGGCCGCTGTATACAGCGAGATCCAGGGGAATCCGGATAAGCCCCAGGTGACCCAGGGGGTGGATGCCTTCCGGGCGCATCAGGGCGATTCGTTCATCATTCTTGGTGGTGGCGCCGCATTGGATGTGGGCAAGGTCATCGCCCTCATGATCAATCACCCGGGCGATGTCTTCGACTATGAAGATGGCAACCCCGACGTGCCCCCGGTCGACAAAGAGATTCCCTTTAATATCTGTGTGCCCACCACGGCCGGCACGGGCAGTGAAGTGGGACGCAGCAGCGTGATTTCCGATGAGCAGCACGTGAAGCGGATTATTTTCGATGCCCGCATGATGCCGCCCCTCGTTGTGGCTGACCCCGAGCTTACCGTGGGCCTGCCGGCTGGGGTAACGGCGGCCACGGGTGTCGACGCGTTGTCCCACAGTGTGGAAGCCTTCCTGGCCAAGGGCTATCACCCCATGGCCGACGGTATCGCCCTGGAAGGCATCCGCCTGGTAAAAGAGAACCTGGCCACGGCCGTCAAAGAACCCACCAACATCGTGGCGCGGGGCAATATGCTCATGGCCTCGTCGATGGGGGCTACGGCCTTCCAGAAAGGGCTGGGGGTAACCCATTCCTGTGCCCACGCCCTGTCGGCCGTCTGTGATCTACACCACGGCACGGCCATCGCCCTCATGCTCCCGGCCTGCATGCGGTTCAACGCTGTGGCCCTGCCCGAGCGCATGGTGCGCCTCCAGGGGGCAGTGGATACTACCCTCGCCTTTGATGCCTGGCTGGAGCAGTTCAACGCCGAGTTGGGCCTGCCTTCCGGCCTCGCCGCCGTGGGTGTGAAGGAAGAGCACCTTGCGTCTCTCGTGGAAATTGCCGTCAAGGATGTATGCCACAGCTGTAACGAGCGGGCCGTTTCTGCCGCAGATTTTGAAGCCCTCTTCCGGGAGGCCCTGTAGCGGGGGAGGAAGTAGATCGGGGTTGCCCGCACCCATCGGACCGTTTCAAGAATGATGGCGGGTGTCACCCTCAACCGGAGGAGCGCAGCGGGGGAAGGTTGTGGGTGCGTTGGATTCAGGAACACCACGTCAGAAAAGGTGATGCGTGTTGGTTTTTGTGCCGTGGTTGCGGGGAGGCTCCTGCCTCGGCGAAGTCCCATCACCCACAAGCGGTGCGGCGAGGCCGCACCGCTTGAGGGTCCACGACGCGCCGCAGGTGGGTGGCACCCCTGGTTCCTCATCTATGGCCGGAGCGTCCCTTAGAAATCACTTTTCGATACCTGGCTCGGGGAGCTTACCTGAATCCGGTGAGTGGTGGGCCGTCCAGCGCTCCCCTCATGCCCGTCGGTCGGTTGCATCGATGGGGGAGAGGCAGTACACTTGGGAGTTCCCGGGTGCGTGCGTGATAGTGCGCCCGTGTAATCCATGAGGAAGGGATAGGATGAACGCAATTATCGCCCGAAATGTACCCTCGGCGCTTCTGATCCTGACGGCGCCCCTGCTTCTCATTGGCTGTGAGACGATGCAGCAGCAGAGCGCCACGGAGAACTACGACGAAGTCCGCAATCAGACCGAGAAAACCTCCTTCAACGTCATCTTCAATTATGATGACTCCCTGGTGGTGGACGACAGCTACGTGGCCACCCAGTATTACGAAGGCACGGCGAAAGTCGGTCGGGTAGAAGTTACTTTTCAGGCGGGCTTAAAGGAGCAGGCGGGCGAATTCGCCATGGAAATGGAGCAGCACATCGCCCATGTGGAGCGCCATTTCGGGCGTGCGCTGGAGACGCCGGTGCGGGCCTATTTGCTGCGGCGGGATACGATGCCCGGTACGGTAACCGGTGGATTTGCACCCACCAACTCGGCGTTTCAGTTTCCCCTTTTTACTGTCGAGGGCGACGAAGACTTTGAAACGATTCGCTCGGGCAACCCCTTTTACCCCTACATGTTCATCCACGAGCTCACCAAGCTGAGCCTGGTGGACCCGGCGCGGCCCCCCTTGATCCTGGCGGACCAGAAGACCAGCCCCTTGACGAAGACCAATTACCTTACCCGATGGTTCCGTGAGGGCCTGGCCAACTATGCCGAATTCCTGGTCTACGAGAAGCTCCGGGAGCGTGTGGTGGAGGGGGACGATAGGACGGCGCTTTCCAGCTTTGAGAGCAACCACGTTTTTCAGCAGCCCATGAGTGCCCTGGCGACGGTAGGACCCGAGCTCTTTAACTGGAGTCAGTTTGACGATCCCAGTCATGATCGGGATTATCTGAATGCGGCCATGGGGCTCTTCATCCTGCTTGAGCATCGCTTTGGTGAGGGGGCGATCCGGAAGGTTATGGATACGCTTGAACAACAGTACTACGTGGATGGACAGGTCATTATCAATGCCATCAACTCCACGCTGAACACCGACGTCCAGCAATTGGTCCAGGGCTTTGATCTCATGACGGCCGGAACCCAGGCCAGCCCGCTGACCCCGGCTACGGCCCGGAATTTTGGCCTGGCGGTGGAGCAGGGCCTCTATGTGAATGCCCTGACAGAGACGGGGGCGGCCCGTGCGGCGGGCGTACAGCGGGGGGATGTGATCATCGGGGTAAACCGCCGGGATGTGACGAACAACCTGGACTATGAGATGGCGCTCCTGGATGCGCAGGAGCACGGGAACCTGTATTTCACGGTAGACCGGCTGGGCGAACGCCATACGCTGGGGGTGAAGGTGAACATTCCGACCATCACAGCCACCGGGGCCCTGGGGGGTGTGGGCGGTGGCGGGGTGATATCGGGTGACGTCATGGGCTTCAGTGCTACGGAGTGACCGGGCGCAAAGTAAGAATACTGATGGGAAAAACTTGCGACATCCTGTCTAAAAATGTAACATTGTCCCCATTAGAATGTATTGTATTCACGCACGGCCTTGCGTTCAGGTGCTGTGTGCTTTCAGAAATAAACAACACGTAAACGAGCTAAGGAGAATACCATGTTCATCTTCGATTTTATCGGCGACGTCTTCGGATGGATCTTTGACTTCGTAGAAGGAGTCTTCAACTTCCTTTTCGGCTGGATTTTCTAGTCTGGGATTTTGACGCAATTTGAGTTATGCTGACAGGCGCTCTGGTCTCTTACCAGGGCGTCTGTTCTAGTTTGTGGAGGACACTCGGCCGAATGTTACAGGGTTTGCCACACTTCCAATTTCAATGTTTCTCCTGTGGCGCGCTGCACACCGAAGTGTCGGTGCCGACGTGCCCCGATTGTGGCGCCCCCCTGAGCCTGGCGCTCTCGTCTTATCCGGAGGCGTCCGTCCTCACGACCCGACCCCACTCGATGTGGGACTACCAGGCCCTGCTTCCCGTACCTTCCGACGCGGATATCGTGAGTCTGGGGGAGGGGGCAACGCCCCTTGTTTCGGCGCCTGCCCTGGCCGCGAAGCACCTGCTGGGTGCGGTGGACCTCAAGAACGAGATGGGGAATCCCACGGGCTCGTTTAAGGATCGGCAGGTGGCGGTGGGTATTAATTGGGCCCGCTCGCAGGGCCATGATACCGTGGCCGTCGTGTCCTCGGGCAATGTGGCCGCCTCTGCCGCGGCCTATGCGGCCCGCGCCGGGATGAAGGCCATCCTCTTTATGCACGGACAGGCCGACCCCGCCAAAATCGCCCAGGCACAAACCTATGGGGCCACCGTGATCGCGGTGGACAACCCCTCGCCCCGCGCGGTCTTCGCGCTGTGCATGGCCGCCTGCGAAGCCCACGGATGGTACCACCTTTCCACGGCGGGCATTTACGCGCCCTGGAATGTGGAAGGGGCCAAGACGATTGCCTACGAGCTGTTCCAGCACTATGGGGCGACGTTGCCCCATTGGCTGGTCGCCCCGGTGGGCGGCGGTGGCCTGCTGGGGGGGATCTGGCGGGGCTTCCTGGAACTCAAGGCCATGGGCCTCATTAAAGATATACCCCGACTGGCGGGTGTCCAGGCGGAAGGGTGCGCTCCCCTGAAAGAGGCCATCGACAACGACTGGTTGTTGGAAGAACACCTGGCCAATCCGTGGCCCCATCCCGACACCATTGCGGGGGCCATTGCGGACGACATCCTTTTCGATGGTCACACGGTGTTGCCCGCGATTCGTCAGACCTGGGGCACAGCCATCACGGTGACCGACGAAGAACTGATCGCGGCCCAGCGTCGGCTCGCGAAAAACTCGGGCCTGCTTTGTGAAATCGCCACGGCAGCGGCCATCGCGGCCCTTTCCAAGCTACCCGTAGTAGACAGGGACACGCGGGTTTGTTGTATAGTGTCGGGCAGCGGCCTGAAAGATTTGGGTCGTCTGGCGGAAGGGGCGAAGCCAGTTCCCCGAATATCCGCTGATATGGATGCGTTGCAGGCACTGCTGCGCAAACAAGACGCCGAATAACGCCGACTTCACCTGGGAGACCTCCCGATGAAACACCTTGTATGGATACTGGCCCTTTTTGTGATGGGCTGTTCTTCTTCCGATGTCGTGGTGGTATACAGTCCCCACGGTGCCGAGATGCTGGGGGACTACGAAACCCTGTTTGAGACCGCCTATCCCGAGGTGGATGTCCAGCTCTTGGACATGGGTTCAAAAGAAGTCTACAGCCGCATTCGCGCAGAGAAGAATCGTCCCCAATGTGACGTGTGGTGGGGAGCGCCTTCAACCATGTTTATGCAGGCCGCGGAAGAAGGCTTACTGGCTTCCTATGAACCCGCCTGGTGCTCCGCGGTAGACGATCAATTCAAGGATGCCGAGGGGCTCTGGCATGCCACCTACCGCTCTCCCCTGGCCATTTTGTTTAACAACCGTCAGTATACGGCGGAAGACATGCCCACCACATGGGATGGAATGCTGGAAGCGCAGTGGCAGGGGAGAATCGCCCTGCGCAAACCCCTGGAATCGGGTACCATGCGGACCTTTATCGGTTCCATGATTACCCGGGCCGAAAACGAAGATGCGGGTATCGCCTGGTTGAAGCAGTTTCATGGCGCGACGGGCGATTATCTCGCTACCCCAAACCTCCTCTTCGACCACATCAAGAAGAATCCCGAGCACATCAGCGTCTGGCTCATGCCCGATATCGTGATGCAGGCCGTGCGGAATGGTTACCCCTTTGACTATCAGGTGCCGGAGAATACGCCGGTGCTGACCGATGGTATTGCGATTGTGGCCGGTGCCCCCCACCGGGAGTGGGCGGAAAAGTTCTATGACTTTGTCACCACCGAGGAGGCGTTGCTGCATCAGGCCGAAGCCTATGCCAAGCTGCCGGCCCGGGGCGATATCGATCCGGGGAAGCTACCACCCAAGCTGGTGACCCAGCGCATTGTGCCCATGCCTATCAACTGGACGGATTTCGCCGCCAACGAAAAGGCCTGGTGTGACCGCTGGAAAACGGAAGTGTTTGACGCCCCATGAGCAGTGTACGCCTCGAAAATATACGCCGTGTCTTTGCCGAAGGGGGGGGCATCCGTGATTTCACCTGCGACATTGCTCAGGGGGAATGCTTTGCCCTGTTGGGCCCGTCGGGCTGTGGCAAGACGACCACCCTCCGGAGTATCGCCGGACTGGAGACCCTGGATGGGGGCGCGATTTATTTCGGTGACCGGGATGTGACCCACGAGCCACCCGAAACGCGGAAGGCCGCCATGGTCTTTCAGAGCTACGCCCTCTTTCCCCATATGAACGTTTTCGAAAACGTGGCCTTCGGGCTCCGTGCCCAGAAAATGGATAAGGCCCTCATAGCGCCCCGGGTGGAAGAATCGCTCGCCCTGGTGCAGCTGGAAGGGTTGGGTAAACGGGCCGTGACGGAGCTCAGTGGGGGACAGCAACAGCGGGTGGCCCTGGCGCGCGCCCTGGCGGTGCAACCGGTGATTCTGCTGCTGGACGAGCCCCTGAGTAACCTGGATGCGGAACTGCGTTATGCCACCCGGGAGCAACTGGGTGCCCTGCAGAAGAAGCTGGGGATTACGGCCATCTACGTGACCCACGACCAGGAAGAAGCCCTGGAATTGGCCGATCGCATCGCCGTGCTGAAAGATGGTACCTGCCACCAGATTGGTACGCCCAAAGAAATCCTTGAATCGCCCGCCACCGAGTTCGTGGAGCAATTCATGCGCCGTCAACGTGCCCTCATGGGCGGCTGAATTCACCGCGCCACTATCCTTGGAGCTTGGACACTCTTGTCCGAGACAGGGCCTACGTCAGACATGCGTGGCACGTGCCGCTTGTGAAATACTCCTTGAGCCCGCCGATGTTATGCCGGTATGGCGTTGGAGTTTCCCTGCTTCCAGTTATTGGGTGTAAAGGCCCGCGTGCGCTTTGCCTCGGACAGGAGTGTCCCAGCTCCTGGGGGTTATTCCGGCAGGTTATTGCGCAGGAAATCCCGCACGTTGCCGCCCATCATCTTCCCTATATCTTCTGCGTTGTAGCCCGTTGCGAGCAAGGCTTCGGTGATGAGGGGGAGTCCGGTCACGTCGAAGGGGGCGTGGATGGCCCCGTCAAAATCAGAGCCGAGCGCCACATGATTGGTGCCGACCCGGTCGGCCACATACTTCATGGCGGCCACCGTGGCGTCGGCGACGGTGCCACACACCGCGGTCTTCCACAGGCCAATGCCGATGAGGCCGCCTTTCGCCGCGATGGCATCGATGTGCGCGTCGCTCAGATTGCGGGGGTTGTCACAGGTGCCCCGGACGCCCGTATGGGAGACCACCACGGGCCGGGACGTGAGGGCCAGGATGTCGTCGATCATGGCGGGGGAGACGTGAGCGAGGTCGATGATGATTTCCCGGGCATCCAACTTCGCGATAATCTCCCGTCCGAATTCACTCAGGCCTTCACCCGATTCCCCATGGGCCGAGCCGCCCATTTCGTTGTCGAAGAAGTGGGTGGGGCCCATCATGCGGTAACCCGCCTCTATCAATACGTCGAGGTTGTTGGCATTTCCCTCCAGACAGTGGAGCCCTTCTATACCAAGAATGGCACCCAGCACGTGGGGATTCTCCGCACGCCGCGAGAGAAGTTCGTCCACATCGCCCCGTGTGCGGAGCAGCAACAAATCCGAATCCTCCTCTGTGAGTCGGTGCAGCCGTTCGGCCTGATAGAGGGCCCGCTCTTTGAGGGAGCCCCACGTCCGCACGGGCCACCGTTGGGCCATGACGAGTTGGGTAATCTTGTCCCGTGCGTCGGAGGCGTTGGCGTGGATGTTTTGTCCCTCGGGGGACTTAGTGACAACGGTAAAGGCCTGGATGGCCACATTGCCTTCGCGGAGTCGGGGGATATCGACCTGGCCCCAGCGGCCCTTGCGGGAGAGATCCCGGGACCACAACAGGCTGTCGGCGTGGAGGTCGGCTATGACGAGGGACTGGTGGAGGGTAGTGGCTTCGGTGGAAACCGTGTAGGGAGGGGTAGTGCGAACACCGTTCATGTTTTTGCCCACGCTGCCGGGAAGGATTCCGAAGACATAGACGGCGGCACCGGCCAGGGCAACGAGGCTGGCGACGAGGAATCGTTTGAACCATTTCATGGGCGGGGCTCCTTGGGGTTGTGTCATGTCTTCATAGCGTGCGGTAGTTGCAGAGTTCGACTATGGATCGGGGTATCGATTCCTGCCAGCGAAGTTTTAGCTGAAGTTTCGGACGATTCCCCTCCTGGGAGGGGTTAGGGGTGGGTTGCGTCGCCTATTGTGACTTGACCCACCCCCGGCCCCTCCAAGGAGGGGAGTTTTTTACAATATCAATTGCGGTTTTCTCAAAAACTAAATGACCCAACGCTACATATAAATCCGCTACGGCTATTGCTGCACAGCAATCTCATGGCTTTCTCCTCCAAAGGTGATGCGCACCGAATCTCTGTTGGAGCTCTCTGCAAAGAAGGGATTGTCGTAATAGCGACGGGGCGCCAAGTCCACGGGGACACCGTGCTTCCGAGGTACTCGGGCTTCCTTCAGGAAAAGCCCCAGACTGGTCTCTGTGCCCGAGCGGTCCGGGAAGCGATAGGTCAACTGGCCGTTCTCCATGGCCCACCTGTGGCCGGCAAGGTAGTCCGCGAAATCGTCCAACGTGGCGAAGGTAGCCTTTCGGCCCGTTACCAGGGCGACAGGGTCGAACGCCGATCCGGTACGAAGCTCGCGGTCGTTCAGCCAGGTGACAGGGTCTTCCGTATGCTGGAAAATCCGGAGGGCGGCATAGCTGTCGCCTTCTTCCAAGACACGCCAGCCCTTCCGTTCGACGAGGCGGTCTTTCATGCCGGTGGCAAAACAGACCTTCAGGCCCGTGATGGGGGGATAGTTGCGATTCGCCTGAAGGAGCAGCACGTTTTCATGTTGGACCGCGATGTGTTGCACGTAGGTCGTGGAAACGGCGGGGTCGTTTTTCGCCACCTTGCCCTCGCACTCGAAATAGATGCGCGCGTCGGGTCCCGTGTTGAAGGTGAGGCCCTGCCACAGGTTCTGGGTCGAAATGGCGGCATAGCGCCCATCCGCCCGCTCCGGTTCCGCCGGGTAGATTTGATAGTCCTCCCGCAGGGCCGGGTCGAGGGTGTAGGAGCCCAGGATATGGTCGGGCGTGCTCCACGTATAGCGGATGAAGCGAGACTCCCGGGCGAAGTGATACCAACAGGAGTGGTCGACTTTGGGGGGCTGGGGGTCCACATGGGTCATGCGGCCAGGACGGCGGGACTGGTACGCGTAGCTTCCCCGTTGCTCCGTTTCGGTGGCCAGGCGTGCGATGAGGGGCGGCAGGGTGTAGTCCGAGGTGGCCAGCACGAGGCCGAAGCCCATGATGGGATGGGTGAAATTGCCCGGTTCGTCCCACCCGTTTTGTTTCAGCAGGAGATTACCCATCATATACCAGCTGTCCCGCGCACCGAATTGAGAATACTTGCCCTGATAGCAGCGGGCCTTCGCCCCACCGCGGATACCCTTCAACTGCTCCACCGCCCAGTCTGCCCAGCAGAGATCGAGGAGGGCGCGGGCATTGTGCTGGAGGCGGGGGTTGTCGGCGAAATCGCGGAGGTTCACCAGTTCGGGGATGAGGTACTTGCCGTAAATCGGCGAGCCGAATTCGATGAAGAGGCCGTGGCGAAAGCGCTCGATGCAGTAGCGGTTGAAATAGGCCGTCCAGGCGGCGCGGTGATCGGCCAGGGTGAAGCCATCGGAGAGGGTACGCGGGGCCCATGCTGGTCGTTGGGCCAGGGCCTGAATGGCGAGGAAGGCATTGCCCAGATCCATGAGGTCGTGGTTTTCGCTGCCCTGGATGAACCAGACATACTTCGTATCGGCCCGGGCGACCGTGCTTTTTGCGAGGGCATAGTTCCAGAAGAGCGTTTCAATGCGGTCCACGTTGACTTCCGACAGGGCGCCCGGCCGTGCCGTGCCGTGGGGTCCGAAGAGGTAATAGAGGCGGACCCACGTGCGCATCTGCCATTTGAACTGTTCATCGGCGACGGTGGGGGAAAGGGCGTCGTGATCCCCGAGGGCTTCCTGGAAGGCCGTCTCCAGGTGGGCGTTCGCAGCGGGGCCATCTTCCTCAAGCACAAAAAGCGCGAAGGCCCGGGCCAGGGGCGAGGCCTTGGGGGTGTCGCGGAGCTTCTCGAAGAGGGGGTGGTAGTCGGTGCGCAGGGGCTCGGCCCCCTGGGTTGCGAGACTGAACATCAGGAGGAGGGGAAGGATAGAACGGGCAATCATGAAGGGGGCTTTCGTGCTGTGGGGCGAATCAGGCCTGTCCATCCCAGGCGGGGTTGGGCGTGTGGCGTACTTCCAGGACCGCATCGAGATAGGCGTGGAGGTCCGCGAGGAGTTCTTTCGCCTTGTCGGGCATTTTCTCCGCCAGGTTGGTGGTTTCGCTCAGGTCGGCTTCCAAATCATAGAGGGCCAAATCGACGGGGTCATAGGTTTCGATCAGCTTGTAGCGCCCCTTGCGTATGGCGGCACCGGGCCGCATGGATTTGCTGTGGTAATGGGGGTAATACCAGACCTGGGGCTTGCGGGCTACGGTCTTTCCTTCGGTCAGGGTGGGGGTGAGATCATAGCCATCCAGTTGCGTGGGGTCTTGGGGCGTAGCACCTGTGGCGGCCGCGATGGTGGGGAAGAGGTCGGTGCCCATGGAAAGCTGGTCCGTCGTCTGGTTGGCCGGGATATGCCCGGGCCACTTGACGATCAACGGCACGCGAATGCCCCCTTCGTAGAGGGTCCCCTTGCCTTCCCGGAGGGGTTTCTGGACGGCGCTGTCCTCCAGTCCGCCGTTATCGGAAGTAAAGATGACGAGGGTGTTCTCTTCCAGTCCCAGGGATTTCAGGCGTTCCAACACGCGCCCGATGTTGCGGTCCATATTCTCTACCATGGCGGCATAGGCGGGGTGGATGCCCGTGTCTTTGCCCGCAAATTTCTCGCGATATTTGTCCGCCAGGTTCCCGGGGGCTTCCAGGGGGGTGTGGACCGCGTACAGGGTGAGGTAGAGGAAGAAGGGCTGCGCTTGCTGCCGCTCGATAAAGCCGATGGCCTCGTCCGTCAGCCGGTCTGTGAGATACTCGCCGGGCTTGCCCTCCGCCAACGTGGGGATGTCGGGATTCCACTTCTTCTGGGGTTTCTTGTAGGGGTAGTAATAGGTGGGCGGGGAGCCATGGGTCCAGCCACCGATATTTTCGTCGAAGCCCTGGTCTTCCGGCCAATAGCCCTCTTCGCCGAGGTGCCACTTGCCGATGCTGGCCGAGACGTAGCCCTGGGGTTTCAGGAGTTCCGCGAGCGACTCTTCCGCGTGGGGGAGATACATCTTATCCTGCGGCGGAATGATGCGGCTCTTCTCCGGGTGGCGGTGACGGCCAATGGCGGTGATGTGGCCGGTGAATCCGGTTCGGGCCGGATTCTTGCCCGTCATGAGGGCGGCCCGGCTCGGCGAGCACACGGGGCAATTGGCGTAGGCCTGGGTAAAGCGCATGCCTTCGGTCGCGAGTTGGTCGATGTGGGGTGTTTCGAAGAGGTCCCCGCCATAGCAGCCCAGGTCTTTGTAGCCCAGATCATCGATGAGCACGAGGAGCACATTGGGTTTCGTGGGGGCGGCGTGGGATTGCCGGGTGGCAAGACTGGCAAGCAAGCCGCCCGTGGCGGCCAGGAAGTGTCGGCGATTCATGAGTTCCTCCAATCATGTTAAGGAGACCATGGTACCGAATGGTCAGGGTGCGATACACCTTGAAGCGGAAACGTTTATGGGCACCGCGATGGAGAGGGGTCTGTGATGTTCAACCCCGTTGATACCGGACGTGCCGCGCGATCCCGAGGTACGAGGGTTCGTGCGCTTGGAGCAGCCGCGATGGGCAATGCGGGGGCCCTTAGCGAATTCAGCGGGTCGAGAAACGCACGAACCCGTCAGGACGCGTTAAGACTCGCCTTTTGGGGATCGCGCGGCACGCGTGTTGCCAAATTCGCCATTCCCAGGTGATAAATTCCACTGTTACCCGATGACCCACGAAAAACGCCCCGCAGGGAGGCTGCGGGGCGTCGGGATAGCGCGTCGTCTTATTTGACCGGGGGCTCGGTGGCGAAGTTGGCCAGGGCCTCTTTTACCCGTTCGGCCTGTCCGGGGCTGGCGATGAGGTATTGGTGATTGCCGTCTTTGTGTTCCCGGAAGAAGGTGTAGCCTTCGTCGTCGTAGTGGGCATAGCCCTTTACCGAGAGGTCAAAGTAACCCCGGTCGGGCCGCACGGCATAGAGTACGCTCGTCAGGTCCCAGGAGGGCTGGTTGGTGTAGGCCTTGTGGTAGTGGCGGTAGGCCACATCGAGGATGTGGTCTTTCTCATAGTTGAAGTCGAACTTCATGGCGTCCTGGTAGAGGGCCGTTTCCAGGCCGATTTCGAAGCCGCTGATGATGACGGGGGTGGGCCATCCCTTGAGCAGCTCTTGGGCCGACGGGATGTCTTTCACCACGTTGTATTCATTGTGGGGGCGGTCGTTGTGGGGCTTGAAGGCGCCCGCCATGATGGAGATGAACTTGACCTTCGTGGCGGCCAGGTCCTTGCCACTGAGGGGGGAGTGTTCATCGCCTTTGGAGGCCAGGAGGCGGGCCAGGTTGGTGGAGAAACCGACCTGGGCAATGACCACGGAATGATCGGGCTGGGCCGCGAGGGTCTGGCGCAGCAGCACCGTCGCGTCGGGTGCATCATCGCCACTCTTCAGGTCGTGGGGGTACTTCAGGGTGTCCCCGTTCTTGTGTTCGATGATGGGGGTGTAGCGGCTATCCTGCTTCGTGACGCCCCCTTTCACCATGCCGATGGGAATGTCGGGGCGGCCGTAGTAGGTATTCACCGCGTCAATAAAGGGGGCCGACTGGGGGTGGTCTTTCGTAATCGTGACGGCAAGCAGTTCGCATTCGCCGCGATTCTGGAGGGCGTGGATGACCCCGAGGGCGAGGGCGTCGTCCACGTCATTGCCCATATCGGTATCGTAGATAAGCTTGACCGGGGCCGGTACAGGGGGTTTGTCTTCAATGACGCCCATAGCGAGCAGACCGCATACGAGAAATTCCAACATGATACTGAGCTTCCTTGGGTTGTCTGGGGTGTGGGCACGCGGGAGCACGACCCGCTGCCTTAGCAAAGGTCAGCCTATAGGGTACCTGGGGCATTTTTCAATAGGGAGTGGCACCCTTTCCCGGTGGACCGGGTGGACCAGTTTGCCTGTCGACGGGAAAGGCCGTTATCATTCCGATTCCACGACCTACAGGAGTTTCTTCATGTCTGCCTCTCATCCCTCGGTTACCTGCATTGACAGCCACTACGTGAGCCCGGAAAAAGCCGCGGTGTTTATGGTGACGGAAGGGGACCGTGTCGCCTTTGTGGACAACAACACCAACCGGGCGGTGCCCTTGCTGTTGGAGGCCCTCACCGCCCAGGGGCTTCGTCCCGAGCAGGTCGACTACCTCATTATCACCCATGTCCACCTCGACCATGCCGGGGGTACGGCGGAATTGTTGAAGCATTGTCCCAATGCGACGGTGCTTGCCCACCCCAAGGCCGCGCGTCACCTGGTGGATCCTTCCCGGCTGGTGGCCGGTGCGAAGGTCGTTTACGGCGAGGCCGAATTTGATGCGCTCTATGGCGTTATCGAGGGGGTTCCCGAGGACCGGGTTCGTATCATGGAAGATGGGGAAAAACTGGACTGGGGGAGCCGAAGTCTCACGTTTTTCTATACCAAGGGCCACGCGAGTCACCACTTCTCGATCTACGATTCGGGCAGTGACGGGGTTTTTGCGGGGGATGCCTTCGGGTTGGCGCGAACGCCCGAGGCCCGACCGGGGATCCCCTTTACGGTGTGTAGTTCCTCGCCGCCGGAATTCGACCCGGACGAGGCCCGTCTGAGTGTTCAGAAGATACGCGATACAGGGGCTTCACGGGTTTTTCTGACCCACTTCGGGGCCTTCGACGATCTGGCGACCCGGGCGACGCATCTGTTGCGCTCTATCGACCAGATGGAGGCCATTGGCCGTGAGGCGGCGGCGGGAAATCTGGAGGGCGACGCCCTGGTGGCCTATTGCGACGGGCGGGTGACGGAGGCCTTTCGGGAGCATCTGGTGTGGTGCGGCGTGGAGGATCCCGAGGCCGACTTTGCCTGGCTCGCACAGGATGCCTTCCTGAACGCCCTGGGGCTGCGTTTCTACGTGGAGCGCTTGCGCAAGGCGGGCTGAGACGCCATCCCGCTCGTGGAAAAGAGGACCTGGTTGTGCCACCCTATCGCATCTGAACCCGCCAAAGGCGCGTCCGGGACGCGATTTGGCGGGATCGGGTGGCACGGCTCTTTCAGAAGCTACGATGCCCCAATGATTTTCCCCGATATGTGCCCACTATCCCCAAAAAAAACTCCCCGAAAACGTCCTTCAGGACATTTCCGGGGAGGATGTGTAGTGGGTTCGGCCCTTATCAGGCCCAGGTAATCAGGGTCGTCTCATGCTTTTGGGCCAGGTCCGGGTTGTAGGGGATGACCCGGACGGTGAAACCCATCTGTCCCGTGTCATCACAGCGGATTTCCCCGGTATAGCGGTAGAAACCATCGCCCACTTCTTTTTCCGATTCCATTTCTGAAGCGACGCCTTTTTCGATCTGGCCTTGGGCGTTGAGGGTGCCGAAGTAGACCTCCACCGTCACGTCACTGGGGCTCAGTGCGCCCAGGGAGACCTCCGCCGAAACGGGCAGGGAGGCACCGACGAGGAGGCTATCGGACGCGTTGGCCTCGATGGCGCGAACGCTCACGGTAGACCACTGGGAGTGGACCTTATTCTTCCAGTCTGAAAGGGCAATGGCCCGGGCGTGGTTGTCTGCCTTGAGGGCCTTGCGCCGGAGGGACGAGGGGATATAACACCGGTCCGTGTATTCCTGAACCATGCGATAGGTGTTGAATACGGGGCCGATGGTGCCGATGGCGGATTTCATCCGGTGAATCCATTCCCGCGGCAGGTCGTCATTGCCCCGCTGATAGAAGGTGGGCACGATTTCTTTTTCGAAGAGTTCATAGAGCGCTTCACTTTCGACCCGGTCCTGTTCGGCCAAATCATCGTAGTGCTCACCCCGGCCGATGCTCCAGCCGTTGGGACCCAGGTGTTCGGCTTCGCACCACCAACCGTCGGGGATACTGATGTTCAGGGCGCCATTGGCGGAGGCTTTCATGCCGCTGGTGCCACTGGCTTCCATGGGACGACGGGGGGTGTTGAGCCAGCAATCGACACCCTGGACCATATAGCGGGCCACGTTGATGTCGTAGTCTTCCAGGAAGACGAAATGGCGGCGAATCTCGGGTTCTTTCGCAAACTGCTGGAGGGCCCGGATAAGTTGTTTGCCTGCGGCATCCTGGGGGTGGGCCTTACCCGCGATAATAAACTGCACGGGGTGCTCTGCATTGGTGAGGATACGCTTGAGCCGTTCGGGGTCACGGAGGATCAGGGTGGCCCGCTTGTAGGTGGCGAAGCGCCGTGCAAAACCGATGGTGAGGGCATCGGGATTCAGCACTTCCCGGCAGATCGCAAGCTCGGTGTCGGGGGCACCCCGTTTTTCATATTGGTCGGCCAGGCGGTGGCGGGCGAAGTTGACCAGGCGCTCCCGACGACGTTCGTGGGTACGCCACAGTTCGGTGTCGGGCACTTCGTCAATCCGCTTCCAAATGCTCTGATCGTCGGGGCTGTTGACCCAACCGGGCCCGAGATAGCGATCGTAGAGGTCCGAGAGGTCCCGGGAGATGACGCTCCGGGTATGGATACCGTTGGTGATGGAGGTGATGGGCACTTCATCGACCGGGACGCCGTTCCACGTGAGGGCCCACATGCCCCGGGCCACTTCGCCATGGAGTTTACTTACGCCATTGGCGCCGGAGGAGAGGCGTAAGGCCAGGACGGTCATGCAGAAGGGTTCGTGGGCATCGTTGGGGTTTTGCCGACCCAGTTGCAGAAAGCGCTCGAAGGTAATTCCCACTTCGTTGCAATAGCCCCGGAAATAGCGTTCCACGAGGCCGGGTTCAAACATATCATTCCCTGCAGGCACGGGGGTGTGGGTGGTGAAGAAGCTGCCGGCCTTAACGGTTTCGCTCGCCTGCTCAAAGGTCATGCCCTCTTCGGCGATCAGTTCCTTGGTTCGCTGCAGGGTCATGAAGGCTGCGTGACCTTCGTTCATGTGGTAGGTCGTGGGCTGGATTCCCAGGGCGTGCATGGCCAACACGCCGCCCATACCCAACAGGATTTCCTGCCGTACCCGGGTTTCGTGGTCGCCGCCATAGAGCTGGGCCGTGATGGCCCGGACGGCGGGGCTGTTGGCTTCGTTGTCGCAGTCCAAGAGGTAAAGGGGTACCCGGCCTACCTGGCAACGCCATATGTTCACCAGAACAGGGCCCTCGGGGTAGTGGACCGTGATGGTCAGGGGCTTGCCGTCGGCGTCCCGCTCCTGGGAGATGGGCATGTTGTAGAAGTCGTTGTGGGGATAGGTTTCCTGCTGCCAGCCGTCGGTGCTGAGATACTGGCTGAAGTACCCGCCCCGATAGAGGAGGCCAATGCCTACCAGGGGCAGGCCGAGATCGCTGGAGGCTTTGAGGTGGTCACCCGCCAGGATGCCCAGGCCACCGGAATAGATACGCATGGACTCATGCAGGCCGAACTCGGCGGACATATAGGCGACGCGAAAATTCTCCGGGGCCTCGGGGTTTTTGTTGGTCCAGGGGCTGGATTCCATATAGGTGTTCAGCTTGGTAGCGACCCGGTCCATGTGGGCGAGGAAGCTGTCGTCCTGGGCCAGTTCTTCCAGGCGCAACTGGCTGATGGAGCCCAGCATTTTCGTGGCGTTCTGGTGTACCTGGGTCCACAGGTCCCGGTCCATCCGGTGAAACATGTCGATGGCATCGTGGTTCCAGCACCACCACAGATTGTTTGCAATTTCAGAAAGCACTTCCAGTCGTTCCGGCAGGCGGGGCACGACGGTAAACTTGGATACAGTGGCCATAGCGTCTTTTCCTTATCAGGCGATTACCGGTCCAGAAGGCAGGTAATGAATACGCGGTTTGCGCAGCACAAAAGGCATTCTCGGTCCGGAACGTGTCATACAAAACGGTCCGGAATACGTAACGGGGATCATGGGCGTTCCTGGCCCGACCGGGGCTGCTTCCGGTGGGAGGTAACGGCATAAAGACCCGCACGGATGTATGTTAATCCAACGACATGCTTGGGAATCCCATTCTTTTCCCCACTTCCCGACACCAGGGGCGCTTATGCGTTCCAAGCATAGCACCTGTATGTTTTCGGGGCAAGAAGTGGACGGCATCACTTACATGGGTGATGGGGTGTGGGGCGTGGCCCGTTTGGGGGATGTAACCCGGAACCAGCCGATCGAGGCCAGGCCCGCGATAATTGCGGCATCAATGATTTCGACAACGATCCTTCCCAGGTATTGACCGGGCACCAGCATATAGAAAAGCCCAACGGTCAGAAAAAATATCGTGCAAAACACGGCATACAGGGCCACGCCTGGAGTTCGTCCCGGCTGGGCATGGGTGAGGGGCAGGCGGTGGATGCCGACCAGGAGCAGGAACAGGCCCACGACCGTGCTGCCATGTTGCAGGTATTTGTAAGCGGGCCAACCGAGTAGGGTCGTCTTGAGTTGGGGAAAGGCTTGTACGGCAAATCCGATTCCGTGGGTGAAGCTATCCCAGACGATGTGGGTCAGGGCACCAATCAGAATGGCTATCGCCGCCACTCCCATGTGCCACAGCCCCCCATGGACGGTGGGAGGTGCGGGCCATCGTCGCTGTAAATAGACGGGCAGACATTCCGGTAGCGCGGGGAGTATCAGCACCCGGTAGACCCCGTACACCACAAGCCCCACCGGCAGGCAAAAGCCCACGAGGCCGGGGAGGGTGTGGGAAAAATTGCCCCATGGCTGGAGCCGGAGAAAGTATTCGAAATCCGGGCTCATGCTTCCGATGACGAGGGCGGCAAAGGGCACACCCTGGTTACGAAGACGATAGCCCGGGAGAACGGCGGCAGGATGGGCGAAGGTCAGGGGCATACGGTGCTGCTCCAGATTCACAAGGCCACGGGAGTGGGTTGGCTCAAAGTCAGGAGAAAATTTTTTCGCCAGAAGCCTTCACCTGAAGTGCCCGACGAATCCCCTCCCGGCAGGGGTTTGGGGTGGGTTGGGGACGCTTTCGTGACTTGACCCACCCCCGGCCCCTCCAAGGAGGGGAGTTTTTTCTGCATTCGGTTACCGTTCTCGTCGTAACTTAATGACCCATACGAAAAAATCAAACCACTAGAAGAAGTAACGTCCGAAGAAGGAGCCGATGCCATGCACCACCGTGCCAATGGCGCCACGGCGCACTTCGATGCGTCCATTGCGTGCCGCTGCCCGGTACTCGAAGCCATGACGCGCCACACCCACCACGGGCGTGAAGGACGACGACTGGACCGGTTGGGGCATGAGGTCAATACCGTCGGGCAGTCCCCGGCGGGCCGGCACCTGGAAGACCGCTTCGGCCAGCCGCTCCTGATTGCGGATGGCGGCGGCGCCCCCGGTCAGGATGATGCCCCGGACGAGGTGTTTGGAGAGTCCCCGGGAGTTAATGTATTGGTGGACCTTCTGGAGCAGTTCCCGAGAACGCTCATAGATGATCATTTCGAGCACATCCCGATCCACGATGGCGGGGGCCCCGTGGACGGCACTCTTGAGCTTAATCTGGGGGGAGCGGCCCGATGTGTTTTCGTCCGTCACGTCGTCGGTGTCGACTTCCTCGTCCATCTCCCGCTGGATGAGGGCTTCTGACAGGCCGTATTCGAGGACCAGTTCATCGGCCTCTTCGAAGGAGACATGGAGCCCTGCGGCGACGTCGCGGGTGATATGAAAGCCACCCCAATCGAAGCACTGGGTGGTGAGGATACGGCGGTCCCGGTACATGGCGAGGCTGGTGGTGCTCCGTCCCATGTCGAGGATGGCGACGCCCAACTCCCGGTCTTCGGGGGTGAGACACCCGAGGCCAGCGGCGAGGGGCAGGAAGACCATGTCTTCCAGCTCGCGGCCCTGGGATTCGATGCAGGTGACGATATTGTCTTCGATGACCGAAGGGATTTGTGCGAAGTGGACCCGGGTCTTGAGGATGCTGCCGCGAATGCCCACGGGATCGCTGACCCGCAGGTCGTCGACATACCACTCCTGCGAGGTAATGGAAGAGATGACGTGTTTGCCCGGCGCGAGGATATCGCGGGACGCGAGATCGAGGGCTTCTTCCAGGTGGGGCAGTTCGACGACGTCTCGGTCGAGTTTTACGTTACCTTCGCGTATGAAGGATTCCACGTTGGTGCCGCTGAGGCCGCAGAAGAGGGAAGCGACCTTCACACCGGCTTCTTTCTCGGCAGCGTGGAGGGCTTGTTTCAGGGCACGCTGGGCCGCACTCAGATCCTGGATAAGGCCCTGGGAGACACAGCCGCGCCCCTGGGCAATGCCGTGGCCCAGAATCTGCACGGTACCGTCATGGCCTTCCAGCGCGATAATGACGCGGACTTCACGGGAGCCGAAATCTACGGCCCCGACAATCTCACCTTTTCTGGCCACGATGCGGCCCTTTCTTCCTGTTAGGTAGCTGCCCGTTGCCGTGTGGCCTATCGGGTCGGATCACCGGTCACTTCGAGATACTTATTCCCCGTGTTCGTCATGTCCATCGTGGTGTTCCCCCGAATCCGACGCCTCTGATTCCGGAGTCTCGGGCCCGTCCTCTGCCGGGGGCTCGCCACCCCCCATGAGGGCAATGGTTTTTTCAATATCGGCTACCGAGCTTTCCCGGTTGGCGAGTTCTTTGTGAATGGCTTCCAGATCCGCTTCATGGGTGCCGCCACGGGCGTGGAGTTTTTCTACACGCTCCCGGGCACTGTCCAGATTCTCACGGGCACCGCCCTCTTCTTCCTGAAGTGCGTCGATTTCAGCCTGCATCCGGCTTTCTTCGGCCAGGGTGTCATCGAGGGTGGTTTGTCGTTCGGCCAGGCGCTGGCGTTCTTCTTCGCGACGGGCTTCCAGTTCGGCAATCTGGCGGTCCAGGTCGGCCACGGCACCTTCGACGCCGGCCACTTCTTCGCGAAGTTGCTGCACGTGTTCCCGCTTGCCATCGAAATCCTGCTGGGATTGGGCAATCTGTTCTTCGAGTGCGCGGAGCCGCTCTTCGGCATCGCTCACCGCCTGTTCGGCATGGGTGACTTCTTCCACGTTGGCGTCGATCTGCGCCTTGATATCCTGGGCCTTGGCCGCCACCTGTTCGGCTTCGAGGCGGGCCATATTGGCGGCCAGCTGGAGGGCGAAGACTTTGGCGTCGGATACATTGCCCAAGGCCATCGCCTGTTGGGCCGTCTTCCAGAGGGCTTCCGGTGTGCCGGGTTCGGGCTCCGGTTCCGCCGGCGGCGCCGGGGCCACGGGGGCCGCTTCCTCCACAACCGGTTCCGGCGTGATTTCTTCCACGGGGAGTTCCGCGGCAGGCGCGCTTTCCACGGGTGTTTCCTCTACAGGAGCCTCGTCCGCAGGCGCTTCGTCGATCGGTGTTTCCTCAACGGGGTCGGTCGCGCTTTCCACGGAAGGTTCTTCCGCTACGGGCGCTTCGACAGCTTCGTCTTGCTCACCGCCAAAGGCCGTGCCGAAAAGCTCGTCTTCGGCCGCGGTGGCCGGCGTGGCCGGGGACTCTTCCGCATCGAATATAGACGGGGCGTCGGGCGTGTCGGCCGGCTCATCGGCCGTAAAGTCGTTGCTCAGTGAATAGTCGGCTTCCCCGGTGGGGGCGTCGGCCTGCCCGACGAACTCGTCCAGCTTGGGAGCGGCCGTCAACTCTTCGTCATGGGCCTCGTCGGCCACGGTGCCAAAGGGCGACGGGCTTTCGGGCGGATCCGAGAAGGGGTCCACATCGTGTGCCGGCATTTCGTCGGAGACCTGATCGAGGGGCGTGGATTCGCCAAAGGTGCCCGCTCCACCCCCGATCAATTCATCAAAGGCGCTGCCATTGGCACCGGCGGGTTTTGGGGCCGGTTCCGGCGCGGCTTCCTGGGCGAAGGGGTCTGGCGTCTCAAATTCGTGGCGGGTTAAGTCTTCCACGTCATCGCCCTGGCTTTCCCGATCCCGTGTGGATTCGTCGTCCACGAGGGTCAGGCCCAGGGTGGCGAGATCATTGAGGGCGCGCTCATAGCGTTCGTGCCATTTTTTCATGACTCCGGAGCGCACGTTGTCTACGATCAGATCACCCACCATCAGGCAGAGAATTTCGTAGCTGTCCTTCAGGAAGGCGACACAGTCTGCGGCCATTCCTGCGTCTTCATAGGTCTGGAGGACACGGGCCGTATCGGTAAGGGCTTCCTTCACGTCGGCCCATCCCTCATTGAGGGCGATTTCGATGCCCACGATGAGCTGATTCATACACTCGTCGCACCAGTTTTCCTGGGGGGCACCCTCTTCGGCGCGGTTCACCTGGCGCTGGAAACGGCCCAGGGACGTCAAGAGCCGTTGCGTCGGGTCGCCCGCGACCATGGATTCTTCCGGGGCTGGGGGTGTCATGACCATCTCCTCATCATAGGTGTCTTCCGGCGTCGGGGCCGGGGCCAGGGGGCTGGGGGTGTCGTTCGTGGCACGTTCACCAAAAAAACGACGGCCCGCCGCCGCCAGATTTCGGGTCTTCTTTCCAAATCGCACCGTGTGCACCTCCAAACGGCCATTGTAACACAGGCATGATAGGGAGGCAATACATGTTGTGGTTTGGGCCTCCATACCGTAAGCTATCATACCAAATAGGCGCGCCGCGATGGTGTGCGTGCCTGCGTCCGGCTCATTGACCCCGTTGGGCTTTCGGCGAGAGGGGCCCGGCAAGGGCACCGTAAGTCCGTGTCGACCGCGTTTGGAGACCGGTTTGGGGGTCGGTAGTTCGGGCAGTAGGAAGGGGCGTTTGATAGCCTTTTGATCGTGGCGAGGTGGGCGATGGGGAGGGGAATTTGACAAAGGCGGTGATCAGTCGGTATGATACGCAACTCTTCAAATATGGCAGGGACAAGTATGTCTGATTGCGCCTGCCGAAAACCGATGCATTACCGGATCAGACAGGGCGAAACAATTTGTTAGCCCGTCCAACGAAAAGGAAATACGCGAGCGCTATGGGCAAGTATCTTGGACCCAAACACAAACTTTGCCGCCGCCTTGGATCTTGTATCTGGGGAAGTGCGAAATGCCCCTCTAACAAGCGTCCATACGCCCCCGGACAACACGGTCAGAACATGCGCCGGAAGATGTCTGTCTACGGTGTGCAGCTGTTAGAGAAGCAGAAAATCCGTACGCACTACGGTCTGATGGAACGTCAGATGCGTAAGACGTTCAAAGAAGCCCAACGTATGGGTGGTGTTACGGGTACGAACCTGCTGATGCTTCTGGAATCCCGTTTGGATTGCATTTGCTTCCGTCTTGGCTACGCCCCCACCATCTCCGGTGCCCGGCAGCTGGTCAACCACGGCCACATCCTGGTCGACGGCAAGAAGGTGGACATTCCTTCTTTCCGCGTGAAGCCCGGCATGACGATTGGCATCCGTGAGCGGAGCAAGAAGGTTCCGGTCATCATGGAAGGCGTGGAGCATCCTCCCGTGGCGATTCCGGAATACCTGGATCGTCCCGCGAAGTCTTTCGAAGGCCGCATGACTGCCGTACCGAATGCAGAAACCCTCCCCTTCCAGCCGGAAACGGCCGGGGTCATTGGTTTCTATTCCCGCTAATCGGGATTGTCATAGCAGACAGCCATATTCCATGCGGCGGGCCCCTTATTTGAGTGGCCCGCCGGTTTTTGTGTGCCCCTACGCGGGTGGAATCGAAATTTGAGCGCGAAGCGCAGAGATCGAAACATGAGCATTGACATCGTTGTGGGCGCCAATTGGGGCGATGAAGGTAAGGGGCGGATGGTAGATTACCTCGCCCAGAATGCAGATTACGTGGTGCGGTTCCAGGGCGGCAACAACGCCGGCCATACCGTGGTCAATGAATTCGGCACCTTCAAGCTTCACCTTCTGCCCTCGGGCGTGTTCAATCCCAAGGTCACCAATATCCTGGGGCCGGGCATGGTCATCGATCTGCAGGGACTCGCCGAAGAATTGGCGGACCTCAAGTCCCGGGGGATTTCTCCCACGATTCGTGTGTCGGATCGGGCGACGATCTGCTTTCCCTTCCACCGGCTGCAGGATGGCTGGGAAGAGGAGCGGCTGGGTGCCAAGGCCTATGGCTCGACGCGCCGTGGCATTGCGCCGGCCTACGGGGATCGCACGGTAAAAAAGGGCATCCAGATCGGCGAATTGCTCTATCCCGAACGCCTGAAAGAGCGTTTGGCCCACATCATCGAATACAAGGAACTCCAATCTTCTCTCTATGGGAAGAATGGGGCCATCAGCCTCGAAGAAACCCTCGCCTGGGTCGATAAATATGGGGCGGCCGTCCGCGATATGATCTGCGATACCACGGTGCTCCTCGATGACGCCGCAAAAGCCGGCAAAAACATTCTTTTCGAAGCCCAGCTCGGCACGCTCCGTGACCTGAACTTCGGTATTTACCCCTACACCACCTCCTCCTGCGCGCTTGCCGCCTATGCGCCCGTCGGTGGCGGCCTCTTCGGTCACAATCTTGATCGGGTGCTGGGTGTGGTCAAGGCCTTCTCGACCTGCGTCGGCGAAGGCCCCTTCGTCACGCGGATGGATGAGAGCGACGGCGATACGCTCCGTGAAACGGCGGAAGAGTATGGCGCGGCAACCGGGCGTCCCCGGACCATTGGCCATTTCGATTCCGTGGCTACGCGCTATGGCGTGCGCATCCAGGGGGCGACGGAAGTGGCCCTGACCAAGCTGGACAGTCTGAGCGGTCTGTCGACCCTGAAAATCTGCAAGCAGTATGATTTCAAGGGCGAGAAGATCGACAATTTCCCCATCAATGCCGTGTTGGATGAGTCCACGCCCGTGTATATGGAGATGCCCGGCTGGGCGGAAGACATTACCAAGGTACGGACTTTCAGTGACCTGCCCCAGACCGCACAGGACTACGTGCTCGAAATCGAGAAGCAGATTGCCTGTCGCATTCGCTACGTGTCGGTTGGCCCCGAGCGGGAATCGCTCATCGACCGCGGCGAAGGCTGAGACGACCGGGGATTACGGACACGGGGCATTGCGGCGTGGATGCGTTGGCCCCCGGCCCCACCACGGGGGCGTGCGGTCCGTCTGCCATCCGGGCGATGAAACCAGAGACCGGAAACGAAAATCATGGCGGTAGCCTTACCCACATTCAGTCGGGTGGAAGAGATTGCGCAGCAACTGCGGCGCAACGATACGCCCCATGTCGAAATCGTGGGGCCCTGGGGTTCGGGTAAGACCCTGATGGCGCTTCAGGTGGCGGCCCAGCTCAAGGCGCCGCTCCTTTTTCTGACGGCGGGGCGACTCGAGGCCGAGGGCATTCATGATGATTTGAGCACCTTCGGGGACGAAGATGAGTCGGCCCTTTTTCCTGCCTGGGAAGTCCTGCCCAGCGATACCATGAATCCGGCGGACGACATCGTCGCCGAACGCATGAACACCCTCAAACGCCTTTCGGCCGCACAGGATGCCGGTACCCCAATGCGCGCGGTAGCGCCCTTGCGTGCCCTGCTCCAGTATGTGGTGAACCGCAAACGGCTCGCCGAAGACAGCATGATTCTCGCGGTGGGCGAAGAATACGAATTGGATACCCTGCTGACCCGCTTCGTTTCCATGGGCTACAACCGGGAAACCATGGTGGAGCACCGGGGAGATATCAGTGTCCGCGGCGGCATTCTCGATGTCTTTCCCATCTCCAGCGAGCTGCCCTACCGGGTCGAGTTTTTTGGTGATGAGATCGATTCCATTCGTCGCTTCGAGCCGGAGACCCAGCGCAGTGTCTCTCAGGAAGACGAACTGCAGATTCTTCCCCGTTCGGAAAAGGCCCTGCTCTCGGGGCATGGTGCGGCGGATCAGTTTACGGCCCTGACGGACTACTTTCCCAAAGAAACGATCATTGTGCTCGATGAGCCCCTGCGCCTCGAAGAGACGGCCCAGGAGCTGACGGAGCAGTTGCACGGCAGCGCCCACCATCTCCCCTGGGATGAGGCGAAGGAAAAGCTGGCCAAGTTCAAACAGATCCGCATTGCCCAGATTGGTTATGAGCGGCAGGATGACGCACCCCGTTTCAACCTGCCCATGCAATCCATCACCGGGTGGGCCGGTCACAGTGGGGACTTCTGGGAGCAACTCAAGCATTGGGACCTGGAAGGGTTTACGGTGCAGTTGCTGTGTGTAAACACGGGGGAACGCCGGCGTCTGTTTGAGTTGCTTGAAGAGCAGGGTTATCGCCCCGGCGAGGACGCCTTCGATCTTCGGGTGTCTATCGGGCGACTCCAGGCGGGCTTTACGGCCAACGCGGAGAAGCTCGCCGTCCTCAGTGAACGGGAAATGTTTGGCCGTCACTATATGCGGCGGAAACGCCGGCGTTTCGAAGCGGGCCAGACCATCACCCAGTTCAGCGACCTCAAAGTGGGGGATTACATCGTCCACGTGGACAACGGGATCGGGCGCTATGTGGGGCTCCGTCGAATTCAGGGCAAAATGGGCGACTATATGACGATCCAGTATGCGGGGAGCGATGTGATGTACATCCCCGTATCCCAGATCGACACGGTGCAGAAGTATTCCGGGGGCGACGGGGCCGTGCCCAAGGTAGATCGTCTGGGAGGCAAGACGTGGGCCAAGAAAAAGGCCAGCGTCAAGAAGGCGGTCAAGGATATGACCGAGGAGCTTGTGAAGCTCTATGCCGCCCGGGAAGAAAACGACGGCCATGCCTTCATGCCCGACACCCCCTGGCAACGGGAATTTGAAGACGCCTTTGAATACGATGAGACGCCCGATCAGGCCCGGGCCATTGATGATATCAAGCGCGATATGGAGTCCCCCCGGCCCATGGATCGCCTGCTTTGCGGCGATGTGGGTTATGGTAAGACCGAAGTGGCCCTGCGCGCGGCTTTCAAGGCGGTGATGGACGGGAAGCAGGTGGCCATGTTGGCACCCACGACCGTCTTGACCCAACAGCACTTTCAGACCTTCAGCGAGCGCATGGCCGACTTTCCGGTGCGCATTGGTTTGTTGAACCGTTTTCGGACGGCCAAGCAGCAGCGTGAAACCATCGACCAGGTGAAGGCGGGCGAGATTGATGTGCTGGTAGGCACGCACCGCCTCACGTCGAAGGATGTAAATTTTAAAGACCTGGGCCTTGTGATTATCGACGAGGAACAGCGCTTTGGCGTGGCGGTGAAAGAGCGCCTCAAACAGCTCCGGATCCACGTCGACGTCTTGACCCTTTCGGCCACACCCATTCCCCGTACCCTGCACTTTTCGCTCATTGGGGTGCGTGATATGAGCCTGATCAACACGGCACCCAATGACCGCTTGCCCATCCACACCGCCATCGAAGCGTGGGATTCACGGGTGGTGCAGGAGGCCATCACGCGCGAACTGGCCCGGGAAGGGCAGGTATTCTTTCTGCATAACCGGGTCCAGACCATTGATCGGGTGGCCGCCCAGATTAACAAGCTGGTCCCCCGGGCGCGGGTGGGAATCGGGCATGGTCAAATGGCCAAGCACGAACTCGAAGATATCATGTCGGATTTCATCCACAAGAAGATTGACGTCCTCGTGTGCACGACCATTATCGGGTCGGGTATTGATATTCCCAACGCCAACACCATTATTGTGGACCGGGCCGACACCTTTGGGCTGGGTGAGTTGTATCAGATCCGTGGCCGGGTCGGCCGTTATAAGCACCGGGCCTTTGCCTACCTGCTGATACCGGGGGATAAGGCTTTGAGTGAAGACGCCCAGCAGCGCCTCAAGGCCCTCGAAGACTTTTCCTCCCTCGGCTCAGGCTTTCGGATTGCCATGCGCGACCTGGAGATCCGCGGTTGCGGTAACATTCTCGGCGCCGAGCAGAGTGGCAGTATTGCCGCGGTGGGTTACGAGACCTACAAGGACCTGATTGCCGAGGCCATCGCGGAGCACAAGGGGCAGCCCATCCGCAAGCGGAATCTGCCGCCCTTCGACCTTCAGATTGACACCTATATCCCCGATGCCTATGTGGCGACGGCCCAGCAGAAGATGACCCTCTACCGCCGTATCGCCGGGGTCCAGTCGCCCGAAGAAGTGGCCGAGCTGCGCGCCGAGTTGAAAGACCGTTTCGGACCGCCGCCCGGGCCGGTGCGCCGCCTGCTCGACGTGATGCATGTGCGTGCCCTGGCGGGTGAGGCGGGCATCAAAGGGGTGGTGGCGACCCAGAAGAACGTGGTGCTCCGCTTTGAGGCGAGCCGCTTTCCCGATAAGCAGATGCAGAATCGGCTCTACCAGAAGTTCGGCGATGCCCTCGAGTTCTCGTGGCGCGATGACCCGGCCATTACCTGTGCGGTCGATGAAAGCAGCGGTGACGCCTGTGCCACGGCGGCGGCCCTCCTGACCGAACTGGTGGAGTAGGGGTACTTACAAAATTCGACATCATACCTGCGGTGTAGTACTGTATGCGGGGATTGAAAACCGGGTGGAACGCAGGTTCCGAGAGGAGATACTGGCTCATGAAAACGCCTTACCACGCCGCCTGTCTTGGGGCATTTACGGCTGTGATGCTGCTCAGCACCATCACGGCCTCAGCAGACAAAGGGAACACCATGGGTATCGAAGTGACGCCCTATGGCACCACCAGCGACGGTGTTGCGGTGCAACAATTCACCCTCACCAACACCAACGGGTTGAAGGCCGTGCTCATCGAATATGGCGCGACCCTCGTCTCCCTGGAAACGCCGGACCGGGATGGCACCCTGGCGAACATTACCCTGGGATGTCCGGATCTGGCGAGTTATGAAGCCAACAGCCCCTACTTCGGGGCCATTGCCGGGCGTTGTGCCAACCGGATTGCCAAGGGGAAATTCACCCTCGAAGGCACGGAATACACCCTGGCGATTAACAACGATCCCAACCACCTCCATGGCGGGGTGAAGGGCTTTGACAAAGTCGTTTGGGCGGCGGAAGGGTTCACGACGGACAACGGCGTGGGGGTGAGGTTCACCTATGTCAGCAAGGACATGGAAGAGGGCTACCCGGGCACGTTGACGAGTGTGGTGAAATACACCTTGAGCAACGACAATAAACTGAGCTTTGACTATGAAGCCACGACGGACAAGGCGACAGTGGTCAATCTGACCCAGCACAGCTATTGGAACCTGGGGGGGCATGGTGCGGGCACGATCCTCGACCATGAGCTCATGATTAACGCGGCGAATTATACGCCTGCCGATGAGACCTTTATCCCTACGGGTGAGATTGCCCCGGTGGCGGGTACGCCCGTGGATTTCACAGCACCCATTGCCATAGGTGCGCGTATCGATCAGGTGCCGGGGGGCTATGACCTGAATTATGTGCTGAACGACACCTCCACCGACCTGCACCACGCGGCGACCGTTTCAGACCCGAAGACGGGGCGGGTGATGGAGATTCATACGACGGAGCCGGGGATTCAGTTTTACTCGGGTAACTTCCTGGATGGCAGTTTCGAAGGTTTAGACGGGGTTATCTATCCCAAGCATAGTGGCTTCTGCCTGGAGACCCAACATTATCCCGACAGCATCAACAAGCCCGAATGGCCGACCGTGGTGTTGAAGCCCGGCGAAACCTACCGCCACCACACGGTCCACACCTTCACGACGAAGTAAGGGGCATTAGCGAAAAGAATTCATCGGCAGACGCTTCGGCGTCTGCCTTTTTTGTGGGGACTGCCTCCGCGCCGCGACGTTTGGTCGGTGGGGTATGCGTGTTGGCGAACTCGAGGTCGTCGGATTGGGGTAAAGTGCGTAATAGCGGGGGCCGTCCCCCTCAACAAGAGATACCGGGGTGCCACCCTCAAGCAGAGGAGCGCAGCGGGGGAACCTTGTGGGTGGGTTGAACCCATGGCCCCTCTTGACAAGGTCAGGGGAGGGGGACAGCCCCGAATAGCCGGTATTCCGTACTGCTGCGGCGCGTATTGGTAAACCACGGGGTGTCACGGGCTACGGTGTCGACATCTATTCGGGGCAGTCCCCGGGGCAGTCCCCGTTCCGTTATTTCGTGTGCCCGAGAATGGCCTCTTCCTCAAAGCTGGCGAGCATGACGGTCTTGCGCACATCCGTGGTGTAGACCACGTAGATGGTGCCGTCTTTCGCCTGGATGGCCATGGGGTAGGCATAGGTGTTCTTCATGTCCGTGCCGATGTCCCGCTTGTGGGGCCACGTCTTGTCGTTATCCTCGGAGATGGCAATCGTCAGGGGATTGCGGTCGTTCATGTTGTCGTTGTAGGCCAGGAGCAGGTGGCCGTTCTGCAGCTTGATGAAGCTCACCGCCGCATTGGGGTTGGGGAACTGGGAGTCTTCGCCCTTGCTCCAGGTCATGCCGCCATCGTGGGATTCCGCGCGAATCATGTAGCGCGTCGTGCTGGGCTCGTAGTCACCCGCCACCCGGCAATAGGCAATCAGGTAGTCGTCCGTAATCTGCACCGGCTCGGGCTGGAGGTTACCGATCTTCGAGTAGATCCGCTTCGTCGGGGTCCAGGTCCGCGTCTTGGGATCGTGGACGAGGAAGAAGGACGCCGTTTCGGCGGTCATCTGTTCCCGATCGCTGCCGGCTTCATGGTAGACGGGGAGGAGATAGTTACCATTGTTCAAGACGATGGGACGTCCCCGGGCCATGGTACCCATTTCAAAATCGAGGACCATGGAGTCGGACCAGGTCTTGGCACCGTCTTCGGAAATTTTGGCCTTGATGCGGGTTTCCGACCAGGTGTCGCCGTAGCGCTGCACGTAGAAAAGCCAGACCAGGCCATCGGGGGCCTGCCACACGATGCCATTGCCTTCACCCCGGAAGGGCGTATCGGCCAGAAGTTGGGGGTCGGACCACGTTGTCTCGCCCTTCTTGCGACGGATGCCATAGACCTTGGATTCGTCTTCATATTCGCCGCCACCACCATAGTAGGTGATGAAGAGATCGCCGTTGTCGAGTTCGGTGATACAGGCGGGGTGCTTGTATTCACCCGGGTACTCGGTGCCGATGACCTTTTCGATTTTGACGTCATCGGCCGCATGGGTGGATAGGGCGCACAGGCTTAGCGCGAGGGCGGTGAGGAGGGGGGCAGGCCTCATGGGGATAATTCCTTTTCTAGTGTTAAGGTTAAAAACGATGAAACCTCATGATACGGTCTGAACTGGCGGGAGCGCAATGCAGGGAAATTGCTGAAAAGCAGCCGCGCGTGCGCAGCATCAAGATTATGGCGCCTCGACCCCTCGTCTTTCCGGCCGTTTAGGAGTAGGATAGAAGACAGGACGTGTTGTTGCGGCAGTCAAATGATAGACAATCCAAGGAGAAGATCATGGATATCGCAGGACAGAAAGTATTGGTAACGGGCGGCAGTGCGGGCATTGGCAAGGCCACGGCGGCGGCCTTGGTGGCGGCGGGGTGTAAGGTGGTCATCAACGGCCGTAATGAAGAGAGCCTGAAGGCGGCGGCAGCGGAACTGGGTTGCGTGGGTATTGCAGGGGACGTGGGGGAGGAGGCCGACGCCAAACGCATTGTCTCTGAAACGGTGGACCAACTGGGCGGTATCGACGTGTTGGTGAATAACGCGGGCTTTGGGCGTTTTGGCATGTTGGTCGAGCTGGAGGCCCACGATATGGAAACGGTGTGGCGGACCAATGTGCTGGGAGCCATGTTCATGGGACGGGAAGTGGCCAAGCGATTGGTGGAGCAGTGTTCCGGCACGATTATTAATATTGCCTCCACGGCCGCAACCAAGGGATTCGCCGGGGGCACGGCTTATGCCTCCTCCAAGTTTGCCCTTCGCGGCATGAGTGAATGCTGGCGGGAAGAACTGCGCCGTCACGATGTGCGGGTCGTGCTGATTAATCCGAGTGAGGTCATCACCGAATTCGCTTCTCGTGCAGGACTGAATCAGGAAGCGTCGGAGAAGAAACTCCAGCCCGAAGAGATCGCCCATGCGGTCGTGTCCGCCATCGCAATGGATCCGCGCGGATTTGTGTCGGAGCTGACGGTGATTGCGACGAATCCCTTTTAGGGGGTTGTTAAACCACGAATGCACACGAATTTACACGAATAGTGTGTTACTCCGTTTTTTCAGGACAGCTAGTTGTCGTGTCTCGGAACCAAGCGCACGCCTATGATGGGCCACCGGCTCAGTGGCCCATTCGAAGAATGGAACGAGGTGGGGCATCCCCCGCTATACCTGGAGCGATGATGAACATGCCTGCCAATTGGGTAAAAGGGTGGACGGTTGGGGCCTTCGCCCTTGTATTGGTTTTCGCGGGCTACGCCGATGAGGTGGAGCCCGCCGATAGTCCGCAGGAGTATGTCACCCAGGACCCCATCGGAAGCGCCTTCGTCCAACTCTTTGACAGCAGCGTGGCCGAAACCTCGCCGTACGGGCACCACGAGCTAATTGTCATTCCCATCGATATCAATCAAGATGGCCTTTTGGACGTTATGGTTTCTGCCAATTTCTACCGCAACGGGAAGCAGGGGCAGATGTGGCGCGTTTTCTTTCGGGTTGATGAAGGCTACGTTAGCTTGGATGGTGAGTTGTTCAGGAAAAACGGCACTTACAAGGGTATGGGGCTAATTCAATTTTATTACGAAACTGTGCGCGTGCGACCAGACCCGGACAGTCGTTCCACTTCCTTCTATGCGGTGGGCAATGGCGGTGGCGGATTGGGTCTTCTGGAAGGTACGCGAATCTGGAAATCGGGCATGGAGCAGCAAGCCATTGCCTTACTGGAACGGCAAGACGAGGAAGATGATGCCCGAATTGCATCATTGGGGGACCGATTCAACGGCCTCGAATCCCAGGTCTATTTCGTGGACTTCGGCCCCCTCCAGGCGCGTTACGCGGCCCAGCTGCATCGTAAGCCCAAGAAGGGGATGGATGAATCGTTCCGTAACCGCCACCACGCCTTTTATGGAGACCGGTATCTAAAAACGGTGGACGAGGCCTACGCCTTGCTCGATGGGAAATCGGCGGATTTGTCGGATGGGCACGCTGATTCGGCAAGGCAAGCGTCCATCTTTGACGATGCCGACGCGGCTCTTGCGCACTATTTGAAAGACGATCAGGGGAATTGGCGACCGGTGCCCGTGGAACCCCTTCTTGGAAGGTTTGATGAGGAAGAACTTGCGGCACGTCTTTACACTCGGATGGAGCACGCCGAGAGGAACGAGCAGTCCGCCGTAGCAAGCACACTCGCAGCAATCGCAGCGAACAGCACCGACCCTGCCATTCGGCAGCGATTTGTGGAGCGGGCGCTGTCCGCTGGATGGGGTGGGTATGACGACACAACGACATGGGCGTTGATCAGGCCATTCAAGAATAGCGATTTCAATGACGCGTCCAAGGCCCACGTGCTGCGTATTTTGGAAGCATCAAAATCCGAAACCCACCCCTATGTCATCGGACGCGGTGTGGCGCGATGGGTTGGGCTTCTGGGGCTTGAAGAGGCTATCCCGACTCTCCGGGAGATAAACGCGGTGCAGCGGGGAATCGAACACAGACGTTGGAACCCGCTATTTCAGCGCACGGCCCTGATCGCTCTCGGTCGGCTGGGTGACCCCGAGGCCGTTCGAGAGATGATCGCATGCGTCGAGGAAATGGATACGCCCCGGTATCGGGCACTTTCTCTCCAGCGCCTGGCCCTGCTGCGCACGCCCGAGACAGTCGCCTACCTGAAGGGGTATTTGTTCAGTGATGGGACGTTTGACGAAATGGGTACGAGTTGGCTACCGGTCAGCGAGGCCCAGTGTGCCGCCGATACGCTTGCGGCGATCCTGGAGGGATTTCCCGAGGAGGGGCTGGATGCACAGCGGCAGTGGATGGAGGCCCAGACGGAATTCGTGTTTAAACCGAAGGGCAGCGAAGGGGCTTTCGTGGGGATTCATTGACGTTGTTGGCGGGAAAATCAGCGCTCCTGAAGGGCGCGGGTGCGTGTTTTGTCACCCACAAGCTCCGTCGTTCCTCCTCCGCTTGAGGGTGGCACCCGGAAATATGGGGATTGAATCCAAAGCAGCCCCCGGCAGTCCCCGGGCCGCTCAGGCCAGGTCTTCCAGCTGCACGGCACCGAATTGTTCTTCGCAGAGGGCGCGGTAGGGGCCGTCTTCGTTGATGAGGGCGTCGTGGGTGCCTTCTTGCACAATCCGGCCTTCTTCGATGACCACCACGCGGTCACAGTCCACAATCGTCGCCAGGCGGTGGGCGATGACGAGGGTGGTGCGGCCCTTCATGAGGTGGTCGAGGGCATCCTGGATAATGTTCTCGGCGTGGGAATCGAGGCTCGACGTGGCTTCATCAAGAATGAGGATGGCCGGGTCGCGGAGGAAGGCGCGGGCGATGCTCAGCCGCTGCTTCTGTCCGCCACTCAGGGTGACGCCCCTTTCGCCGATGACCGTGTCGTAGCCTTCGGGCAGTTCGTTGACGAATTCATCCACATGGGCCATGCGGGCCGCTTCGAGCATGTCTTCTTCCGTCGCACCACGACGACCGTAGAGGATGTTCTCCCGGATGGAGCCGCCGAAGAGGATGGCGTCCTGCATGACCATGCCAATTTTTTCCCGGAGGGAGTGGAGGGTTACCCCGCGGATGTCTTGTCCGTCAATGAGGATAGCACCACGGTTCACGTCGTAGAAGCGGGGGACCAGTTTTACCAGGGTGCTCTTGCCACCACCACTACGGCCTACGATGGCCACGGCCTGTCCGGGCTCCACATCGAGGGTGACGCCGTCGATGACGGGTTGGTCGTCGAGGTAGGAAAAGTGCACGTCTTCGAAACGGATGCGGCCTTCGCTCAGGGTCAGGGGCCGGGCGTCGGGTGCGTTGTCGATATCGGGTGCCACATCGAGGATGTCGAAGACCCGGTCCATGCCCGCAAGCTGCATCTGCACGGCGGCGGAGGCATCGGCGAGGCGACGGGTGGGCAGGTAGAGGTGGGAGAGGATACCGCTGAAGGCCACCAACTCGCCGGGGTCGAGGTCCCCTTTTACCACGAGGTAGGTGCCGAAGCAGATGACCACGATGGGCCCGATCATGGTGAAGAATTCGCCAAACTGGAACATGGATACGTGGATGCGGACCCGCTGCATGATTTCGTCGAAGTAGCGGCGGTGCTCGGCGAAGAAGCGGAGTCGTTCGGAGCGTTCGCGGACGAAGGCGATGACCACGCTTTGTCCGGAGAGTTTTTCGTTAATCTCGCCGGAAAGTTCGGACATCTGCTTCTGCACCCGCTGGGATGCCACGCGCAGCCGGGGATTGAGGACGCCGAAGACGATGGCATACATGGGCAGGGTCAGGAGACTGACGGCCGCGAGTTTCCAGTTCCAGAAGAGAAAGAGCCAGGTGACCACGCCCACGAGAAAGATGAGGTCGACGGCCACGGACATGACGCCCCGGTCGAGGATACCCTGGGCGGTGTTGATGTCGTTGGTCAGCCGCGAGGTGGTGGTGCCGGTGCGTTGATTGGCGTGGTAACTCAGGCTGAGGCGTTGCACGTGGGCGTAGAGGGCGTTGCGGATGTCGAAGATGGTCCGGTTGCCCGCCAGTTCGGCCCAGTACGAGCGGTAGTAGGAAATGGGAATGCGCCCGATGAACACGACGAGGAGCACGCCCACCACCTGAAAGAGGCGGGTCATCTTTTCGTCATCGGGGATTTCCGCCAGGATAACGTGATCGATCACGTAGCCGAGGGAAAGGGGGATGAGGAGGGCGAGGGAGAACTTCAGGACGCCGGTCACGACGGAACCCAGAATATAGGGCCAATAGGGACGGGCGTAGCGAAGGAATCGCCAGAATGTTGCGGAGCCGAACTTCATAGGGGCGCAAGTATAGCATGTTGTATGGGGGTGGATCAGGTGACGGAGGCACTTTTTGCGTCGAAGTCGTAGTTAAATGGTTACGGATTGTCCGGCACATCGTGTGCTTCACCCATCAGGTAGACCTGCTTGGGATATTTTTCGTGCCGCGCGATCCGGTACTCCGGTTCGTGCGATTGCGGTGACTGCGATAACTTACGCACGAACCCGTCAGGATCCGTTGATACTCACCTTTTGGGGATCGCGCGGCACGATTGATTCTTGTTGATTTGACCGGTTGATACCGGATAGTTGTATTTCGAATCTCTCCCGGACTGTTCCGGGGCCCTGCGGGGAAACTACATGGCTTCGTCGCGGAGCAGACCATACATGAGGCCGTCGGTGTATTCGCCGTTTTTACAGAATCGCTCCCGAAGGCAGCCTTCCAGTTGGAAACCGGCTTTTTCTAGGACGCGCCCTGAGCCGGGGTTCCAGCCGTAGTGCCACGACTCGAGGCGGTGGCAGTCGGTGGCGGTAAAGGCATAGGGCACAAAGGCACGGAGGACTTCGGTCATATAGCCCTGGCCCCAATAGGATTCGGACAGCCAATAACCCACGGCGGGGGTCCGGGAGAGTACATCATCGCGCGCGACGACCCCAATCCCGCCCACGACCTCCCCGTCGATTTCGATGGCGAATTCCGTGCAGGGGCCTTCATCGGCGGCACGGGCCTTCAGCCAGCCATCGGCATCAGCTTCCGTGTAGGGCGACGGAAACACATCGGAGAGGTTCTGGGCGACTTTGGGGTTGTCCGCATGGCGCAACAGGTCGGTCTTGTCTTCCGGGCGCCAGGGGCGCAATCGGCATCGGGGTGTTTCGATTTCCACGGTCTTGTTCCTTTGGTGGTGGGTTGGTGGTGAAAACACTATACCCTTTTGCGGTCCATGCATACTGGAGAGAATGGTGAATTGAGAATAGTGAATGGAGAATTGTGAACTTCGTCGCAGGCGAATCGTTGGAAATGGGCGCTTTGGCGTGCGGCAGCTTGCGGTCGCTTATCTCTGGGGAGCTTGCTCCCCGCCCTTGCGTGGGGATGGGGAGACACCGCTGCTTTTCCGGGATCGCGTTGTTGGCCCGCGATTGTGGAGGTTTCGCCGCAAGCAAGCTTGCTTCACGAAAGCGTAAGCAAGCTTACGCACTCCAGCGGGTGGGCCTTTCCAGCTCACTTGAACGCCATTCGGTGGGGTGCCACAATGCGTGTTTGACCGTTACACCGTGGCCGGCCGTGCGTGCGGGCCCATAGATTGAGGATGTGAATGCTACGCGCTTTATTCAAATGGCCTGTGATTCTAGGGCGAATTGGCCGTGAAGTGGCCGGACGTCTCCGTAATCATGGTCTCCACTCGGCATGGATCTGCCTGAAGACCCACGCCATCAACGGTAGCCTGCGCATTCGCCACCGCCTGGGGGCGTCCCACGCGGTGTGTTGCCCCTGTTGCGGATGGGAGGGACCCGATTTTCGCTCCCTGGATTGCGGGCAGTTCATCGTGCCCCACGCCGAGTGTCCCCACTGCGGTGGACACGAGCGCCACCGCCTGCTCCATCTCTTTTTGACCCGCCGACCCCCTGCGTTTATGTCGGCGCCGGGGCGTATTCTGCACTTTGCGCCCGAGCAGAGCGTCCGGGCCTTTATCGATGCCAATCCGGCGGCCCGGTGTTTTTCCACCGACTACGCCAAGGGGATTTACGAAGAAATACTTTCGGGCGTGCCCAAGCCGGTTTTTATCTCCGACCTGCACCATATGCCCCTGGTGGAAAGCTGCATCGACGGGAGTTTCTGTCTCCATGTGCTCGAGCATGTGGCCGATGACCGGGAGGCCATTCGCAATCTCTACCGCATCACCGCACCCGGTGGCGAAGCGGTGATCATGGTGCCCTTTATGATGGACCAGACCGAGACGGAAGAGTACGACGCCCCCGACCCCGAGTTGTTTGATCACGTGCGGGGCTATTCCCCCGTGGATTTTAAAGAGCGCCTGGCCCCCTTCGACTATGAAGAGGTGATGCCCAGCACCTTTCTGTCGGAAGAAGAGGTGACACGATTTCGGTTGCCGCCGAGCCAGGTAATTTATCTGTGCCGAAAATAGAGGAGAATATCATGTTGTTACGGATTGCGTTGGCTTGTCTTGGCTTGGGTGTGGTGTCCGCCATGGCCGCCCCTTTTCCCCCCTTCGAGGAACTGCCCGAACGCCCCGAGTTGCCCGCCCCCTTAATGATGCTCAACGGCGATCCGGTGAAGACCCCGGAAGACTGGATGACGAAACGACGTCCCGAATTGAAGGCCCTCTTTGAGCATTATGTCTATGGTGTGGCCCCGGCCGAGGCCGAGATAGTGGTCTCAGAGACCGCACCCGAGCAGTCGGTCTTGGGTGGCAAAGGCCGCTTGAAGCAGGTCACCATCGGCTTCAAAAATCTCCCCGGAGCCGACGCGCCGCGCATCCGCCTGGCCCTCTTTCTGCCTGCCGATGCGAAAGGCCCCGTACCTGTCTTTCTGGGACTCAACAAGTGCGGCAACTACACCGTGACCGACGACCCGGCTGTCCTTCACAACGACGAGACGTGGTGCCATGAGGCTTGTCCAAAGACCGTTGCCGAGGGTCGGGGAATGAAAAAGGATTTCTGGTGCGTGCCCTATCTGCTGGAGCGGGGCTATGCCTTTGCCACCTACCATGAGAGTGACATCGACCCCGATAAACATGATTTTAGCGACGGCATCCATGGGGCCTACCCGCCTACGGCAGGGCCTGCGCACCGTTGGGGCACCCTCGCCGCGTGGTCGTGGGGGCTCCGTCGCTGTATCGATTATCTGGTGACGGACCCCGCCATTGATGCGAAGGGCGTGTGTGTCATTGGTCACTCGCGCCGGGGTAAGGCGGCCCTGTTGACGGCGGCCTTCGATGAGCGGGTGGCCCTCGTGGTGCCCCATCAGTCGGGCACGGGCGGTATGGCCCTCAGCCGGAACAACGACCAGGAAACGACCGAGCGCATCAACCGCGTGTTCCCCCATTGGTTCTGTGATGCCTTTACCTGGTTCGACCACCAGGAGAATCGCCTGCCCGTGGACCAGCATTTACTGGCCGCCATGGTGGCACCACGTCTGCTCTTTGAGACCGTGGGCCTGCAAGACACGTGGGCCAATTATGAAAGCTCGTTGAAGACCCTGCAGGCGGCGGACCCGGTGTTTAAATTTCTCGGTGCGCCGGGCTTGAAGGGCGACGGCATGCTCGAGGGTCCCGTTGCCTTGGGCCCCGAGACGGTGGGCAGCGTGGCCCAGTTCCGCTTGGACACGAAGCACACCTTGACGCAGGACTATTGGCAGGGGATACTGGACTTCGCGGATTTGAAGCTTCCGTAGGGGATTGTGAACAGGTTGCCCCAGGCTGAAGCACCGGCTCTGCCGATTCGGCGCTCGTTGTTGGTATTCATGCACGCAGCATACTTTCAGTCCCGCAGGGACGACATATCGTAGCCCAGGTGTGAGCGAAGCGAACCCTGGGAGCGCTCGAATACAAACGATGCCAAACCCCGAAGGGGTGGCATAGCGGTGTTGGGAATTTGCACTGAGTTTTCTGTGCCACTCCTTCGGAGTTCAGTTCTTTGTGGTCCGGTTTACCCAGGGTTTCGCTCGTACCTCGCTTCACCGCTGGGCTACGATATGTCGTCCCTACGGGACTGATTGTTTTGGTCAGGTACATGCGCAGTTTTACGAATCGGTGCTGTTACCGGTGACTTTTTTGCTGCGGATCTGCCGGTGGTTGTGGATTGTTCCCTCCGCTGCTCAAAATTAAAATGAACAAGGAAGCCTCTTACTCGTTAGATAGATAGTCGATTGCCAACCGTTGGAGGACCGCGTGATGAAATATCTTCTCTCCAGTGTGCTCGTACTGACCGGATGCTTTTCCACTGCCCACGGTCTCTGGGTAGGGCCCGACGACAAGGTGCCCACGGAGCGGCTGCTCGAGAATATGAAGGGCCAGCTGGCGGCCGCGCCTGACGATGCGGATCTCCTGGCACGGATAGGCCGGGTCTACAGCCTGCGTTACAGCCTCGGCAATCGGGACGTAAACGTTCGCGTGGAGGGAGACGCGAAAAAGCTCCATCTCTACGAGCACGGCCATGGCTATCCCGCCATCCGCCATGGCATCGACGATGGCGACGTGGTGGCGCGCATCGGTGACCTCTACGAGGCCCTGGACTACTACCAACGGGCTTCCGCGCTCGCGCCCGACACGGACTACATCGCCCTGGGCTTAGGGTATACCTACGACGAGCTGTCCCACGCCGTGGTGGTGCTGGCCAAGCCGTTGGGGCCGGAGTTCGACGACCTGCGGACCTCCTTGCGCATCGCGTGGGAAGACAAGGCGCTGGGGGCCTATGAAACTACGCTCGGCTCTCGGCCCAAGCTCGAAGGGGGATTCCTCACGCCGCCCGTGTCCCTGGAAGCGGCCCGCTACATCCAGGAAATCCTGAAGCAACGCGCCCGTGTGTCAAGGGCCCATAAGGCGCTCTTGAAACGGGCCGATGCCCATGCCCGCGAAGCAGCACGGATGCCCCGGATGGTGACGCCTATCATTTTTTCGCTCACGGACGACCGCCCCATTCATCGGCTCCTCGCACCCGAGACGACCGTGTCCTTCGACCTCGATGGCACGGAGTCTGGCAAGGAGTGGCCCTGGGTACAGCCCGATACGGTGTTGCTCGTGTGGGACGGCGATGGAAAACGGGATGTGCCCAGTGGGCGCCAACTCATTGGCTCGGTCACCTGGTGGCTCTTCTGGGAGCATGGCTATGCCGTGTTGGCCGCGCTGGACGATGACCGGGATGGCTGGTTGCGGGGCGGGGAACTTACCCACCTGGCCGGCTGGCGCGATGCCAACGGGAATGGCGTTTCTGACGCAGGCGAGGTGTTGCCCTTAGAGGCGCTGGGCGTGTCGGGACTGGCTGTATCGGTCGCGGGTCACGTGGACGGCATGCCGATGAACCCCGTGGGCGTGGCCCTGTCCGACGGCCGACACCTGCCCAGCTATGACTGGATCGTGGCGCCGGTGGAGTAGGTCATCCGTCCCACGACCGGGTGATGGGTCAATCGTCTAGGTGGTGCTGTATTTGAATGATCCGGTTGCCGACCACGTGACGCCAAGATGTCGCCGTTCGTACCAGGTGGTACCGCGAAAACATGTTGCGGGCTTTCAGCCCTGTGATAACAGCGCCCTGTTTACCCAGGCCTTCAGCCTGGGCTGGTATGTGGCCGCGCCGTTGGCGCTCACAGGGTTGGCAACAGGCGGATTGGGAGTATCTCATAAGGCCGAAGGCCTGTAAACATACCAGCATGGGCCAACGGCCCATGAACCGGCGTCATACAAGGATTCAAGGGCTGAAGGTCCGCCCCCTATCTTGTACTTCTCGGTCATGCTCGCTGGTTTCAAATTTCACACCGGGCGGTAGTAGGAGAGCAGGACTTTCAGAAGCCGAGACGGGCGAAAGAACCGGTGACAGAAGAACCCTGCCGCGTGTGCCAAAATCTACGCGACCCTTGCTGCGGCGTGCTCTCAAGCCCATTGTATTCTGTCTCGTTCAGGCATTGGCTCCGTCACCACTCAAGTTCCTCAATGCCAATTCATACCATTAGAATGAACTGTCTATCTGCCATGGCCGTTGGAAAAAGTGCGACCGACTCACGTGCGGCGTCTCAACCGTGCGGGCGGCACGTGGTCTCCGGGTTCTTTTGAAGGCCTTGATCTCTGCCAGGGCTTTTCGGCTGCAATCCGGGCAATAGGTGTGGCTTGCCTCATTGTCGATGTGTAACGCGGGCTGCCAGGTGCCATCGCGTTTCGTTCGTTTACAGACACAACATTGAACTTTCATCGCCATCACTCCCTTCTACGCTTCGAGCCGTTTTCGCCTTCGCACCCAGTGTGCCCCAGTTAAATGACAGTAACCCGGCCGTGAACATGACAAAGTTGTAATGTGGCAATTGGTGTCGGGCTATGGGAGGGTGATACGGTAGGGTTAATGGGAATTATGGTGTGATGACTGATCATGAGCTACTCCGTGCACTGACCCTGCCGCTGGACGAGGATTCGCCCTGGCAGTGCCACAATCTGAAGCCTTCGGCGACGGCCGACGGCGATGTGTTGTCCTTTCAGGTGCAGAATTCATCGGTAAACGGCCACCTGGATTGCACCATCACTGGCGGAGATTGGGCCGGAGGGCGGTTGTCTGTCACCGTTCCGCTATGGGCCGATGAATCCGGACCGGTGGGGGTAAACGTCTATCTCCACCACAACCCGGATGACCCCTCCGATCGAAAGGTCTATCAACTCCATCATCCCGGCGATGGGGCCTGGCATACCTTGCACCGGGATATCCTGTGTCCCGCCCAGCCCCTGGCCGAAATACGACTGCTCATCGTGGCCCGTGTCGGGGCGTCGGGCTTTCGCATCGCCGAGCCATCCCTCTGTTTCCGGGACTACGATGGGGATGACCACGGCGCGCTGCTCCAGCACAATCAGATTTCACAGGCCTATTTCGAGGCGGTGGAAGCCCTGGTAGATGTCCACCCGTCTGCCGGTGATCCGGCCTTTCGGGAAAAACTCACGGGGTACCTGCTGGGCACCAACCGCAACGGGATGGCCCATGTGGCGATGGTGGCGGAAGGGCTACGCGTCGAAGATCGGGGCCTCGAAGGCGGTCGCTTCCTCGACTTGGGCAGTGGTTCGGGAGGCTCGTTGGTGGCAGCGCTGACGGCCGGAGCGGCCTACGCCGAAGGCTGGGAGATCAATGCCGATAAACGGCGACTGGCCGAGGTCAATGTGCGCACCTGTGGTGTGGATTCGAATCGGGTTTCCGTGCGGGATGAGAACATGGAAAATCCGGAGGCAGCAGCCGATCCCGCCGAAGCCTTCGATCTGGTATTTTGCGAGGAAGTGTTGGAGCATGTGAAAGACCTCGACGGGGCCTTTGCGACCTTGTCCCGGTGTATTCGCCCGGAAGGGGGTGTGGGCTATGTGACCATTCCCAATGGTTTTGCCCTGTCCAGTGTATACTCCGATCCGCACCTGCAGCTCTTTGGCATCGCCCTCCTCGATCGTTTTGAAGCCCAGCCCCTGGCGACGGCCCTGAAGAATCACACCCACTACAGCGACATGATGGGAACGTACTGCCGCTTCGGGGAGTACGTGAGACGTTTCGAAGAGGTGGGGCTTACGGTGGAATCGGTGGAGGAGAGCGACGGGTCGGTGGAAGGGTGGCGGGAACAGCTGGCTGACCTGGAAGTGCGCCGGGCCACGTTGCGCCAGGAATGGGGTGATCGGGTAGACGGTGACACGCTGACGTTGCTGGAGGGGCGGCTTGATGGGTATCTCCAAACAGCCTGGAGACGCCTCGAAGGGGTGGGGGACTCGACCGATGCGCGGGTAGCCTTCGCGCGGGACTATGGGCAAGGGCATTTTTCCTTTTTAGTTCGCCATCGGTAGGGGCTTGACAAGAATCCTGCCAACCGTGCCGCGCGATCCGGTATCTCCGCATCGTGCGCTAGGAGAGGCGATGACAGCCGAAACCGGCCGTTGGTGCATAGTCAGGGGTCACGTGTCTTGAGGCGGGGAGCAAGCTCCCCGAATCAGGGTAGCAGCAAGCTGCCACACTCCAAGGAGTGGCTTGTTGTAAGGGTGGGGATTCTTTGGAGTGCGTAAGCTTGCTTACGCTTTTCTTGAGCAAGCTTGCTTGCGGGATGTATGGAGGTGACGTGCCCCTGCCTGGCCGTTGGTGCATAGACCGGGGGCACTTTTCCTGGGGCGGGGAGCAAGCTCCCCGAATAAGGGTAGCAGCAAGCGGCCACACTCCAGGGAGTGGCTTGTTGTAAGGGTGGGGCGTCGTTCAACACCGCCACGGCGCGTCGTCTCTCCTGTTTATCGTTGAACCAACCCCCGCCATATGCCACCATGGTCCTTTCTGTCGTCCCATGTCCCACGTCTCAGAAGGTATTCCCATGACGCAACGCATCCTTTTCCCCCTGATGGCCTTCCTCGCCATGGCTCCCCTTGCCCTCGCCCAAAGTCTCCACGGTATCCCCCTTAAACCCGACCCGCCCATTGCCGTCGATGGCGAACTCGGCGACTGGTCTGGCGTGCCCAACACCCTCGTGCTTAATCAACCCGCGCAGGTAGTCTTCGGGAAGGGCTCGTGGACCGACGCGGACGACATGAGCGGCGTGGTCCAATTGGCCTGGCGGGCCGAGTATCTCTTCCTCGCCGCCACGGTGACGGACGACGCCATCGCCCAGGCCCAGCGGGGGGCGGGCATCTGGCAGGGGGACCACGTGGAACTCTATATCGACGTCCAGCCCGATGCCGCGCCCGAGAGGGAAGCCTTTGGGGACGGTCAATTTCAACTGGCCCTGAGCCCGGGAAACTTCGGCACGACCGGCGATGCCCTGGCCGATACGGCGCCGGAGGCCCTCTTCTTCAAGCCTTCGGGTCATCCCGTGACGGGTGTGCTCGTGGCTTCGACGAAGACCGCAAACGGTTGGGTCCTGGAAGCGGCCATCCCCTGGACCGTCCTTGGCGTGACGCCCGAAGCCAACCTGCCCCTCGCCATCGAAGTGGGCTTGAGCGATACGGACAACGTGGAGCCGAAACAAGAGTCCATGCTCACGTCGGACACGGCCGCCTGGGCCCATGAGCGGAGTCGCCTACGCCCCATGGCGCTGGCCGGCGCCGATGGCGTGGCGATAGCGCAAGCGACCCGCTTCCCGCTCTTTGATGCCGTGGAGCTGGCCCTCGCAGAAAGCACGGAGCAGACCTTTGAAGCGGCGCCCCTGCCCGAAGGGCGACAGGCCGTGCTCCGCCTCATGGCGCGGATGGATACCCCCAAGGTGGCGGGCTACACCCAGGCCTTGCGGCTGGAGTTCAACGGACAGCGGCTTACCGGTGACCGGCTCTTGAACAAGAAGCTCCGCCAGCATTCCCGGGGCGGCCAGGTGTACACCATGTATGCCTCAGACCGTATGTCCACCTACTACAGTCCCGATTTCGAAGCGCCCAACCACGACGGCCACTATGGTCTTCTCGATGACGTGGTGCCCTGCTTGTTCGAGTTCGACATCACGGACTTGCTGGTGGAAGGGACCAACTCCCTGAAGGTGGAAAACGCTGTCGACGACCGGGTGACGAATCCCCTTCATGCCGGCCAGGCCGAATTGGTCTATCAGGTGCCCGCCGTGGCGGCGAAGGCCAAAGCGCCCGCGCCCACGGGGCCCATCCCCACGATTAGGCCCCGCCACGATCTGCGCACGGCGTACACGGTGGAGCAGCAACCCGACGCAAAGATTGCCCTCCAGTTTGGCGACACGTCTGTGGTGGTGGAGAGCCGTTTTTCCACACCCGCGCCCGCGTGGGTCCATGGCAGCAACGACTACTTCCGCCACAGTCGCCGTATCGAAGCACTGGCGGAAGGGGTGGTGGTCTATGACACCTTCACTAATCGGACCGAAGAAAATCTCGGCATTATGCACCGCCACCAGGCCAATCTGGGCGACCAGGTGAAGAAGCTCTGGATCGCCGGTCTCGAGCAAACGAGCCGCAGTGGCCGCGCCAGTACGCCCGCGAACTGCACGACCTTTGCGGCGTCGGATAACTGGGGCCTCGGCTTCATTGCCTCCGACGATGTCTTCCGGGTGCACAGCAATAACTACGGCGTCGAGGGTTCGGTCGGCGTGGCGGACAACAACCTCGTGTTGCCACCAGGGGCCACCTACACGGCCGAGTGGATTATCGTGCCCGTGGAACAGCCGGACTACTACCGCTTCATTAATTCGGCCCGGCGCATGATGGGGTCCAACTTCCTCATCGATGGCGGCTTTGCCTTCCTGCGGGCGGGCCCCCTGACCGAGGCCTGGAGCGACGACCAGATGACCCGCTTCCTGGAATACAAGAATCCCAAGTATATCTGCGCCACCATTCATGCCAGTTACAAGGGACGCTACAGCCACGGCACGGCATTCCAACAGGTGGACCACGAGCGCTATCCCGTGGCCTTCGAACGGTGGAAACGCCTCTATCCCGAAGGGGAGTCCATGGTGTATTTCCACTGCTTCCTGGACACGACGGACGAAGGAGAGACCCTTTTCCACGACGCCCGGACCCTCAAGGCCGATGGCAGCCAGGCCAACTACGGCAAAGAGACCCAGCGCCTCTACCTGCCCATGACGGACAACACCTATGGCGCGGCCATTCGGAAGAACGTGGATATTATCCTCGATAAATTGGGTGCCGATGGCGTCTATTGGGACGAGCACCAATACAGCAACGTCCAATATCACTATGGCGAGCCCTGGGATAGCGTCAGCGGGGACATCGATCCCACGACCATGACTATACGGGGGCTGAAATCTTCCGTGACCTTGCTGACGGAAGACTGGCGTGTGCGCCTCGCGAAATACTTCCAGTCCCGCGGTCCCCTGGTGGGCAACGGGTCGCCCTATACCCGCGCCATGGCGGAGCTGAATTTCCCCTGCTTCATCGAAACCGGGAGCATCACCAACTGCACGCGCGGGCACCTGTATTCGCCCATCGCCCTCGGTGACCACCACACCGAACGGAGTCAGCAGCACGCCTACGAGACCATGCTCGCGGCGCTGGACTACGGCAGCGTCTACCACTGGTACAATGACATGACCGTGACGCCGACCCACAAAACCATCACGAGCCAGATGTTCCCCATTACCCCCATGGAGATTCATCAGGGCTACATCCTCGGCGAAGAACGCATCGTGACCAAGGTCAGCGGCGTCTACGGCTGGGGTGATGCTTCACAGCATGAAGTGCACGTCTACAACGGCCAGGGCGAAGCGGTGACGGAGTTTGACGCGCCCTTCGTGGAGCAAGACGGCATCACCACCACCGAACTCCGCCTTGCGGAAGACTGGTCGGCGGTGATTGTGCGGCAATAGGCGCAGCGGGGAATTTTGACATGTCATACGGAGACTGATCACAGTTGACCGGCGAAAATGTATAAGCTTATAACGAGGTATCGTATGTCGCAGATGAGCACGTAAATTGTGCAGTAAAGGGGCGAAACATCGTGAGCGTATTTGAATCAGTGCATGGCCTACTGTGGAAGAAGATAAAAAGTGGGTGCCTGGCCGTAGAAGATTTCCCTATTATGGAACTGGATGTCGATGGATTCTTCAATACTCCGGCCTTCGATTCTGAGCCATCACTTGTATGCCTGCAAGAAGATTACTTGGGATTCTATGTGGTTCCAATAGCCTTGGCTAATTATTTTCGTTCTATTAACTTTCTGATTGCAGCGCAGTCAAGCTTAGAACTGAAATTGTATGCCCCGAGTGTGGCGATGTCTTATACCGCAGCCTATCACACCGTCGGAGCATTCTTAGCGCTAAACGGAAGGCTTTGGTTAGACGAGCCACCCCTTAGAGTTGAGAATCAAGGCGGACTCTCAAGAGGGCAATCGGGAAAGATATATACTGGATACAATAAACCCGTTATCGCCAAGCTGACAAAAAGGAACAGATGGGTTTATGAGGATAGAAAAAGGTCGCACAAGGCAAGATGGAGCGAGTTGGGATGCTTGTTTAGATCGTCCGACTCAAAAATTCCAAAGTCGTTTCAGAACCTTTTCGACTATTCATTTAAGGGGTCACACAAACGCGTTGACGATTTGATAGACTATGTGAGGAATCCAGAAAAATATAGACTGGGCATCAGAGATTGCATGACGGATTTCTTTGGCAATATTCCCTTGGCGCGGCATTTTTCACAATATGCGGGGTTTGGCGGAGACCCCCATGTCCACTCCGCTCTAATGAATGGGGACTATGTTGACCCAGAGCGACTAGGTGATCTTGCGGAAGCTTATTACTCATTCTCGCACGGTCTAGGGATGGAAGTCTGTAGAGAGTTGTGTGAATTGCAGTCTTCTCTCGGGATTTCATCGGACTTACGGGAGAAGATCATGATACGCGTTCACTGGCCGCAACCTGTTGATGAGCCGCGTACTGAGCTTATCGAAGATGATGAACTTAGAGAGCGCTTTTCTGAGCTCTGGGCTCTATTTGCGACTGTCGAGCGGTCGCCCGAAAGTCGTTGAGGCTCCTATGAGTAAGACCGGCGTGCGGGCTAAGGGCATCCTCCTGAATACTGCAGTAAAAGACTCAAGACAGGGCGTGAAACATCCTGCAAAATTAAGATGAATACGGCAGCGAGAACAAGTCTTGTTGGTTTGAAACCGAGTTGCCAAATGGCCGTCCCCCTCTTAAAGAGGACACCGTTTCAGGGGAGGGGGACAGCCCCCGCTGGCGGATTCGTGATTTCATGCCTGCCGGGCGTCGTGACGACGACGGTAAGCGGCGCTGCACGTGGTGAACCGCGCGGAGGCAGTCCCCGAAGCGGCTCCCCGAAAGTTTTTCGTCACAAAAACCCTTCGACCACAGACTATAGTATAAACATCGAGGGAGTTTTGCTATGGAATGGTTTCGAAGCACAAACGACGCACGGTTGGTGCGGGATATTCTGCGTGGGCGCACCGATCGCTACGCGGCATTGGTGGAGCGCTACTTGCCGGTTGTGGAGGCCGTCGCACGGGCCCATGTGGCCAATGCGACGGACGCGGAGGATATCGCGCAGAATACCTTCATTACGGGACTTCAGCGGCTGAATACCTTGCGGGAACCCGCAAAGTTCTCCCATTGGATCGTGCGGATTGCGCGGAATAAGGCGTGCGACTGGCTCTCGGGGGAAGCGCGGGAGCGCGAACGACGGGCTGCGGCAGGGGAGCTTTTATACGACGGGCAGGAATCGGGTGATACCCCGGAATCGCGGGAGCTTCACGCCCTGCTCCATCGGGAATTGGATCGGCTGCCTGCCGAATATCGGGAGGTGTTGGCCCTCTTCTATTTTGCGGACCAGGGCAGCCGGGAAATCGGAGTCATGCTGGAGTTGTCCCATGGGGCCGTCCGGAAGCGCTTGCAACGGGGCCGCGAAGTCTTGGGCGAACGGATGCTCCGTCGTCTCGGTGGAGTCACCGAAGGGCGAGATCACCGTGCGAAGCGGGCCAAGGCCATCTATGGCATGGCGACGGCCACGCCCCTGGCCTGGGCGGGCAGCGCGGCGGCCACAACGGGTACGGGTGTTGGCGCGCTGCTTTCCGGTGGCGCCTTCGCCCTTATCGCTGTGACGCTCGTCGCCGTGGGGGCGTGGCAGTGGCGTGAAGCCCCAGTCGCGGCGGTGCCGCCTGAAAACGCTGTTGAAGACGTTGAAACATTGGTTGGACCTACCCCGCAAGCGGGTGCACAGGCGATAGGCGCTGCAAGCAAGGATACGGATTCGGAGACTGCTGCGAAAGACATGGTCCGACCATCGGGCGACGGTGTTCTGTTTGGCACGGTTTACGGCCTGGATGACACCCCCCTCGCGAACGCAACCGTACAGCTGTACCTCAGCAGCCGCAATGCCGGTGTCCCGAATCCATACTTCTTTCCCGCACAGCGGAGCGACGCCGAAGGCAACTTTCGTTTTGAGAACTTACCCCACGACAACGCGCGGTACCACCTGCTTGCGCTCTCGCCAGATGGGGACCTTGCCGACGAAGCCAGCGACTTCATAGAACCTGAATTCCTGCTGAATCAACACTTTCTCGAACTGGAGCCCGCCCGGCCCTTCGCGGGGCAGGTGATTGACGCGTCGGGTGCGCCTGTTGCGGACGCCGTGGTGCAGACCGCCCTGTATCAGGAGCCAGACGACACAACGACATGGCGGTCTGCACCGCAGGTGCCGCCTGTACGCACCGACGCCGAGGGAAACTTCCGGTTCGCCCACCTGGAACCGGGCGGCTGGCAAGTGGAGGTGACGGCCCCCGGCTGGAGCGCAACACTGGCCCCTCTGGTGGATGGTGGGGAGACGGTAGTGACGATGGGACCGGGTTACACGCTATCGGGAACCTTCGCTACCGAATCGGATGGGGCGCCCCTGGCAAACCAGCCCCTGTGGCTTGGATTGCCAGCGGTGGGCTTCTATGCGCGAACCACTGCGACGGACGAGGAGGGGCACTTTCGTTTTCCCGACCTCGCCGTTGGAACCTGGTCGCTACGGTCAATGGGCGGCTGGTTCTCGGAGCCCATGCCGGTGGACATCGGCGAAGCTACCAATGACGTGTCGGTCGTGTTGCGTGGCAACCCAGGCGGCACGGTGGAAGGCCGGGTGGTGATGGCCGACGGTACGACGGGCGCTTCCGGTGTGGAAGTGAGTACCGTTCCCGGCGTTCCAGGTGCGGAGGCGACCACGGATGAGGACGGGCGTTTCGTCCTGAGGCATGTACCTGTCATGGAGTCGGTGGCACTGCGGACCGTCCACAAACCCTACGAGCCGGTAATGAAGCTCACCCTGACACCCAACGAAGTTCGTTCCGATATCGTCATTGCGCTACCCCAAGGGGAGCGAAGTGTGTCGGGACGGGTCGTGGATGTCCAGGGCGAACCCATGGCGGGCGTTGAGGTCGAGGCCTTTGGGCGGCGGAATAATATTGTTCCGAAGACGCTCGTGACGGGGCCCGATGGGGCTTTCGCGTTTCATGGAATCCAAACCGAAGACTTTTTCTGGATACGGGGCCACCGCGATGGCTGGATCAGCCGGGATATTCAGACTGAGGTAGACCTGAACGATATCGACGGACTCGAGCTCATCATGGAGCGCCCTTCCGCCCTCGTGGGGCGCGTCGTGGACCGTCAGGGCAAGCCGGTGTCCGGGGCAAGTGTATCCGCACGGGTGCAAGGCATTGCGCAATACAGAACGCGCACTAATCGGTCCAGCACACGGGGCCGTTTTGCTTTTCCCAGACTCGTTCCAGGCACCTATATCATCAAGGCGGGGCGTTCTGATGCCGCGCGTGTGGAACTCGGCGCAGTCACCCTGGTGGCTGGCGAAGAAACCCGTGACATCGTATTGACCATGGGCGAAGGGCCATCGGAGGAAATTGCGGGGCGGGTAGTCGATGCCCAGGGCGCGCCACTCCCTTGGGCAGCTATCACGTTCGAAGGTACCCAGAATGCAAGCCGTTCCGGAAACGCCACCGCCGATGATCGGGGCCGTTTTCATCTGAAAAACCTGGAGGCCGGCCTCTATCAGCTCTGGTTCCACAAGAATGACTATGCCCGCACGGTATTGCCCGACGTGGCGACCGGTACCCACGATGCCGTTGCGACCATGTTTCCGCCCGCACGGGTTTCTGGCACCGTTCGGTATGGCGCTTCTGGCGCGCCGGTGGAAAACTACGTGGTTCGCGCCATTGCGGGGGAACGCGATTACTTTTCCCGCAACGATTTGCCGGGCGCGACCAATATTCTGGACCCGTCCGGAAAATTCGCCCTGGACAAGGTTAATCCGGGGACCGTTACCGTGGTCGCCTGGGCCGAGGGATACGAACCTGCCTATGAAGTTCTGGAGCTCGGCGGCGGCGAATCGCGAGAGGGTATCACGCTCTATCTGGAACCCGAGGAGGCCCCCAGGCCCCGTGCGGCCCAGGGGACAACAACCCTTCGCGGGCTGATAATTACACCCAACAAGGAACCGGTCGCGGGCGCTTACGTTTACCTGAATTATTTTCCAAACCCCCATGAACGCCGTGGCCGGGCCCTGGGACGCACGGGGGACGATGGCCGCTTCGAGATCTCGGCGCCCTTGGATGCAGCGCGTCTTTTCGCATGGCATGATGACTACAGTCCGGCGGGTACGGAACTCAAGCTTATCGACAAGCCGGTCAACGAGACGTCTCTCGTGATGGAACGGGGCCGGACCGTGCAGGGCGTTCTCACGAACAGCGATGGTCCCCTCGCCAAGGTGCGGCTGAGCGTGGGTGCCGATGTACTGGGTTGGCGGGCCTATCGCAACGCCATGACGGACGCGTCTGGAAAATTTCGAATTCCGCACGGGCCCACGGGCGATACGATGATCAAGGTGGACTACAAGAATCGTTCGTATAACTTTCCGGTGCCTGCGGGCGACCGCTCGCTATCTATCCGCTTGCAGACGGGCACGGCAACCCTGCGCGGTACGGTTACCCTGAACGGCCAGCCCGCTTATTGTGTGGTGCGGGTCACTCTTCCTGGTGGCAATGTGGAAGAACGCTTTTCCATCAACACAACGGAAGGCGGCCACTTCTACATTGATTCCCTGCCCGCGGGCGCGCTGTCGGTGGAGGCCATTTGCGACGGCGACGCCCGGGCGACCTTTTCCGTGGAGACCCGGCCTGACTCGGCGACGTTCGTGGATATTCCGGTGCTTTCGGGGGAGCCGGAACAGGAATAGCGGTGTTCCGCGCCCCGGGTCTTCGCTGGGGACTGCCCTTGCGCTGCGCACCAAGACTTACGGGGGCAAGCTGCCGTCGCTGCGATCAGTTGAGGGGACTCTCAGGAGATGGGACAGCGGGAGCCGTCCCCCTCTTGAAGGGGACGACGATTCGGGGGAGGGGGACAGCCCCCGCGGGCGGATTCGTGATTGCATACCTGCCGGGCGTGGTGACTACGGTAGTGGGTGTCGCTGTGATTCGCGGACGTCGCGGGTGCAGTCCCCGCGTGGCGACGTAGTTCTAACGCGGCTCATGCCCCACGGGTCCCACCTGTCTCACCGGTCCCACAAATCAGGTTGCCAGCACCACGGGGAGGGGGACTGCCCCCGCGGGCGGTTTCGTGATTGCATACCTGCCGGGCGTGGTGACTACGGTAGTGGGTAGCGCTGTGATTCGTTGATGTCGCGGAGGCAGTCCCCGCGTGGCGACGTAGTTTCAACGCGACTCATGTCCCACGGGTCCCACCTGTCTCACCGGTCCCACAAATCGGGCCGCCAGCACCACGGGGGAGGGGGACAGCCCCCGCGGGCGGATTCGTGATTGCATACCTGCCGGGCGTCGTAACTACGGTAGTGGGTGGTGCTGTGCTTCGCGGATGTCGCGGGTGCAGTCCCCTGTGGCGACGCAGT
>JAXMOL010000038.1:0-81366 GCA_034669905.1 Candidatus Hydrogenedentota bacterium
CCGCCGCCGCCGAAGCCGCCGCTGCCGCCGCCGCCGAAGCCGCCGCTGCCGCCGCCGCCGAAGCCGCCGCTGCCGCCGCCGCCGAAGCCGCCGCTGCTGCCACCGCCGAAGCCACCGCTGCCACCGCTGTTACCGCCACCAAATCCGCCCTGGCCACCGCCACCCTGGCTGCTCAGACCGCCGCCACCGAGGGAGCCGAGTACGATTTTGAAAAGGGTCTCGGCGCCTGCGTTGCGCAATTCGTAGTAACGGGTTTCTACATCTTCAAAGGATTCCCGCTGAATAATCGTCGGCTTACTGATAAAAAGAAAGCCCGGTTCAATCGAGTAGGAAAGCCCCAGGGGACGGAGAATCGCCTTCAAGGCGTCGCCCAGTTCGGCATCCTTCAGATTGATGTAGGGAATCATGCCGTCGCTCTTGGCACCATAGAAGTCGTTGACCGATTCAATGTTGAACTGGCTCTGACCCTGTCCAAGTGCACCACCACCAAAGGCACCGCCGCCCAGACGCAATCCACGTCCATCGTCCTCATCGTCGTCACGACGACTGCCGGCACTACGACGTTGGGTCTGGCGCGGGAACGCACCGGGAGCTGCCCCAAAGGCACCGGGGGCGCCGGGAGGGCCACCGAAAGCACCGGGAGCACCGGTGGTCGTCACGGCTTCCCGTTCGGGCTCGACCGCACGTTTGTCCAGGACGACGTTGATGTCAAAGCTGTCCTGAATGAATTCCGTGACGTCTTTGATGTGAATATCTTCGAATTCGATATTGACCGGGGAAAGGAGCACTTTCTCGATTTCAGTGATTTCGCGCTCTTCTTCGTAGGTTTCTTCAATCTCGGGTACGCGGAAGACATACTGCTTAATACCCGTTGCGTCGGCACCTTCGGGCAGCTGCTTGGACTGCTCAATGTAGCGACGGATTAATTCGCTGTCCTGCTCCACCTGACGAAGTTCATCCGTCATGGCTTCCTGGCTCTGACCCAGGCTCGCCTTGTGCAGGCCTTCTTTGGCCTCCATGTTATCGGGGTCAAGCTGGAGAACGTGCTTGTAGATCTCGACCGACTGGGTATAGTAGTGGTTTTCGAGATAGAGCTTGGCATACTTCAGGTGTTCTTTCACCCGAAGCTGTTTGAGCTCTTCCGGAGAGAGGGAAGGAGTCTCTCCGCCGGCACCGATGGATTCCGGATCATAGGTTTCAAACACCGGAACCGAGCCAGGCTCGGAACCCACGGACTCCATCATGATCTTAGCGGCGCACTTCTCCAGGAACTGCTTTGCTTCTTCGTATTCCGGATTCAGTGCCAGCGCACGATTAAACTCCGTTTGCGCCTCGCGATAGCGATCATTCTTATAGAATGACACGCCTTTCCGATACGCTTCCTCCGCCGGTGTGGCGGCCTGAGCCAGAATAATACGCGAGTCGTTCGCTGCTTCTGTCGATTGACTGGGCTGTGACCCATGAGCAACCAGTGGCAGGATCAGCACCATGGATGACAGCATCCAACGCCCTGCGTTGGCGCGCCGCAAATAGCCGTTCTTCATTACCTTGTCTTCCTTCCGCTTTTTCTCAGCACTATACCGTAATGCGCTAATTTGTCGCAAGCACTGGTTACTTTTCGACACTGAGGACAACTGTCTTTCCAAAACGTTCTGCAAACACGGTTGCCGTCTGGCCAACCGGATCAATTTTTTGTAGTTCAAACTCTTCAAAGCTGTCGCCCTCGTCGTACCACTTGGACGACTTCGTCTTCAGGCGGGCGCGCCATTGCCCCGGTGCTCCCTCCTTGATAGCCAATAGTTTGATGCCGGCCTCCTCGCCGGTAAGTCTTCCCCGCGGATCGATTTCGGCATCGGAATAGTATGAAAAGGGGTTGCGCTGCGTCAGGGTCCGATAGGAACCCGGCACATCCACCAACCGTGGCTCAGGCAGTTTGGCCACCGGCACCTCTCCCGGGCGCGTCGGCAGAACCGGATCCACCTGATCAGGAACAAAAATCTTGTAGACGTTGAACGCCAGAAAGCCCAGCAAGATCACGAGCACAATGCGCTCCTTGAAGAGCCAGAGCTTCTTAAAAAATTTCAGGATCTTATCCAATGGTCACACCTGTTTTCGTAGGTTCAACATCACTAGGGGCCGACACGTGCGAACGCATCAATTCGTATACAATACGGTGCGTTTGAACCATTTCCACGCCTTTCCAAAGGCGCCTGGCTCTTCCATCACCACCTCATCATCAATGGTGCTAAGACCGGGCCGCGCATTCAGGCCCGTGCTGCTGAAGGCCGTCTCGTAGCCCGCACCCGCGCTGCCACCACCGGCAGTTCCCGCCGGGTCAAAACCTTCTTCCTGCTTCGTACGCAGTAAATACATGTCCACCTGAAGTTGGGGCTCATACTGGGCAAGGATGTAGGGGTGGGACAGGCGCATCCCCTGAACACTGTAATACGTATCGGCCTGGCGCAGCGTCTCCAGAAACTCAACCAGATCCTTCGTCTCCATTCGGAACGAGAGCTTCACGCGCGTATAGTCCACGCCCTTACCGATAAAACCAGAGTTACCCAGCTCTTCAATGCCGACCTGGTAAATACCCAGGGCGTTGGCATTCATCAACATCTCAATTGCTGAAATACCAAATTCCAGGCGCTCCAGCTGCTGATTCACCAACTCCGCATCAACATCCATTCCCTGCCACTGCTCGGAATAGGCCACTCCCAACATGGACTGCACCGTGCTTGGAAAGCCCTGGGGCATATTCTGATAGACGAGGGGACCATATTTCTTTTGGGCCTTCTCCCACAGCTCCGTCACCATCTTGCGGCTCTCATCACCATACCAGAACTGGAGGATGAACACATCTTCCGGAGGTTTTTCGTGAATGCGCCAGTCGTTGTCCGTAAAAAACGAGACACGCTGTGCGATGGCCTCACGCCAGGCCTCCACTTTCCCGTTGTGATCCGTGATCACATCCGCGGGGGAAGCGTTGCCAAAAGTCGTTTTCAGCTTGGCTTCCGTGGCCTGCAGCGACGTGAGCAGCGCCTGGTGCTGCGCATAGCGCTCCAGCTTGGCGGCGAAATAGAATTGATACACGGCAAACACACCGGCAAATAAGGCCAGCAAGGCGCCTATGTAGATTACGCGTTCTTTAGTCATCGTCTCTCCCTCTGCGGCGGCGGCTGCGACGGTCATCATCATCGTCGACACTGGCGCGGGTAGGCGTCGGTGCGACCGCAGCTTTGGGTTTCGCCTCGTAGAACGGGCCATCAAATTCGATGTTCACCACGAAGGAATACACACTGTTTTCCTCCGTCGGTGTATAGCCAGCGGTACGCGCACCAAAGCCACCCCCAGCATCCGTCCAGGCCTCGTTCAAGATGGAACGATCCACCCGCAATACACTCGCTTCGCTGAAATGAACTTCCTTCGCACGAAGCGGATCGTTGCTCGCCTGGGTCCGTTCCAATTCCTTCAGCCGCTCCACAAAGTCCTGCACAATGGCACCCGACTTGGCGAAGCCTATCACCCGAAGGCCATTGGGCCGGGGAAAGCTGTCCTGGTCCGCATTCAGACCACCTCCCCGACGGCTTCCGCTACGACGTCGACCGCGACCCCGGTCATCTTCATCCTCGTCGTCACGCATGCCACCGAGCGACAGGGAGCCGGAGCCAAAATTGCTCCCCGTTCCGGAGAGCGAGGGAAATCCGGTACTCTTGACCGTGTCCTGGATTTCGGCCGGACCGGCAGCACCCGGAGCACCGCCCGGCAAGCCAATACCCTGATTAAAATTCATACCACCAAACAGACCGCCCCGGGGCTCATCATCTCCACCTCCGCGGCGAACGGGAGCTCCGGCACCGCCCTGAGGGGCGATTTCGCCAATGGTGGTGGTCTCAATGGCACTAATCCACATCTTCGCAGGCCGCGCATCATTGACAAACGCAAGCTCTTCCAGCCAGAACTGGCGGAATCTCCGCTCGTTGCTCAGGGCCTCGACCTTATTTTCCAAGCCATTGATGATTCCATTGACCTTCTGGAACTCGCGCAGCTGGGTGGACGCCGGCAAATCGGGACTGTCCATCCGCACTGCCATGGCCAGTTCCGGGTCATATTGGCGTATCTCTTCCTGTACCCGCTTGATATCGGCCAGGACCCGCTTATCTTCTTCCGCTTTCTGCGGGATAATACAGGCCATCGTCAGGGCGAGGGAGGCAATCGAAAGGCCCCAGTAAAAGGCGGCTTCCCGGCGGCGCGTGGCCTCCAGGACCCGTGGGGGAATGAGGTTAATTTCGATGGCCACCTGCTGCTGACAGCGCAGGGCCATGCCCAGTGCCACGCAGGCCTGCTCCGGCTGGTCGCTGACCTGCTGTCCGCCAGGCGCTACCGCCAGACCCGCCAGGGGCTGGGCTATCCGCACTTCCAGGCCCAATTGGCGCTGCATGTAGGGGATAATATTGCGCAGACAGGCACCACCACCACAGAGGATGACGCGGTTGACCTGACCACCACCCGGGAGGGAACGGAAATAGGCAAAGGAACGAACGATTTCGGAAACCATCCGCTGGAGCACGTTGCCGATGATTTCGCCCCCCTGACCATCGGTCTGGGGGTCACCGGTGGGCGCAAAGCCCCGCTCCCGTTTGATGCGCTCGGCATCTGAGAAATTCTGCTTGAAGGCCGACCCGATGGCGAGCGTAATGTCATTGCCGCCAATGTTCAGCGGACGCGTGAAGCGAAACTGCCCCTCGCGCTCAATCACGATGTCGGTCGTCGCGGCACCCATATCAATAAGGGCCACGCATTCACCGGAATCACCAAACTCGCCCGTGTGCTTGAGCCAGTTATAGGCCGCCAGGGGGTTAACGTCCGCCACGTCGATCGTGCGGCGCGACGATTGCAACACCTCAACCAGCTTGTCCACCACGTCCACTTTGATGGCCGCCATCATGACATCGTAGCCGCCCGCTTCCGTGCGACCAAGAATCTGATAGTCCATCGCAATCTGATCCAGCGAGAAGGGAATCTGCTGCTGAATCTCGTAGCGCACAATCTGGCTGACTTTATATTCCGGCACCGGGGGTAAGGCACGGCTGCGGGTAAAGACAGATTGACCCGGAACGCCAAATATCGCCTTACGCGTCCGAACCTTGGATTCCTTTAGGAGATCCGCCAGGGCCTTTTCACGTATAGCTTTGCGCTCCGACTCATCCAATGCAGGATCGGAGTTAAATTCCCGCTGGTAATACTTTACCAGCTGGTGACCTGTCTTGGTCGGTGCCAGTTCCGCCAAGCGAATGGCGCTCGCACCAATATCCAAGACCAGTCGTTTTTTAGGTCCGCCAGTCATTCCAGCCATCGTATACTTTGTTCCCATACCCCCTCAGACGCAGATAGCTTTGCCGGACGACAAAGCCCTGTTTCCACGCTGAATTGGTCCGTTACGTTGCGAAGGTAAATAGTGTTAATATGCCTATTTCCCGATATAGCGTAAACCCTTGTGCGTTATTGTAGTATACACTTAAATTCTTGTCAAGGTTCTGTTCCAGTTGACAAGAATTTACCCCTCCCAACCCTTAGCGCACATCCCGTGCACAGCGGAAACCGTAGTCATTTCGTCCGGCAGATACCCGATCATAGTGGCGCTTGGCCGTCCGTACATCAAAGCGACCCGAGCGGAAACTACCCCCCCGAAGCACCCGAAACACTTGACCATAGTCTTTTGTCACCACTTTATTGCCCTCATAGGCCTGATACCAGTCCTGAGTCCATTCATAGACGTTGCCTGCCATGTCTACACACCCATAGGGGGACAGACCCTCAATATAGGCACCCCGCTCGGCGGGCGCGTTTTCGTCGGCATCCTCCGAATTACACAAGGCCGGGTCATAGGTGTTGCCCCAGGGAAACTCCAATCCCTGGCTCCCCCGTGCAGCCTTCTCCCACTCCATCTCCGTCGGCAACCGTTTCCCAACCGCCTGCGCATAGTCCACTGCCTGCGTCCAAGTCACCCCCACGACCGGATAATTATCCCAGCCACTGGGAAACTCATGCGCTGCAAAGACTTCCTTAAATTCTGCGTTAGTAACCTCGTATTTGTCAATGTAAAAAGCGGGGAGGGTAATCTCGACCTCGGGCTGCTCATCCGGAGCACGCTTTGACCCCCGTATAAAGGGGCCTTCGGGCACGAATACCATACCGGCCGGCACGTCGCCCGCCTTCATCTCCAGGGCCAATCGGAGGGACTCATTGGGAGCCAGGGTGATTTTTTCGCCCGTCATGATGTGTCCCCGGGTGTGGACATCGACAATATAGTTCCCGGGCAGCAGCGTAAATTCGGTCGGTGTCAGCTTCGCCTGCTTCGCGCCGTTGAGCCAGATATCGGCCCCCGTCGGGCGCGAGGTCACCAGCAGTTTCGCTTCTTGGGGTTTCAGGGCCACCGTCGTGTTCAGGCCATATTGGTGGTCGGCCTTCACGTCAATCACATCCGATTTATACGCATAAAAGTCGTCCAGCCGCACCTCATACTGGTGCTCCCCGATGCGCACCGGGTGTTTCTGCACCGGCGTTTTCCCGATTCGGGTCTCCCCGTCGAGGATCACATCGGCACCGGGCGGCGTCGAGGTCACGGTCAGATAGCCCACCAGGGGTTCCATTTCGATCACAAACGACTGGGGCGGGCCCTCTTCAATGCGGATGACATCTTCCGTATCGCGGTAGTTTTCCTGCTTCAGCAAGACATCCAGCGATCCGGGGGGCAGACCACGGAGGGTCGCCGGGGTGGTTTTTTCAATACCGCCCGGCAAAAGGAGGGTCGCACCCGATTCGGGCGCGCTGTCGATGGTCACCACCGTCTCCGGCACCGGGTCGGCACAACCGCCAAGCCAGGCCAGAACAAGCAGCGGACAGCAAAGGAGACGCGCACAGCGGGCCCCTGGGCCCACGTACCTGCCTCGGTCTCCCTTCGACACCTCAAGCCCCGGCATGTCAGCGACTCCAATTCTACTGCCTCCCAGGCAGGGTTTCCGCACGTGCCCAATCCCCGTCACGTGCAACGGCCCTCGCGTTATAGCGGATTCATTATAGACAAACGGGGTGAAAATTACATCCCCCCCTATTCTCGTTTAAAGATCTTGATGGCCTGCTCAGGCGCTTTGCTGCCGCCGTCGCCGGCCGTGACCGTAAACTCCACCGTCGCCGGCGTCTGATCAAAGGCGTAGATCGGGTCACCCAGGCCATCAAAGGTCGGGTTGCCGAAATCATCCACCACGTGCACCCCGGCGGAAACGCGCAGGACATATTTCACGTCCCGCCGCCGGAAGCCGGGCTCCGCATCGGGATCACCGTCATCGCCCAGCCGATCCTGCTCAGGACCGGCACCGCCATAACAGTCCGCCTGGCCCAGATTCAGGAAGGCCACGGGCGTGGAGGGCAAGGAGAACAAATCCTCCGGAATCGTGAGCACATGCTCGGTAGCAGATGCATTAGGAGCCGTGATGCCCTGGGCCACCTGACGCCCGTCTTCCAGCAATTCAAACCAGACCTGCGGCAAGTTGCCCGCATCACCACTGGGCAGGCCCAGGCTGATCGTAAAGCGCCCCTCTACCCGCTGACAGAATTCTTCCGGCAGGGGAATCCGGGAGACCGCACCAAAAATGCGCTCATCCCCATCCACGGTATTGTTCGCGCCACCGGCCGTGTTGTTATGCCAGAACAAGGGCTCCACCCGGGTATCCAGACCCAGCGATGCACTCACACCGGGGTTAATCCACCGGTTGTAGGCGACCTCCACCCCCGTCGCGAAGTCATACAAGTCGTCTACACTTGCCAAATTACCCGGCCCCGGCACGAATTGCTGCACGTTACCGGCTTCGTCGTACCCATAGACGGCCAGGAGGAATTCATCCCCGGCACCACCGGCATTGTTGATAAGGTCCCGCAGGGTCGCGGTGTCGTTAAAGTAGGTGGACAAACTGATGGTCGCATCGCGCAGGGGATTCAACCAGTTACTCCAGCCATCGGCGGAGCCATACGCACCCCCCGTCGCCGCGTCACTGGTCACATCAATCCAGGGCGTGGCCGCCACCCCGGGGGTCTGGGCCCGGTAGATGCGCCAACGGCCCGCGGGCGGACAGGGCAAGGGATCCGCCGGAGTTTGACCGCCACCGGACCGTTCTATGCCCCAGGTAAAGCGGGGCTCCGTGGTTTCGCGGCCGGAAGGACCACTCTTAATGCGGGCGAGAGCCCCGGGCGTAAGCGGGGGAGAACCTGCACCAAACTCATAGGCCGGGAACCACCACATGTGCAGGGGCTTGAGGGCAATATAGGCATCGCCCGAGGGATCCAGCGTGGCTTCGTTGCCCGCCCGATCCGTCACCCGGATATTGGCTACGGTGTGCCATTGCTGCAAGGGCCTTGTCGTATTGAAGGTGAGGCCACTGAAGGCCCAATCCACCACCAACTCGGTGCCCGTGGGGTTGGTATAGGTCACATCCAGCCCCACGCCGACCGCGCTGAATTCACTATTTTCCGACGCGTTGTTGCCCCACCAGGCCAGGCCGGGATAGTTTTCAAACTCGCGATACAACACATCATCATTGGCCGGACCCGTCGTCGATCGCGTAATCGGCATGTTGTTGGTCTCAAAGCCGGAACCCGTATCCTGGAAGGTCACCCGCACCGTGTAGGACAGCCCCCCCGACAGCGCACTGAAGAAGATATTGGGATCCCCCGCCGTGCCATTGAGGTGGCCCGCACTGGCACCCACATCGCCCAGAAGCGCACCGGCACCCCACGCGGTGGCCGGGAACACGGCCGCACCCGACGGCGCGGGCCCGTCAAGCCCTTCCCCGTCGGCGGCCGGCGCAAGGTATTGGTCGGCCAGCAGGTCAAAGTCCGTCACGATAGTCGGCGGGAAGGTATCCAGACCAAAAGTCCGGCTTCCACCAAAGGGCACCGTCTCGGAAACGCCGCCCGTCGGCGTACCGTGCAAGGTAGGCACGTTGGGCGCGACCCCGCCACTGGTATCGAGGTAGAGCAGATAGTCGGTCTGATAATTGGCGGGCACACCTCCCCCAGAGGGGAAGGCCGTCATAAATTCATCGAGATCAATCGGGATATCGAGATAGCCGTAGTTGCTGTCGATTCCACTCACCGTAATCAGATAGGGCCCCAGGAATTCAGACGTCACCGGCGTGCCCACCATCTCGATGAACATGACGGCACCCGCAAGGCTCACCCCGTCGGTGATCACTTCTACCGTGATGACCCCTTCGCCCACATAGGCGCGGTATTCATTCAGCTGGTAGACATAGCATTCCTTCCAGCCCGGCGTACCACCGCCATAGGCGGCCACTTCATCGGCACCCACGGTGAGATCGCCCGGATCCCGGGCAAGGTCCGTAAAGTCGCGGGCCGGTGACGGTGTCACCAGGGTCGCAGCTGCACCCGTGGTCTGCTGCTGTCCGGGCACGAACTCACCGGGAAAGCCCGCAGGCTCAAAGTCGGTCGCCGGATCCAAAACGACGCTGATAGGATTGGCATCCGTCACGCCTGCTGGCGCGGCCAGGGGATTTCCGGCCGCATCGGTGACCCAGTCCCCATCGATGGCCAACGTCGTAGCCGTGCCCGACAGGCCGTTGGTGCCATCGTCACTGTCGTGAATAACCGTCGCCTCCACCTGGGCCAGGCCCGCCACGGCATTGACCCCGAAACTGCCGTTGCTTAAGAGGGTGCACTGAATAATATCGAGGGAGCCGCCAATATCCAGCTTGGTGGCTTCTGCGCCACAGTTGGTAATAATCGAAGATTCCAACCGGACCTGGTTCACATCGACGCAGTCCACCCCGATGCCGCTGATATCTTTCACGAGACAACGTTCCATGGTGAACGAGGCATCGGCCATCACCAGGACGCCCGTCGAGCCATCGGCAATCGTGAAGCCCTCGGCGTTGAATTCCACGCCCGTGTCGACCGTAATCACCGGACCACCGGCAAAGGCCACTTCAATGGTGTCGGGATTCACCTGGCTGGTACCGCGAATCGTCAGGCCATCGCGCGCCGCGTCTACCACCAGTCCGGCGGCCAGCGTGTAGGTGGCCGGCCCATCCAGGATAATCGTATCATCCCCCGTGGCGGCCGCGAAGGCACTTTCCACATCGGTGTAGGTACAGGTGGCGCACACCTCCAGCACGACTGCCTGGGTGGGTGCGGCCATGAAGACCAGGGCCGCCAGCAGCACACCCGTCCATACACCTGCCTTCAAACGCTGATTCATACTGCACATCCTACCAACCTCCTTCGACGCAACATCCGGCCCAAGCCCGCGGCGTCATTTCCGGGGTATTCTGTTTACAAGTCACGGCGAAAAACGACGCCCGGTGACCTGCGTGAAAGCTATCGATAACGGGGCAAGGCACCACACAGTGCCTTGCCCCCTCGTCTTCAATTATTGCGGCACCACCACCAACACCGACCCACCCGGGGGTCCGGTCCTACTCGCCACCGTCCGATTCGTCGGAAGGCGTACGGCGTTCATAGATGGCCGTGGCCTTCGTGGCCGACGTCGTCACAAACTCGTCGGGATCGCGGTAATTCACGATGCCGTCTTCGTTCCGGTCGATGCCATAGCCCGACTCCACGGTCATGATGATTTCATACACATCCGAACGGGTCGTCACCAGGTTGCCCAGGCGGCGGAAACGCTCATAGGTCTCGTCGAACCGTTTCGACGGATCGGATTCGTTGCTCAACGGGTAAATGGCCGCATTCTCAATACCCGCCGGGGTATCGGCCGTGCCACCACTGGCATAACTCGGCAGGTCGGAACGGCTCGCCCCATAGTTGAAATCGAAGGCGCTCGTGTCCAACACCAGGTCACCCACGCTTTCGTAATAGCGCCCGTCGGCATGCTCCCGGCGGCCCGTCATCAACATGGCGTTCATCCGGAAGGTCGCGTCGCTATGGCGATCCACCAGCGGCACCCCGTCGTTGACCAACAGGTCGTAGTCCGGATTAAACACATCGGCCGTCCGCAGATTCCGTTCCGGCGGCGTCGCAGGGGTCCACGCGTTGTACAGTGCCAACGGAGGCGACCAGCTGCCATCCGCGGGGAAACTGCCACTGGAGTCGTCCAGGTCCATAAGGTCCACGGGGTCGGCCGGGCTAATGGACCCCGCCAGGGGACCGGCACCCGCTACTGAGGGCACCACGGTGCGGGCCACATCGACCACGCCCGGAAGGGCCATCAGGGTACTCACGTATTCGTGAATGGAGTTGTCGGCCTTGGGCACCACACGGCTCTCGGCCGTGTTGACGTTGAGCCGGCCCGCCGTCCGTTTGCGGGGGGCCAACACCACGTGGGTGATGGCGCCTACCTGGGCCTCGGTGCCCACGTTGCGCACCCGCAGCGCCAGGAAGTTGTCCGTCACCCGCACAATCTGGGGACGCCAGCCACCGGCCGCATTGTTGCCATAGAAGATATAGCCGTCATCGTCGGCCTTGTAGACGATGGTGGGATTCCAGTCATCGGGGTGAATCAGACCACCTGGCTTCACCGAGGGGTCGGCCACGGTGGAGGCCAGCGGCGCACGGCCCCGGGCTTCTGTCGGGTCGGTGATCACGTCAATCGCATAGGTCGGGTCAAATTCCTGGCCCTGGGCATAGAAGGGGTTGTCGTTGGTGGGGTCGCGGCGCAAGAGGGAGGCCGTCACCGGATACATCTTCACCCCTGTGCCATCGGCCAAGGTGTAAGTTGTATTGTTATTATCATCTAAGTCGTCCCAATTCAACAAATTTGCTTCATTCTTGGCGCTCAGGTTCCAGGCGGCTACGCCATTCGCGGAGGCGCTCGCCGCTTCTTCAATACGACGGGACATTTCGGGCACAAAGGTACCCACGTAGACGACATACTCGCCGTTTTCCAGGCCGTCGGCCCCATCCCAAATCCACAGCCCCTCCGCAGGCTGCACGCCGGCACGATTCTGACTCACATACATGGCCGTGCGCTGTTCCAGGGTCCAGCGATCTCTCGCCTCGGTCGCCGCCAGGTTGTAGTAGGCCCCGGCGTTGGTCTGCATGTAGTCGATGTTAAAGAGATAGTGACGGGGCACCAGCTCATTGATGTTCGTGCCGTCAATGTAGCCCGGGTAATTGGGCAGAAAGTCCAGGCTCGAACGCGCCACACCATCGTCGGGCAATTCAAAGAGGAAGAAGGGCGCCCAGGTCGCCGGCGCCCAGAGATCGTCCGGGTCGCCACTGTTGGGGTTGTCCACCCAGTTCAGAATGTCCCCGTTGATGGCGTTACCCGGCGCAAGCTCGGGACGAATCGGGTGGAACTCGGCCTGGCCCACCGTCAGGCGAACCGGGTCCAGCGCCATGCTGTTCACCGCTTCCCGCAGCAGGTTGCCCGTACCACCGATATCCATGTAATCCTGACCCAACGTCGCACTGCGCAGGGCAATATCCTGGATGGCCGACAAGCCATCTGCCGTGCCGCCATCGGCCTGAAGACCCATGTTCAGCATGGTCATATCCCGCAGGAAGGGATCCCCGACAGCGGCCGTGTTGACCGCATCGTGGAGATACATCTGGTGGGGCACCCGCATCAAGTCGCCGGGGCTCTGGAAAGGCGCATTGGCCACCAGGGCCTTGTAGTGATTCCAAGACTGGTTCTGCAGGGTCTTGTTGGTCGTATCCGCCGGATACACACCATCTTCGTGGGTTCGGAAGTAATTCAGGGCATTGGGGAACTGCACACCCACAAGACCCGGTGTCGGCGCACTGTAAGGGTCGATATCCGAGGGGTTTTGACTCATCCGCGCAGCCGTATTCATCCGCAGCGGCGAGCCGAACATAGCGTGCCCGAAGAGCCGCTGTTGGCGCGGTGTATTCAAACGGAGACGCAGGTCCACACGGGAAGCGGCCGACAGGACCACCGGCGCGCCGATGACATCCGATTCCAATTCGGCCTCGAAAAAGCTCAGGCTGTCGGACCAGTCGTCGTAGTTACCATCCGTCGCCTGCCAGCGGTTTTCCGTACCGAAACGGTCGCCGTTGTAAGCGGGGTGCTTACGCTCGAGACTCCGATAGAAATCCAGTGCCATGTGGTCCGGTGCCCAGAAGGACGGATAATTCGGATTGAGACCGAAAGCAGTAGGCACGATGTCGTCGATGGTGCGGTTGATGACATCAAACTCGCGATAGGTCACCCGGTCCACCACGTCACTACTGGAGGCCGGCCCCTCATAAAGAGAGACGATGACGTTGTCGCCCGGATACCAACGCCGCTCGACGAAAGCTTTCCAGTCAATCGGGTCAAAGTTAGAACCTACATACTCATCACCTGCAGGCAACGTCGCCGTATCAAAATTACTCCACAGCCCACTAAGATCAAGCGCACCCGTATCGATAGCAATGGGAGAGTTTTCTGAACCGTCTTGAAAGACTAGAAAATCACCCGGAAATGGTTGGGGCGTCCCGTCATAGTTTCGGTAGTTGTCATCGGTGGGATAGTTATTCCGGTTGTTCTGGAACTGCATGGGAATTAACGCATCGGTAAAGTAACCCGCCGCAACACCGCGCCCTTCGTCCACGCCTTCACTCTGCCGGGGATCGACACCATCTCCGATCCCACCAGCCGGTATGCCAGAGAGATCCCCCGGCACTCCGTGGGGGTCGTTCGCATTCGCCAACGTCGGCTTGGCTTCTCCCCGCTCGTCGATATACCCATCGAGATCATTATCGATCATATCCCGATCCAATACGCCAGGGACATAGTAGGGATCATCAAAGGCATCGGCGTCGGCGACCGTGTCGGGCCGAAATTCCACGTAGCCCCCGTCACCGTCGTTGTCCACCCCATCATGTTCGGGATAGTTGGGCAGAACCCCACCGCGCAACACAAAGGCCGCTACGTCGTCAACGGTATCCATGTCGTCAAGGGTTCGCGGAATCGGTGCCGACGAGTAGGGGTTGTCGCTGGTGACCACGGAGCTGGGCGACAGCTGGATAATCCGGTCCCACGGCAGGTTGGTCGTACTGATGAGACTGGAGAACTCCTTCGAACTCGCCACGTTGCCTTCCACCGTAACGGCATCGGTGTCGGGCGTGTCGGGGTCGCTGTCCAGCGCATAGATGAAGGAGCTCACCCCATCGCCATCCCGGTCCACGTAGTCATACATGCCCCGACTGGCATCGTCCTGGCGGAAGAAGACATCGCCCGTAATATCAAAGAAATCGGCTACAAAGCCCGGGCTCTCGTCCCGGAAGACCGTGGGTACGGTGGCCTTGCCCGATACAAAGTCCACCAGCGGGCCATAGTCAATTTCGCTATCCGCCAGCGCAATACCGTTGTCAAAAATGCGGCTGGCGCCACCGCCATCGCGGAAGTAATCAAACTTGTTGAAGGCCAGCAGCACCATGCCACCGGGGGCAATCTCCGTACCGTAGGGCACGGTCCAACGGCTCTTGAAGGGGTCCGTCGGCACACTGGGCTTGTCGGGGATACCCACTTCCAACTCCCAGCCACCAATGTTCACGGCATCGTTGGACACGTTCACCAGTTCCACCCATTCGTGGTCGGGCTCCTGGCTGAAATCGAGAGAGTCTATCTGTAACAGCCCCGGATCGGTAGTCATGCGAAATGCAATATAGAGGTCGTCGGTCGTCGTAACCGCGACGGTAAAGGTCTGTGAGACACCAATTCCGGGCTGGCCCAGGCGCGTATCAGGACCAAGTGGTAACAGCGCATCGAAAATACCGCCATCGGAAAAGTAGTCGTCGGTGCTTGGATCCACGTCGTCGGTGCCGCTGAGGAAAACGGAACCGTTCGGCGCGCCAACCACGTTATTGGAAAAATGGGTGGTAGGAACCGTGGCAAAGCCAACACCGGGCAAATCGCTGATAATATCGTTGCCCGCCCCTGCTGTGTCGTACTTGATAGCGTATTCTAAAACGGGCAACGTAGCACCCGCAGCTTCGATATTGATATTGGCCGTTAGATAATAACGCCCCTCGGGGAGGCCTGGCGGAGGAAATCCGGGAAGAGTCTCAGATGCACGGATCCGAAATTGGATAACCTCGTCCACCGTAGTCGTTTCCAACACGGAGCCATTGCCGAGGGTCGTGGTCGTCGTATTTAACGCCCAAGCTGCGGACGGATTACCAAACTCATCCGACTGCTTACGGGTAACTTCGAATGCGGGCAATTCTGGATAGCCCGCCTGGGGATCATAGTTTGCCAGATTGGGATCACCGTCCATGGGGTCCGAAGCATCCCTGGCCACCGCAGGCGGCACCGCCTCCGCTTCCACACGGCGCACGGGGCGCACCATCAATTCGTTGATGCGGATGGCCTCGTTACCGGAAACCGTGTAGCTGATTTTCCGCTGCTCGGGGATACCATTGAATCCGTTTACACCGGCAATGAAGGTCCACCAGTCATCCTGGAATTCCAGGGTGCGGTTAATATCCATGGCATCCCGGAGGTGGGCCTGAAGGGCTTCCAGGGGGAACAATTCCGTTTCCGGAATCCGCTCCCGGAGCCCCAGGCTCAGGGGGAAGTCATCATAATTGGACTGGCGGAGCACATCCTGGCGCTCGGTGGTGAGCACGGAACGGCCATGGCCCCGGTCCCGGTTGTCCACAATATCCACGGCGGCCTGCATCGCCTGGAGAACCCCATCGGCGGGCAGCAGCCCCACATTGGGCGTAGCCGTACCACCAATATCCTGCCACATCAGCCCGTTACCGAGCCCGATGTTGGAACGAATATGCACATCACCCTGGAGCAAGCCCCCGGCGAAGAAACGGGCCGCGTTGGTGGCCCCACCAAAGGCATCATCCCGCACGGTGGTCACTTCGTAGGAATTGGTCAGCAACAGGTTTGCGGCAATCTGCTGGGGCGTGGCGAAGTTGTAGTCGAGCTTGTTAATGGCCCGGATGCCGCCATTGCCCGCCACGAAATTGGCGTTTCGGTCGGTGCTGTAGGCCGTGATGCTGTTGCGCATATAGCCATAGGTGGTATCGGCAATACCGTTCACCTCGAGGAGCTCCAGGGTATCCCGGAGTTGGAGGTCGCCCAATTCCCCGCGCTCGTTGAGGATGGCATTGTTATCGTTATCGGTGCCATCCACAAAGCCCGAAATATTATAGGGGTTGCGGTCTTCGGCCATCAGGTTGGGCAGGGGCCGGTAACGCTGCAGTTCGCTCGGGTCATCGAGTCCTTCCCAGGCGCCCAGCTCGGCGTAGTAGGCATCAAAGAGGGGGTCGTCAAGAGGCGGGAGACGCAGGCCTTCGTCCACCAGGCCGTCGCCGTCGTTGTCCCGGCCATCGAGGGCGGCCAACAGGATATTCCCATTGTCATCCACCCGGCCATAACCCGGGTAGGCCACATCTTCGGCGTAGGTGAGCGCCAGGAGGCTATCGTCCTGGGGATAGCCGGTGAGTTTTTGGGCCATGTCGTCGGCCGTGACCACACCGATATCCGGGAGGATGCGGGTTTCCAACTCGGCCGTGGTGATGCCATCCCCCAGGGAACGCTGACGGCCCACGAGGGGTTCGTAGGTATGGGCACCGGCCACATTCATGTTGAGCTTGCTGGATTCATCGCGCACCGTAATGGCCGCACGACCGGCCAACTCGCACACCGGCTCACCCGAGTGGGTGATGCGGATAAAGGGCCGGATGTTGTTGAAGTTGAAGGTGTCCACGGTGGTGGGGCTCGTGGCGAAATCGCTGCTCACCGGGTTCATCGTAAGGGAGCCCGGGCCACCGAAGACCGTATCCACGTTGATGTCTTCGTAGGCTTTCAGGAAGGCCGTTCCGAAGAGATCGAGGTCATTGGCGAACCAGTTGCCCACATGGAGCCAGCCACCACTGTAATAACCCGCCGCCGCGCCACTGTTGGCCCTATTGGACTCCAGCGAACGAATGATGGGGTCACCGGCATTAAAGGGCGGGATTGCGGCCGGATAGACCACGCCCGTATCTTCAAAGCCCGTCAGGCCAAAGGGCGGGTAACCGGGCAGGGTGTTGGGGCCCACATAGGCATAGACGTGAAAGTCATTGGCCAGCATGTCGTAGTCGTTGTCAATAACGTCCACGTTGGCTGACGTCAGCGTTATCGGAGGCAACACGTTGCCGTCCCTGTCGGTAATATTGACAATGATATTGGTCGGTAACGTAACCGTCAGGGGCACCAGATTGCCCGTCGTGCCATCAGGTACCAAATCGGGCACGATGCCGTCGGCATTCAAATCTACAGGAATTGTCAGGCCGGGCAACGAGGTCGTGAGGAAATAGTCTTGCTCATCCAACTCATCGACCGCACCATCACCATCGTTGTCGAGGCCATCGGTGCCCCCGAAATAGACGAAGGATGCCGTCTCTAATCCATCGGCCTCCGCTTCGTCGATCAGACCGTCAAGATCATTGTCGGTAAAATCGTCGTCGACACGGTTGGTTGTACCATCGTCAAGAAAGTCGCCACCGCTGAAATACCGGTCCCGCGCGATGGGAATCCAGATGGCGTCGCGCAATCCGTCGCCGTCGTTGTCCACATCCGTCCAGGTGTTTATCCATTCCAGGGGGTAGCGTTCCTCGGTGAAGCCGTCGGTGGCAGAGACCCCATAGAAGGCGGGTGTCACAAACAGGGGCGTTTCGTTGCCGGGGGGGACATCGTAGCGCGCGGCAATGTCAAAGGCCCGGCCATTGAAAGCGGTTCCGTTCCGAAAGGTGGTGAAATTGACAAATCCGGTAGCATCGGTATAGAAATCCAAGCTGGTGACATCGCCGAAGCCAGCGGGCGCCCCATACACGTAATTCCTGTTGTTTTCGAAACGGGGGTAGTAGAGCCATTCCTTGGAAAGGGGCCCGCTGTAGAGCTGTTCGCGGTAGGTGTCACCTGTTACGTTGGTAAGTTCAAAATAGGGCATGTCGGCCAGATCCACAAGGGGAATGCCACCACTCTGGAGGGGCAGGGCGTTCACCCCATCGGGCTTCCACAGGGCCCACTCTTTACCCACGGCCCAACTGCCGTTGAACTTGGTAAAGAGGGCGTGGTCGAGGGAAGTGGCCTCGGGGTGAAGGGAGAAATTCAGGTTGATTTCCGCCATGGCCAGGGCCAGGGCCGAATCCACGAGCAAATCGGCCTGCACGCGGTTTTTCACGTTGGTGGCGTTTTCCACTTCCTGGCGACTGATGGCATAGAAGGTCAGGGCGACGGCCAGCAGGATCGTCATAATGGCAATGGCGATCACGAGCGCCGCACCGCGCTCTGGATTTCGGCGGCCACCGGTTACACGCTGTTTCCTGTTGTTCATTGCTACTTCACCTTTAGCTGGCCGCGATCCGTGCGGCCCCTTCCCAAGACGGGAACCCGAACCCACTGTTCGGACTCCAACCGCGCGCGGGATCCATCCCGCCCGTATCTTGCTCTCTCCTGGTCCTGCGACCGGTGTCTGTGCCGGTTACCGAGGCACATACACTACATGGCCTGACCGGGGCTCTTTGCAATTACCGTGCTCGGAATGCGGCCCGTGGCCGCCGGCACCTGAATACCCTGTACAAAGCGACGGCGGAACACCGGCGCACCCGGACGGGTCTGGGAACGGGTCACCCACAGCTCCGGCGTGACCACCTTGGGCAGGCGGGGCAAGAGGGGCGATCCCAAATTGGCGCGGGAACTCCGCGTGGCGGAAAGCTGATTCTCCGCCAGCGTATTGTCCGCATCCACCACCAGATTGTTGGCCACGTTGGCCGTCTTCAACATGGTGGGGATATTGGGGATGAAATAATCCACCACACCGTCATTATCCGTATCCACCGAGCCATCGAGGCTGTCGGGATGGGCGAGGTTTTCGAGGGCATTGAAATAATAGACCGAGCCGTGCGCGCCGTCGCTGTAGGAAAACTTCACGCCGGCATCCAGCGCGTCCAACGCGTAGCCGTCATAGCGTATTGGGTCCCCGTCACCATCCAGGATCATGGCACGCGCGATAATGCCATCGGCCACCACAAATTCATTTACCACCCGGCGATTGGTCGTGTTGGGCAGTCCATAACCCTCGTCATACCAGAAGCCCAGGTGCCCGTCGTCGGGGATATAGTTCGGGTGGGTCGATGCCAGCGTGGGTGTGGCGGCGCTGGCGGGCACCAGTTCTTGAACGTCCATGTGTTCACCACCCAGCATGCGCAACCAGAACTCACGCTTCTTGGCCTGCAACATGGTGTCGAAGGCGTCACGCCCGAGGACGCGCAGGAAGAGTCGGTCGTTGGTCACCGGGTGCCACCAGCCGTTGTTAATCTTGATGTTGTCATACACATTGCGGAGATCGTCGGAGGGATCGTTAAAGGGCGTGGGGTCCAGGGCCTCCAGCAAAAACTTGAGCTGATTGTAGGTGTCGTCCCCGAAGGTTCCCGTGACCGCATCCAGAAGGGGGTTGATGGGGTCCACATAGGGCCAGGCCAGATCCACCCCGGTGGCCACGGTCATGTCGAAGGTTTCCAGATCGCTGAACTGGGTTTCTTCGTAGCGGATCAGACTTTCCGTCTCAATAAAAACATCAAAGGGAACGAGATCGGTGTCGTCGGCCGGAATCCCATAAACCGCGGCCAGTTCGGCCAGGGCGGCATTCGCATAGGCGGTGGCAGCATCGCCCACGAGCCCCTCATCTTCCCAGGCGATACGGCGGAACTGGCGCTCCACGTTGTCCGTCACGAATTTCCATTGCTCCGTAAGCGTCGTCGTGGAACCGGGCTTGCCCGCTTCCTTGTGAAAGGCGTAACTCACCCGACCCAGCACACCGCCGTCCAGGGCGCCCACAAACATAAAGCTGTCGGGACGGCCATAGAAGTTGTAGACATCGCCGAACTCTTCGGAGACAAAGGCGCTGCTCAAATCGCGGTCGATGGTGGTCATGGCAGCCCGGGCATTTTCGAAGGCGTCAATGCTGGCATAGCCCTGCCGCGCACTGCTGACGGCCGAGTTAAACATGACGGCCAGACCACTCATCAGGATGAGGAAGAGGGCCATGGCGACCATCAGCTCCGTAAGGGAAAAACCCCGGGTGCCTCGGCGATCGATTGTCGGTACGGTGCGCTCCATACAACTGCCCTTCCTATTGTTGGGTAACATAGGTTACGAAGCGTTCGCGCCGCCCGTCGAACATCTCTACATTATAGGTGACCCGATAAAGGTCCACATCACTGCTGATGCGCTTGACCGAGCTGGTCCAGGATTTATACAGCCCATAGGTACCTGCCGCGGCGTCCAGGTTGTGGTAGGCATTGGCGGCAGCCCATTCGTTGAGTAAGGGGCCCACGCCACCCGCCCGCAGCTTGCCCAGCTCGGTCTTGGCGAGGAAGGCCACCTGCTGCCGTTCGGCGGCAAGGCGGGATTGCTGGATGGCCACGGGGAACAGTCTCATAATCGCGATGATGGCCACCGCAAGAATGGTGAGGGCCACCATCACTTCAACCAGTGTAAAGCCGTGTTGCTTGTTCTTCGTCATAGCCAATACCTCGCTAGAAATTCTTGGGAACTTCTGTCCGTCCGGTGGACTTGAATACGTGAATCTTGCGATACAACATGTTGGAGGAGCCATCGGGATTGATGAGTCGCTCCGCCTCGGGATCCACCAGGCGATCGCCCGCATCCCGACTCGCCATGGGCGCTATGTAAATACTGAAACGCTCGCCGTTACTCGCCGCGAGACGACCCGACGGCTTGAATACATGGGCGGCAAAGTTTTCGGCCACAAAGCCCGTGGTGCCGTTGGCATAGTCAGCAAAGCTCAGGGGATCCAGGCCGGTGGGGATGCCCAGCGCGGCCGTGATGCGGCTCAGGCCCATTTCGCGCACAAAGTTCTCGGTCGCATCGTTCCGATAGTTGGAGCGCCCCAGTTCCAGGTAGAAATTCGCCGGAACCAGCGGGTCGCCGCCCGAGGGGAGTTCGGGATTCATCAGCAGGATAGACATGTCCTGCGGCAATTTCGTGAAGGTGCCGGCGGACGTGGGAATGGGCACATAGTGCTCGCTCAGTCTGCCCGTCGTGGTCGGCAATTGATACATAATGGCCGCCGCTTCAATCTGTCGTATGGGGTTACCCGAGACGCTGTCGACGATAGGGTTGGCGACGGCCACCGCCGGGTCAGCCCCGTCTTCGTCGGACGGCTCACCAGCGGGCGTCGAATCGACAAGCGTTGCCTCGTTTTCGGACCAGTTGTCCATGGAATACACCACCGCCGTATTCACGTTGTAGGTCGTGGCGTAGATCTGCGCGGCACGGAGCATGCCCGACACTTCCTGTACGGAACGTCGGAACTCGTCGCGGGAGAAAGCACCCAGCTTCGCCAGACCCGGAATGGCAACAGCGGTCAGCAGCACAATAATACCGAGGACAACCATCAATTCGACCAGCGTAAATCCCCGCTGATATCGGTCGGATTCTTGTCTCATCGTAGGTACTCCTTGCTTCTCGCGTGTCCCGCGCTACACAACAGCGCCCCGACGCCGCCCACGGGCGGCGACGGGGCGGAAGTCATTAGTTGTAGAACTTCATGAACGTCTGTCCACGATCCCAATTGTTGATGTCGTCACCACCACCCATGAGTTCGGGTTCCTGCCCTTGATCATAGTGGCCGGTGCCCGTCATGAAATCGTACCCGGTATCGTGGTAGAGATCGCCGTCATAGCGGGCCTGACCGGAAATCAAGTTCTCGCCGTTGGACCAGATAAACACGTCCGTTTCCCGGGGGGCCGGGGCACCGATTGAGGGCAGGGTCACGCTGGTCTCCGGATCGATGAGGCCCGAGGGGAAATTGTCCCCCAGCGACGTTACACCCAGGGTGAACACGTCTTCTGAAGCGCCCAGCACGGTATCGCCGGGCAGCACCTCAGCCGCATCTTCCGGGGGACTATAGATTCGAAAGGGAACCGGGCCGTCACTGGCGCGCCAGGGGCCGGGATAGATATTGTAGAGGTTGCCCCACGGGTCAAAGGACAGTTCGCTCATGTAGGAGGTGCCCAGATTACGGACCACGTCGGCATTGTAGTAGGGCTCGAGGGCCACATCACCCAGCACCGCACGCCCCTTACGCAAAATGGCGTAGGTAGCGAAGGTGTACTCCGCGATGGCGTCTTCAAACTGGTCTGCGGTCCAATCCTTCATTTCCGTTCCGCCCACGGCGGTTTCTATCGCGCTGGTACTGATAATATCCTTCAGGCTACTGCGCCCCGCATCCGATAGCAGCTTGGTAATGGCCAGTTCGATGTTGCTGATTTCCGCCTGGGCCCGCACTGCCCGGCCTTTTCGAATCCATTTCTGCACATTGGGTATTGCGATGGCGGCGAGGATGGAGATGATTGCCATCACCACCAACAACTCTACGAGGGTGAAACCGTGCTTCTTGCGCATGTTAATTCCTCCTGCGCGGACGCGCTGTCCGCGATACGTCACAAAGTGTAGGGCGTGGCCCGCAGCGGGCCCTTCGCCTAATTGTTAATCTGGTCGCCCAGGGTGAAGATGGGCAGGTACAACGACACCACGATAAAACCGATGATGCCACCCAGCACCACGATAATCATGGGCTCCATCAGGGTCAGCATGGCCTCGACGGCCACTTCCACTTCCTGGTCATAAATATCGGCCACCTTGTTCAGCATGGAATCGAGCTGACCGGTCTCTTCACCCACGTCAATCATGTTGACCACCATGGGGGGGAATACTTTGGTCTCATCCAACGGCGCGGCGATGGTGTCGCCTTCCTTAATGCTGTCGTGCACCTTGTCTACCGCATCCTGAATCACGCTGTTACCGATGGTTTCCCGGGTAATCTTCAGGGCCTGAAGAATCGGCACACCGGAAGAAATCAGCGTACCCAGGGTACGGGCGAATCGGGCCACACCAATCTTGGTGACCAGGTCGCCCACCAGGGGCATCTTCAGGCTGACCACATCCACGATGCGCTGCACGAAACGGAATTTCATGGAAAGTTTCAGGGCGATGATACTGGAGTTAATTACCAGCAGGATCATCCACCACTTGTACACCATGAAATCACCGCACGCGATGAGGAACCGGGTCGGTGCCGGCAGTTCGCCGCCCATCTCGCTGAAAATCTCGTCGAAAACGGGCACCACCTTCACCAGCAGGAAGGACACAATCGCCGCCGCAATCAGCAACACGGCAATGGGGTACACCATGGCACCCTTCACGCGCCGCTTCAGGGCTTCGCGCCGTTCCATGAAGGTGGCCAGACGCTGCAGCACCACTTCCAACATACCACCGACTTCACCGGCCTTCACCATGTTCACGAAAAGGCGGTCAAACTGCTTGGGGTGTTTGGCCAGGGCTTCCGAGAAAGTCGCACCGGTCTGAATATCGGTGGCGCATTCCTTGAGAATGTCCCGGAGCTTACAGGGTTTGAGCTGGGCAATCAGCACGTTAATACTACGCAGCAGCGGCAGACCGGCGTCGATCAGGGTGGAAAGCTGACGGGTCATCGTCACGATTTCCTTGGTCTTCACGCCACCGAAATAAAGCTCGTCGATGCCCTTTTTCTCTTTGCGCGCACGTTTCTCGTCGCGCTTCGACGCTTCACGCACCGTCGTCGGGTAAAGCCCCAGCGTCCGCACGTCGTTAATGGCCAGTGCTTTACTGTCGGAATTCACCACACCAGTGACGGTCTGGCCTTCCTTGTTGGTGGCCTTATAGAAATACTTGGGCATGACTTGGTTCCTTCATCAGTCTTCGTAAAGGTCCGTGTGATAAAGCACTTCTTCCGCGGTCGTCACGCCCTGGACGGCCTTCAACAGACCGGCTTCACGCAGGGTGATCATGCCGAGATACTTCCGGCAATAGCGCCGCAACTGAATCGACGTCGCACTTTCCAGGATCAAATCCCGGATACCTTCATCCACCGTCACCATTTCGTAGAGACCGGTACGGCCCGAGTAGCCCGTAAATTCACAGCTCTCGCACCCGTTGGCCTTCACCAGCTGAAGCTTGGGATCATTGCGCCACGCCGGGGGCAACCCGAGGGCTTCCATCTCTTCTTCGTCCGGTTTGTAGGTTTCTTTACAGAAACGGCAGACCTTACGGCACAGCCGCTGGGCCAATACCGCTTCCAGGGAGGCCGCAATCAGGAAGGGTTCCACGTCCATATCCAGCAGACGGGTGATCGTTTCCGGAGCACTGTTCGTGTGCAGCGTGCTCAGCACCAGGTGACCGGTGAGGGAGGCTTCCACCGCGATCTGGGCGGTCTCCAGGTCACGAATCTCACCGACCATCACGATGTCCGGGTCCTGACGCAGGATAGAGCGCAGACAGCGGGCAAAGGTCAGGCCCACGTCGTCGTTCACATTACACTGGATCAACTGGTCAATCTGGAATTCGACGGGATCCTCGGTGGTAATGATTTTTACACCGGGTTCGTTGAGCAGGTTCAGACAGCCATAGAGGGTCGTCGTCTTACCCGAACCCGTAGGCCCCGTCACCAACATGATGCCGTTGGGTTTGCGAATTACGTTGTCGATGGAATCAAAGACGTCCTGGGGGAAGCCCAGGGCAATCAGATCGTGTTTCACCGCGTTCCGGTCAAGAATACGCATCACCACGCTCTCGCCGTGGAGCACCGGCAGGGTCGATACACGAATGTCGATAATCGTGTCGCCCACCTTCAATTCAATACGGTTATCCTGGGGCATGCGCCGCTCACTGATATCCATATTGGAGATAACCTTGATACGCGAGGTCAACGCAATGGCCAGGTGCCGCGCCGGACTCACAATCTCCTGGAGAATACCGTCCACACGGATGCGGATACGGAAATCTTCTTCATAGATTTCAAAGTGAATATCCGAGGCACGCTTCTGCACCGCCTCCAGGAACACGAGGTTGACGATCTTGATGACTTCCGGCTGCTGCGCCAGTTCCACCAGGTTGTCGACGTCACCCGTTACCTGCTGGAGCCCCATCTCCTCCATCGAAAGTTCGCTCGTGCCCACCCGCTCTTGCAGGTCCACGAGCATTTCGTGGATCGAATCCCCCTCGAAACTGTAATTGGACTTCCACGCCGTCGCCACATCAAGCTCGTTGCTGACCGCACCCTGCACCAGGAGGCCCGTGATCTGTTGCAGATCATCGAGCACCTGAATGTTGAGCGGGTCGGCCATGGCCACGATGAGCTTTTCATCGGTCTTGCGGATGGGAATGACGCTGTAAAACTTCGCCACGTCCGCAGTCAGCGTGCGGATCGTTTCTTCCGGTATCTTCAGCTTGGACAGATCGACACGCTCCATGCCCGACTGGACACCGAGTGACTCGATAATATCCTGCTCTTCGCAGAGGCCCATGGTCACCAGCACACGGCCGAGCATGTCGCCCGTCAACCGTTGCCGTTGCAGGGCCTCGTCCAATTGCAGGGGACTGATAACACCCTGTTCGACGAGGATGTCACCCAGTTGCTTTTCGCGTGATCCAAGAGCCATAAGCGTTTAGTTGGCCGGCTGCAGTGGTGCCGGCCCTCCTTCGATCCCGAGAGCCCGGGCGTTGGCTTCAAATTCATCCCTGTATTGCGCGCGACTCGCGCAATCTTCATATTTGCAGATGCCCTTCCGGAAGAGCGCCAGCAGGTGCTCGTCCAAGAGGTTCATGCCGTATTTGTGACCGGTCTGAATGGCCGACGTAATACGGTAGGTTTTGTTTTCACGAATCAGGTTCTGGATGGCCGGCGTCGTAATCATGATTTCATAGGCCGCCACACGACCAAAACCACTCTTGCGCGGCACCAGGGCCTGCGAAATAACCGCCTTCAGGTTACCGGCCAGCTGGGTACGAATCTGTTCCTGCTGGTTGGTCGGGAAGGCGTCGACCAGACGGTCCACCGTACGCACCGCACCCGTCGTGTGGAGGGTGCCGAAAACCAGGTGGCCCGTTTCGGCCGCCGATACGGCCGCCTCAATCGTTTCCAGGTCGCGCATTTCACCCACGAGAATCACGTCGGGGTCCATACGCAGTGCCCGGCGAAGGGCCTCGGCGAAGGTCGGCACGTCCACGCCCACCTCGCGCTGGGTGATAATACTCTTCTTGTGATAGTGGTAATACTCGATGGGATCCTCGATCGTGATAATATGGTGATCGTAGGTCATGTTCATCCAGTCGATCATGGTCGCCAGACTGGTGGACTTACCGGAACCCGTCGGACCCGTTACGAGAATCATACCCCGCGGCTGGGAAATCACTTCCTTCAGCGACAGGGGAAGACCAATCTCTTCGAAGGTCATCATATTACGGGGGATCAGCCGCAAGACCATCCCCACATAACCGCGCTGCTTGAACACCGCCACACGGAATCGGGCAATGTCTTCAAAGGCAAAACCAAAGTCGGTGCCGCCTACTTCCTGCAATTCCTGCTGGTTGTCCACCGAAGCGATGCTTTTCATCAGACTTTCGGTATCTTCCGCCGTCAGGGGATTGTCCCCGAAGAACTGCATATGACCATGCACACGTCCAGCCGGGGGATCATCCACTGCAATGTGCAGGTCAGACCCGTCCCGGTCAATCAACATGCGCAATAAACTAACCATTTCATAGGCCATGAAATATATCTCCCAAGCTTGGCCTCGTCAATCTCAACTACGAACCAGTTTTTCCAGGGGTTCGTCCACACGGGTGCGGCGGTTTACTTCTTCCACCGTGGTGATACCGTTCAACGCCTTCTGGAAGGCATCTTCACGCATGGTCACCATACCCTCTTCACGGGACGCACGCTTAATGGCCATGGACGACTCTTTCGCCATGAGCATCTCGCGGATACGGTCCGAAGTAATCAGCAATTCATAGGCACCCAGTCGGCCGGCGTGCCCGGTACCGTTGCAGTTGTCGCAGCCGGCCCCGTGGTAAAATTCCGAGTTCTCCATGTCCACCGGAATGCCCAGCCGCTCGATCTCCCGGGCTTCCGGCACGTAGGTCTCTTTGCAGTTCGTGCAAATCGTCCGCACCAGGCGCTGCGCCAGAATGGCGCGCACACCGGAGGCCACCAGGAAGGGCTTGATGCCAATATCCACCAGACGGGTGAAGGAACTGGCCGTATCGTTGGTGTGGAGGGTACTGAATACCAGGTGACCCGTCAGGGCCGCCTTAATGGCGATTTCCGCCGTCTCCGCATCACGAATTTCACCGACCATCACGATGTTCGGGTCCTGACGCATAATGGCACGCAGGGCCCGGTTGAAATCGAACTTGATCTCGTGGTTGATCTGCACCTGGTTGATACCGGCCAACTGATATTCGACCGGGTCCTCAACGGTGATGATCTTCGTATCGGGCTTGTTCAGCGTGTGGAGCGACGCATAGAGGGAGGTCGTCTTACCCGAACCCGTGGGCCCCGTCACCAGGATAACCCCGGTGCTCAGTCCCATCAGCTTTTCCCAGGCACGCTGGTGCTCCGGACAAAAGCCCAACTGCCCCAGGCCCAGCAACAGACCGCTCTTGTCGAGAATACGCATTACGATACTCTCGCCAAAGTAGGCCGGCAGGGCGCTGACACGCAAATCCACCACCTTCCCGCTCATGGTCATCTTAATACGACCATCCTGGGGAACGCGGCGCTCGGTAATATCCATACCCGACATGATCTTCAGGCGGGAAATGATAGAGGCCTGGGCCCGCTTCGGCGGCGGGGGCATCAATTGCATGACGCCATCCACGCGATAACGGACCTTGACGTCGGTCTTGGAGGGCTCCACGTGAATATCACTGGCCCGCAGACGGAAGGCTTCGAGAATCAGCTGATTCACATAGCGCATGACGGGACTGTCGTCGTCGTCGTCATCTCCGTCTTCTCCGGCAAGCGCGCCGGCATCCATCGCATCAATGCTGATACTGCTCAGGCTGATGTCGCTCTGGCTCATGCTGCCCAGACTGCTCATGGAAGAGTCGAGGGAGCTCAGGTTGGACATGGTACTGAGGGTGCTCATGCTGCTCGCCGAACTCACGGAAGACAACATGGTCTCTACCGATTGGTCCTGCAGGCCATAGCACTTGTTCAGCGCCACCGACACCTCTTCGCCCGTGGCCAGGACCGGCTCTACATTGCGGTCAAGCAGGCGGCGGAGGTTATCGAGGTTGTTGATGTTGGTCGGGTCGGCCGTGGCGATAACGATGGTATTGCCCCGCTCCTCAATGGGAACCACCCGATACAGGGTCGCAATACTGCCGTCGATCAGGCCCCGGATACGTTCCGGGATCTCCCGATCACTCAGCTTGACGATGGGAATCCCCAGTTGATCAGCCAGGCCTTCCGTAATATGGTGCTTGCTGATGTAGTTCAGGCGTACCAGGATCTCACCGATCTTGCGGTGAGCCATCGTGGTCTGCTGTTTGTGGATGGCCTCATCAAGCTGTTGTTGCTTGATGACACCTTTCTCCACCAGACGCTGCCCGAACAGCGTGTACGTGGTTTGCATAGGGACACCTCTCGCTTATCACACACCGTAACTGTACCAAAGAAGGGGCAGATTGTCAATGTAAATACTGAGAGTAATTACTGATATATCTGGACTTACGAACAGTTTTGTCAAGTAATTACCTGCTCTGAAACGCCGTTTCGGTCCGCGAAGCAACCCCGTCCCTCGCTCCGCATCCATGCAGGCCCCAGGACTGCAAAAGCACGACTCTACATTGTAATCAGGCCTCATTGTCACTGATTCGCCCCGTAATGTCAACCGTTGATTCTTGACAAACACCGGCCAACCGGAAGAGTAGACCCGATATTCCCGAGTGGAACCCCGAAAAAGCGGGACTAAACCTTCACGCTGACGAAGGTGATTTCACAGCGCAACCCCCGATCGCGCACGGCAGGCTCCATCTCCATCTGGTAAATGGTCACCAGGTTGTTGCTGCTGCGAATCTTGTAGAGCAGCTCCACCACCTCCTCCAGAGATACCCCCGTCAACTCCAACTCCACCATGGGATGGCGGGGCCATTGCTTGCGGTTCCGGGCGGACTGGTCATCCCCCAGTTTCGCACGCTCGCTCAGCCCGGCGTCGCTCACCATACCGTTGATAAAGGGAAAGAGGCTGAAGCTGGCGCCCCGGGCGTTGAGCTGGGTCAAGAGCTGTTGCTGACTCAGCACCCGCTCTTCTTCGGCCAGCTTATCCACCTGGACCAGTTGGAGCTCCTGCTGCTTCTGGGCGAGCTGGCTCTTGGCCGCCTTATATTTCTTGCCCCAGCTATTGGGCACGTAATAGGCCATGAAGAGGGCCAATACGCAAAAGAGGGCGGCGAATAGGACCGTACCCTTCTCGCGCTTATCGAGTTCATTCGCTCCCATCGTCACCCTCCTCCGTAATGCGGTGTACCCGTATCGTAAAGGTCACCCGGCTACCTTCGGCTTCCTGACGCAGGTTCGGGTCCACCCGAAACAAGGTCGATTGTTCCAGCTCCGTCATCACCTGCCCCACGTGCTCGGCCTTGTCGGTCGAGCCGTAAATGGTGATCCAGCCACTCCGGGCTCCCGGGGGCGACACGTCAATGCGCGTAATCAATACCTTCGACTCGGGCATGCGGCGGGCAATGTCTTCCAGCACATCCAGCATGGGCGGATCGCGAAAAAAGTCCGCGTTCACATCCTGCCCGAGCCCCTGGGCCTCCAGGGCACCAATCTCCGCGTTTACCGCATCGATATCGGCCTGAATCCGGGCCACCTGCTCTTTATAGTAGCTGGTGCCAATGTAGTAGTAACCGCCCCAGAGGAGCAAGGCCACCAGCGCCATGGCCGCGGCGTAGACCAGATGGGGTGCCACCGCACGGGCCACGCTCGCCTGACTGGCACCGCCTTCTTCAAAGTTCAGGGCATAGCCCCCACCGGCACCGGCAAAAGCGGCCCCAACCACCGGCTCCCAGCAGTTGGCCCCCTGGGAAATGTCTTCCCGGGCCAGCACCCCTTCGCCCCCTTTGAAATCACGGAGGAGGCAGCGGGACGTGACCGGCAGGCGCACCGCCGTGGAGAGACCATCCTGCTCGGAAGGGGACAAATCAATTCCGGTCACTTCGATGCCATCAATTTCACCGCCACCACGCCATTTGGTCAAAAAGGCCCGAAGGGTATTCTGAATTTCCCGGCCCACCCGCTCGGGGTTTTCGATAAGGGCACCGCCTGTCATGGGGAGATTCCGGAAATAGGCCAGATGGCCATTAAACAAGACCACGAGGCTGCTGGTCTGCTGGCGGATATGCAATACCGCCTCCAGCCCCTTGGACGCCTTGCGGCCCGACTGCCAGAGTCCCGTGAGGGCGATGGCATCCAGGTTCACCGCTTCAATGTCGATGCCCGCTTCGTCCAGTATGGCCCGCTGCTCTTCGAGGTGACTCCGACGCACGCCCACGGCGAGCACTTCCGTCTCCCCGTCCACTTCCGCGACCAGGTTAAAATCCAGGAGCAATTCTTCGATGGGAAAGGCCAGGTGGGGCTCGAGCTCAAAGCGCGCCGCCGCCATTACCCGCTTCTTCCCGCGAATCGGAATCGTAATGGAGCGCACGATGCTGTGACTGCTGCTCGCGCACAGCACAAAGGACACGGGCGGATGCTTCAAGGCGTCCACCGCCTCACCCACGGCCAGTACCAGCGCCGGGATGCGGTCCTCCTCTTCGGCGTACGCCGCCGTCCGCGACTGCACCTCCAACACCGTGGGCGATTTCCCCCCGGTCTTCACCACCGCCACGCGGACTTCGTCACCGACGAATTCGATGGCACCAATTTTTGCACTCAATAGCATTGACTGCTGTACCTTTCAAAAGAGCTTGCCAAAACAGAACCAATCCCCGTCATTCCCGCGAAGGCGGGAATCCAGAACGCGACCAAGGAACTGTCATTTCAAGCGATTCACTATCGCCCCACATAAAGGGACCTATTGTATAACTTTCCATTCCAGAATGCGATAGAACTCTTCCGGCACCGGAATCTGCACCGACTCTACACTGGGGTCCTGACCCGACTGCACGATGGGCCACTCATAGAGATTGTCGTCCTGGGGCACCCGAAACACATAGGCTTCGTTCCGCACCATGATGTCATCCAGCAAGGCGTCGCCCTGTATCCGGAAAATATGACTGTAGACCGTAAACATTTTCTTCAACGCCGTGTCCTGCTGATTCTGCTGGAGATTGGGGTCCGGGTCGATATTGTTCCCCCGGCTATCCGTGTCCTCCACCACGTCGGCCTGGGCCGCCGGCGTCACGTAGGCACTCAAATCGCCTACCTGCGCAAAGGGCTGCCCCGCCTCCACATCGAGCACCACCAACAAGATGTCTTCCACCAACACCTCCTCCGCCAGGGGGCCTACATCCGTGTTGGCAATCCACCCCTCGCGCATGGCCTCGAGCACCTCACTGATGCCCGTATCGTAATCCACGTGCACCGTGTTGGGGTTGATCCGTCCCAGCCAGTCGCCGTGGACCGTCAGGTACTCCGAGAGGGGCAGCTGGATGGGCTCCACGTTCTGTTTCCCGAAGTAGAGGTCGGGTGTCATGCCCTTGATGAGCAGAAGCTCATCGATGGAATCCATGGGACCATTCTTACAGGGATAGGGCGTCTCGGCCTTCTGATAGAATTCGCTCTCCGCCCCATCACCATCCACTTCGTCGTCCTCATCGATCCAATCGCGGATGGAATCCACCAGGGCTTCCGCGTTCACGCTCTCGTCACGCTGCTGGAAGAAATAGACCAGGGCTTCCCAGATATGCTCCCGCAACTGGGGCTCGCCCCCACCATCGTAGTAGACCAGGGCGTTCAGATTAATCTTGCCGAACTCATCGCTGATGGTCGTCCGCATGACCGCGTCATTCAACGGGTCGAAGGTACTCGGCTGGGCCCAGGCACTCAGGCGGCTGTCCGACGGCGTGGTCGAACCATCGGCCACGGCCAGCTCGGTCTCCAGCCGGTCGGTCTCTAAGATAGCGATGCCATTGTAGATAGCCGAGCGGGCCGCCAGCCGGGCCTGGTATTCGTTGCCACTGTTGAGGGCATAGGCCGACTCCACCTGGGCCTCATAGGAAAACTCCACCACCAGCACCGTCAGCAGCACCACAAAGAGCAGCGTCAGGATAAGCGCCACCCCATCGTTGCGTTGGTTCATGGGCCGCTTCCGCGGGTTTTTCACGTTGGCCCGACTCATGACTCATCCTCGAAAATATTGGATCCACCATCCACGGTTTCGGTCTGGCGGCGGTGATTCGGATCGATGAAGTCCGGCGAGATGACCCCCGCCCCCGTGGGCAACACAATCGTAAAGCCCACGTCGGGTTCCTCTTCCGTACCCACGCCATCCGCCAAATCCACCCGCAGCTGTTCTTCGGTCTTGGCCAGATTGATGCTCACCTTGATGGCCCAGGGCAGAAAGCCGAGCTCGTCGGAGTTCCAGTCTTCGACCCAATCCTCCGCGGTGCCGTCATAGTATTCAAAGTTCAACGAGCGAATGGGAATCTCCCGCTGCCAGAGCCCTTCCGCTTCCTCGTCGGCCTCAAAGAATTCCTCGTCGCCGTCTTCCCCCAACACGAGGGGACGTTCCGTGATGAACAAGGTCACCGACGGCTTCTCTTCCGTCTCGTCGGCCCCAAAGGTCTGAAAACCGCTCTCTTCCGAAAAACTCGGGTCGTCGATAAGGTACTCCACCTGCTTCACAATCCCCGGAAGGGAGCGCGCGCCACTCGTGGGCAGGGAGGTGACAAAAGTCAGGCTGTCCGCCGGACCATAGGCACCGGATTCATCTTCGCCAATAAGGGCATACTCTCCCCGCACCTGGGCATGGATGGCGCTGAGATGGTTGATAAAATGTTCGCGCAGGTAGCGCTGGATACGCATGGCCTCCGTGGTGGACCGGGCAATCTCAGCGGTATTGACCACCGAAACGAAACAGGTGTAGAGGGCCCCCACCAGGATGACGAGCACCGCCATGGCCACCATCATCTCGATCATGGTAAACCCACTGTTACGCTGTTGGGCAAGGCGCCTCATCACACGCCCCCTTCAATCACTTCATTGCTGCTGATGTGAAACACGTAAAAGCTCAGTGTCTGATCTTCCCCATCGGGATTCCGCAGGGTCACTTCCACCTGATAAAAGGGGATGGGCGTCTCTTCCGTGCCGCCGAGGGGCGCGCCCTGGTAGGACCAGGTATAGCCTGCGAAACGGCCTTCGAATTCGCCCGAGCCCGTCAACTCGCCAATCAGCACGCCGAACTCGGCCTCGCCCACGGCCCGCTCCAGCAGTTGGCTCTCCACCACCGAGGCATTCATGGCTTCAAAAAGGCGCAAGGCCCCATGGTGGGTGCTCAACAGAATAAACAGGGCGCTACCGAGAATGGCCACGGCGGCCAACACCTCGACGAGGGTGAATCCCCCACGCCGTTCCTTTTCGCGATACGGACGGACACTCATAGGTCGCTCACCCGACCAAGATAGACGGTGGCACGATTGGAAATCGGATCCCAGAGCACCGTAAAGGCTTCGCCTTCTTCGTTCTCGAGGTAGAGAATAACTTTCTGGGTCAGGCCCAGGACCGAAAACTCGACTTCCGGGACACCCCGGGAGTGGTACTCGCCATCAATCTCAACCCCCGTAATCTCGACCGCACCCCGCAATCGGGTACGCCGTAAAATGGGGTCCGCCAGCTCTTCTTCCACCGGCTCTTCTTCATCCAGGTCAAAAATTTCTTCGTCGCCGAAAATATTGGCCACATCATCCAACAGACTCTCATCGTGCTTCACATTCTCCGCACGAATCTCGAGGGCCTCACGGGCAAAGGCATTGAACTTGTCGTCCATCTGGTAGCCCGCCAACTCGGAATCAAAGGCCCCGCCATCCCCCCCCAGAATCCCGGAGAGATCGTCACCCCCTAAAAATTTTTCCTGCAGATCCGCCGGCGAACGGATCCCCATCTCGCGGAGCTGGGAAAGCTTGGCCAACTGGTCCGGCTCGCCCTCCGCCGCCAGGGCTTCCGCCTCTTCCTGCTCGGGGAGAATCCAATGGACCGCATAGATTTCCTGGGCCTTAAGATCGATACGCACCACCACCCGGTCGCGCAGCAAGGCCGCATGGGCCATGGCACCCTGGCCAAAACCCGCTACCCGCCGCGCACTGCCTTCCAATTCACTGAAGGCAATCACCGGCAAAAGACGCGGTACCGCAATGGCCGCCACAACACCCAGGAGGAAGACCACAATGGCCAACTCGATGAGCGTGAACCCGGCACGAGCCCCTATCGGCCCTGAAGAAACAGGACGTAAGGACCGACGACTGTTTCGCCCCATCCGGAATAGTTGAACCACGAATGAACACGAATATACACGAATTTTTTTTATGCCGGACAAAGCGACGCAGCACAAACGCCAAACACCCGCGAACAAATTCCGCCCCAGAGGGGCGACAGCATTCAACCCGAAACTCACATTCAGCCCCGGAGGCGCGACAACAATCGACTCGGTGTCCACATTCAGCCCCGGAGGGGCGTCAGCCTGTAGCCTGGGGTGGAGCGAGGAACGAGCGGAACCCCAGGATCGAAGCCCTCTCCCCCCCCACGAACCCGCGGAGCGGGTGACAGCACGCCAACCCGACCGCCACGGCCCACATGCGACGCCACCACGCAACGGCAGGGGGCTGTCCACATTCCGCCCCGAAGGGGCACAACAGTTCAAAAGCCCAGGGCAACGCCCTGGGTAAACACGCCGCAAAAAAGCACCCAGCCCTGAAAGGGCGACGCAGCAAGAACGCCAAACACCGCTGCGACCATAACGCCTCAGCGGGACAACACCACACGGCTCACCCCCACCATTCAGCCCCGGAGGGGCGTCAGCCTGTAGCCTGGGGTGGAGCGAGGTCGGAGACGCGCCGTGGCGGGGACGAGCGAAACCCCAGGATCGAAGCCCCCTCCCCCCCCACGAACCCGCGGAGCGGGTGACAGCACACCAACCCGACCGCCACGGCCCACGCGCAGCGCCACCACGCAACACACGATCACACCAGGGAAGCAACAGATCATAGATTCGACTCAACATCCATCACTCCCTTCGTGTTCTTCGATACTTCGTGGTAAAAAACGGCCGGCTCATTTCACCGCAACGCGCAACCGTCCCGCTAGTCCGCGCTCATGTCATCGCTGCGAATATCGGCATCCACATCATCCCCACCGGGCGCACCATCGGCACCCAACGAAATAATCACGTACTTCCGGGAATTCTCCAACTGATACTGGAAGGGATTGCCCCAGGGGTCCAGGGGCACCTTGCTCTCCGTCAAAAACGAATCGCCCGACGGCGGACTCACCAACGCATCGAGGCTGTCCGGAAATTTCTTAAACTTGAGCTTGTAGGCCACCAGCGCCTGGTCGAAGCTCTTAATCTGGGTCTTCGCCGCCGCCACGTTGCCTTCATCGGCCGCGTTCAGCACGTTGAAACCCACGATAGCCGCCAAGACCGCCAGAATGGAGATCACCACCATCAATTCAATCAGGGTAAAGCCGCCGTTGGCCCGCGCGACCCGTCGCATCTGTTTCGTTTTCATGACCGTTGTCCTCCGTTATAGATTTTGGCTCATATTCAATATGGGCAGCAGAATGGAAATCACCAGGAAGCCAACAAAGACACCCATCACAATAATGATCACCGGCTCGATAAGCCCGACAATGGCCTCAATCGTGAGGCGCACGTCATCGTCGTACGTATCCGCCACCTTAATCAGCATATCCTCAATTTCACCACTCTTCTGTCCCAGCTCCACCATGTGAATCATCATGGAGGGAAAAAGGCCGGTCTCGCGCAACGGCTGGGCCAAATCACGACCCCGCCGCACCCCCGCCTTCACCTCGTCCATGTGTTCCTTAAAATAGGCATTCTCTAATACCGAGTTTACCACCTCCAGCGCCGGCAGCATGGTCAGTCCACTTTGGAGCATGGTGCCCATAGTCCGGGCAAATCGCGCACACACCAACTTGAGGTGCAGGCCGCCGTAAAGGGGAAAACGCAGCTTGAGCCGGTCCCATTTGACCCGTCCCTCCGGCCGGGAAATCCACCACCGCCACAGCGAGAAGGCACCGACGATCACACCCACAATGAGCCACCAATAGGTACCCAGAAAGTGACTCGACGCAATAAGAATTTCCGTCGGCTTAGGCAGCTCGGCCTCTTGCCGTTCAAAGATGAGGGTAATACGGGGAACGATGAACATCATCAGAAAGATGACCACCGCCACGGCGAAGAGTCCCATGAAGACCGGATAGGCCAGGCTTGAGGTCAGCTGGGCTTTCAGTTTGGCCTGATGCTCCTGGATATCGGCCAGGCGAAAGAGCACCTCTTCCAGGGTGCCACTCACTTCACCGGCACGCACCATATTGACGTAGAGGTTGTTAAACAGCCGCGGATGCTTCGCCAACGCGTCACCCAGCGTCGCGCCGCTGTTGACACTGTCACGAATGTCGTAGAGGGCCGCCTGGAGCCGCTGCTTGCTGGTCTGCTCCTGCATGGCACCCAGGGCATCCACCAGGGGCATCCCCGCACGCAGCAACACACCAAACTGGCGCGTAAGCATGGCCAAATCCCGCGCGGACACCCGGCCACCACCGCCGCCTTTGGGACCATCGCCCCCTTTGGTGGAGGCGGAGAGGGCCTTGCTCTCTTCGATGTCGGTGGGAAAGAGCCCCTGGTCGCGCAGCTTCTGGCGGGCCTGTGCCGCACCTTCCGCATCGATCACGCCCTTTGAATTCTTGCCCGTCGCTTTGACTATCGCTTTGTATTCATAGACCGCCATAGGACGTCCTGGCTTCCTTCATAGTTTATTCAACGCACCGCCTGACAGGAGGACCCACGGCGAGACATTCCCGCAAAGGTCGAAGACTTCGCGAAAGGCGAGCGGGAATCCAGCAACTGCTCAACCCGTCATTCCCGCGAAGGCGGGAATCCAGTGGCATCCATCCGGGACCTTCCGGCCCCCGAAAGGAACGCCACCCGCTCAGTCCATGATTTCCTCTTCCATATCGTTGCGCGTCACCCGCAAAATCTCTTCCGCTGAAGTGAGCCCCAACATGGCGCGGTTGGCGCCATCTTCACGCAAGGTCCGCATACCAAATTTGCGGGCTTCCCGCTTGATCTGGTTGGAGTCCACCCCCTGCAGCGCCATCTCCTGGATGCGGGGCGTCATAATGAGCAACTCAAAAATACCCGTACGACCACGGTAACCCCGGTCAGAGCAATCCTTACAGCCCACCGCATGGTAGAGCACCCGCTTCTCCGGATCGGTGGGCGCTTCCACACCCAACTCCTGATAGGTCTCCAGGTCCGCCGTGTAGGCCTCTTTGCAGGAGTCGCAAATTCGACGCACCAGGCGCTGGGCCTGAATGGCAATCGTGGACGACGTGACCAGGAAGGGCTCAATCCCCATATTGACCAGACGGGTAATGGCACCCGCGCTGTCGTTGGTGTGGAGCGTGGAAAACACCAGGTGACCCGTGAGGGACGCCTGCACCGCCATCTCCGCCGTCTCCATATCCCGAATTTCACCAATCAGAATAATGTCCGGGTCCTGACGCAAGATACTGCGCAGCCCTGCGGCGAAGGTAAGGCCAATCTTGGGCGCCACCTGAATCTGACCGATGCCTTCCAACTGGTATTCGATGGGGTCTTCCACCGTAATAATGTTTTTGTCGGGTGAGTTCACCTTTTGCAGGGCCGCATAGAGGGTCGTTGATTTACCCGAACCCGTGGGCCCCGTCACGAGCATGATGCCGTGGGAACTCTGGATTATGCGGTCCAGCTGGGAGTTGTCCCGCTGCTCCATGCCGAGCTGCTCCAGGCTGAAGAGGAAGCTTCCCTTCTCCAGAATACGCATCACCACCCGCTCGCCGTGGGCAACGGGAATAATCGATACACGAATATCGATTTCCTTACCGCTCAGCCGAATCTTGATACGACCATCCTGGGGCAGCCGGTGCTCGGCGATGTTCAGGTCGGCCATGATCTTCACGCGGGAAATCACTGCCGCCTGTTGACCCCGGGGCACGGAAAACTTTTCATAGAGCACGCCGTCAATACGGTAGCGTACGCGAACCTCTTTCTCGAAGGGTTCAATGTGAATATCCGACGCCCGGTCTTTCACGCCCCCCGTAATCACCAGGTTGATCAACTTGATGATGGGCGCTTCATTCGCCAGATCGAGAAGGTCCCGCTCGGAATTCAGCGCGTCGAGGGACTTGTAATCATCGCCCTCGGACATCGTAATGCTGTCGATCATGTCGGCAGCATTTTCGGTCTGCTGCTCGAAGTAGCTGTCGATAATCTGCTGAATCGCCGCCTTCGTACACAGTACGGGCGACACATCCCCATCGAGCAAGAGACGGAGATCATCGAGCGGCAACAGATTGACCGGGTCGTTCACCGCCACCAGGTAGCCGTTGCCGTTCTTCTTCACCGGCACCATGTGGTACTCGCGAATAAACGAAATGGGCACCTTCGTGGTCAGCGACGAATCCACCTCATCCACGATGCCGGGCTCAAAGGGCACATGGTACTGCGCACTCAATGCGCCCAGCACCTGTTCCTCATCCACATAGCCCAGATCCAGCAACAGATCGGCCACGGCCTTGGGCCGGATCTTCTGTAACTCGAAGGCTTCTTCGACTTGCTCGGCGTGCACCGATCCCTGTTCAACCAGAATGGCGCACAATTCCTCGTCGTGACCGCTGCTCATGAACTACCTCTTGATGTCGCCGCGGCGAAAATTGCTGGATGCCGTCGAACCGGTGTCGCGCCCCGTTATCGCCGCCGACTCTTCGAAGGTGGGACGGTGGGTCTTACGCCGCTGCCGTTTCTTTTTCACGCGCTGGAAAAATCCCTGGTCGAAGAGCTCGTCGAGATTGGTGTCGTGGTATTCGTTGAGCTTGTGGAGCGTCAAGCGCTCCATGTCGACGCTCTCTTTGACGATGTGGGGCGTAATCAGCACCACCAGGTTGCTCTTCTGCCGCGTGTTCCCCTTGGAGCGGAACAGGGCACCCAGGACCGGGATATCGCCCAACACGGGCGCCTGGTTGCGGGTGCGGTTCGTCGAATCGCGAATCAACCCCGCCAGCACGGCCGTAGACCCATCTTTCACCAACACCTTATTGGCAAATTCCGATTTGTTAGTCGTCGGACCCACCAGGTCCACGTTACCCACGTTGGCATCGGCCTCGGCGATATCGGAAACTTCGATGGAAACTTCCAGCAACACGTTGTCGCCTTCACTAATCTGAGGCGTTACCGTGAGCTTCACACCCACGTCTTCACGCTGAATCCGCGTGGTGCCGAAGGAGGTCGAGGTCACCTGACCATCCGCATTGGTCGCCGGACGGGAACTACCCGTAATAAAGGGCACTTCCTTACCTACCGTAATCGAGGACTCTTCGTTATCGATGGTGGTCAGGCTGGGCTGAGAAAGCACCTCAAGGTCGGAGATGGTCTCCAGCGCCTGAAAGAGCACCGGCACAAAGGGTATATCCACCGATTGTCCGCCCACTTCAATGGAGAGGGAATCATAGACACCGGCGGACAGGCCACCGCCCGAGCCCAGGCCGAGTACATCGGTGGCCAGGCTCGTGCCACCCGCCAACACCGTGGCCAGGTCCGCAACGGGAAGGAGTCCGGTAGCCGTCATGCCGAAACCATCTTCACCGCCTACACCCGCAGCGTTTACCGTGAGGCTGTAGTCGTCGTTGAGCGACACATCCATCACGCTGGCCTTCACATAGACCTGACGCTGGGGCACATCAAGACGGGCGATAAAAGCCTCGAGCAATTTGTAATCCTGGGGCGAGGCCACAATCAGCAGGGAGTTGGTCTGGTCATAACGGGCCACCTGCACCTGCTGGTCGAAAATCTGCACCTCGGCCGATTGGGTGGCACCGCCACCACCACCGGGGGCCGCTGCATTGCCGCCGGCCGAAGCCTGACGTCGGGGCGCCGTGCCCAGGAGGGGCTGGAGAGCCTGCTCCATCAGCTCGGCGTCGGCATTCAGCAATTCATAGATGTGCATGTTGTTGCGTTCGTAGGGCGTCGGGGAATCGAGGCGCACCACCAGGTCGCGCACCTGCTCCATCATGCCGTCGGTCGCCACCACGATGAGCGCGTTAAGCCGCTCGTCGGGCACCATGCGCAAGACTTCCTCGTTGGACCCAATCACTTCAGAGGTATTGGCGCCCGGAACGGTCCGCGTCGTGGGACGGGTCGGACGCGTGGTGGGGCGCACCGTCGTGGTCCGGCTGGAGGTACGACCGGCCGTGCCGCCATCTTCCGGTGCAAGGAGCACTTGCTCCAATTGGGTGGCGATGACGTCGGCCCGGGTGTACTCAAGGGTGAAAATTTCCATCCCCGTGTCGTTGCCCGGAATATCCGCCAGGTCGATAAAGCGCAACATCCGGCGCAGGCCGTTGGCCGTGTCGGTAATAATCAGGGTGCCGGTGGGCAGGTAGCTGTCGATCTTCGCCGATTTACTGCCGAGCTGCTGCAGGGCCGTCGCGATCTCGGAAGGGTCCGCATATTTGATCGGCACGATGTGGGTCGAGAAGGTATCGAACTTGTCGGGCGGCAGGGTCTCGTAGTTTCCACCAATAACCAGGTCGGTCTTGTCTGGCTTCACATCGCCTGAAGGAATAACCTGAATCATGTGGCCGTCCAGGTTTTCCACCAGGGAGAAGCCACGAGTCTGCAGTACCGACTCCAGGACTTCGTAGGCCATTTCGGGTGGAAACTTATCGTGGGTGATAATCGTCACCGTCTCCGCCCCGATATCGGGGTCCACGTCGAAGTTCTTGCCGGTGAGCTTGGCGATGTGTTCGATCACCTCAATAAGCGGCTGATCGTTAAAATTGAACATCACGTCTTCGCCGGGCGTTTCACCCAGGGGAATGCGGCTGGCACCTTCGGCGCTACTCAGCTTGGCGCCACCACCAGGTTGGGGCGCGGCAGGGCGGGCCGGGGGGGGCACGGCCGTCGGACGGGCAATACGGGGACGGGTCGTGCGGGTGCCACTGCTTGGCGGCGCAGGGGGGGCAGGCGTGCCGGGCTTCCGGGTCGCCGTGCCACTGCTCGGGCGGGCCGGTGCGGGTTCGGGTTCAGGCTCCTCCATCTCCTCCTCCACATACTCCTCTTCCTCAACGATGTCTTCCGCTTCTTCTTCGACCAGCTCCTCTTCCACCACGGCCTCATCTTGCGCGTAGGCGGTGGGCGCAAGGGATAGCAATTCCAGCGCGACAAGGAATGCGGCGCAACACGCGATACAATGCTTCAGCACGGTCTGTCCTTCCGAAAGTGTTCGGCGGGCCCTGTCCATCAGGGTCCCGTAGATTACTTTAAGTTGTAGGTAATGTTTTCAACCCGTCCGTTACGGAGAATTCCGATTCGGAAGGAGTTTACGTTCTGGTATTTCTGCACCATCTCAAGAATCTTTTGCTCGCTGTCGATCTTCTCATTGTTGACCGTCTGTAGCACGTCCCCATTCTCGAGACCGAGCTTCTTTGCCAACGGCACGTCAGAGATATCGGCCGCCGTGATACCCGCGACGCGCCCACTGGAATCGCGGTAGAGCTCGGGCTTGACCTTGGTCACCAGGTCCACATAATTGACCTGGAGTTCCTGGATAAACTCATTCTTGTCCAGCTCGACGCGGGTCGCTACCTGGGCCGTTGGGCGTGAGGGCCGGTTAGACGCCGAAGCAGAGGGCGCATTGCCCGCCTCTTTGTCTTCGTCCATGCTCAAGCGCTCCAAGGTGGGCGGATTCTTCAACCCATTCTTGAGCACGACCCAGCGGGGGTGCACCTCTTCCAGGGTCACACTCGGAACCACCGTATCGCCCACGAAGAAGAGCTGGCTGCCCGTCTTGCGGCTCGCATCTTCGATACTGGCGGAGGCATACACACTCTTTGCCGAAAGACTCGTGGTGCCCCACAGCGTAAGATTCAGCGTGGTCTCGATCACCTCATTGTCGGGCTCGGGCGGCGGGGGCGGTGCCGCGGGCACTTTGTCGGGATCGAATCGCCCGGCTTCCCCAAAGAGCCCATTACTCTTGATGCTGTCGTAATCTTTGCGGTCTCGCAATGCCACTATCAGGGGCGGTGCGGCCCGTAAGGCTTCCGTATCGTTTGGACTGGCGGACACCACCGGGGCTTCGAATAATTGCATCACGACCATCCCGCCGGTGAGCACGATCAGGCCAAAAAGGACCAGATAGAGCACCAGGAAACTTTGTCGTATGATGAGACCACGTACCATTTTTACCTCATATCCCTGGGGGGCATTCTATCGATTGGTGAATCCAATGTTCCGTCGCACAGGGCGTTCCGACCCTGGGGCCCGCCGTTTTGCCAGTGGTGCAACGTGTTGCAATCACTCAAGTAACGCCCGGTCTTCCAAGCAGGTTGACACGGACACGCCCCGTTGGCCTCTCCACGCCGTGCACCCCGGATGTCCACGGACCCAGGCCCGAGCCGCTAGTGTATCCCATTGCTTTTGGAAATCGCAACGGATGGGAGGCCAGGGTGGCCACACCACGGTCCCATCGGCCCGAGACCGTAAAAAGCGCGCACCCCCTAGAAATTGGGGATGCGCGCAAATAATCTACCACAGGTAGGTGAAAAACTAGTCCTCTTCCGCGGCGGCCTGATCCTGGGCGATGGCCCGCAGCTCCGCCATGTAGTCCGTCAGGGACATGGAAGCGGGAACTTCCGCACCCTCGGGAAGGGACTTCGCAATCCGGCTCTGAAGGTCCGCCGGTATGGCAACCGTATCTTCTTCGGACGCCGATTTCGCGTTGGAGACGCTGACCTTACCGCCCTGACCGTTGTAGACCCGATAGCCGAATCCGTCCACGTATTCGAGGTGAACGACAACCGTTTCGCCCTGCGAAAACTTCGCCAGGTCCGTCACTTCGGAAACCAGGCCACCCACGCGCCCGCCAAGCTGCGTCAGCGTAATGGTGGACTGCTTGTTTAACGTACCTTTAGCCCGATCGCTGATTTCAATGACCACGTCGGTGTAAATCTCTGAAGCGGTGGTCGCTTGCCGCGAAACCACGGAAGTGACTGTACCCGATACGATATCGGTCGAATTGGCAACCAGATCTTCCGTCGTCTGGAACAGCAACAGGGCCTGGGCAGGAATGCCAAACAGCAAACCACCCACGATCGCGAGCGCTGCGACGGCCCGCGCCACCCGACGGCGACGTCGGATTACCCACGCCCCCGCCAGTAACGCACCGGCCAGGACCAGCACATGGTCAAGACACCAGTACACCGCCACTACGAAGGCCGCCGTCAGGCTGTACGCCGTCGAATTGCCGAGCATATAGCGGGCGAGGGTCGGAGAAATTCGGTAATACGTATCCACTACAAAGCTTCCCAAGGCGGACTCCATCAGGATTCTGTCGCGAATGGAACGGACGGAGTTGGCACCCGTCACCACGCCGGCCACACCGCCCATGTCCGCTCCAGCCTTCACGCCGGACACGACATTAAAGATACACACATCGTTGGGGTCACCAAACATAGGCCCGTCGCCCACAATGGACGAAATCGTGCGCTCCGTCTCCTTGCTGATCAGGGTCCCGCGCTGAAAATCCCAAACGAAGGGCGTTCCAGCATCCTTGTTGGAAATATCGATAATATTGTCCACCTCGTGAAGCACTTCCGACGTAAACACGTTGTTGAACGCGGCCGTCGGGGGGAGGATGGAGTCCAGGATATCCGGATTCTGCTGGGCTTCCGGCGGCGCCTGGCGATCATAACCCGTGAAGTTCAGCGGATTGCTCGAGAACGTATAGTCCGCGTTGAACACGCCCGACTCCGTTTCCATCTGCTTCCAGATGTAGGGCAGTTCAAAACGACCTTCCCGTTCGGGATAGAGATCGCTGTTCACATAGAGCGCACTCAGCGTGCTGAAAACCGCGACGCGAGGCGTCGTTTCGTCATTATCCACATCTGCCCAGGCTACGATGTGTGCTCCCGGGATAGGCGCGGAGGGTAGAGCCGTACCTGGATTCGTACGCGTGCGCACTTCACCGGTCAGATTGAAAAAGAGGTCCTGGCTACCACGGGGATAGAGCCACGCCATACCCGATATATCATCGGGCGCCAGGTCAGCACCGCCGCCCTGGCGGGTTCCGTTGCCATCAATCACGTCAAAGAGAAAGGGATACATGGTCGGCGTGACACCGATGCGACGACTTACCCCTGCGATGGAGTGACTGAGTACCTGACTCTCCACGAGACCCTCAATACTGGTCGGGTCACCAGGGACAGCCAGATCAGGGGCCAGGTTATTCAGCGCCGTATGGGTCAGACCATAGAAGTGCCCGATCTCGTGCACCAGCGTGGTCAGCAGATCCGATTGGGGCGCCTCGCCAGCCGCGGCGGGCCGGGTCATGGCACCATTGATAATGATGTCATTGTCGAGGATCGTACCGGAACTGACCAATACGAGATCCGTACCGGACTGAATGGTGGACTCATCGATTGCCCAGAAGAAGCGATTGACACCCGCTACGCCATTGGCCAGATCGGGCACGATGATCGGATCTGGCACGACGTCTTCGTCGGCTTCGCCGTCACCGTCCAGATCCTGCGTGGTCGTAACCTGGATGGCAATCACATTGAGCGTATCAAACTCATCCTGCCCCGTAAAGATGGGATCCTGGATCATGCCAACCACCCGGGTGGAGGCATAGGATTGGGGAATGCGTTCCCAGACTGCCAGGGCTTCCTCGACGATGGCGATTTCTGCATCGTTGAATCCGCTCTTACCATCTTCAATATAGACGGGAATACCTTCGTCCTCGCCAACCTCTCCGTCATTGTTGGTGTCGAAGAAGCTACGATTGTACTGCTTGTAGCGCAATACGCCCGTCGCATCGTAGGCACCGATGGGGAAAAATGCCCATGTGGTCGGTGCCAATACTACGCCGCAACAAAGTATTGCCAGTCCTAGTTTCCGTGTACGTGATGTCACGAATCCGCTTCCTTTCATACCGGGCACGCGCTCGTCGGAGTGACCAGCTACATGCTTCGTTACTATCTACTCATTCTATACGCGGCCCGGTTTCAAGCTTAGTGGGCTGTTCCTGCATGCTTACGTTTCAATCCAATCAGCAACCCGCCGACTGCCAGAAGCAGTACTACCAGGTCACCCATCGGCATGGAGCCACCGCCCGCTTCACCACTGCAACTCGCCGGATACTTCGGCGGGTCAGCCTGACTTACATATTCGAAGCCGTTGATCTTCAGATCTTGCGTGCCGTTGTTCTTGTTGCGCACGGTTACGTTGAGCATACCCACCTGCGAGAAGCCACCGGTCGGGAACTTGACCATCAACTTGGTGCCGGAACTCGCATCCGCTTCGACTTCGTAGACCTCTACGAGCGTCTCACCGAAGTAGACTTCCGCACTCGCCGCTGTTGGCAGGTTCTCACCGATGAGGCTCACCGGGAAGTCCGATTTCTCGGCCCGGGCTGGCGACACCCGCGTGATCTTCGGCGCCACATCACCCGTCGAATTGGCCAGGGTGAAGAGGTTCGTGCGACTGGCTTCTTTGCCCGTCGACGGATTCCGCACGATGAGCACGATGGGCAACTGGGGCGATGCACCACTGGTGGTGGAGATGGTGATGGAGATAGCCGTGTCCGTGGCCTCTGTCACCGTCACATCATAGCCACTCAGCACCACTTCCGGACTCGTGCCGAAGCCGCGGCCGAAGAGGACGAAGCTGAAGGGATTCGTATCCAGCGTCTGGGCCGGCAATTCGGTCGAAGAGGCCGACTCAATCACCACCGAGGTGGGACCCACCGGGATATCCCGACCTGTAATCAGGCCTGAACGTTTTTTCTGGGCCGAATGCGTACGCACCCAGTTGTAACCACTCGAGTCCGTCTTGGCACCGGGGCGGTCACCGTCCATGAAGTAGCGCACGGGCGCGTCTTTGTAGAAGGTAATGAAACCAACGCCACGGTTACCCCACGGGAATTCCTGGAACTTCTTATAGTCTTCCCGTGCCGGCCCATCGATATTGATGAAGGTGTGCGGGTCCGGTTCCGTCGGGGTATTCGGACCCCAGGACACAATGCCCATACGGAAGTTGTCGCCTTCCCGCATTTCTTCGGAGGCGCGAACCACCACGAAGAAGTCCGGTCCGGCATTGGCACCTTCCCACGATTCCGGTACCCACTGGCGATAGCGCGGCTGCGTCGCGGGATCATCTCCCTCGAAGTCCGTACCCGGCGAGGACAGGACAAATTTGACCTGCGGCGCATCGCCAGACACACCACTCAGACGTGGCGCACTATCCAGTTGGAGCGGAATATCGATACCCGCATCAAAGTGTCCATTCCGGTTTTCCGGATGGAAGTCATTATCGCGGTAGAGGGCGACACCGCTGAGACGCTGATCCCGCTTGAGCGGAAGCAGGTCCGTCACGATGTCAAAGTCAGCCGCGTTGGCTTCGTTATAGAATTCCACCACGAGCTGCTCAAGGAAGGTCGGGTTCTGCACGATCTTCCAGGCACCGTCCCGTGGCGTACCACTCAACAGGGTCAACGCCGTGGCACTGTTCCCCGTGATTTCATAGGTTTCATAACCGGAGTCCACCAGCCAATCGCCTGCGAAGTCATCGGCGGTCCAGCCAGCGCCTGCCACCGTGAAGGTGAGCTCCGTACCCTGGCCACTGGTACCCTCGGCCCGCACCGCATCGGCGATGTTGGTCGAGACATCCAGGCCAAGGGCCGCAACGGCTGGTCCATTGATGTCAATCGTGGCCGTCTGACTGATCAGGTCCTGAATAATCAACGGCGTGTTCATCGTGAGCACATCATGCCCATAGAAACTATGCACCGCGGATTCTTCCGGGTTCGCTTTCGTCAACGCACCGGCACTCGCCAGGCCCGTCGGCACGAAACGGATACCCGCGTCCTGTTGACCCTCTACCCGCGAGGGCAGTGAGGCCGGAACGACAACCCGAATCTGTTCCTGCGCGCTGGCGTTCGGCGAGACCTTAACCGTTACGAAGAGGTCATTACCGGGCTGGGGCGAATCCAGATCCAGCGTCTTCTGGCCCACCTGTCCGGCAGACGATGCCGTGAGCAGCTTCTTGCTCGCCAAGGTGAAGTCGATACCCGGGAATTCTTCCACCGCGATATCCAGCACGCTGGAGTCCGTGTCCGTACCGGTGACGAAGAATTCGGTCGCTGCGCGCAGCCCGTCCGTATTCGGGATGGTACTGCCGCTGCGAATGTACTCTTCTTTCAAACGATGACGCAGACCCGAACCGGCACTGGCCGGCTCAGCCAGGAAGTCAAAGAGGTCGAAGACGATGACGTTCTGGTGATTCGGGTTACGGGCCTCATAGGCCGGGAACCAGGTCGTCGCCACCCAGTCGGAGAACTGACGCGCCAGATCGGCCTCTGCGTCCGTAATCTGTCCGGGCGGAAGGGGCGGTGCCGTCACCACCACAAACAGGGTGTCTGCGTTGGCTTCGAAAATCGCCTCCAGCGGCTCGTAGACATCCCCTTCACCATTGGTGTAGATGCTGCCACTGCCCGCACCATCGGGATGCTGGAACACGGCCTTGTAGTTCTCAAAGGTCTGCTCTTCACTGAACGGCTCACCCGGGGTCGAACCCGGACCGCTCAGGATATTACTGAAGGCATCGCTGTTGAACATGATAATCCGGTTTTCACCGTCCGCGGTATCGTGGTCCTCGATACCCGAGTAGTAGTCGTTGAACCACAGCAGCCAGTGACGCATGTCTGTGAAGTTACCGGGCGTAGGCGCAAGGGAATCGGGGCGATTCGAATCCGCCGATACGTCGGTCAGCTCACGGATGTCATTCCGTTCGTCAATATACTCTTTCTCCAGCAGGGCGTCGCTGAGACCGCTGGTCAGCCAGTTGCTGCCCATGCTGTGGTGGATGTACAGGAAGTCATCCGACGTGGTGCTGCTGCTGCCGCCACCGCCGGTGCTGCCACCGCCGGTTCCAGAGCCCGTACCACCGTTGGATTGGCCTTCGCAAATGAACAGACGCAGTACGGACAGCGAGGTGCCGTCGGAATCGTTGTGCGGCACCGGCCACAGGTTGCTCAGACGAAGCTGGAGCACCCAGGCGCGGTCATTGTTGTCAATGAGGCCGTCGCCATCCATGTCATCGGGGGCACCGTCACCGTCCAGGTCAATGTATTCCGGAGCCGTTGCCCACTTGGCATTGCTCAGCGGAACCACCCGATCCTGGTTCGAGAAGGTTTCACCCGATTCTGCGTAGCCGTTGAAGTCACCTTCATTCAGGAAGATACCCGATGTGAAGATGCCACCACCGTCTTCGCCTTCGCCGTCTTCCCAGAGGAGGACGCCGGAATCGAGGTCGATACCGGCTCCATCCAGGGGATAGAGGTCGCTCGGGTCAAAGTCCGGACCCCAGAAGGCCAGGTTGATCTCGGAGATATAGGTTTCGGCCGATTCATTCACGACCACATCACCGGTACCGACGGCATTGATGCCGAGGACGGGAACGTGGTTGTTGTTGATATCCGTACGCTGATGAAGCAGACGGGCACCCGCATTTTCCGCGCTCCAGTCGCTCAGGCGCGGGTACTGACCCGGCAGCAGCGCGAAGGACCAGGTGTCGAAGGTCGGCAGCGCAGGCTGGGCCGGCAACTGGGCAATCGCATTGGAGCGCAGGGCGTCGTCAGGACTTCCCGTACCGAAGGGTACGGTTTCCAGCGGGAACTGGAAGTCCAGGGCGTTGCCTTCGGTTTGGATAATCTCTTGTTCTCCAGCGATATTCAGCTGGATATTAAAGACCACATCAGTCGCATCGACTTCCACACCATGGTGGTTGAGGAAGCGCACCTGCTGAATGCCGAAGGGATCCATCCAACGGTCGAAGAAGGTCTGATTCGTACCCTGGCTGGAGAAGCCGTAACAGATGCTGCTTCCAAACGGAATACCGAAGAAGAGGTCGGAGACCTTTCCGTACTCGGAGTTCGTTCCATAGGTCAGGTTCAGATCGTGGACTTCAAGTCCCACGCGCAAGGGCTTGGCGCTCTTGGCGTTCATGGTGCGTTCATTCCACCAGGGCTCATCCGAGCCCCAACGGGGATCATCCTGCCAGGTGGCAAACTCGGTACCATTGTCCGAGAAGGACGGACCATAGGGCGGAATCATGCTGTTGACATAGATACCCCCTTCGAAGGACTCCGTCGCCAGGTCGAAACGGCGGGGCTCGATGAAGGCACGGAAGTCCGCACCCGGCTGAATGCCCTGGCCATCGGCGATACCCTGCGATACGTCCTTGAAGCCGCTGTCCGTACGGACCACGACAAAGAAGTCGGGGCTGATGCTCGTGGTGACAAAGTCGTCGTCACCAACCACCCCGTCGGTGGCAAAGGTTTCGTCGGGCGTCGGTTCGAGCAGCCCTTCGAAGTCTTCCCCTTCCAGGCGGTTCAGGCCGAAGTTCAGACTGATCTTCCACCACGGATCACCACCTCCCGGCGGGAAGGCAATGTATTCCCACTGGAGATCATGGTCGAACAGGGGCTCGAGCGGATAGTCGCCATTGAAGACCACCCCATTACCATCGGCATTGGGCGTGGGCGGATCAAAGACGCCGTTGTTGTTCTCGTCGGTCCAGACCCAGGCACCGTTGAAGGTGTAGTCGGGAGAGCGGGCGATGAGGTCCGAGTCCCCTTCGAGGATAACCCGGTTGGTCACAAAGCCGTTCATACCACTGCGGGGATCGAAACCACCGTTACCGGGCGTACCAAAGGGATCGCCACCCACATCCGTGAGGATGAGGTTCAACTGCTGAAGCGCTGGCGGTTCATCCTGGGCCCAGATACGGAGTCCATCCACTTGCGAATCGAAGAAGTCGAAGTGTTCGGTCGCCGTACCGTGCAGGTTGATGTTGATGACATTGACCCACTCTTCCACCGCTATCAGGCGACGCATCTGAAGCGTTTCACCGCCGAGGATGCTCAGGAGTTTGGTGGGCGAATTCCAACGGGGGCGCGTGAACTCCGCCGTCGGCACATGGAAGAAGTACGGGTGATCCCAGGAATTGATGTTGGGGATCAGGTTCTCGCCATCATTTCCACCCCGGGCATCGAAGACGCCGAAGCTGGAGGAATAGCTCACCTCATCATCCAGAATCTCACCACCAGGGAAGTCGGGCGAGTAGCTGTCAAGCGGCGCGCCGTCATCCGCCGTCGGGAAGGTACCGTCGGCATCCGGAATAATCATCCGGGCACCCAGCATCGTGGTCGCCAGCGTGAGCTGGGAGCGCCAGGTGGCAGAGGTGCGCACGGCAATAATATAGGAGTTGCCGTCGATGGTGTTGTCACCGTCCGGACCCGCAGGCACAAGTACCTCGGGATCTTCCGGCGTACCTTCACCCACGAAGTTTACGGTGTAGGTCAGGTTACCACCGGCGCCGTCCAGGGTGGCAATGCCACCGCCAACTGCATCCCAGGTGGCCAGCAGGAAGTCGTGACCGACGTCCAACTTGTTGTTGTCTTCTTCATCACTCGAGTAGTTCTCGAAGAAGATACCAAACTCCAGGAGGTCCGACACTTCCGGGCCACCTGCGTTGATGTAGTTGAGATCCGCGGAGTCTTTCGGATTGCCGTGAATCTGGTAAACGAGGGTCTCCAGGATACGGGCAGCCGGTTCTTCCGGATTGGTCGCCATCACGATATTCAGCAGGGGCACCCAGTCATTCAGGGGCACCAACGCTTCGGTGTCGGCGATAAGATTCGTGGCCGTAAGGTCGACCGTGGGCTCATCGGTTTCACCTTCGCCCTCGCCTTCACCTTCGCCTTCCCCTTCTCCCTCGCCTTCGCCCTCACCTTCACCCGCGCAGCCGGCACCTGTACAGGGGCGAACCGTGATGTAGTCGGTGAGTTCAATGGTGCGAATAACCTCTTCTTCCGTCACACGGTTCTGGAAGGTCACCTGCAGGCTGACGGTAAAGAAGCCTTCCGTCAGATAGCGGTGCGAGGGGTTCTGCAGGTCCGATACGGTGCCGTCCCCGAAATTCCACGCATAGGCGATGGCATCATGGTCCGGTCCAGACGCGCTCAAGTCCGTGAACTGCACGGTCAGGCCGTCGGGCAAGGACCCTTCGGTATCCGGCGTAAGCGCACCGTCTGTAGGCGTACCCACGAAATCGGCGTACGGCAGTTCCACGATCTCGATGATGTCGACTTTGGTAACAGTGTCCTCTACTCCGTTGCCGTCGGTCACCGTAACGGAGACGTCATAGGTGCCTTCGTTATCGTAGACGTGGGTATATTCATAGCAGGTAACACCGGGATTCTCCGGGTCGGCGGGCAACGGGGTCGGGTCCAGATCGTCTTCGGTCTGGCCGTCGCCGAAGTTCCAGACGACACGGGTCACCGTACCGGTGGTGATCAGCTTGAAGGTCACCGGCTCGCCCACAGACTGCCGGTTGCGATCCAGCTCGAAGTCGATTTCGGGCGCGGCGGTGGCGGTGACCACACCGGTCCGTCCGGCGACATTCGGGTTGGTACGAATCCAGTGACGAACGTTCTTGTCGTCCTGGCTGTGATCCAGTTCCATGGTCGGAATGGAACGACGCTTGTCTTTGTCGTAGGTCCAGTACCGTACTTCGGGCGCTTCCTTGAAGAAGGAAATGAATCCAAGGCCACGGGCACCCCACGGGTATTCGGAGAAGATGTCGAATTCATCCTCGCGCTGGCCCGTGTTACCGCCCAGATCCGGGGAGAAGTTATCCGGGTCGGGTTCGGACGGCGTATTCGGACCCCAGGACACGATGGCCGCAGAGAAGTCATCTCCCAGCGCCATGTTGCGGGAAGTTCGGACCACCACGAAGAAGTCCGATCCGAATTCGGGATCGTTGTTCGCCAGGCCGAAGGTCTGGGGAATAACCTGGCGCAAGCGGGGCTGACTACCATAGGGCACCGAGTCGCGACCGGTCGAATCATCCGTACCGGGGGAGGAGAAGACAAACTTCACCTGGCGTTCCGGCTCACCAATGGCGCCGATAAACTTGGGCTCATCATCGAGCGTAATCGGCAAATCGATGTATTCCATTTCACCCGTGGTCTCATTCAAGACCGGCGGATCAAACTTGCCGTTGGTGTTGTTCGGGTGCAGATCGTTATCCCGATAGAGGGATACGCCACTGAGAATGCCATTGGCCGGATCTTCGTGCTGCAGGGGCAAGAGGTCCCGCTGCATATCGAAGTTGCCGTCCACCCCTTCGTCGTAAAATTCGACGATGACCTGTTCGAGGAAGATGGGATTGCGTACAACCTGCCAGGGGCTGCCGTCGGCCGGAGCACCGGCACGCAGTTGCAGCGTGGACCCGTTAACGCCCACGATCTCATAGGCCTCAATCCGGTCGGGGGCCGTAACACCATCGTTGTCGGCATCGGGATCTTCATACCGCGCGATGAGCCAGTCACCGATGTTGCTCGCATCCCAGGTGGCGCCGGTCGTGGTGAAGGAGGAGGCACCTGCCGTACCCGTCGTGCCTTCACCCAGCAGGTTCGCACCGCGGTTGGCCGACGCGTCGATACCCAGCAGGGCTCCGGGAGGACTACCCGGCTCCACGGAAGTGGGGAAGCTACTGGCTACGGCGTCGCTATTGATATCTTCGCTGATGATGCGCGCAGGGACGTCGATGGCCAGCATGTCGTGGCCATAGAAGTCGCCCAGCGTACCTTCATCGGGGTTCACTTTTTCAAAGACGTCGCCAACCGGATAGGTCCGGGGAGACACTTCGATACCCGCGATCTGTTCCGACGTGGGTGTCCGATTGGGCAGACGGGACGGGATAACCATACGGAACTCTTCGAAAGATCCGATGGTTTCCGAGGTCCGAATGACGACAAAGAGGTCATCACCCTGGTTACCGCCGGCGGCCAGGGCTTTGGCGCTCTTGGCGACCAGTCCGTCGGTCGTTTCCGTACCCAAATCGATGAGGGTCGGGGTTGCGGTCCAGAAGCTCGGCCACTCGCCAACCGCCGCAGCCGATTTGGCGCCGGGGTTCGTGCCGTTTGAGCCACCGCTCCGGATATCGGACTGGGGCACATTCCACTGGTCGGCCAGTTCGAAGGTCAAGACCCAGGCGCGATCCGAAAGCCCATCAAATCGGGCCTGCTCTTCTGCGGTCAGCGTGGCCGCGAAGGCGTCGACTTCAGCCTGGTTGTACTGGTCGCCGGTAAATACGATGCCGTCGCCACTCAAATCGTCGGCGGCAAATTGGCCCGTATCCGGATCCAGACGTCCATAGAGATTGACCGGCTCGGATTCGGTGCGCCAGTTCAGGCTACCCGGTTCTACAGGCACAATACGGTCACGGAAGACCGGGGTAACCGTCGTGTCGTGAATGATGGGCCCTTCAAAGACGCCCGTGCCGTTTGTATCTTCGTAGATCAACACACCCGAAGAGAAGAGCTCACCGTCTTCATCCAGTTTCGCCAGGTCAGAGCGGGTAAATTCCGGACCCCAGAGGGCCACGGTAATGCTGTTAACCGAAATATTCGGATTGCTGTTGACCACCTGGTCATCGGCACCAATGAGGTTGATACCCAGCATGGCCGTGGGCTTGGACGCGAAGGCAGCATACTGCTTCAACAGTCGGGCCGCACGACGTCCCTGCTCTTCCACCGGCACGTTCGCAGCCAGACCGGCGGGCCAGTTGCTTACGCGGGGATATTCGCCATTGACCATCGTGTCGCTCACGATCAGCCAGCGACCGCGCTGCACCCGCTGGTTCGGCACCACGCCTTCCGGGTGATTCGGCAGGTTCAACTCACCACCGGCGCTCAGGAAACGATCGAGATAGAGGCGGTGACCATTGGCAATCGTCAGCGCATTACCCGTGTTGGACAGGATGCGGTTACGGGAACCGTTCTCGTCCACGAGCCACATACCGGCCACATCACCAATAGCACCATACTGCGCATCATTGGCTTCGAAGATGTACACGTCGTCCGAGTAGGTAAATTCGCTCTGCGACGTCGTCGGATGGTGGAATGACTCGTTGGCCATGGCCCCTTCGGACGCCAGGTAGACTTCACCGGAGTTACCGGCATTGATCAGGCCGTCCGTGAAGGCGGGCCAGGTATCGTAACGCGGCAGCGTCGGCTGTTCCGGCGGATTCGGGAAGAAGACCGAGCGCGGATCGTTCAGCTGCGCATCGATAGCATCGGCGCTGAGCTTAAAGGGCACCGTCTCGAAGGAATACTGGATAGACGTCAGGTTATCGTCGGTCAGGACACCCTGTCCACCTTCGTTGTGTCCGCTGATGGTATAACCGTCCGTTTGATCCCGAATACCACCTGGATTGTGGAAGTTGAAGAAGCGGGATTCCATGATGCCGCGGTTATAGAAACCACCGGCCTCAAAGAGATTGACAGCGTTGCCGTCATTCATTTCCGCCAGCGCCGGGTCCAGCCAGAGACTGTCGATGGAGCGGTAAGAACTGGAGGACGCCGTAACGAACCAACTGAAGCCAAAGGTCTGGGGCGTCAGAGGCGTCGCTTCGAGACCCTTGGGACTCTGGCCCACGGTAATGAAGGTCTCTTTCCCGTAGAGGTTGTTGGTGGCGTAGGTCAGGACCAGATCGTGCACTTCGAAGCCAGAACGAATCGGCTTCACCGTGTTGCGGTTGGTGTAGCGCTCGGGCCACCACGGATCCGTCGGATAAGCCTCATCGATCGCCGGACAGGGGAATTCTGTCGGCAGACAGATGTAGTCAAGGCGAATATCGTCCTGGGGACCCACGCCGGGATTCTCGACCACATTGCGGGGATTGATCACGCTGCCAGAGGCTCGGCCCTGCACGTTCAACTGGTTGTTGAACCAGATACCACCATCCCAATGACCGGGAAGGGAGGGCGCGCTGCTCGAGGAGCCGGGGCGACCGGGGTTCCACCGGCGTGGCTCCACAAAGGCCCGCATATCGGCACCCAGGGCCAGGCCCGTGCCATCGCCATTCAGGCCAGAGATATCACCGAAGCCACTATCAGCACGCACCGTGACAAAATAGTCGGCGCGGGGACTGCGCGGGCCACCACCAAAGTTATAAGGATCGGGCACCAACTCCATGGCACCCGTGGGCGTATCGCCTGGATTTCTACGCCGACCGCCATCGAAACGCATTTTGATTTTCCACCAGGGGTCACCACCACCGGGCGGGAAGGGAATATACTCCCACTCCAGAAGACCTGCTTCGACGAAATCTTCCCCATCCAACGAATCAAAGAACTCTGGATTCATGGGATAATCGCCGCCGCTGAAGCTTACACCGGGGCTGCCATTCTGGGGCACATCAAAGAAGGAGCTGTTGTTCGTATCGTGATAGAGCCACGTTCCATTAAAGGCGTAGTTGGTACTGAAGGCTACGTTGGCGTTGTTTGGATGGCCTTCGTAGGTAAAGGTATCGAAGCCTTCCGTGGGATCAAGGCCACCGTTACCGGGAGGACCGAACGGATCGGCACCGATATCGGTGAAGATCATATTGACTTCATAAGGCTGTGCAGACGCATCTGCGCCGGCAGCTACACCAAAGAAGGCGCCGTGGGCATCGATGGACAGCACATCCACCCAGGTCTCAACCGCGAAGAGGTTGCGCAGACTGATAAACTCACCAGATACGGCGTTGATCAGGGTATCGCCCAGATCCCAACGGGGACGAATGTGCTCACCCAGGGGTGTGTACATCTCCACCGAATGGTTCACCCGGTTGTAGTTGGCATCACCGGCACTTCCGCGGGGGAAGGTGCCCGGCTCCCAACCAGAGGGATCCCACACGGAGAAGCTGGAGGAGTAGCCCGTTTCGCCATTCAGCACTTCGCCCTCGAAGAAATTCGGGCTGTAGGAGTCCAGCAATTCGCCTTCAGGTGTAAAGGGAATGGGGCCCACTTCACGGCCTTCGTCGTAGGCCGTGTTCGTGGTATAGGGCTGCATGCGGGCGCCTGTAACAATAACGCCGAGGTGCTGGGAAGATTCCCACGTATTCGAGAGGCGCACCATAACAAAGTAACCCGGGCCACCTTCGCCACGGGAAAGAATCCATTCATTAAAGGGAAACTTCGGGTTCCGCCCATCTACCAGGGTAAAATCCGAGAAGGGTTCGTTGGGATCAAAATTGGGGTCGTTGGGATCAAAGGTAAAGTTCAGATCGTAGACGCCGTCATTGATGTTGTAGATGCGGCCGTTGGGACCCGCAATCTGAGTGCCCCCACTCGGGCCGCCCGCACGTTGGGGCATTTCATAGGGAAAACCGTGGGCGTCAAATGTTAACGAAGGCACGCTCGGATCATAGCGGGTGCCCGTGTCATAGCCATCCCAGACACCGTCTGGCCCATCCTCACCAAAGTCACGGATAATAGCGAATTCCAGGAAGTTATCTTCCCGCGGGGCCGCACCCTGGGCATAGCCCGGGTCACTGGGATGGTTGGCTCCCGTGATGCGGAATTGCAGATTCGTGAGGGTACGGGGCGCTACGTCATCGCCGTAGGACATGGTGAAGCTAAACAGGGGCACCCAGTCATTCAAGGGCACCAGTCCTGCCATGTTGGCCTGACCGATCATATCTTCCGCGGTGAAGTCGGCCGAAGGCGGCGTATCCCCACCCGAGGTAACCAGAAGCTGTCCCACCTGCTGAGGCGATGCCGGGCAAAAAGTCAGCGAACCATCGGGCTCCAGAAAGGCCAACTGCATCAGGACATCGTAAACCCCTTCCGCCAACGGGTTGGGGTTGCCCAGATCGCCCGAGGTCACGATGGACCCATTGGTCGCCTCGACACCGCGCTGCTCATTGTAGAGCACTTCAAACTCACCCATATCATCGGGTTCCGTCTGAATTACCCAACGAATCGCCACGGGCTCCTGCTGGCCATTGAGGTTGGACGTGTTGGTAATACGCGTGACGTGGGGCGCGGGACCAACGGGCATATCAATGGCCACGCTCAGATCGACGTTATTGCAGTTGACCTGCTTGTCGCTTCCTGTGGCCCCGAAGGAAGTGAACTCAGCCAGCGCCAAATCGGTCGCCGTGCTCGCAAGTTGGATCTCGGGCGTGTTCGAATCCACCATTTCCGTCGAGTCCACTTGCACGCTGATGTTCGGCACGCGTGCATCGCGGAGTTCTGGCTGAATGGGATGAATCGTCAGGACCGGGGCTTCCGCCGTGGCGTCTGCCACCGTCGCAGGTGGTGGCGTCACGTCTGAAACGACCACTGGAATCGCGGGTTGCGCGGTCTCCACAGGCGTCGAATCGGTCGTCGCTGCCGCTACGGCATGGGGTGCGTGGTTATTCCACGCCATGGCCCCAGATACAATAAGACCCACGAGGGTTAAGCCTGCCAAGGCGCCGTGCTTCTTGCTCACGTTAGAACTCTCCTCCGGCGGAAAAATAAGACATCCCTCTGCCGCGTGGTGCGACAGGGGTGTTACAGTGCTTGTTTATAAACGGTTTCACCTGCATTCTGCAACACTACGACGAAAACCTGGCCCGTCCATACGGACAACGCTCCCAGCCGCTCCCGTTACCGCCCCCGGAGTCCAAAGACACCCCGACCGACAGCAACAATACTTCAAAGGTTGCAAAACCATAAAAATCCCCAATTTGTTGTCCCGTTGTTTATAGCATAGCCCAGCGAACGTGTCAATAGTAAAACTTGACGCAATTCCCGATGCCATCGGAAGTTAGGGCCACTCCCGACCCCTCTTCCTCGCTAGAATTCTTGCTTTTTGTCAACTAATTACCCTCGCCGGCCGCCCCGGGCTTCTTCCGAATGCCACTCACCGACGCCTGCACCGTCTCCACAAAGGCCTGCTTAATCAGGAACACACCGTCCCGGGTCGCGCTCCGTGCAAAGCGTTCCTGGTCCAGCCCCGGCACCACCGCGCCCACCTCCAGCGGCCCGAAAGTCTCGGGCGGCGAATCCACTTCCAGGGGCGACAAGGTCACACGGAAGCTAAAGCGAGGCGCTTCAAAACCATACTCTTCCACCGCCGCCGGGTTCTCTTCTTCCGTTCCACTCGCCCGAAGACGCGAGACGGCGGTCAATAGATTTTCGGCGTCCCGTTGGTTGGGCATGAAGTAACCCTCGGGTGAAGTCACCAGCCAGCGGTTGTGCTCCTTCTCCAACACGTAGTCGATCCCGTCGAAGTGGAAGTCCATCTTAACCGCTCGGAGGGCATCAAAGCGAAGTAATGCCCGATCACGGAAGGCCTGGGCCGTGGTCAGCAGAAATTGAAGGTGCTCCTGGGGCACGGAGGCCACCTCACCGGCATCGGTCAGAACATAGTAATGCCCTTCCACTTCGGCCGCCGGGCCAATCCGCAATTCGACCGGCTCCCCTTCGCCTTCCAGGGTTATGCGGAAGGTCGCCTCCGGTGTATCCAGTCCATATTCCGCCGGGCCACCGGGGTAGAAGCGGGTTCCTTCGATGGTCTTCAAGGCGCTGATAAACTGGCTCACAAAAAACGGATCCGTGTCGTCCAGGGGGGGCTCCGTCATGGTCCATTCCCCGTTTTCGCCCAACTCCAACGTGTAGCTGTCTTCACCCGCGATGCGTTCCAGACGGACGGGACCCTGCACGCGCGTGAGGATGCGCCGCTCGCGGAAGGAGTTCGTTGTGCGGGGAAAGAGCGTAAGAATGTGGCCATCCATCAGAAAAACCGAGGCATCCCCTTCCTTACGCACATACACCCCACCCTTATCCGCATCCGTATTGACGTCGCCAAAATAAAAGGTCTGGGGATAACCTTCCGCATTGTCCACCACGGTAATCCGCTGGCGCGGGGGCTCCAGGCCAAAATCCGCAAAGGATTCGGGAGCGTCAATATGTGCCCGGCCGCGGGCCGTTTGAATTTCCGTCACGAGGGCATCCACCGCCCCCTGATTCGCCGCCACATTCACCGGCTCCAATTGGACCCAGGGACTCTCCCCGTCGGCCCGCTCCAACACGACCACGGCAGATTCCTCGCCCACGGGCGGAGGGTTTTCCATCGATGCCGCCTCTTCCGGAGACAAGTAGCGGGCGAATTCCAGATGCACGATGGGCGCTTCGCGGTTTTCCACCACAAAACTATCGCGCAGCAGATCCAGCGAGCGGTCCAGGGCGAAGACCGCGTCTTTGTCCGCCAGAAAGACCCCTCCGTCATCCAGCCGTGCGTAGCGCAGCGTCTGGGTGGGCTCCAGATAGCCAAAGCGTAGGGTGTGGGTGTCTCCCCCCACTTCCGCGCGCACGACCAGGCGGGGCACTTCCAGGCCATAGGCGTCATCGTCCAGGGCACCGTCCGGCAGGGAGCGCTGATTCTTCAGGTTGGCCAGCGCTTCCGCCACACTATTCCACAGTGGGTGGTAGGGCCGAATCGTGGGATTGGGCTCCACGATTTCCCAGTGGCTGTCATCCTGGCGCACCCCTACGGTAGCTGGCTGATCCAGCTGCTGTATCTCCAGCTTACGCACGTCTTCCGGCGCGAAACGGAACACCGCCTTCTCCGCCTCCAGCATGGCATCGCTCTGGCGACTCAACAACTGCTGGCCAAAATACAACAGCACGAGCAACAGCAGCGCCGCACCCAGTTGAACGGTCTGACGAAACTTCATCGGTATTTTCTCCGCAGTACATACACCACCAACCCGGCGGCAACCACCAATTGCAGGGTCAGCAAGGTGCTTACCCACACGATGGCCCGCTCTTCGCCCTGGGAAAGCACGAGGGGGGGATCGGTCTTGCCCGAGGGGCGGATGGCAATCAGATCCTGCCGCTCACCCAACCAGGCCACCGAGTTCAAAAGGAAATTCAGGTGCCCCGGCAGTTCGGCCGAGAGCAATTGGCCGTTGGAGGCAAAGTCGGAATCGCCCATGACAATAATACGCGACACAACAGGCTGACCCGTTTCATCCACCGTGTCCGTCTGGCGGACGGCAGCCACCCCAAGCGAGATGGGACCGGCCTTTTCTTCCGTGTGCTGAACAGCTTCACCCTTCTCCTGCAAGGCATCCAGGTCGGTCTCCGCCCAGTAGTTCGGCGTACTCCGCAGGAGCTCCGTCACCACCACATTCTCGGGCACTTTCGGGGCCCGCGAAACGGAGCGCACGGTCTGGAGCAACATGATGCTGTCAAAGGCCTGGGTAATGCCATGCTCCTTGTGGAAGGAGCCATTGTATTCCATAAACCCTTCGTCCACCTTGGCAAAAGGCCCGTCGTCATTACGCAATTCCACCTGCCAGATGCGCTTCTGGTCTTTCGTGATAACCATGTCGCTGCCCACCACGATGCCAAAGCGCTCCTCAAGCCAAGGCCGCAGTTGCTCGCTTTGCCCGGCGGCGGTATTCACCGATTTCCACGGCTCCAGCAGCAGCAACAGACGGCCGCCCCGCTCCAGATAGGCATCGATGGCCTTGAGCTCCTGGGCATGAAGGTCGCCCAGTGGATTGTTAATCACGAGAATATCGCAGTCCTGCGGCACTTCCGGATCGCTGATCTTGATGGCAATCCGTTCCAGAATATAGGACTCACCCGCCAGCAGGTTGGCCAGCGCCGATCCCCCGCTCTGGGGATCATCATTGGTCACATCCCGCTCCTGGTGCCCCGTAAGGAAGCAGACTTTCGGCTCCCGATCACGGAGCACATTGATCAGCGCGTTGGTGAAGTCCCGCTCTTCCAGACGGGGACTCGCCCCCGACAGGGTAATGACGCGCTGACGATTGCCCGCCCGAATCACTACCGTGCCCTGGGTGGAAACCCGGGTGAGATTCATGGCTTCCAGGCGGTGCATTTCCACCTGGGGATCCAACACTTCCACCTTCAGTAATCCGGTGTAGCCCTGGCACTGCTCCAGAAAACGCAGGGTTTTGTCCTGCGCAATCCAGACCAATTCATCGTCTACCCGCAGGAAGAGGCAGAAGACCTCCACTTCCTGGCTCATACTCTGAAGCACCTGCACCGTCTGGGGCGCCAGCTTGCGACGCCCTTCCTGGGTCAGATCCCAGGACGCGTTCCAACTGCCCATAAACACATAGAGCACCATGCAGATGCCCAGGAAAAAGAGGGTGGACAGGGCCGCATTGACGCCACCGGCCGCCCAGCCTTCCCAGCCGGCACTGCCGGCCAGTCCAAATACCACCATGATGACCCACAACACACCGAGCACCGCCCCCACCAGGAGCAGCCCCCAGGCCAGGGACATCAGGCCCGCGGCCTGCCAGACCAGCAGGTTCACGGCCACAGCCACAGCTACCAGGGCCAAAAGACCCGTAATCAATCGAAGCGTTTGCACGAAGCTAGCCCCTCCAATTCCGACTTTCCAACGCGCGGAAGGTCAGGAAAATAAAAAATGCACTGAAGAGCACGTAATACGCAATATCCACCGGCTGCACAATACCCAGCGCCATTTCACGGGCGTGGGCATCAATCGGCAATTCCACAATCAGACCCCGCACGAGGGTGTAAAAGAAACCAATCACGGAGCGCAGGGTACCCGGCCAGCCCTCGGGGGCCGGATTGGCCTCGGGCATATCCTCGCCCAGGTTACCCAGAATAAACAGAATGAGGGTCACCCCAAAGGTCACCGTGCCCGACATGATCTGGGTCTTCGTCACCGAAGAAACGAAAAGGCCCAGACTGATACAGGAGGCCCCCATGAGGAAGACGGTCAACAAGCCGAATAGCAGCACCGGCGGCTCCACGCGGACAAAGTAGCCCATAATAAAGAGGTTAACCACCACCACCAACAACATGGTGCCCAACATCCCCAGGGCGGCCAGGAACTTACCAAAAATAATCTCCCGGTCACGGAGCGGTTGGGTCAGCAAGAACTCGATGGTACCCCGGTTGCGCTCCTCGGCCAGCAAACGCATGGTGATGAGGGGCGTCAAAAACATGATCAGCGTGCCGCAAAAGACCAGATAGGGACTCAGGAAGGTCTCTTCAAAGTCCGGCACCGCCGTATAGGAGTACAGACTGGGGTTTTGCGTAATATCGGCATGGGTAATAAAGGAAATCGAAAACGACATGCCCGCGATGATGGCCACCATGCCCACCACCACGTAACCAATCGGTGTCAGAAAATAGGCTTTGAATTCCCGCTTACAAACGGCCCAGGTACTGCTCATGCCGTCGCCCCTTTCTTGCCCGTCGCACGATCCACACGATCACTGGATACGACGCGCATGAATATTTCTTCCAGACTCTCGCCGCCTCCGCCTTTGGTCAGATTCTCCATCTTATCCTCTGCCACGATGCGGCCATGGTGAATAATGATGGCCCGTTCGCACAGCATGGCCACTTCCGGCAGGATATGGGTACTGATCAAGACGGTGTGCTTATCCCGCAGCCCCTTGATCATCTGGCGAATCTCCACAATCTGGGCCGGATCCAGACCCACCGTGGGCTCATCCAGAATCAGCACCGGCGGACTGCCGATGAGGGCCTGTGCCAGTCCGACCCGCTGCTTATACCCCTTTGAAAGATTCGCAATCAGGCGGTTGGCCATATGGCTGAGGCCGCAACGCTCCAGGGCCTCGCCCACTTCCGTGCGCCGCTTGGCCCGCGGAACCCCTTTGAGTTCCGCCACATAGCGCAAGAAGCTCGTCACCACCATCTCTTCGTAGAGGGGCACCCGCTCGGGCAAATAGCCAATGCGACGCTTCACCTCCAAAGGATTCTGGTGCACCTCATATCCGGCAATGCGCGCCTCCCCTCGGGTGGCCGGCGCGAAAGCGGTCAAGATCCGCATCGTCGTGCTCTTGCCGGCCCCGTTGGGTCCCAGAAAGCCCACAATCTCGCCCTGGGCCACCTGAAACGAGAGGTCCTCCACCGCGGCGATGGGTCCGTAGTATTTCGTCAGACCTTCAACTGCAATCATGTTAGATCTCCGTCAAAATGACAAGAAACGGCCCATTTACGAAGTGTAAATAATATTACAACGACCAATAACCCGTTCAAAATATAAAGTAATAATGTATATGCACGGCATATTCCGCCGCTGGAAAGGGCAATATCTGCCGCTTCTATTGCACCATTATGGAACCATCCAATCCCCCGGAGGGGGGACGGGCTACTAAGTGTATGTATCCGCAAGGATTTAAATCAACTCTTCGGGGCATCGGCGTATTGGCACGGTTAATGCGTATATCAATCCGCATGATGAATGTGCAGAAAGGCAGGCACGATATGGTAGTTCAGTGTTGTGTATGTAAAAAAATCCGGGAAAATGGCGCGTGGGTCAGGCCTGCGAATCCGATCCTCGACAGCAATTCCACCAGTCACGGGTATTGCCCCCATTGCGCGGACACCGCATTTCGCGAGGTAAGAGAGTACCATCGCCACAATCTTCGGGGCCTTCAGACGGCCAGCGCGACCACCCCATAATCCGCGCGTATCACATAACAACGACACCTTCTAGCGGTCCAGTTCCTGGACCGCTTCTTCGTAGTAACGATGAAAGGGGGTCGGAAGTTGATAGCCGTCAAGGGTTTTTATACATTTTTCTTGCGGGACACTGTTATACGTGTTCCAAAATAGCACCTGCTTGTCCCGCAATCGGTCATTAGCGCCGTCATCCAGCAGGCAGTCAAAGGCTTTTCCCGTATACGTACCTTCCAGCGACAGCCCCGCCTGCGTATCCGCAGTGGCCACCGCCGCCATCCCGGATTCGGTAAAACGCCCATAATGGGGCCCGAGATAGCCATCCCGCAGACAAAACCGGGTTTCGGGAAAACTCAGCGCCGGAAACTCAGGCTCCGCCTTTCGTAACAACGCCACGGTACGCCTGTAAAGCATCCGGGCCTTCTTCACGCTTGTGAAGGGGGGCGCGGTCACCCGAACGGCCATCACGACCGTGTCCAATCCCGCCAACTGCAGTCCGATCAACAAGCCCACACAGGTGCCCATGGTGCCCGAAGCCACATAGATCCGGTCCGGTTCGGGTAGTAATCCCTCGGCGACCTGTTCCGCCAGCTCCAACCCGGCATTCACATAGCCCACGGTACCCAGGGGGGAACTGCCCCCCGCCGGAATGATAAACGGAGAGGGCTCGCCCGCCTTTCGGGCCGCCAACAGCGCCTCGATCGTGCCGTCGCGCACCTCCTTCCGGCTGGAAAAGTGGCGCAACGTCGCCCCGGCGGCAAAGCCTCGCAGTAGATTCCGCCGGACGCTGTGGGCGTTCAATTGGGGCACCAGCATAGAAATGGGCTGCAGGCCGGCCTGCCGGGCGTAAATCGCGGTGGCCAGGGCGTGGTTAGAGCCCACGGCACCAAAAGTCAGGGTCGATTTCTTCCCCAGCGCCTGAGCCCGGGCCAGCAAGAAGGCGAGCTTGCGCACCTTGTTGCCCCCATAAGCCGCGCCGGTCTGGTCATCCCGCTTGATATGGAGGGAGGCCACCCCAAAACGTTGGGCCAGCGGAACGCATTCCGTGACGGGCGTGGGGAGTTCGGTCATCGGTAGACAGGGCACCGAAGTCGCCAGCGCAGGGAATCGCTTGAACAGAGGAATCACAGGGGATAGTATCCTTGGTAGACTTCATCGATAGCGGCAGGGTACCACAGCACCCCCCGAAGTCCCAACCCGGGCGACCATCGGCACGCCAGGACGCCACCCCATAACCCCGTAAGATACTGTCCCACCATGACCTACGAACTCCTCATCGTCGCACTCGCCCTCTTCCTCGGGGGCGCGGTGCAGAGTATTGGCGGCTTTGGCTCCATGCTGGTTGCCATGCCCATGATCACGCTGGTATTGCCCCTCAGCGTCACCGCCCCACTCCTGGCCACCCTTGGTCTGCCCATCACGCTCTACATCTTCTACTACAATCGCAGCGGCATCGATTGGGGCGAAACGCTCCGCATCGTGCTGGGCTCCCTGGCGGGCATTCCCCTGGGTATCTGGGCCCTGGCCACCCTCGATTCCACCCTCATCATGCACGTACTCGGCGGCCTGCTCATTGCCTACAGCCTCTATGCCCTCCTGGTGGAACCCCGGCTCCTCGCCCAACGCCACGAAGCCCGGGACAGCGCCCTGTGGCTGAGCCTCTTCGTAGGACTCACCTCCGGGATGCTGGGCGGTGCCTTCAACACCAACGGGCCACCCCTCATTGTCTATGGCGACTGGCTCCGCTGGCCCAAGGCGCGCTTCAAGGCCCTCCTTCAAGGCGTCTTCCTCGTCAACGGCTCCCTCATCCTCTTGGGCCATGGGGTCGCCGGTCACCTGGGAACCCACATGCTGCCCTACGCTGCGGTCGCCCTGCCCGGTATCCTCCTGGGACTCTGGGCCGGCCACCGAATCGATCACTATATCCAACCCCACCAGTTCCGCATTACGGTGCTGGGACTTCTCCTCGTCATGGGCCTTTCGCTCATCGCGCGCTAGGCAATGGCGCCCACGACACTTTCGTGCGGGACGACGTGACAAGCGAGACGTTGGTCTTGGATAACAATCCAAGACGCCTATCCCACGGTTTACAGCCCATACTCGCGCAGCTTATACACCAGCTTTCGACGACTGATCCCCAACATCGACGCCGCCTGGGTCTTGTTGCCCCCCGTTTCCTCCAGGGCATCGAGGATCGCTTTCCGCTCTATCTCGGCCATCGTCCCCACATGGGACGGCCCCCGTGGCGCCTGGCCTGGCCGGTAGTCCCGAATGTGTCCCGGCAAATGGGCCGGCAAGACCTGCTGCCCATCGGCAAGTATCGATGCGCGCTCCAGGGCGTGCTTCAGCTCCCGCACGTTTCCAGGCCACGGGTAGGCGAGCAATTGCCGTGCGGTCGCAGGGGCAAGACGTTTGCCGTAGTCCCCCACGAGCTGCCGGGCCAGGGCATCTATGTCCTCGCACCGCTCCCGCAAGGGGGGCACGGTCACGGGGAACACATTCAGGCGGTAGTAGAGATCTTCGCGAAAGGCCCCGGACGCCACCGCTTCGGACAAGTCCTGGTTGGTCGCGGCAATCAGCCGCACGTCGGTCTTCTGCTCCGTGTTGGCACCGACACGCTGATACTCACCCGTTTCCAGCACCCGCAAGAGCAGGGGCTGAAGGGCCAACGGCAGGGAGCCAATTTCATCGAGTAGCAAGGTGCCGCCATCGGCCACTTCAAAATACCCCGCGTGGCGGTGCTCCGCCCCCGAGAAGGCGCCTTTTTCATGACCAAAGAGGGCGCTTTCGACCAGATGCTCCGGGAGAGCGCCACAATCCACCGTCACAAAGGGCCCCGCCTCCCGGCCACTCACCCGCTGGATAAACTCGGCCACCACCTGCTTCCCCACCCCCGTTTCCCCTTCGATCAAAATCGTGGCGTCGGTCGTTGCCGCACGCTGTACCTGGCGAAACAGCGCCTGCATAACCGGACTCTCCGCCACGATACCCGCAGGCAATATCGCCGATTCCAGGGTCGAAAGGGCCTCCCGCCCAAGCCCCAGGGCCTCATCCACCGCCACGACAAGCTCATCCAGGTCAACCGGTTTCTCCAGATAATCCCGTGCGCCATGCTTCATGGCCGACACGGCATCCTTCAGATCGATATAGGCCGTCAGCAAGATTACCGGAAGAGACGGATGGCTCTCCTGAAGACACGCGAGGACCTCCAAGCCATTCATGCCGGGCATCCGCACATCGAGCACCATGGCGTCCACCTCGCCCGCTATGGCCAGACCAGCTTCCCCCTCCTCACACAGCCGAGTTTCAAACCCCGCACGCGCCAATGCGTTGTCGAGGAGTTGCCGCTGACCAGGGTCGTCGTCCACGATAGCGATTCGGGGTCTAGTCACCAGAATCCTCCTCCCGGACCAGGCCCACCAGGCACACCGTCGTGCCCACATCGGGTTGAGAATCTATCTGCACCCTGCCGCCGTGGGCTTCCATAATCTGCTTCACCACCGCCAACCCGAGGCCCGTTCCATTCGGAAAGCGGGAATAGTAGGGCTCTGTAACCCGTTCAATCTCTGCACGTTCCATGCCACACCCTTCGTCGCGAACGCAGATAGCGCACTGATCACCACCCGTGACGGAAATCTCGATCCGACCACCCGCTTGGGAGGCCTGCAACGCGTTGAGCAGCACATTGAGTACGGCCCGCCGCAATTGCCCTTCGTCGGCCCACACCACCCCGTCGGCGTCACCCAGAACCACCGACACCCCCTGGGTCCCTGCCTCATCGGCGACGAGGGCCACCAACGTGGTCAACAGGGGCCGAAGTGCTACGGGGCCAAATGAGAGTGCCGGAGGATGGGCCAGCTTCAGAAAGCCATCAATTTGGCCCACGACCCGGTCGATTTCATCTACAATCGTCTGGGCACGGGCAACGCGCTCGCCGTCCTCCCGCCCATCCGCGATCAACTGGGCCTGCCCCCGAACAATGCCGAGGGGGTTCTTGGTCTCGTGGGCGAGCCCCGCCCCCAGTTGGGCCAATGCGGACTGTTGGGCCGCCTGGGCACGGGCCTGGGCCAGCTCACTCCGCAAGGCACGACGACGACTCCAACCCACCGCAAGAAAGGCCCCGCTGATCGCCATCAGGCAAAGGGCCAAGAAAACCAGAATTGTGCGGGTCCGTGACCGTCCGATAGCCCGCAAGGTGTCCGTGGCATCCAGTGACACAACGATATGATAGGGCCCCTCGGGCAGGGGTTCCCAGGTGCCCTCTTCGGCCATACGTCCCCGGCCCCATCCCCCACCGGGTCCGCCGCCCCCCGTCTCCAGCGCCACGGTGCTGTAGAGCGAAACACGCCCCGAATCCCAACGGGCGTGGCCCGCTTCGAAAAGTCCGCCCTCCGGAATAGACCCGGCCCCCGCAATCTTCCTCCCCCCCTCATCGAGCAGGGCCACCCCCATCACATCCCGGGTTTCCGCCAACTCTTCAAAGATGTAGGCGAGACGCTCGTGACGATAGCGGCCCATGCGACCATGGGCCCGCAAGCCAGCCGCCAGGGCATCCAGCGTAGTCTCCGCACGGGTCACCAGCAAGGAGCGATGAACTTCCCGCTCCTTCTGGAAATCCAACTGCAGAAGAAAAGCGCTGGCCACCATGGCGAGCATGGTGACCATCGCTATTGCGTATTCGATCCGTTTGGCACTCATCGTGTCACCGTCATTTCACGGTTACCGCGTTACACCCTGATTGTACCAGCACGTACCCGGTCCGCGCCCTGCAGGCTGTTGTGCACCGCGACCGTAGCCCCGGCCATTACCAAGACCGTTACCGCGGCCATAGCCCTGGCCATTACCAAGGCCGTTGCCGCGGCCGTAGCCCTGACCATTGCCAAGACCCTTGCCGCGGCCGTAGCCCTGGCCATTACCAAGACCGTTACCGCGGCCGTAGCCCTGACCATTACCAAGACCGTTACGGCGGCCATAGCCCTGGCCATTGCCAAGACCGTTACGGCGGCCATAGCCCTGACCATTGCCAAGACCGTTGCCGCGGCCGTAGCCCCGACCATTGCCAAGACCGTTACCGCGACCGTAACCCTGGCCACGTCCCTGTCCATTCAGGCCAGCCGACGCACGGTCCACGAAACGCTGAAAGGCCGGCAGGTGGTGCTCCATCGTGGCATACTGGAGCGCCGCAAAGACAGCGCGCACTTCTGGATTCGTCACATCCGCCAGGAGCTTGTCATAGAGGCTACCGTTGTCCATTTCTCCCTGTACGGAAGCCTCCGCCGCGGCCAGGAGGGTGTCGAAGGCCGGCACACGGGTCGCCCACGTATCGGCGGGCACCGGAACGCCGTAGCGGGTGTAAAGCTGGGTCAACATAGCCACGTGGCGCCCTTCGGCCCTTACGATATTCGAGAAGGGGCGCACCGTGCCGAAATCGGCCAGCACGCGGCTGTAGGTGGCACGGGATTTGTACTCATCTTGCAGCGCCACTTCCAGGGCATTGCGTTCTGCCGTGGAAAGCGGTTGGGTAGGAGCCGCCGTATTCCATAGACTCTGAGGTCCATTCAGGCAACAGGCACCCGGTGCGCCCGGGCGACCCGGCTGGGCCAGTGCGGTCGCTGTCAGCACAAGGGCCGCGACAGCGACCAAGAGGTTGGTCATTCTGTGTGCATGTTTCATGGCACGCCTTCCTTTCTGAAACCACACCACGCGGTTTCGATTCCGTGGCCCCGACGGGGCCTTACCTTGAAAGGGCATAAAGCGTGCCTGAATAAACATGGAAATATCGTCGAAAGTGGACCGCTCAGTGCGGCAAAGGTGTCCTCCCCATGCAAAAAATGCAGCGCACTCCCGTCATCCGCCACCCAAGGAAAGGCTTGACTCCGGTTGAATAATTTCGCATGGTAAGATTTCCGTTACATTTTCCATACCTACCAAACGAACCAACTGGGAGAATCTTGAATCATGCCAAAAGTTGATATCGCAGCAGAGATTGACGCTGCGGAAGCTCGCGTCAAACAGCTGGGGCGAACCACTAAGGCGGTGGCCGGTGCGCAAAAAAAGAAATATGCCGAATTTGAAACATTGAACGGGGCGCTCTTTGAAGGTATCGAAGTCATTGCAGACAGCAAGAAAGCACTCAAGAAGGAGAAGGACGGCCGCAAGATCAAGGCGCTGGAAGCTGAGATTGATGCCCAGGAAAAAACCTTTAAGAAAATCTCAACCAAGCTCACACCCATCGTGCGGGATCTGGGACGCTCGGGCACCGAAGGCGATGCCCTCAATGAGCAGCTGAAAGCGGAGCGGGCGACTTTGGTGGAGCTCGGCAACAGCCTGAAACGGACGGGCGGCGAATTGGATCAGCTTCGCACTTGGGCGGGGGAAATCAAGGCCCTTATCAAGAAGGTGGGTGCAATCGCGGAAACCGCCGGTCAGGTCGCCGAATTGCCCAGCAGCCTTCCTCGGACACCCACCCTGTAAGACAACACGGAAACGGGATGGTCCGTGCAGACGACATGGGGGGTAGCACGACCCAAGTCGTACCACCCCATAAATCCATATGGGCTATGCGGCGCGGCGCGTCCGGTAGCTGCTATGGGTGCCGCCCCAGCCCCCCATGTCGAGGATCACCCCCACGATGACGAGGGCGATTCCCATGCCCTGGAGGCCAAACTGGTTCACCGCAATGGCGTAGAACAGGGTCGTAAAGGGCATGAACAGGAAGCCGAGCAAGGGAAACAACACCGACTCAAAGGCGGCGGCGCCATAACCACTCAACCAGACAAAGATCAGGGCGATTCGGGGAAAGAATGCGCCGATAACGGCAAATACGCATGGCATGACCAATCCTCCTTAACGTTCCAGTGCAATCAAGACGCCGGCCACAATCGCCAGCACACCCATAATCAGCCCCAGGCCTTCGAAGTGCAAGTCGACTAAGGTCATAAGTCCAGAGAGTACCAGCCAGACGGCCAGCAGTTTCAGGCCCATGTGGGGGGGAATTCTTCGTCGCATCGTCAGGTCCTCCTTCAAGGTTTTCCTGTGCCGCAGAACGCTCCGTCCCGGCGACACAGGGCACCTGACTCCCGCAATCGCTGTGCCACAATACGCAACCCATTTCCTATCAGATGGTTACGCATATACCGCTGCACACCCACTGTCGGCCTGTATAGTTTCGATACAGGTGATCGGGCACCTTCGGAACAACCGCCCTGCTACCCCCCTATCCTCAGCTGGTCTGTTCCTTCGCGTAGAGGTCTGCAATCACGGTCTCATTGTTGGAAAGCACCACATTGCGTTTAATCTTCATGGTGGGCGTCATTTCCCCGCCCTCGACAGTAAAGTTGCCGTCGAGAATGTGATAGCGCTTGACCTGCTCGTAACGGGCCAGTTGGAGGTTGGCATTGTCGATGGCCTGACTGACCCGGGCCTGGATTTCCTCGTCGGAAAAATCGTTTTGCTCCAGCATTTCGGGCGACAGCGTGATAAGCGCCACGAGATAGGGCTTGCGGTCTCCCACGATGACCACCTCACCAATGAGGGATTCCCGCTTGATGAGCAATTCGATATTGGAAGGGGCCACGTTCTTGCCCCCCGCCGTAATGATGAGATTCTTTTTTCGGTCCGTAATCTTGAGGAAACCATCGTCATCAATCTCGCCAATATCCCCCGTGTAGAGCCAGCCGTCGTTATCCAGGACATCTCGGGTGGCTTTTTCGTTATTCAGATACCCCTGAAAGACCGAGGGGCTCCGCATGAGCACCTCCCCGTCTTCGGCGATACGGACCTCACAGTGATTCACCGCTTTCCCCACGGTGCCGACACGCAACGCATGACGGGCGCTGATATGGCTGCAACCGCCGTACTCGGAAAGGCCGTAGGACTCACAAAACAAGATACCGAGGGCCAGAAAAAACTCTACGATTTCATCGTCAATAGGGGCGGCACCCGAGGTCACAGCCCGAAGCCGCCCGCCCAATTGGGCCCGTACCTTGGACAAGACCAGCCGGTCGGCCACCCAGTGCCGCGCCCGCAGCCACGGCCCGGCCACCTGTTGTTCGACTTGTTTTCGGGCCATCTCGCCCCCGACCCCCATCGCCCAACGAAAGAGCCGTTGCTTCCCCGCCGGGGCCTGCGCGACCGCATCCAGTACCCGGTGATAAATCTTTTCATAGACCCGGGGCACGGCCACCAACACGGTGGGGGACTTCTCTTTCATCACGACCCCCACCTGGGTCATGTCGGGACAGAAGTACGCGTTCATACCCGAATAGATGCGCCCCATAAAGCTGCAAGTATGTTCCGCCACATGGCTCATGGGCAGAAAGGCGATCATCGTGTCTTCTTCGGTCGTTTCCTGTTGGGTATCAACCACATTGATGGCGTTGGCCACACAATTGCCGTGACTCAGCACCACCCCCTTCGGGTTGCCCGTCGTGCCGCTGGTATAAATGAGCACCGCATAATCCTCGGGCTGAACCGCTTGCCACAGGGCATCATACCGTGAGGGGTCTTCTGCTGCCAGGGCCGCGCCCCGTTCCAGCAGGGTTGTCATGGGGATAACCCGCCCGTCATCCGGGGCGGCACCCGACCAGAGAATGTAGTGGGTTACGGAAGGCGTCTGCCCGGCCAGTGCCAGCGCCTGGGCCAGGCGCTCCGGCGTATCGACACACAGAACGCTGGCCTGCGTGTCGTTCAGGATATAGACGGCCTGCTCGTCGGCAGTAGATTGGTAGATGCCCGCCACGTGCCCTCCGGCGGCCATGGCCCCCAGGTCGAGGATGGTCCACTCGGGCATGGTGTCGCCCCAGATGGCCACGCAGGTGCCGCGCCTTACCCCCAACTCGGAAAGTCCCAGCGTCGCCTCGGCCACCCGTTTCCCATACGTGCCGTAGGAGACGGCCTGCCAGGTGTCGCCTTCTTTGCACTCGTAGGCGGTGCGCTCGGGCGACTGGGCCACCCGACGACAAAAGAGCTCCGACACCGTGCGACTCGAACTGAGGGTTTCTTCCGACATAACAGCCCTTCCTGATTTACGGGAGGGCACCGGACGCACCCATCCGAATACACCGCGAACGGGGCGTGGCCCACCATACCTTCGAGTCTAACAAGGCCCTCGGGATTCCACAACTAAAAACGCGCTCGCGGGCCTGAAAACCAAGGGGTTTATCCTTGAAAGGCGTCTCGAATCAGGCGAATGTCCGGTTTACCGGTCTCGGGAAGAATGACGCTCACCACATCGAAGCGGTAGTAGACCCCGGGTGCGTCCTCCCGGGCATCCATGTAGCGGCGGGCCGCCTGCCGGATGCGGTGCTGCTTGGTGGGGCCAATCGTATCTTCCGGTGGGATTTCGTCGCGGGTCGCCCGGGTCCGAACTTCAACGAAGGCGATGGTGTCCCCTTCCCGGGCGATGATATCGATTTCGTAGCGCCCCAGGAATTGATTGCGGGCCAGGATGGTGTAGCCCGCCCGCTTCAGATGCCGTACGGCCGCATCTTCGCCTTGTTGCCCCAGTGACCGCGGGCTCTTACGTGGCCACCACACCCGTCTCTTCCCCTTCGACGTACACATCCCCCTCGTCTTCCTTGGGATCCCGGGCAAACAATCGAATTTCGCCATAGGTGCCATGCTGGTGACAGCGGACACGGCGCATACGGCACAGCTCGAGAATGGCGAGCAGACAACAGACCAGGTGGATTTTGTTGTTGTTGTCGGCTTTCAGATCGGCCCAGGAGATGCTGTCTTTGCCCTGGAGCACTTCTTGAATGAAAGCGATTTTCTCGTCGACCGAGGCCCCTTCCAGTTCGACTTCGTGAAACGGCGCGTCAATCACATAGCGCAAGATAGCCCGGATAGCCTTCATCAGATCATAGAGCGAAATATCCAGTAGCTCGGATTCCTCGTTCTCGTCTTTTTCGATTTTCGGCTTGGAGCTGCGGGCAAAGTGATCCTGCGCGCGATCGCCCCGCTCGCCCAGGGCCTTGGCGAGGTCCCGGTATTTGCGGTATTCGAGGAGCTTTTCCACCAATTCCATGCGCGGATCTTCTTCCTCGATATCTTCATCATCCTCATCATCTTCCAGATCTATGGGCAGAATCATCTTGGATTTGATCTGGATCAGGGTCGCCGCCATAACGAGGAAGTCCCCCGCCACATCGAGGTTTTCTTCTTCCATCATCTCGAGGAAGCGCAGGTATTGCTCGGTCACCTTGAGGATGGGGATATCGAAAATGTCGATTTCCTGGGATTTGATGAGGTAAAGCAATACCTCGAAGGGCCCCTCGAACTTCTCCAACTCCAGGCGAAGCACCTCATCGGGGATTTCGTCCTCGATCCCTTCGATGATGATGGGGCCGTCTTCAGTGCCCTTGGGGGTCTCTTCGGTGACGGCCGGGGTGGCTTCTTCCGTCGTAGGGGGGCTGGTCTCGCTCAATATAAGGTGCCTGGTAGATTGGGGGTTACACGTGGTGTCGCGGGGGGCCGCAGGAGACGCTTGCGCACACATCGCCACGATCGCTACCCCGCCCGGGGCTGTTTCCAGCGGATTTTCCGTCGGGAACGGGGTGATCGTATCCTTTCATCGGGTCCGATCGCAACCGACATCCCGGAGAAAGCCGGGACCCGTGGCACACCGGGGGGTGGTGGTGAATGTTGCCATGACCGCAAAGGCCCTGCTAGTATCTGAACCCAGAGAAGCACAGAAAGGTCGGGGCGGGTGCCGTGGCATCCCGGATGACCGTTACCGGCCCACCCCTGACCAACATTATGACCTCGAAACTACCGTCGTTTTCTGCCCTGTCCGTCATGAAGACACTCATTGCGCATGCGCACCGTGGAACGCGACCTGGAGACTGTATATGCGAATGCATTTCCGCGCCACACTACTGGTAGCACTCATTGCAACCATGGGCTCCCTGGACGCCGCGGCCCAATGGACCTGGACACCCCAGACGGGGCGCTGGGTCAACCTCAAGCGCCTGCCCAAGGAAACGCCCCAGCTCCAGCTGGAATATGCGCGGGGCCTCATGCTCGACGGGGAATACAACAAGGCCTGGCGTGAGACCAACAAGTTCGTCAACTTCTACGAAGACAGCGAATACCGCGACGACAACCAGTTCCTCCGCGGTGAGATCAAGATGGCCCAGGGCGACTTGCTCGACGGGGCCAAGGAATTTCAGAATCTCATTTCCGCCTACCCCGATACAGACCACTACGACGAAGCCATCGACAAACAATATGAGATCGGTGACCTCTTTTTTGAGCGGGGCCAGCTGAAGATCAAGCAAAAATGGACCCTCTGGAAAAAGCGCCCCCTCAAGCGCGCCGTCGAGGTCTACTCCATGGTAATTGAAAACCAACCCTTCACGGCCAACGCCGCCAAAGCCCAGTATCAGGTGGGCCTTTGCCGCTACACTACCGAGAACTACCTCGAAGCCGCCTTCGATTACCGCCGCGTCATCGAAGATTACCCGGGCTCCGATTGGGTCGATGAAGCCAGCTACGGCCTGGCCATGTGCTACTACGACATGTCCCTGCCCCCGGAATATGATCAGACCCCCAGCCAACTGACCATCGATGCCATCAACAGCTTTGGCAACCGCTATCCCGATGACGAACGTTTGGCGGGCCTCCGGGAGAAGCAGGGCGAAATGCAGGAGCACATCGCCCAGCAACAGCTCATCAACGCCAAATTCTACGAAAAGCGCCGGAAATTCGCCTCGGCCAAGATCTACTATGAACTCGTCGTCGACAAATATCCGGACAGCAACGCCGCCGTCGAAGCCCGCACGTGGCTGGAAACCCACAGCGGCGTACGCCATATTGGCAGCCCCAAAGCCGACGTCGTGACGGTGACGGCCCAATGATTCGGAATACGTTACAGGGTCTCGCCCTGGTGGCAGGCCTGACCGTACTGACAGGTTGCGGGTATAGTGCCCAGAGCACCCTGGACCCCCAATACCAGACCATCGCGGTGTCGCCCTTTTTTGACGAGACCAGGGAATACGACCTGCAGGCCCCACTGACCAACGCGGTGACCCGCAAGTTCATCCACGACACCCGCCTCGATGTCGTCCACCCGGACAAGGCCGACCTGCTCCTGGAAGGTGTCATTCTGGACTACCGCCTCAAGGGTCTGACCTACGACCGCAACGACGATGTCACCCAGTATCTCCTCGTGATTACAGCGGGCGTGCGGGTCACCGACCTCCGGAATGGCGAAGTCCTCTGGGAAGAGCAGGTCATGGCGGGCGAAACCAGTTATTACACCCGGGCAGCGGGCCAATCTTCTGACCGCCTCCGGGGTAATGCCGAAGTCTTCCTGCCCACCGTCCGCTCCTTCGCCAGTGACGAGGAAAACCGGGCGGCCGCGGAGGCCCTGGAACAGCTCGCTTCCGACATTTTCTATCGCACGGTGGAGCCCTGGCCTCAGTCCTGAGACCGCCAGGCAGCGCCCCACCGCAGATGTTAAGACCCCTGGGCAGTCGGATCCCGCAGCCCACGAATACCTGGCCTATGGGATGGGCCGGGTAGTCGCTGCGGGGATTGCCGCCCCTGGTGCAGTGGATTCAATGGGAACACATTAAGGTACGCCGGTTATGCACGCCAATGAATTACTGGATCAAATCGGAAACCGCCCCCTCCCACCCGTGTTGCTTTTAGGCCCGGGCAAGGCCCCTTTTCAAAAAGAGCCCTGGGAGCCTCAGTTGGCCGAGCGGGCCATCACCCGGATTATCGATACCCTCGTCGACCCTTCCATGCGCGATATGGCCCTGGGCGTTTTCTACGCCGACGAAGCCAAAGTCGCCGACATCGTTTTGGAAGCCCAGACCCTCCCTTTCCTCGTCGAGCGGCGGGTGATCATCGTCCGCAACGCCGATCGTTACAACGCCATGTCCGGCGACAAGAATTCCGTCTTGTATCCGCTGATCGGCTATCTCGAGAATCCATCGGAATCCACCCTGCTGGTCTTAATCGCCAGCAAACTGGACAAGCGCAAGAAATTCTACAAGGCCTGCCTCAAGGGCGGTGCCGTGGTGGAATGTCCTCAATTAGACGACGGCGCGCTCAATGCCTGGATTCGGGCCGAGGTGCGCAGCAAAGCCAAAGAAATCGACGGAAACGCGGTCAACGAACTCATTCACCGGGGTGGCAGCCGTCTGGGTGATATTAACAACGCCATCAACCTGGTCAGCACCTACGTGGGCGATGCGCCACGGATCACCCAGGACGACGTGGTGGCTGCCTGCGCCGATGTGGCCGAAGAAACGGTCTGGGCCCTGACCGACGCCATTGCGGCCTCGGACCCGGATCGGGCCCTGAGCACCCTCTTCCAGCTGAGCGATCTCGGCAAGAGCCCCGACGAAATCATGGGGCTTATTAACTGGCTGCTGGACAGCGCCTACCGGGCCATGCCGGAGACCGACGCGACGTTGAAGAGTTCCTTTGTGGGCCAGAAAGTATTGCCCCTGGCCCGAAAGCTGGGGCTGTCCAAACTGAAGCGGGCCTTCGCCCTGTGCACAGAAACCCACCTCATGCTGCGCAGCACGGGTGTGGACCAGATGCTGGCCCTCGAACTGCTCGTGATTAAGCTGTCCGCGCCCCGGCCGCGACCGACCCGGGCCTAGGCCGGAGCGATACCCTTGGGAGAATGCGGGCTATGAAGGACAAGCAATTCGAATGCGGCCAATGCGGTGCCTCGCTGGAATTTGCCCCCGGCACCGACGGCCTCACCTGCCCCTACTGTGGCCACGAAAACCCGATTGCTCCCGTCGAAGACACCATCGAAGAGCTCGACTATCATGCCGCCCTCAACAATGCAGCCGACACCGCCGATCTGGAAGAACGGCTGGAAATAGACTGTACATCGTGCGGGGCATCCACAACGCTGGCCCCCAATGTGGCCGCCGACGAGTGCCCTTTTTGTGGCACTCCCATCGTGAAGGCCGGCACCACCCACCGCATGCTGCGCCCCAAGGCCCTCCTGTCTTTCAAAATACGGCGGGAAGAAGCCCAGACGGCCTTCCGTGATTGGATCGGCGGACTCTGGTTTGCCCCCAACGCCCTCAAGAAACGGGGAAAGCAATCGGAACGCCTCCAGGGGGTCTATATGCCTTACTGGACCTACGACTGTGACACCCGGAGCCGCTACACCGGCCAGCGGGGCGAACACTATTGGGACACCGTGACCCGCACCGTGACGGTGAATGGAAAAAGCGAACGACGCACGGAACGCGTGCGCAAGACCCGCTGGTATCCCGCCAGTGGCCGGGTACGCAATACCTTCGATGATGTGCTGGTGCTGGCGAGCGAGTCTCTCCCCCGAAAAAAGACGGACGACCTCGAACCCTGGGACCTCCGCAATCTGGTGCCCTACAAAGATGAATACCTGAGCGGATTCAAGGCGGAGAGCTACAAGGTCCCGCTGGTTGCCGGCTTTGAGCACGCGAAATACAAAATGGACCCCGTTATTCGCGCAAGTATCTGTCGGGATATTGGCGGTGATGAGCAGCGCATCCGCGACGTCTCCACAGAGTATCGGGACATAACCTTCAAGCATGTGTTGCTGCCCATCTGGATCAGTGCTTACCGATACCATAATAAAATCTACCGTTTCATGGTCAATGGACGGACCGGCGAAGTGCAGGGCGAACGGCCCTGGAGCTGGATCAAGATCACCTTTGCCGCACTCGTTGGTGCCGCAATTGTGGGTGCCATTGTGTGGGCCACCAACGCCTGATCAGGCGGGCAATGGACGGGTTATTCTGAGAATAGATTTCTCTTTCCACATGCGATGGGGCCTTTTTCTTGCATTATTCCCGGTAGGTCACTACAATATGCGGGTTGTGCGCATTTTATTTGTATGCTTACGGGCCACCCACAAGGGGTTTGGTCCGCAACCAAAGCCTGGCCCAACACCTGATTCCTTGACGCAAATCCCACTGCCACAAGGACGGGCCACATTCTGACTCTACTGGAGGAGTAACATGTTAATCGATTTTGGCGGGGTTGAAGAAAACGTCGTTACGCGGAAAGAATTTTCCATAGCCAAGGCCAAAAAGGTCTTGAAGAATGAAACCATCGCGGTCATCGGTTACGGCGTACAGGGCCCGGCCCAGGCGTTGAATATGCGCGACAACGGCTTCAACGTCATCGTCGGTCTGCGCGAAGGCTCCAAAGAGAGCTGGAAACGCGCCCAGAAAGATGGCTGGAAAAAAGGCGTCGACCTCTTCACCACCGAAGAAGCCCTCGAACGGGCCACGACGATCCAGTACCTCGTTTCCGACGCGGCACAGAAGGCCTACTGGCCGACCCTCAAGAAGTACCTGAAGCCCGGCGATGCCCTCTATTTCTCCCACGGCTTCTCCATCACCTACAAAGAACACACCAAGGTCATTCCCCCGGAAGACGTGGACGTGATCATGGTCGCCCCCAAGGGCTCCGGCACCTCGGTGCGTCGGAACTACCTCGCGGGTGTGGGCATCAACTCCAGCTACGCCGTGTTCCAGGACGCGACGGGCAAAGCCACCGACCGCTGCCTCGCCCTGGGCATCGCCCTCGGCTCCGGCTACCTCTTCCCCACGACCTTCGAAAGCGAAGTGTACAGTGACCTCACCGGCGAACGCGGTATCCTTATGGGTGCCCTGGCCGGCGTGATGGAAGCCCAGTATGAAGTACTGCGCAAGAACGGCCACAGCCCGGCCGAAGCCTTCAACGAAACCGTTGAAGAGCTGACCCAGAGCCTTATCCGCCTGGTCGACGAAAACGGGATGGACTGGATGTTCGCCAACTGCTCGGCCACGGCCCAGCGTGGCGCCCTCGACTGGGCTCCCAAGTTCAAAAAGGCCACCCTGCCCGTCTTCAAAGACCTCTACAAGCGCGTCAAGAACGGCGAAGAGTGCAAACGCGTCCTGCGCTCCACCGGCGGCAAAGACTACAAAGAGAAGCTCGATAAAGAGCTCGCCGCCATCCGCGACAGCGAAATGTGGCGTGCCGGTGCCGCGTCCCGCTCCCTGCGGCCCAACGTGCCGGAAGCCAAGCGCATCAAGTCCACCAAGGGTGTGGCTGGCCGCGGCAAGAACTAGCCTTTCGCATCACGCTGGACCGGGTAAATAATCATTTGCCCGGTCCAGCGTTTTTTGCTTTAATACCAATAGATATGCCATTCTCCACGACGAGGGTGAGCACGATACCGCGGAGACTTGAATGGTCACCAATGGGAAGAGACAGCATCACGGGCACTGGTGTGCAGGGCAAGTGCCTCCACACCCGACCGTCTGGTCTTCTCGTCCAGCGGTATCGACGCGTAATCGTGTCCCGGTCACACGGGCTCACGCACGCGGGGGATGTTTCAGAAAGGGAGAAGCCCGTTGAATGACCTGATTCCAGGCGCCGTTGCCGGCCCGCCCGATGGCAGAAATTTTGAGTCATCCTGGTATGGCGACTACCTTCAGGCCCATCTCTTAACGGACATCGGCCTGAAGCGGCAGAAGAATGAAGATTCCTGCCTCATGTGCGCCCCGAAAAACCCTGTCCTCATCGACGAACGGGGGCTCTTCTTTTCCGTCGCCGATGGCATGGGCGGTGCCAGTGCGGGCGAGTTCGCCAGCCGCATGTCCCTCCGGGCCATGCACACCGCCTACTACACCGGACCCCGAAACCCCATCCCCGAAGCCCTGGGCGAAGCCCTCGAAGACGCCAACCAGCGGGTCTTCGAAGAAGCCGAAATTAACCCCGAATACGCCGGCATGGGCACTACCGTTTCTGCGGTCCTTATCGATGGAGGCTGGGCCTACATTGCCCAGGTGGGCGACAGCCGGGTGTACCTCCTCCGGGAACGCTCCGGCATCCACCAGATCACCGAAGACCACTCCCTCGTCGCCGAGCAAGTCCGTAACGGCGTCATCAGCGAAGAAGAAGCTGAAAACAGCTCCTTCAAAAACCTCATCACCCGCGCCGTCGGCATCAAGGCCGACGTAGAGGTCGACCTCTTCGCCGTCCGCATCATGCAGGGCGACACCCTCCTCATCTGCTCCGACGGCCTCTGCAACATGGTCACCGACGAAGAAATCGCCACCTGCCTTTCCGATGGCGACCTCAAGCTCGGCACCCGCAAAGTCGTGGACCTGGCCCTGGCCAATGGCGGCTCCGACAACATTACGGCGGTTACAGTCCGGGTCATCGACACGCCGCCCCGGGCGCCCTTACAAGCCGGTGCCCGCGAAGTATCCATCCCCAACAGTGGATTCTTCCGCCGCATCCTCGCCTGGTTTCGCTGAAAAAGTCGGAGCGGCGTGAGCGTAAACAAGCATATCCCCGCCCTTGGTGCAGCTGACATCGCTCGAAGGCCTTTGGCCACACCAACAGGGGGACACCCTCCCCTGCAGACCGTCTACCCTGGCCCCACCTATCCAGATTAGAACCGGATTCTTTCGTAATTCATGGAAACTCTTCCACTGGAAGGGAACACGCCGCACGGGATCCCCCCTTGATGTCGCCCAGTTTGAGGTAAGCAGGTCCACCCTTTACCGCCGCCGCTTCGTCCGCACTGATCACTTTTTCTTCCGTAATCTCGGCAACCGTGATGTCCTTCATAGCGCATTCCTCCACCCCTGCACGGGGCCCGGTTGCTTCGATTTCGACGTGATGGGAAAGGGGACTGTTACGTCCACTCTACTTCGGTGTAACCCGAGGCGGGCTTCTGAACCGTGGGACGGGCCAACCGGGATTCACCCTTGATGTCGCCCAGTTTGATGTAAGCAGGTCCACCCTTCACCGCCGCCGCTTCGTCCGCACTGATCACTTTTTCTTCCGTAAGCTCGGTAACCTTGATGTCTTTCATGGCACATTCCTCCGCCCCTGCACAGGGCTCGTTCGTTTCGGTTTCGACGTGATGGGAAGGGGGACTAGTACGTCCACTCTACTTCGGTGTAACCCGTGGCGGGCTTCTG
>JAXMOL010000039.1:0-79353 GCA_034669905.1 Candidatus Hydrogenedentota bacterium
GCTACCTTTGCCTTAAATGCGGGGGCATGATTACGTCGTTTACGTCGCATAGTTCTATCTCCTTGCTTCAAAGAATACGTCAGGAGATACACTTAACGCACTGTCCAGTTTTCGGGGTCCACTTCTTGGCACAGCATTGGCAATAGGTAGGGCATCAAGGCAAACGCCACGGTGGAGCCCGCTGGGCCCACCCGATATACAAGGCAAACGAAGCGCAAACAGAAGGAGACCTTACCATGAGCAACATGTCCTGCAACAACGGCAATGCCCTTACGCCCTGGGTTGGATTTCGCGACCTGGAAAACCACTTGGACCGCATCTTCCACGGGGTGGCTACGCCCAGTGGCTCAGGCAACTGGATGCCCCCGATGGACATTTACGAAACCGACGATGCCTATGTGCTTGAAGCGGATCTGCCGGGCGTCAAGAAGGAAGATATCGGCCTTCAGATTGTGGAGGACCGTATCATCCTGAAAGGTGCTCGGAAACGGGAAGCTTCCGAAAACGACCGGGGCTACCAGCATTATGAACGGACCGAAGGTCAATTTGAGCGGAGCTTCCGAATCCGTGGTGGCGTGGACAGCGAGAAAGTGGAAGCCCACTTTGAAAACGGGGTGCTCAGGGTCCAGATGCCGAAGCCCGAAACCGCCAAGCCCCGTCAGATTGACGTGAAAGTCAGCTGACCGACGCTCTTCTCCTCCAACCCATTCGTGTATCCTCCGTTGCGCCCGTAGCGCGGCGGGGGATACGCGCTTTCAGGGGCCCCTTCGCCCATGACGACGATCGGAACGGCGGGGGAGTTTGCGCCATGGGGACCGTCTTGATAAAGTCAGGGCGTGCCGGAGAGGAGAGCCTTTTCGGCGTTGACCGAACCTGACCCAGAGAAAGTCGCCAAGTCATGTCGCCCTCGCCGCGTTTAAGCCACGCCGAACTCCTCGAACTCAAACGGTGGAATACACCGACTATCTACAACGGATGGGAACAGATTACCCGTCACGATGTGGCTACTGACGGGGTTAACTTGGAAGAGACGACCGACTTCATGCCACTCATGGGCCCCATGGTAGGCTACGCCGTCACCGTCGTCGCCGAGCCGAGCAATGCCGCGCACAAGAGCGAGCATCCCGAAGCGGCCATGGAATACCTGCGCTATGTTGCCTCGGTACAGGGGCCAAAGATCGTCATTGTGCAAGACCTCGATAAACCCCGGGTGTTGGGCTCTTTCTGGGGCGAAGTCAATGCGAACATTCACCGCGCGCTGGGCTGCGTGGGTACGATTACCGACGGCGCCATCCGCGATTGGGACGAGATGTGCAACGCCGGCTTCAAGGCCTTGGCCCAGCGTTTTTGTGTGGGGCACGCCCATAGCTGGCCGGTGCGCTGGAATTGTGCGGTGGAAGTGTTCGGGCGGACCATTCAACCGGGGCAATTGATCCATGCGGATAAACACGGCTTCCTGGCCATCCCCGATGAAGACGCCCCCCAACTGCTCGATGCGTCGCGCTTTATGGATTCCAACGAATGCAGGACAGTTATCCCCGCAGGGCGGGGGGCAGTGGGCAAGTCGACCGAAGAGATACTGGCCGATATGGGAGCCGCGTCTCAGGCTTTCGGCATGGCCGTTAAAGAAAAATTTGGTAAGCAGGGGGAGTGGTAGACACCCTTTACAGTCTTCCAGGCGTTTTGCAATCGAAGGAGTTTTTCATGTTCAAAGCCGATAGTGTCCGACCGCTCGCCCTTGCGGTGTTGTGTTTCCTTTTTTCACCGGTGGCCATGGCCGCCACGGTTGTGCCCCTGTGGCCTGATCGTACCGATACCAGCCAGGAGACGGTGCAGCCCGACCGGGGAGATGGTGTGCTGCGCCTGACCGATATTGTCAATCCCTCGCTCGAAGTCTTTCTCGTTCCATCGCCTGACCAACCCACGCCGGCCGTGCTGGTTTGCCCGGGGGGTGGCTACAGTAAGCTGGCGTATAACAAAGAAGGCACTGAGATCGCCGCGTGGTTGAATGAACTTGGCGTCAGCGCCTTCGTGCTCAAGTACCGCGTGCCCGGCGACCGGGCAGGCGCGCTTGCCGACGCCCAACGGGCCATGGGGATAATTCGCCAGCGCGCAGCGGCATGGAAAGTGGACCCGTCGCGGGTGGGCGTTCTGGGCTTTTCCGCGGGGGGACACCTGGCGGCGTCCGTGAGCACCCGCTATTCCGACCGGGGCTACGAGCGCGTGGACGGGGCCGATGATCAACCCTGTCGGCCGGACTTTACCGTGCTGGTCTATCCGGCCTATCTTGCCACCGGAAAATACACCGTAGTTCCGGAAATTCCTGTGGATGGCCAGACGCCCCCTGCCTTTATCGTACAAACACAAGATGATACGCACTACATCGACAGCAGCATCGCCTACTACACCGCATTGAAAGATGCGGGTGTTCCAGCGGAACTGCACCTTTTCCCGGTAGGCGGTCATGGCTACGGCATGCGTCCCTCGAAGAATGCCGTGTCAACGTGGCCCAACCTGGTGGCGCGGTGGCTGGACACGGTCGGTATACAGGCCTCCGAATAAGGAGGGAGAGCGATCAGTTGTTGATCGATGCGAGCGGCGCATACTGGGCTACCATTGCGTGCAGTGTGGCCATTTTCAGGGGCTTGCTGAGGTAATCGGTCATGCCGGACGCGATGCATCGCTCCCGCGCTCCCTGTGTCGCGCTGGCGGTCAGCGCAATGATAACGGCATCGCGGTAGCCCGGAAGCTTTCGAATCGCGCCCGTGGCCTGGTAGCCATCCATGACCGGCATTTCACAGTCCATAAAAATGATGTCGTATCGCAGGGTTCGTGCGGCCTCCAATGCCTTCGCGCCGTTTTCCACAATGTCTACCCGGACATCCAGTTTGGCGAGCATCTTGGCGGCTACCTTTTGATTGATGAGGTTGTCATCGGCGAGGAGGATGCGTGTCTGCGACGCTTTCTCAATGTCCGCAATGCTGTGGCGCGTTAGAATTTCGGGTTCCGTATTCGTGGGCGTCTTATGCTTTCGGGGCGATTGTTGAAAGAGGCGTTGGGCCGACTCAATAAGTCGGTGCTCTTTGGTGGGTTTCATCAGAAAGGCCGAGAATCCCGCGTCCTGGGCCAGGCGGGCGTGGCCCCGCTGGCTGACAGATGTCAGCAGGATGAGTCGGGTGTGCTCGGGACCAATGTACTCCAGCATCTTTCGACCGACTGTCAGGCCATCCATAACGGGCATCTGATAGTCCAGAATGGCGAGATGGAAGTATCGCCCCGCGTCGGCCTCTTCTTTGACAATAGCGAGGGCCTTCGTCGGCTCTCCTACCACAACCACGTCCATGCCATGGCGGGTTAATTGTTCCCTGAGTATCTGACGATTGGTCTCGTTGTCATCCAGCACGAGGACCCGCTTCCCAGTCAATACTTCCAAGTCCACGAGGGTGGGTTCTACTGCTTTCGGTACGATGGGGAACTCTGCGGTGAACCAGAATTCAGAACCTTTCCCCACTTCACTGGAGACACCGATTTCCCCATTCATATACTCGACCAGGCGCTTGCAGATTGCCAGTCCGAGGCCGGTTCCGCCGTGTTTTCGCGTGGTGGAAGCGTCTGCCTGGGCGAAGCGCTCAAAGATATGTTCCAGCTTGTCCTTGGGGATGCCTTCACCGGTATCGGACACCGATATGCGAAGTCGGAGGAGCTGATTCTCGGTGGAGAGGATCTGCGTATTGAGCGCGATTTCACCGGAATGGGTGAATTTGAGGGCGTTCGTGAGCAGGTTTAGTATGATCTGGCGCAGTCGCCCGGGGTCACCTTCCACATGATGGGTGAGTGGTGCGTTGAAGAGATAGAACATTTCGATTTCTTTGTTTGCCGCCGGTTCGGCCAGCAGGTCCATGCAGTCTTCAATCGTGTGGCGAATATCGAATGTAATATTCTCGAAATCCAGTTTGCCCGACTCAATCTTAGAGAAATCCAGGATGTCATTGATGATGGTCAGGAGGCGGTCGGCCGACCGTTGTACCACCCGGGCATACTCGTGCTGATCCGGATCCAGGTGGGTGTCACAAAGTAATTCGGCCATACCGATGATGCCGTTCATTGGCGTGCGGATTTCGTGGCTCATGGTTGCCAGAAACTCCGATTTGGCCTCGTTGGCTGCCTTGGCTTCTTCGGCCGATTCTCGCGCCCGTCGCGTGGCTTCCAGAAGACCTCTGTTTTGCGCCTGAAGGGCTTTCTGGGCTTCTGCAAGCTCCCGGGTACGCTCTTCGACTTCCCGCTCTATCAAATCGTTGGTCTCTTGGAGCTGGGCCTTCTGCTGGGCGTCTGCCCGCATATCCCGCTGTCCCAATATGCATTGCCAGATGAGAAAGATGTCTTCGAAGACGACCCAGGCAGCATGTTCCATCCAGCGCCAGTGAGGGGCGGTAATGACACCAAATATGGATTGGGGCCAGTAGTAGTTCCGGAAAATGTGGTCGGCCAGCACGACCACCGAGGCCGTTATTAATACGCGCCAATCACGGTACATTGACAGGAAAGCAAGGGAACCGAAGATGTGGAAATGGGTCTCAATACGGCCCCCGGTGAGGTGAATCAGCAGGGCGCCCATACACATTTGCCCGAAGGCGATGGCATGGCGGGTCAGGGTGGCACCCGGAAAACGCAGGGAGAGATAGACGGGGTAGGCAGTGACCAGACCGCCCAGCAGGAGGGCCGCAAAGAGGTGGGGGTGCCATTGACTTTCAATTCCTGACCAGGTCAGGGGGGTGAGCCAGAGTGCCGCCGCAATCCCCGCGATCCATTGGATTGGCATGAGGACAGCAAAGGACCGGTCTACACGAATTGTCAGATGGCGAAGGGAGGACTCCAGAAGAAAGCGTTCCCGATCGTTGTATCGCTCGCTCGGTGCGGCTGTACTCATAAGGCTACTTCCTGAGCTTCCCCGGGCACGGGGTGGCGAAGTGGACATCCGAAGACGGGGGTGCGATTGTGGTTAGGGACTTCTCCTCGGGCGAGGGCGCGAAGTGCACGCTCGCCGAAGTTGGCTCCCTCATGGCCACGAGAAGCCGTGAGCCCCCCCTGAAAAAGCAATTCTCCCTTTTTGTTATAGACAAGGGCAGTGCCCGACGTGGTGACCTGAAACGTTGCGCTATGACGCGCATCGGTATCTGTTTGCAGGGTCACGCCCGGTAGCCGTGCCGCCGCCGCCCGGTTGGGGCCTTCGCTCCAGTCATCGGGAGCACCTTCAGGCATGGGGAAGAGTACTATCGTTTCAAATGCTTCGGGAAAGTCACTCAATACCCGATCCAGTTCGGCGATACCCGCTGCGGTGCAGGGACAGCGCGGATGCACGAAATAAATCAGCGTCGGGCGGAGGGGGAGTGATTCGGCATAGAACGCGGGGGGGAGTACGGCAGGGCTGCCAGAAGGTGCCGCCCCGACGAACTCGTAATGAAACAGGGTGACAAAACCAGCGATTAATGTGAAAACCCAAAGGACCAACACGGGATAGCGGGGGGCGCTTTGGGAGGGAGGCCGCGGTGTTGTAAGTAGCTGTTTTCCCGCGACGCACGATGGCGTTGGGGGACACTGCTCTCCATTCTCGGGGATGTACGCCAACTCGCCTCTCCCATATACCCCGTAAATCACTGCCAGATTCGTTATTATAGCACAGATTTTTTCTCGATGTGGGAATCTGCCGCTCGATTTGACACGCAGGTCTTTGAAGTGCATAATTCAATCACGGAGTTGAACTATGGAATCCAGCCGAAGCATTCAACGGAAAGATGGCCGGTCTACGCGTAAGCGTATTCTGGAGGCTGCGCTGGTTGTTTTCGGGGAAAAAGGCTACCACGATACCACCCATGCCGAGGTCTGCGAACTGGCTGAGGCCAACATTGCGGCCATCAACTACCACTTCGGTTCCAAGGAGCAACTCTACCGCGCCGTGTGCGAACATGCCATTGCCGCCATGGAATCCCAATTTCCCCCCGGGGGTAACGTGCCCGAATCCGCGCCGCTCGAAGCGCGCCTCCGCGGTCATATCGAAAGTATCATAAGGCGGGGCCACGTGGATGGACCCCTTCGATACTACCATCGCATACGAATGACCGAACGTTTCAGTCCGACCGGGCTCGCCGATGACATATGGGAGGCCTGGTTCAAGAATCACTATGAGCGGTTACGTCCTATCATCGCAGGCCTGCTGGGGGACGGTGCGACCCATGGGGAGATAGTGCGCTGTCAGATGAGCGTGATGAGCCAGTGTTTTATTGCCAATTCTATCTTGACCAGCGGTAAGCCCCACCACATTGAGGCAGCTCAGTTAGAAGATGAAACTACAGTTATCGATCATATAGTGCGATTTGGACTGGCGGGTGTGCGCGCCATGGCCGAGTCGCGTGCGGAAATATCCGGGGGACGGACTACATAACATGGCAGATTACCGGCCCATGGGCGGGCGGGTGTAACCGCAAAGAACATTTCAGACACGATCTAGCCGCAGGGGCGCATCTATTCTTACTAACGAAGTGACTTTTCTGGGGGCGTTTGTTTCCATTGCAGTACAAAAGGAACGACTACATGGCTTTTTTCATAGAAGGGTGCCCGAAGGGTGCCATCCTGGCAATGGGAGGCATACTCTCCCTGGTGGCCACATCATGTGCCCACCATACGCCTGTGCCCCGTCACCAGGATGAATTGCCCCTTCCTGATGCGTATACCCTCTACGGGCCGATGGAAGCCAGTGCGGATACGTGGTGGCAGGATTTTGAGTCGGATGAACTGAACCGTCTGGTTGACGAGGCCCTGGCCGGAAACCTGAGTATCGCCCAGGCCGCGGCACGTATACGTCAGGCGGGGGCCCTGGTGCAGCAGGCCACGTCCCTTCGTCGGCCTACCCTCAGCTACAGTGGAGACACGGCTATCAGCCGGAGTCGTACGGAAGTCGGCGGGGGAGAGTCCTCGCTGGATGCGACGACCCGGCGCTTGAATGCCATCAACGGCCTGCTTGGCGCGGCGACAGGCGGCACGGGGACCTTGCTTTCTGCGGTCGATCAGGTGCAACAGGGCAGGGACGCCATTACGTCATTGAATGCTTCGGGACCCGACACGACCCTCACGGTGGATACAGACAGCTACGGGCTGGGTCTGACGGCAGGCTATGAAGTCGATCTCTGGGGGCGCCTGCGTGCGGGGGAAGAAGCCGCCGTGGCCGATTTCGAGGCCTCCCGGGAAGATGTCCATGCTGCGCTGCTCAGTGTGGTGGGGCAGGTGGTGATTACCTGGACGGATAGTATCGAAGTGAGCCGGGTATTAGAGGTGGTTCGGGGACAGCTTGAAACGAACAAGACCAATCTGGGGCTCATTGAGTTGCGCTATCGTAACGGATTAGCCACCACCCTTGATGTCTATCAGCAGCGCCAGGCGGTGGCAGAAACGGAGGCGGCATTGCCCTTCCTCGAAGCCCAGCAGGCCCTGCTTCAACATACCCTCGCCGTATTGCTGGGCAAGACGCCCAAAACTGATTTGGCGCTCGCTACCACCGAGTTTCCCACCGTGCTGCCCTTGCCGGAGCTCGGCCTGCCAAGTGACCTGCTTGCCCGACGCCCCGATGTGCGCGCGGCAGGGCTGCGGCTGCGTTCGGCGGATTGGGAAGTCAGCGCGGCCCAGGCAGACCGCTTACCCCAACTCCAACTGACGGCCGGATTGAGTACGGACGTGGCGTCCCTCGGGTCGCTCTTTGATAATTGGGTGGCCCAGTTGGCCGCCAGTGTGACGGGCCCCCTCTTTGACGGAGGGCGGCGGAAGGCCGAGGTGGAACGCACCCAGGCTGTCGTCGATGAACGTCTGGCGGCCTACCGACTGACAGTCTTAAATGCGGTGACCGAGGTAGAAGACGCACTCGTATTGATCGACCGCCAGGAAGCCTTTATTACCGCCCTCGCGGCCCAGTTGGCCGCGGCGCAGGACGCCCATCGGGAAGCCCTCGGCCGCTATCGTCAGGGGCTTACGGATTATCTGCCCGTACTGACCGCACTACGAAATCTTCAAGGGCTGGAACGCGATGTCGTCGAGGCCGCACACGATTTACAGGTATATCACGTCCAATTACGCCTGGCCCTGGGTGGCACCTGGATGGACGATGAACTCTATGACGCGAAGGAAATGGAATCATGACAAAAGACGCACCCGAGAATAAGAACGCAGGTGGAAGCCTGTTGATGAGGGTGGTGGTCGTGCTGGCGAAGGCCGTCCTGCCCGTGGTAATCCTGGCGGCCGGAGCCGGTGCCGTGTACGGCATGATGAAGACGGCCCCCCAGGCGAAAAAAGGTGGGCATCCCCGTCAGGCCAAGCTGGTGACGGTTCTTGAAGCCGAGCAGGTATCTGTTCCCATCGAGATCGAAGCGTGGGGTACGGTCATGGCCGCGCGGGAAGTTACCCTCAACCCCCAGGTGGCCGGTGAAATTATAGAAATCAGCCCCGCGATGGAGCCCGGGGGACGATTCCAGAAGGGCGAGACCCTCGTCCGGATAGAGGCAACAGACTATGAGCTTGCCAAGGAAATGCGCCGTGCCGAATTGACGCAAATGGAAGCCCAACGGGTTCTCGAGCGTGCCAATCAGGACGTGGCAAAACGGGAATATGAAGTGCTGGGGGAGTCCCTGGACGATAAGGAGAAATCACTGGTCCTCCGGGAACCCCAGTTGGCTTCGGCAACGGCCGAGGTGGCTGCCGCCCGCGCCATGCTGAATGATGCCGACCTGGATTTGAAGCGCACCGAGGTGAATGCCCCCTTTGATGCCCAGGTGGTGGAGAAGTATGTGGATCTCGGCACGCGGCTGACGACCCAGATGGAGATCGTCCGTCTCGTTGGTACGGACACCTACTGGGTAGAATTGGCGGTGCCCCAGAGTGACTTGCGGTGGATTGCCTTCCCCGAGGGAGACCAGCCGGGGTCCCGGGTGGTGTTTCGCCACAATAAAGTGTGGGGACCTGAGCCGACCCGGGAAGGACGCGTTATCCGCCTGCTCCCTGAGCTTACGGCCGAGGGCAGTATGGTCCGTGTGCTTGTGGCTGTCGATGACCCACTTTGCCTGAAACCAGAGAATCAGGATAAGCCCCGGCTCCTGGTGGGCCAGTATCTCTCCGGAGTGATTGAAGGGCGCCAGCTCGACAACGTTTACGTGGTAGACCGCAGCCTTCTTCGGAATGGCGATTGGGTCTGGATCATGAACGATGAGAACAAGCTGGAAGTGCGCGCCCTGGACGTCGCGTATCGGGGAAACCAGGAAGTCATTGCCCGTGGCGGTATCTCACACGGCGAACGGCTGGTAGCCACCGACATCGCCACTGTCGCGGATGGCATGGAATTGCGGGTGGACGAGCCGTCCTCCGGTGAAGAAGCGGTCACCCCGCCTTCTGGAAACGGTGAGGCCACATCATGAGCAGCGATATTCGCGGACCCATTGCCTGGATGGCGCGCCATGGCGTAGCGCCTAATATTCTCATGGCGACCCTTATCTTGGGCGGCATCTTCATGACCACCCAGATTAAGCAAGAGATCTTTCCGGATTTCTCGCTGGACACCGTAACGATCGTCGTGCCTTTTCCCGGCGCCAGTCCCGAGGAAGTGGAAGAAGGCATCATCCTCGCCATTGAAGAGGAAGTGCGCGGTCTCGACGGCGTAGAAGAGGTGCGCGGTGTAGCCTCGGAAGGCAGTGCCGCCGTGACGGTGGATATCCTGCTGGGGAGTGATCCCCAACAAGTTAATCAGGACATCCAGCAGGCTATCGACCGGATTCGCGTTTTTCCAGAGGATGCCGAGGAGCCGATTATCGCCCTCAGCACCCGCCGTCGGGCGGTGATCGACCTCCAGGTGTACGGCGACGTGGACGAGTGGTCCCTGCGCCAGGCGGCGGAACAGGTGCGTGATGGCCTGCTGCAGCACGAGAGTATCGCCCAGGTCGACTTGGACGGCGTGCGCGATCTGGAGATCCAGATAGAGATCTCTCAGGAGACCCTGCGGGAATACGGGATTACCCTGGATGAAGTGGGGCGCATTGTCCAGGAATCCGCTTTTGACCGGTCCGGCGGTAAGGTGGAAACCCGCGGCGGGGAAATCCTGCTCCGTCTTCAGGAACGGCGCGACTGGGCCCGCGAGTTTGAAGATATTCCCATCATCACCTCGTCCAACGGCACCGTCGTGCGTCTGGGCGACATGGGCACGGTACGCGAAGGCTTCGAGGACAGCAACACCTATGCGACCTTTGAAGGAAAGCGCGCCATTGCCATGACGGTCTACCGCATCGGCGATCAGACTCCTATTGGTGTGGCCGATGCGGTGTGGGAATCCATGCCCAAACTCTTGACGGCCCTGCCACCTGATATCGAATATGCGGTGGTGGACGACGATTCGGAAATTTACCGCCAACGTATTGAGCTGTTGCTGAAAAACGGCTTTATCGGACTGTGTCTCGTGATGGTCATTCTCTCGACCTTCCTCGAGTTTAAGTTGGCTTTCTGGGTAGCTGCCGGGATTCCCAGTGCCTTCCTGGGTACCTTGCTCTTTCTGCCGATGTACGACGTGTCCATCAACATGGTCTCCATGTTTGCTTTCATTCTTGCACTGGGTATCGTGGTGGATGATGCCATCGTGGCCGGTGAAAATATCTACGAATACCGTCAGCAGGGCATGACCAATATCGACGCCGCCATCCTGGGCGTCCGTGATATGGCGGTGCCCATTTCCTTCTCCATTCTGACGAACGTGGTCGCCTTTATGCCCCTGGCCTTCATGCCCGGCTTCATGGGAAAGATCTGGGCGGTCGTACCGCCTGTGGTGATAACCGCCTTCGCCCTCTCCTGGGTGGAAGCGCTTTTCATTCTGCCGGCCCACCTGGCGCATGTGAAGGAAGCCGGCACCACGGGGATCGGGGGTAAGCTTCACAGTATTCAGCAGGTCATTGCCCGGGCATTTACCCGCTTCGCCCAGAAGGTCTACGGACCCTTTGTGGACTTCGCCGTGCGCTGGCGCTACGGGACAATCGCCGTCATGCTCGTTATCCTGGCCCTCGTGCTCTCCATTCCGATCAGCGGGCGGATGGGTTTTATTCTGATGCCCCAGGTGGAAAGTGAATATGCGCAAGCCGAGGCCACCTTGCCTGTAGGGTCGCCCCGGGAGCGGGCGGACGAAGTGGTGAAACAGTTGGTAGACAGTGCCCAGGCGGTCCTCGCGAAGAACGGTGGTTCCGAATTGGGAAAGGGCGTGTCGGCAATAGTGAACGAAAACCAGATTGAGGTCCGGGCCTATCTGGTGGAGTCCAGTCTGCGTAGCCTCTCGACGGCCCAGGTGACCCAGATGTGGCGCGAGGAATTGGGCGGAGAAATCCCCGGGCTGGAAAGCATGCGCCTGGCTGCCGATGCAGGGGGGCCGGGACGGGGACCCAAAGTATCCATCGAGTTGGCCCACCGTGATGTGGCGACCCTGGAACGGGCCTCGGAAGTCGTGGCCGAGCGGCTGGACCAGTTTTCCGTGGTAAAAGATATTGACGATGGTTACACGCCGGGCAAAATACAGTTGGACTTCAAAACCACCGAGGAAGCCCGTGCCCTGGGCATTGATGCCACGGAAATCGCCCGGACAGTCCGCGGCAGTTTCTATGGGATAGAGGCTATCCGACAGCAGCGGGGGCGGAACGAAATTACCGTGCGCCTGCGACTGCCCGAGGAAGAGCGGAGCAGTGAGTCAGATATCGAGAATCTGATGCTCAGCACGCCCATGGGTGGAGAGGTTCCATTGTATCAGGTCGCAGAGGTGCAACGGGGACGGGCCTATACCGACATCGACCGTCGCAATGGTCGCCGCGTAGTTACCGTCACGGCGAACGTGGAGCCTGTGGGCGAGACCAGCAAGGTGCTCGCGGCCCTCAAATCGGAGGTGATGCCCGAAGTTCTGCGAGACATTCCCGGGCTGAGCTACTCCTTCGAAGGGCGCCAGGCCGATATGCGGGATTCGCTGAATTCTTTCATGTCCACGGTGACCATCGCCCTGATCATTATTTTCGTCCTGCTGGCTATTCCATTTCGGAGTTATGTGCAGCCGTTGATTGTGATGACCGCCATCCCCTTCGCGGTGGTGGGGGCCATTATTGGCCACCTCATCATGGGCTTCAATCTCTCGATTATCTCTATAATGGGCATTATCGCGTTATCCGGCGTGGTGATTAACGACGCCCTGGTCATGGTCGACTATGCCAATAAAAAGCGGAAAGAAGGTATGAGCGCCGTGCAGGCCATCGAGTCCGCCGGTGTGCGTCGTTTCCGCCCAATCTGGCTGACCACCCTCACGACGTTCTGCGGCCTGGCTCCCATGATTTTTGAAACGTCCCGACAGGCGCGTTTCTTAATTCCCATGGCCTTGTCGCTGGGCTATGGCATTGTCTTTGCCACCGCCATCACCCTCGTGCTCGTTCCGGCGCTTTACATCGTGGTGGAAGATATCATCGGTGTATGGTGTCGCATCTTTGGTGCCCCGGTAGACCACACGGAAGAGCGTCTGGAAGTCGACCCGGAAGGCGGACTGTCCGCCGAGAATCCAATGTAGAAAGGGCGTGCCGGGTTCCCTGAAGTCGACTTGGTCGTATTCGCTGGTTTTTGGGATGCTGGACTGCATGGCATCCCTGTTCCAACCCATGATGCTTCTCTTGCATACCGCTGGAGCAATTGATAGAGTGTGCGGAGTCATTGTCGGTATTGGAAGCTGGGGTGGGCAAGCGAGGTGAATTGGAACTCTCAAGCGATACGTTCGACGTCATAATCTACGGGGCCACGCCAGCCGGCATCGCCAGTGCCGTGGCCGCGGCACGTATGGGACGCTCCGTTGCCCTTATCGATACCCACGCCCACATCGGTGGCATGGCCGCCAGTGGGCTGGGTAAGAGCGATGTAGAGAAGCCCGAGTACATTGGTGGGATCTTCAGCGAGTTTACCGGGCGCGTGCTCGGCCACTATGAGAGTGTGTTCGGTCCTCGTTCTAAAGAGGTGCAGCTCTGCAAGGCGGGGTACTATTACGAGCCCCATGTGGCGGAAGCCGTTTTCGAGGCCATGGTGGGGGAGCACGAGACCATCACCGTGCTGCGGCTCCACCGTCTCCTCGCTGCAACGACCCAAGGCGGGCGTCTCACGGCGATCCATCTCCTCGATATGGAAGAAGAGGAGGCCGTAGACCTGACCGGCGCAGTATTCCTCGACGCGTCCTATGAAGGTGACCTCTATGCGGCCGCGGGGGCAGGCTTTCGGCTGGGCCGAGAAGGGCGGAACGTCTTTGACGAACCCCTGGCCGGCTATATTTACTACGATTTTGACAACGGTGTCATGTTGCCCGGCACCACGGGCGAAGGGGATAACGGACTGCCCGCCTGGACCTACCGCCTTTTTCTATGCTCGGAGCGGGAAAATAGTGTGCCCATTCTGGAGCCGCCCCACGACTATGACCGAAAGGTCTACACACCCTATTTCGAAGACCTGGAAGCCGGGCGACTGGGGGGGCCTAAAAACTTCCATGAAGGCCGCGGATATTTTCCGGCCCACTTTAACACCATGGTGCGTGCCCTCTCCGTTACCCGTATGCCCAATGGGAAGAATGATGTTAACATCAATCCCCGTCCCCTGGCCTTTCCGTTTCCCGAGGAAAACGCTGGATATACGGAGGGGGACTGGGAAACCCGTCAGCGTATTGAAGCCCGGCATCGCAATCTGGCCCTGGGGCTGCTCTGGTTTCTTCAGAATGACGAGGAGATTCCCGAGGCCCACCGGATGATGGCCCAGGAGTATCAATTACCCCGGGATGAATTCGTCGATAATGGCCACTTCCCCTGGCAACTCTACGTGCGGGAAGCACGGCGGCTGGACGGGTGTTATACCATCACCCAACATGACGTCTCTATCGGTGAAGGTAAGCCCCGGGAGTTTCATCACGACGATGTCATCGCGATGGGCGAATTTCCCATTGACAGTTTTCCCGTGCACAAACGTCAGCCCCACGACCGCGTGGTGCTCGAAGGATACCTCGGCATGCTGGGCCACCTGACCCGGCCCTACAAGATTCCCTATCGTGCTATGCTGCCGAAAGAGATTGATGGTCTTATTGTGCCGGGTGCCCTGTCGGCATCCCATGTAGCCTATTCCTCCATACGCATGGAGCCCACGTGGATGGCCCTCGGCCATGCGGCCGGAGTCGCCGCCCATCTGGCAATTGCCCACGATTGTCCGGCCCGTGACGTTCCCATCGATGAGCTCCGAGATACCCTCCGAAAGCAGGGGCAGGTGGTTGAGCCTCCCGCCGGTTCCCTGTCGTAGCGCTCCCAGGCCCCCTTGGTTTTCCGTGTTTCCATTGTTTTTCTCTTGTGTTGCTGCTATAGTCAATCAGGCCCAGCGGGAACGGAGAACGGGACCCGTCGCCGGGGATAACGCAGGCACCTGCTGCGTCTCTCCGTTGGGTTTTACGTTTGGTACATGCCACTTTCCACGGGCCTGTCGATGCGGTCACAATCCGGGGGAAGGGGTTCGTGTAATACCGGGAGAACTATCCATGTGTCGCTATTTCACCTTACTATTGCTCGTGGGCGTTACACTCTTTATGGGCGGTAGTCCGGCCCCTGCGCAAGGGCCCTTGGGGAACGATCAGTACGCCTTTAAGATTTACGCGGTCGATGTCGGCTATTACCCCATCGTGCAGGTTTACTTCCGCACCTGGGACCAGAACCGGGATCCGCTGCGTAACGTCAACTATGCCAACATTGGCGTAATGGTAAAGGGACGGAATTACGAGCCCACAATTTTCGACCCCCAGACCCGTCAGACCCAGTACACCATTGAGACCCTGCAGAACCGCGAGGAGGGATTCCGAACCGTCCTGGTCCTGGACTGCAGTCTCTCCATGGCCGGCAAGCCCTTCGCCGATGCCCAGAACGCCTTGATTCGCTACGTGGAAGCCAAGCGTCCCGCCGACCAGATCGGCATCATTGCAATTCGTGATGAGGCGGAAGGCTTTCAGTTGGTATCGGGTTTTGAAAAAGATCCGACGCTGCTTTTTCAGCGTATCGCCGATATCAAATGTGACGGCAAGACTACCCGCCTTTACGACGCCATCGCGGGTGCCATGGAAATGGCGGGCGCCGCGTCCCAGGGGAGTTCGAGTAATGCGGCGGTGGAGCATTCCGTACTCAATTCCATCGTGGTACTTTCGGATGGGCATGATGAAGGCAGTGCCGTGGCCCGAGACGAATTGATGAACCGTATTGGCCAATTGGATGTGCCTGTACCCATCTTTTCGTTGGCCTACTCCAAATCGAACACAGACCATTTCCGGAACCTGGAGGCCCTTTCGAAGGGGAGCTTCGGCCGCTATTGGACCCACAGTGATTCCCAGGAATTTGCGGCGACGGTCCAGAAGATTCATGATATTAATCGCTCGGATTACGTGGTGAGTTTCCGCTCCTATGTCGACGTGGACGGTGGCCAGCATCCCTTTAAGATTGGCCTCGCCTATCCGTCCAATACTGGACGCTTTATCTGGGAAGATGGCAACTTTGAAGCCATTGATTCACCGGCCCAATATATTCCCGAGACCCAGGCCAAGTACCAGGCGACACAAGCATTGATTCCCGCGCTCGCCAACGCGTGCCCCTACGTAGGTTGCGCCCCTGCAGCCATGGCCGCGCCACCCGCCGCGGCACCTGCGCCTTCAACAGCACCTGCGCCTTCAACAGCGCCGCCCGTCCCGGCAGAAGCGACTCCGGCCGCCGCGCCAGTGACGGAAACCGCAGATACGACTGCAAGTAAAGAGGAAGAAGAAGAGAAATCCTTCCTGGAAGAAAATGGCGCCCTCCTGGGACTTGGGGCGGGTATACTTGCCTTGCTCATTGCCATTCTCAGCTGGGTCCGAGGCGGAGGAGGCCCCAAGGGCGGCGGTGGCACGTCTCCCGGTGGCCGCCATTCGGCACCACGCCTGGGTTCTTCCTACGACGTTGATACCGAGCTCTAAGCTGCGCATGGGGCGGGAGGGCGGAGGTGCCCTCTCGCCTGCGCGGTAGCCTGAATAATTGGGGATACCATGTCGAAACGCAAGGCTGTTGCCTACCTTGAAGCCTCCGACCCCTTATTGTTGCAGCCCCATTACCCGATCTTTGAAGGTGGGGTGAAGGTTGGTCGCGATTCCGATGTGTGTGAAATTATTCTCTCCCGGGAGTTTGTCTCACGCCGTCACTGTGCCCTGCGTGCAGAAGACGACGGGGTGGTGGTTGAAGATCTGGAAACCACCAATGGCACCTTTGTAAATGGCGTTCAGGTACGCCGTCAGCGACTGAATCCCGGCGACCGCATTGGGCTGGGGAAGGCCTCGCCCCACCACTTCATCTTCACGTTAAGTGACGAGACGCCCAAGCGCAAATACGTCTTGCCGACCCAGAAGGTCTACCGTATCGGCCGTGCGCCTGAGTGCGACCTGCCCCTGTTACGGGACCCCACGGTTTCCAATCGCCACGCCCGTCTCTTGGTACGTGCCAATAAAATGACCATCGAAGACCTGGGGAGTTCCAGTGGTACCTTCGTCAACGGTCAGTGGGTGCGGGTTGCCGACATCAGTCCCGCCGACCAGGTACGTATCGGTACCACGGAACTGAATTTCCAGCAGGGCGTGGAAGGCATGCGGGTCACCGCCCAGACCCGGCAGAACCAGGTCCGTCTCGAAGCCCGGGACCTCGTGCGCACCCATGGGAAGCTCCAACTCCTGAAAAACATCAACCTGGTCATCGAGCCGGGCGAGTATGTCGGGGTGCTGGGGCCCAGTGGGGCCGGTAAATCGACCCTGCTCAACGCCCTCAATGGCTTTTACCCGGCGACGGGGGGGCAGGTCCTCATGAACGGCACCTCCCTCTACGATAGCTACGACATGTATCGCAATGCCATCGGCTATGTGCCCCAGGATGACATTATCCACCGGGAATTATCTGTCGAGCGCTCGCTGGCGTACACGGCTCAGTTGCGCCTGCCCCGTGATACGGGACCGGAGCAGCTGGAAGAGCAGGTCACCAGCGTGATTGAGACGTTGGGCTTGAGTCACGTGCGCCAGAGTCCAGTGCTGAACCTGAGTGGTGGCCAGCGGAAGCGCGTCTCTATCGGCTGTGAATTGCTTACCAAGCCGAGTCTACTCTTCCTCGATGAGCCCACCTCGGGGCTAGATCCGAGCACGGAAGAAAAGCTCATGCGTCACTTCCGGCAGATGTCGGAGCAAGGGCAGTCGGTCATCCTCACGACCCACATTCTCTACAACCTCGACCTCCTCGATATGGTGATTCTCCTGTCCCGGGGGCGTCTGGTCTATTTTGGACCCACCTCCGAAGTCTGCCAGCATTTCGATAGCCCCAATCAGCGCGTTGAGCGGCCCATTGATATCTTTGATCTCCTCGAGCCCGATACGACGGATCCCTCGGTGCGGGAAGAACGGGCTGAGCACTATGCGCGGGTTTATCAGGGTTCTCAATTGCACAAGGAATACGTGGCCGGTCGTTCGACCAAACCTCCGAAATTTGATGTCGGGGTTCAGGTGAACGCCCGGGAGACCGTGGCCCCCGGAGAACGCCCCAAGTCACGCAGTGGATTCGGTAGGCGTACCCGCGGACTGCTGAAAGGGATGGCCAATGTGGGGCAGTTTATGGTGCTCACGCGCCGTACCCTGGACCAGAAGCTGGCCTTCCCCAAGCGGATGCTGATTCCCCTTTTGACGCCCCTGGTGCTGGCCATTTTGACGGCCACCCTGGAATTGGGGGACCAGCAGGCCCTGACCCAGGCCCAATTGGACTTTGAACAGGCCAATCCCCAGTTTCTGGGTATGCTGGACCAGCCTAATATGCCGGTCAGCCGGGAGGAGTTTATTGGTCTGCGATTTCAGGGCTTCGGGGGGCTGGCCATTCCGCTGGCCTTACCCCTGACGATGGTGATGACCGCCGTATTTCTCGGTACCCTGTCAGCCTGTCTGGAGATCTCAGGCGAACGTCCCATATACCTTCGGGAACGGGCTGTAAACCTGGGAATCGTCAATTATCTCGGCAGTAAACTACCCGCCCTGTTCCTCCTCTCTGTGGTACAATGTTTTATGTATGTCGCCTGTGTGATGGCCGTGCTCCATCCACCAGGTGTGAATGTGTTAGGTGTTGTGCTTATCTGTATTGCGGTGGCCTGGGTCTCCTCGATCATCGGACTCTTTATCTCGAGTCTGGACCCGACACCCGGTCAAAACTCGGTGATGCTGGCCGTGATTGCCATGTTGCCCCAGATGCTCTTTTCCGGCGCGATGGCTCCGGCCTTCTTTGATGGTATGCATCCCGTGACCCAGGGCGTGGCCGCCATACTGCCCGCACGTTGGGGCTTTGAGTTGCTCCTGACGGTGCTTTACGAAGAACCGTCCTGGGCGCGAGACCTGATCACGGCCGCAAGCCCATCCGGGATGGGTTTTGGTTTTGGCACCGAGGTCATTAAGACCAACGGTGCGGCCCTGGTGGCCCTGGCCGCAGGATATTTTGTGGCGACCTGTGTAAGCCTGCGACGCTTTGACAAACTCTAGTTTTAACCATCCCGATGGGTAGCGCCCCGGGTGGTCGTTGAGCAAAAAAGGTGATGTGGTGGACGATCTGAATATAGCCGAGGAATTCATTGGTGACCGCTACCAGGTCGTGCAGCATCTGGGTGCGGGGGCTATGGGGAGTGTCTATCTCGCTTCCGATACCCAGCTCAACCGACAGGTCGCCCTGAAGGTACTCAAGGGCGAGTGGGTCAGCCGTCCTGAAGTGGCAAAGCGCCTGGAGATGGAATGCCAGCTCATGGCCCAGCTGGGTCCCCACAACAATATCGTCACCCTCTTTGATCGCATCAACCATGGGGACGCCGTCGTCCTGGTTATTGAGTATGTGGCCGGAGAGAATGTGGCCGACGTCCTGGATCGCGCCCGGGAAATGAATCGGGAAAAAGAGTCTTCCCGCAAGACGACCCCGGTGCTTGCCGGGGTGTCGACCATCGCTCTCACTCCGGAGGACGCCATCGATATTACCCTCCAGTGTCTGAGCGGTCTTGATTTCGCCCACAGCCGGGGCGTTATTCATCGGGATATCAAACCCGCCAACATCATGGTTTCTCACGACCACAACGGCAACATCGTAGCCAAGATTACCGACTTCGGTATTGGCAAGGCCATCGCCGGGCTCGATGGGGAAACGGCACCAGCCATGACGGCCCTGACCCGTGCGGGTGGGCCTGGACCGGGTACGCCCGCCTATATGGCACCGGAACAAATTGACCAGGCAAGATTTGGTGAGGTGGGGCCCGCAGCCGATCTCTACGCGCTGGGCGTATCCCTCTATGAAATGCTTTCTCTCGGGTTACCGTTTCACGGGACCTACACCGAACTGCTCCACCTCCATACCAACGTGGAAGCACCGGATTTACGAAAGACCATCCCGGGCCTGAGTCCCGCCCTGGCGGCCGTGGTGCGCAAGAGTCTGGCCAAGGAGCAAAAGGATCGCTACGAGTCGGCCCATCGCTTTCGCCTCGAACTGGCCGCCGCAACCCGGGATGCGATGCCCGCGTGGTCACCGGATACGGGAGGGCATGGCCGCTCTAAGACGCCGTTGATTTTTGGTGCGGTTGCGGCAGTGGCCCTTTCAGCCGGTGGTTACTTTTATCTTATGGGCTCCGATACGCCCAAGAGCGAGGAGCCTGTGGTTGCAGAACCCGTGGCTGCGGAGGTCGAGGCGCCGGTAGCGCCCGTAGCGCCGCCCCTTACTACATCCACACCCGATTCGCCGGAGATACCGGTGGCGGCCACGGTCACACCCACGCCGGCGACGGACGGTGCGGTTCCGCCAGCGATGCCCGCAGCGACAACGCCCGCGACGCCTTCCCCCCAGGTGACACCGCCAACTCCAACTCCGGCGGCTCCCGTGGCCCAGCCCGGGGCGTCGGTGATTGCCGCGAAGAACAGCGCCGAGGCGGCACGGGCCACGGCGGTGCAACGATTCGATGGGAAGACCCCGAGCGACAACGCTGATTTTTCCCAGGGACAGGAATGGTTGGCGAAGGCCCAGGCCGCAGAAACAGCGGGGGACTACGACGCGGCACGGAGCTATTTGCTCCAGGCGACCCAGCGATTTGACGGTGCGAAACCGGCTCCTGCCGCTCCCGCCCCCAAGGTCGTGGCCGTTAAGCCGGCCCCCAAACCCGCGCCTAAGCCCAAACCAGCACCCGCACCGGAGCCTGAGCCAGCGCCTGTGGTAAAAGCGCCCGATCCTGCGCCAGAACCCGATCCACCTGCGCCCTCCAGTGGGGGGGGATTCCGGGCGGGGAAGAGTAAAGTAACCCATACCAATCCGTAGTGCAGCAAAGAGGAAAATTTCGGTGCCCCAGGGCATATGGATGAAAACCAAGTGAGAAGGATAGGACCATGAAAAGAAAATCGATAGCGGGTGTGTTAATTGTGTCATTGGTGGCCACGGGCATCTTGACTGGCTGTGAAACGACCGGACAGTCCGCGGGGCTCGGCGCGGTCATTGGTGGTGCGGCTGGTTATGCCATTGGCGGCGAAAAGGGCGCCCTTATCGGTGCGGCAGTCGGCGCTGGTGCGGGCTTTGTCATCCACAAGGCGAAAGAGCGCCGGGTTAAGAATGCCGAGGAAACCGCCACCGAATATAAGTATGAGCCCAGTGAGGGACTCAAGGCGGATTTGCGCCCGGCCACGTCGGCTTCGCCCAGCACGGTACCCCAGGGTTCCACCGCGAATGCCGAGCTGGAATACTACATTCTCGGTGCGGGAGATGATGGCACCGCCGTCCATGAGAAACAGATTATTATCCAGGATGGTACCGAGCTCGTTACCCTCCGCGATCAATCGGTTTCCCGGGTAGACGGCACATGGAATGTTTCCACGCCCATCGAAGTCGATTCTTCGGTCGCGCCGGGAAACTATGACTTGGTCCAGACCATTTCGGTGGCGGGGAACAACATGTCCACCCGCACGCCCCTGACGGTGACGACCAAGACGGCCATGGCCGACAGTCGTGTCATTTTCGGACAGCCGGAGCCTTATACGATTTCCCGCTGATCCGCGACGGACTTAGAACAGGTGATAAAGTTTCGCCGGAGGTCGATCTAGACCTCCGGCGTCGTTTATGCTGCTCTTCCCTGCGAAATGACTCGCGGGAGGGCGGTGAATCGAGTGAACTTCAGAAAGGGTTATCTGTAATGGCGTGGAATCAGTTCGGTGTACGTGGAAACTGGCAGGCAATCATCCCGGGGTTGTTAACCCTCTTGGTGGCAACGACGGCCCCGGCGGCGGATTATCCCCATCCGAAGGACCACCCCGAATCCACCTTGATGTTGACGGGGAAGTGGGTGCCGGAGAATACCCACGACATCGATTTCGATCTGCTGCCCCGCATTCCTTCGAAGCACACCGTGGTGAATGATGCGCGCCCTCATGATGGTGTGAATCAGCACAACTATCTCGCCTTTTACGACGGCCAGTATTGGGCCATGTGGAGTGACGGTCCCCGTGTCGAGGACATGGCCGGTCAGCGGGTGAAGTACGCCACGAGTCCGGACGGCCTGGACTGGAGTGACGCCCAATTCCTTACGCCCATACCGCCCAATTCCGGGCCCGATTCGCCGGTCTACAATACGCGCTCCAAAGAGGGCTTTCGCTGGATTTCCCGGGGACTTTGGGTGCGAGACGGAAAACTGATTGCCCTGGCCTCCCTGGATGAGTCGGCGGGGTTCTTTGGGCCGAGCCTCGCCCTTCACGCCTTTCAATACAATGGTGAGACCAAGGCATGGGACAGTCTTGGTGTGGTCTATGACAATGCCATTAACAACTTTGCGCCCAAGAAGATCCCGACTGGGGAGTGGATGATGACCCGCCGCACCTTCGACCGCCATGTCTCTTTTCTGGTCGGCGGTACGGAAGCCATCGATCAGTGGGAATCCTTTGAAGCGGTCTCCTACAGCGATTCCCGGTTGCTCGCCGAGGAGCCCTATTGGTGGGTGCTGCCCGACAAGAATCTGTTGGCCCTCTTCCGCGATAACAAGCGGAGTGGCTATCTGTTTCGTGCCTTCTCCACCGACAACGGACGCACCTGGAGTGACCCGGTGAAGACCAACTTCCCGGATGCTACGTCCAAATTTAACGGACTCCAGATGAGCGACGGACGTTATGTCCTGGTGTCCAATGCCAATCACGAAAAGCGCGACCCCCTCGTGCTTTCCATCAGCGACGACGGTATGGTCTTTAATAAGATGGGTTATCTTACGGGTGGCCGATGGATCGACTATCCCCACGTCATCGAACACGATGGCCACCTCCTCGTCGCCTTCGCCGGCTCCCGGAAACAGACCTGTGAAGTCTTGAAAATCCGCATCGCCGATCTGAGTGTGTTGGACGTGCAGGAGTAAAGAAATGTGAAGTTTGAAGGGTGAAGGGTGAAGGGTGAAGGGTGAAGGGTGAAGGGTGAAGTCTTTGGCTCTAAATCCTCCACGCTTTCTATAAAACGCTTTCGTGCGCAGCTATTGCGAGGATACACCACCAGCCGAATTTCGCTGACCTCATCTTTCAAACTTCACGCTTCACGCTTCACGCTTCACCCATCACCCTTCAAAACCGGAATGCCAATAGATGCAGCATCTCCCATTCTTAATTCACCATTCCCTATTCGCCAGTCCTGCCACGCCGGCGATTCGTCCCCTCGATATTGCGGCGGTGGTCGTTTATCTGGCGGTGATGGTGGGGGCGGGGCTCTATTTTGCACGGAAGAACACCAGCACGGAAGCCTATTTCGTCGGCAATCGTAGTTTTCCGGGCTGGGTGCTGGGGCTCTCCATGCTGGGCACCATCATCAGTTCCGGCACCTTTCTCGCCCTGCCCGCGGCCGCCTACGTGTTGGATTGGCGCCAGTTGAGTGTGAACCTCGTGCTGCCCTTTGTGGCCGTACTCGCGGTCGTGCTCTTCATTCCCTTTTTTCGTCGGGGCAAGCTTACGACCGCCTTTGAGTATCTCGGGCGGCGCTATGGCACCGTGCCCCGAATCTACGGCACCGTGAGCTTCATCCTGTTGCAACTTATCCGTATGGCCCAGATACTCTTTCTGGTGAGCTTACCCATCCAGTTCCTCACCGGCGCGCCCATCACCCTGGTCATTGTGGTGAGTGGCGTTTTTATCGCCTTTTACACCATTGCCGGGGGGATAGAGGCCGTGGTCTGGACCGATGTGATTCAGGCCCTCATCCTCATGGTAGGGGGGATGTTCTGCTTCATCGCCGTGGCCCTCGATTTGCCTGGTGGGCTGGGGGAAATCATAGCCACCGGCGCCGCCAACGACAAATTCAGCCTGGGCAGTTTTGATTGGAACCTCAATGAGCGCACCTTCTGGACCGTGCTTATCCTCGGCGTTATCAACTGGCTGGCCATCTACTCCGGCGACCAGAATATGGTGCAGCGCTATGCCGCCGCCAAATCAACCCGGGAAGCCCGCAAGGCCACCTTGCTCTACTCCGCCATCGCACTGCCGCTCTGGATTATGTTCTTCTTCGTCGGCACCAGCCTCTACGTTTACTACCAGGCCTTTCCCGACCCCGCGACTACCGATATGGCCGCCGACCAGGTCTTGCCCTACTTCATCCTGACCAAGATTCCGGCCGGGGTCGCCGGCATCGTCATCGCCGCCGTGATGGCTGCCGCCATGAGTTCCCTGGACTCGGGGATCAATGCGATTTCGACCGTGTCGGTGGTGGACCTGATGAAGCCCTATCTCGCGAAGGGGCGGAGCGATGGCTATTACCTCATGGCCGCACGGCTCATCGCCACCGTGACGACGACGTTGGTGGTGTTGGGGGCGATAATCTTCAGCAACCTCGAAAAAGAGAGCATGAACGACCTCAGCCTCATCGTGACCAGCGTCTTTGGCGGGTGCTTGATGGGCCTTTTTCTGTTGGGATTCTTCACGACCCGTGTCGATGGCAGGGCCGCGATTGGTGCCATGGTCTTGGCCATTTCCTTCAACATCTACCTGGGCATGGGGCTCGCCGGTCTCTTGCCCGAGGCCATCACCTTTCCCGCCCACAGCTATTGGACCGGCGCCCTGGTGAACGGCGTGTTTCTGGTTGCGGCCTACGCCATTGGATGCCTGCGGGGTAATCGCAGCGATTTGACGGGGCTCACCGTGTGGACCATGGGGAGCAAGGGCTCGGGTGGCCTGTCTCAGGAAGAGCAGTAGCGGCCTCGCGTCGGGAGAAGTCTGTTGCATGGCCATCGTCTCGTCACAGGTACGATATTCATAGACCTTCGAGGTAATGCCGTGCTACAATTCCGCGCTTCAAATTCCGCCCTAACCCCGAGGTAATGCCATGGCGCCCTCCGCCGCTCCCCAGAAGTTCACGGTTGGCCTGCTCCAATTGCAGGTAGGCCCCGACCCGGACGCCAATACGAAGAATGCCCTCCAGTGGCTCGAAAAGGCCGCTGCCCAGGGGGCCCAGGTGGTCTGTCTGCCGGAGTTGTACCGCAGTCAGTATTTCTGCCAGAAGGAAGATGTGGACCTCTTCGAATTGGCGGAGCCCATCCCCAACGAGAGCATCGAAGCCTTCCAATCGGCGGCTGCCCGGCTGGCCGTTGCGGTTCTGGTGCCCGTTTTCGAGCGTCGGGCCGCTGGGGTCTATCACAACAGCCTCGTCTGTATTGACGCCGATGGCACCCTCGTGGGCATCTACCGGAAGATGCACATCCCCGATGACCCGGCCTACTATGAGAAATTCTACTTCGCACCCGGTGACCTGGGCTTCAAGAACTTTGACACCCGCTATGGACGGGTGGGCACCCTCATCTGCTGGGACCAGTGGTATCCGGAAGGCGCCCGTCTTACGGCGCTCCGGGGGGCATCCATCTTGTTTTACCCCACGGCTATCGGCTGGCACCCCTACGAAAAAGAGCAGTACGGTGCGGCCCAGCGCGATGCCTGGATGACGGTCCAACGGGGCCACGCCATTTCCAACGGTATCTATGTGGCCGCGGCCAATCGCGTCGGCTTCGAGCAGCCCGTGGCCGAACAGGCGGGCATTGAGTTCTGGGGCTCATCGTTTATCGCCGATCCCCAGGGCGTCATCATTGCCGAAGCCAGCACGGACAACGAAGAAGTGCTTCTTGCGGAAGTGGACCTCGCCCACCTGGAAAACATCCGGCGCAATTGGCCCTTTCTGCGGGACCGGCGCATTGATGCCTATGGCGACATCACCCGCCGCTTTATTGACGAGTCCTAGGGCCCATGGATAGCGCCCGACGTCTCCCAGCGGAATGGGAAGAGCATTATGCGACCCTCCTGGCCTGGCCCCTGAACAAGGCCGATTGGCCCGGGAAGTTTCAACCCATCCCCTGGGTTTTTGCCGAGATGATCCGCCAGTTGAGCGTGGGGGAGCGGGTGGATCTCATCGTGCCCAATGGCTGTCTCGAAGAAAAGGCCCGCCGGACCCTGTCTAAGGCCCACGCCAATCTGGATAACCTTCGTTTTCTTCATCACGCCCTCGACCGGGGATGGATGCGGGATTGCAGTCCTGCTTTTGTGCGCTGTGGTGAGGAAGTCGAAGCGGTGCATTTTGGCTTTAACGCCTGGGCGAAATACAACGACTATGCCCGTGATGCCACCGTGCCAACCTTCCTTGCGGAAGTAGATGAGATGTCTTGTGTGCCCGCCATGCACGGGGAGCACCACGTGGTTTTGGAGGGGGGCGCCATCGACGGGAATGGTGCGGGCACGCTGCTCACGACCGAAGAATGTCTCCTGCACCCAGATACCCAGGTGCGTAATCCAGGCTTTACGCGGGAAGACTACGAGGCGGTGTTTCAGAAGTATCTGGGTATTGAAAAGGTCCTGTGGCTGGGAGAGGGTATCGCGGGGGATGACACCCACGGCCATGTGGATGATCTCTGTCGTTTTGTAAATGAATCGACGGTGGTGCTGTGCCAGGAGCCCAATGAGCACGACGCCAATCATCGGGCCCTCGCGGAGAATCGGGAGCGCCTGGAAGGGGCGACGACGGCCACCGGTGCCGCTATCGAGGTGGTGGGGCTCCCCATGCCAGCACCCCTCTATTTTGACGGCACCCGTCTCCCGGCGAGCTATGCGAATTTTTACATCGGGAACGAAGTGGTCCTGGTGCCGACCTTCAACGACGTGCAGGACTACCGTGCGTTGGGTATCCTCGCGGAGCTCTTCCCCGACCGCCGTGTTCTCGGGATCCACGCGGTGGATTTGGTCTGGGGCTTTGGTACGGTGCACTGCCTGAGCCACGAGCGCTAGGGGATTGGCGCGAAGAATTCCTTCCCGGGGAGTCTGTGGCGCGCGCATCGAATCCAGATAGGGTCAGTAGCCGCCTTGGGTACTTCGCCTCCCAACGGGCCTTCCCTTGTCTGCTTTCCGGAATTCCTTTATTATCGGGGGGACGAAATCGCGGCCAGTTTTTCAATTTGAAGGTTTTACTATGTTTCGGGCTCTCCCCCTTGTATTGCTCCTCACTCTTTTTCTCAACGGTCTACAGGACGCCACGGCGGAGGCGGCCCTCCGACTTGGGGTCTTCAACGTCGATGTCTCGCCTCCCATCGGAAGTCCGGTGGCCTATGTGGACGCCAAAGAAATTGTCGATCCCCTGAGTGCCCGGGGCGTCGTGCTCCTCTCCGGCGAACGTCCCATCGTATTGTGCGCCGTGGACTTCATCGGTATCGGCAATGAAGGACAGGACGCCTGGAAAAAGGCCCTGGCGGAAGCGGCGGGCACCACGCCAGACCATGTTTCGGTCCATGCACTCCACCAGCATGACGGCCCCCGATGCGATTTGACCACTGAGCGCCTTATGGAAGCACATGGTCTGGGCGGAACGCGTTTTGACAACGTCTACCTTCTCGACGCCATTGCCCGTACCGCCAAGGCGGTGGGGGAGGCAGTGGTGAATGCTGAGCCCTTGACCCATGTGGGGTCGGGGCAGGCCACGGTTGAGAAAGTCGCGTCCAGCCGACGTATCCTCGGCGAAGACGGCAAAGTTAAGAAGGTGCGTTATAGCGCCTCGAAGGACCCCGAGGCCATCGCGGCCCCCGAAGGTACTATCGACCCATGGTTGAAGAGCGTCAGTTTCTGGAATGAAGACAAGGCCCTGGCGGTTATTTCCTTTTATGCGACCCATCCCCAGAGTCACTACGGCAAGGGCGGCGTGACCTGCGAATTTGTAGGGATCGCCCGCAACGCCCGTGAAGCCAAGTCGGGCGTGCCCCACATTTATTTCACGGGCGCCGGCGGCAATGTGGCAGCAGGAAAATACAACGACGGTGCGCCCGAAACCCGGCCCATACTCGCCGCGCGGATCGAAGCCGGCATGAAAGCCGCCTGGGAAGCCACCGAGAAAAACCCGATAGAGAAATCGATGATCGAGTGGCGCACCCGGTATGCCGCGCTGCCCATCGCCGAGCATCTTGTGGAAAAGGACTTGATGGCCGAGCTCGCTGACACCACGCGCAAGGCGAACGACCGCTTCCGAGCCGCGGACCGGCTCGCCTGGATCCAGCGGAGCAAAGCGGGTATTGGCGTGACCGTTTCTGCCCTGCGGCTGGGAAAGATTTGGTTGTTGAACATGCCGGGTGAACTCTTTGTCGAGTACCAGCTCGCTGCCCAGGACATGAGGCCAGACGAGATCGTTTGCCTTGCCGCCTACGAAGACTACGGCGCCGGCTACATTGGAACGGAAATCGCCTATGGACAGGGAGGATATGAGACCAGCAAGCGGACGGCCAAGGTGGCACCCAGCGTGGAGAAGGTGCTTATGGATGCGATGAAAGAGGTGTTGGCGGATGCGAAGCCCAAGGAGTGAAGGGCTGACGGGCCCATTGAGACAGGAAAAGGGGTGCAGAATGCCGCACAACAGGATGGCTCCATCGAGACGGACGGGGCTTTGGGGCCTCGCCCTGCTCCTTGTTTCGGCGATTGCACAGGGGGCTCCAGGGGCCCCTGGAGCCGACTGGCCCGAGTCCATCGCGACCCGGGTCGGTACGCTATCGGTCCGTTTCGAAAGCCGTTCTTTCTGGACCCTCTACCGCATCGATCACGAGGACGTGCGCCTCGGTCTTGATACGTGGGGGAGCCACTATGGCAGCGTAGCGAAGTTTCCCGGAGTGGGCTTCATCGGGAGTGGACATACCGAGAATGAAGACGAAGTGTTGGAGTCCCTGGCCTTCTATGTGGACGGCGCAACGGTACCGGTGCCGTCGGATGTGCCATCAGCCCAGTCGGTACGTCTGGAAAAGTGTTCCCGACTGCGCACCCTTCAACTCCATACGGTCGTGACGGTCTTGCCCGACCGCATCTATGAGTCTGTCTCGGTGACAGCCACGGAAGATACACCGTTGGAACTTATGTATCATTTCATGCACCCGTGGGACCCGGCAATGACCCACTACGTAGGCGAACAGAGCAACGGAACGGTGCTGCGGGGTACCTTTGATAACGACAAAAAGCAGGAATTAGATGTGCCTACGGCGTGGTCCGCCGTATACAACGAAGCGCAGGAACGGGGCGCCCTTACGGTGGTTCTGGAGGCTCCAGATCAGGATTGGCGGACCCGGTACTGGGACGTCCCCAAGCGCTATCGAAAGCACTATTTTACGACCTTCTTGGCGGGGGCTGTCCTGGCCGGAACGCGCTATGACTACCGTATCGTTACGATTCCCTTTCAGGCGGACACAGGCGATTGGGAAAATCGTGCCCGTAAACTGGCCGAGGAGGCACGTGAGACTGCTCGTAAGAATAGGGTATCATATTGAATTCTGGCCAGTGCTGTGCCACCATACGGGAAGCGGCATCGAGCACCCGGGTGTTCGACTGTTTGATGGCGAATTCAACTATCCACAACGGTGGCCCCGTTTCATGAGCAGCACTTCTTTGGTGGTGTGTCTACGCGTTCAATAAAGACTTAGCGGAAACTTCTGTCATCTGGATCGGGAATGGGTGAGGATGCCTGGTTGAAGGTGCGATGAAGAACATAGATGAGGAAAGCCTGTCGGCCCCCGGTGAATCGCGTGGGAGCCGTGACATGCTCGTGCTGTCTGGCGCGCTTCTGGCCGTTTGTTGGACCCTCTCGCTGGTGGGTGCCGTCTGGTCCTGGGAACTCAATCGGGAGGAAGGACGCCTTCTTTTCGAACGGCGGGCAGACCGGTTGGTTGCAGAAATTCAACGGCGCGTGAGCCTCCCCGTATATGGCCTCATGGGCGCACGTGGACTCTATCGTGCAAGCAAGGACGTGACGCGGAAGGAATACACGGCCTATGTCGATTCCCGCAATCTGAATATCGAATTTCCCGGGGCCATTGGGTTTGGGGTTATTGAGCGGGTGAAGCGCAATGACCTGGAAGACTTTGTGGCGCGGGAGCGTGCCGATGATGCCCCGGAGTTCTCCGTGAAGCCACCGGGCGACTCGGAAGATCTCTACGTTATCAAGACGATTGAACCGCAGGAAACCAATGCGGCGGCGTGGGGCTTTGATATCGGATCCGAGGCGCGCAGGCGGGAGGCCGTAGAGACTGCCATTCGCACCGGAGAGGCCACCATGACCGCCCGTATCGATCTGGTGCAGGACGATCTCAATCTCTCGGGGTTTCTTTTCCTGTTGCCGGTCTACAAAGACGGTACGTCGCCGAAGACGCCGGAAGAACGAATGGCCATGCTGGAAGTCGTGGTCTACGCCCCGATTATTATTGAGCACGCGTTCGTGGGTATCGCGCGCTACACCGAAGACCTTCTGCAATTCGACGTCTACGACAGTCAGCCAGGGGGAGGCGGTGAGGCGCTCTTTGACTTTGATGCTCACCTCTACGATGTGACGGGACTCCATGTAGAGGCGGCTGGTCGGGGCGGGCTTTATCGAACGGTAAAGGAAGTGACCGTTGGAGGACGGATCTGGACCCTTGACGTCGTCTCTACCGCGCGCTTCGACGGTACCATCGACCAGATTGCTCCTGCGGTGATAGGGGGCGGGGGCATGTTGCTGAGCATCATGCTCGCCGCCGTGGTGTGGGCCATGGGCAGTAGCCGAATGCGTGCCCTCCGCCTTGCCCGGTCCATGACCCGGGACTTGGCCGATGCGAAGTTTCGGGCCGACGCCGCCAATCAGGCGAAGTCGGAATTCCTGGCAAATATGAGCCACGAAATTCGGACACCCCTGACAGCCATCTTAGGCTATGCCGCCTTGCTCCGTGAGGAGGAGGCAGGCGGGGTCCGTACGCCACGTCATGAGGAAGCGCTTGATACGATTCACAGCGCCGGAGAGCATTTGCTTCAGGTTATCAACGATATCCTCGATCTGACCAAAATCGAGGCGGGGAAATTGAATATCGAGTCCGTGGAAATCTCGTTGGTGCACCTGCTCACCGATATCGAGGGGCTTATGCGTCAACGTGCGGCCGTGGGCCATATCGCCATGAAGACCACCTTCCTCAGCCCGGTTCCCGAACGTATCCTCAGTGACCCCACCCGACTACGCCAGATTCTGGTGAATCTAATCGGCAATGCCGTGAAGTTTACGACCGAAGGCGAGATCAATATTCGCATTGCGCAACTCGAAAAGTATGGCCGCGCCCTTCTCCGCGTAGAAATTGAAGATACGGGCGTTGGCATGGATGAGGCCCAGGCCGCCCTGCTCTTTGAGCCCTTTACCCAGGCGGATAATTCCGTTACCCGGAAACACGGCGGCACGGGACTCGGACTCGCCATCAGTCGTCGTCTGGCCCAGAAGATGGGTGGGGACGTACGGTTGGAAAAGACCGCTCCGGGTGTAGGCTCTACCTTCGTGGCGGAAGTGCCGCTGGTGCCCGTCCCGAACACGCCGCTGACCCGTGCCTTGCGAACAGCTCCGAAGGCTGAAACTCCCGAGCTGACGGAAGAGTCGGAGAACATGACGGTCAAGGGCACCATTCTGATCGCGGAAGACAACGCCGTCAATCAACGGCTTATCGAGTTTCACTTAAAACGTGCCGGGGCAAAAACGGTGGTGGCGAGCCACGGGCGGGAGGCCTTGGATATTCTGCTGGCTGCCCAGCCGGGGGAATTCGGGCTCCTGTTAACGGATATGCAGATGCCGGAAATGGACGGGTATACCCTGGCCGCAGAGCTCCGCAAGCGGGGTTTTACACTGCCCATCATAGCCCTTACCGCCCATGCCATGGCCGAAGATCGAAAGAAATGTCTGGATGCCGGCTGCAGCGACTACGTAACGAAACCAATTGACCGTTCGATTCTAATCAAGACTTGTCAGAAATGGCTGGAAACATCGGCGTGACGATTGGGCTCGGTCTGAATCGGCACTACCCTCACTTTTTTCGGAATTCACTTGATTGGCGGGTGGATTTATGATTAGATGCTTCTTTCTGGTTCCGTGTCGGTGCGGTACTTACCGTCACGCGGTTCCGATTAATTGTTTACTTGGGAGAATTCATGATGCGTAGCGGTCTCTTCGGTTGGGTAGCTTGGGGTATGGTGATGGCGGGTATGGGCAGTTTGTCTGCCGGGGCCGCCGTGCACGCGGTCTACGTGGGTACCTACACCCAGGGCGAAAGCGAGGGGATTTACCGCCTCGAATTCGACGATGAGACCGGTGCCCTCACGCACAAGGGGCTGGCGGGTGCCATCGAGAATCCCTCCTTTCTAGCGATTCATCCCAGTGCACCAGTGCTCTATGCCGCCGCCCGAAAAGGTGATGCCCAGGTGGTCGCAGCCTTCCGGATTGAAGCCGATTCGGGACTGCTCACGCCTCTCAATGAACAACCCGCCGGGGGCAATGGCCCCTGTCACGTGGCGGTGACGCCCGACGGTAAGCATGCCGCCGTGGCCAACTATGGTGACGGTACCGTTTCGGTCTATCCCCTCGAAAAAGAGGGAGGGCTGGGCACCGCGTCCGCCTTCTTCCAGCACACGGGTTCGAGTGCGGACCCCAAGCGCCAAACGGCACCCCATGCCCACTCAGTAAACTTTGATGAGACAGGCCGCTACCTGGTGGTGGCCGATCTGGGTATCGACAAGCTCATGGTCTACAAGCGGGAAGGGGGTACCTTTGTGCCCAACGACCCGGCCTATGGCGAAGTGGCCCCCGGCGCGGGACCCCGCCATTTTGCCTTCCACCCGACCCGTCCCTATGCCTACGTGGTCAATGAGATGGGCAACACGGTCACGGCGTTCCGCTGGGATGAGAAAACGGGTACCCTCGCCGACAACGGCTCCGTTGGCACCCTGCCGGAAGGCTTCGAAGGGGTTAATCACACGGCCGATATCGAAGTCCACCCGTCTGGAAAGTTTGTCTTCGCCTCGAACCGTGGGGATGACAGTATCGCGGCCTTCGCGGTGGATGAATCCAATGGCAAGCTCGCACCCCTCGGCCAGACCAAGAGTGGGGGCGTACGCCCGAGAAACTTCACCCAGTCGCCCAACGGTAAATTCCTGCTGGCCGCCCACCAGGATACGAACGACATTTTTGTCTTCGCTATCAACCCCGATACCGGCGAACTGACGCCTACCGGTGCCAAGGTAGACGTGCCAGCCGCCGTATGCCTGGTCTTCGCGAAGTAGCTGGGCGGTTGCTTTATGGTGGGGATAGTTATGGTTTAGAAAGCGTACGCGACTTTCAGAAGATTGCCAAAGTGGGTTAGGCATCCTGCCTGACTAAAAATCCACGACACGTGTCGATGTAGACTAGCGGTCAATCACGTGGACTCGGAGATCGAGGAAGGTGGCGGGGAGGCCGCCTGACCCACGTTGACGTCCATTCTCAAGCGCTGTTTCGAGCGTAGGAATGCTCAAATACGGTGATATGGTGCCCGTCGGCGGCAGGAGCCATTGAACAGCGATTCAATAGAGGAGTCCGAGCCGAGTCCAGAGTCTGATTCGCCTTTTCTGCGCCGAGACTCGCCTGTACGCAAAGATCGACGACATCTTCCTCATTGGCGTCTAAGCGGTTCCTTCAACTATGTGACGTGGCGACTCGCTGACTCCTTGCCCCAGGAGAAGTTCAAGGCTTGGGCGGAGCTAAAACGTCTCTGGCTGCAGAAGAACCCCAAACCATGGGATACGCAGACCGCAGCCGAGTACGGCGAGCGCTTTCCCAAGCGGCTTGAAACATGGTTGGACGCGGGTTATGGCGCGTGTTTTTTGCGCAAACCGGAATGCGGCCGCATTGTTGCCAACGCGTTTCATTATTTTGATGGCGAGCGTTACGACCTGGCTTCCTTCGTCATCATGCCCAACCACGTACACGCCCTCTTTCAACTGCGAAGTGGATGGGAGATAGAAGATGTCAGCCATTCGGTGAAGAGTTACACCGCCAATGAAATCAACAAGGTACTCGGGCGTCAGGGTGCGCTCTGGCAGCAAGAGGGATTTGACCACCTCCTGCGCGGTGTGTCTCACTTGGATCGGTGTCTTTCGTATATCCGAAACAACCCCACTGCAGCCCACCTGAAGACCGACGAGTATGTCTTCTATGAAGCGCCGGGTTTTGCAGATCTCCTGTGATTCTCGACACCTGGCTTACCATAGATGATTGGAGGGTGCGATGTGGTGCAGGGAAATCGAAGGTGTACCAAAGTGGGTTAGGCATCCTGCCTGACACAGGGACACCCTGGGTTTACTGTGCGCTGTCGCCATGGCAAAGTTACGTTGAGTCCTGTCGTTGTGGCTTTCGGAGGCCAGTGCCTTGACACGTGACCCCACACGTGTTTGGGGAACCTACGTAACCGTTGTGTCAGCCTGGAAGGCTAACCCACTTTGGTGCTCGTTTCTTGAACAGCGTCACGGCAAAGTGACGTAAAACTCCAGCCAGGCGCGTCGTTGTGGCTTTTGGAGCCGAGGGGGCTTGTACAAGGTCTCCTCGGAAGTAGAAGGTGGACCAAAGTGGGTTAGGCATCCTGCCTGACACAGGGATACTCTGTGTCTAATGTGCGCTGTCGCCACGGCAAAGTGACGTTGAGCTCTGTCGTTGTGGCTTTTGGAGGCCAGGGTCCTGGTACGTGACCCCACACGTGTTTTGGGAACCTACGTAACCGTTGTGTCAGCCTGGAAGGCTAACCCACTTTGGTGCACGTTTCTTGAACAGCGTCACGGCAAAGTGACGTAAAACTCCAGCCATGCCCCGTCGTTTCGACCTTCGGGGCCGAGGGGGCTTGTACAAGGCCCTCTCGGAAGTAGAAGGTGCACCAAAGTGGGTTAGGCATCCTGCCTGACACAGGGGTACTCTGGGTTTAGTGTGGGCTGTCGCCACGGCAAAGTGACGTTGAGTTCTGTCGTTGTGGCTTTCGGAGATCAGGGTCGTGTACGTGACCCAACGCGTGTTTTGGGAACCTACGTAACCGTTGTGTCAGCCTGGAAGGCTAACCCACTTTGGTGCTCGTTTTTGGTCCACACGGGGCGGAAAAGATAACAGTCCCGCCTTTGCACGGCACCAGAGAGTGAGTTCTTCTATTCACCATTCCCTACCCGGGAAACAATGCCGCCAGAAATTCTTTCTCCGTGCCGTCAAAGCGCGCCTCGGCTAAGAACTCGAGTCCCCGCTGATTACCCCACGAGTAGTTGATCACCAGTTTCCCCTCAAACTCGCAGTAGTCGAAATCCGAGTTGTTGCGGTTCTCCGCCTCGGCGATGTGTTTGCGCTGTTCCTCGGTGAAATTGGGGTTGGCAATCTGCTTGTCCTCATCGCCCCACATAAGGAAAGGGTGGATGGGCGTCCGCTCCCAGGTGATGAGGTCCTTCGAGCGGACCACGCTCTGGGCATAGCCACCCTTCATGGATTCCAGATAGAAGTTGTAGTAGAAACCGTCTACGTAGCGGAGACAGTGGGGGGCCGTGTAGCGGTCTTTGGCGTAGTTGCACTCGGGCGGCGTGAGCGTCCAGGTCTTAAGGTCGGTGGAGCGGGCGAAGCGCGCGGTGAAGCGACTGCCGGCCTCTTCGGCAGGCTTGCCGATTTCAAACATGAGGAGGTAGCCCTGGGGGTCTTTGCAGAGGGAGGTGTTGAAGATGCCGTAGCCCGGGAGATCCAAGGCGTTCCACCGTTCCCAGGTCTGAAGGTCTTTCGACACAAAGATGTCGACTTTCTCGCCGTCCCAGATGTCCGTAACGGTGACAATGACACGGTCGCCATCGACCGCCGCGCTGCCCAGGTGAAATCCTTCCGCAAAGGCTGGCGTGGCCTCACCGGTTTCATGGTCGATGAAACGGGAGTAGGATTTCCCCGTGGTGTTTTTCTTGTAGCGTTCTCGGACGTATTCGTAGCGGTAGACCTTGCCGTTGAACACGATGGGCGTCGTTTCGACCAAGTCGATGTCGATAGTGCCGAGCTTGACGATTTTCGGGCCGGCCGGGTCGGCGTGGCTGGTGCCTGCTGCGGTCAGGGCGGCGGCGGCGGTGATAGCGCCAAACTGGCGGCGGGTGAGGGTGTGACTGCTTGTCATGGTGTTCTCCCTTGGGTTGAATGTCCACTGTAGCCGAGTCGGGAGTTCGCGGGCAACTGGCAGTCTTATGGGACATATAAGTCCTATGGGTCTTATAGAGCACTGTCCCACGGGTCCTACAAGTCCCACCGGTCCCACACCGCAATCCATACCCTACTTCGCCCGCGTCTCTGCAATCTCTCCGGTATACACCACTTCGCTCCAGTCCTCAATTCCGATGACCGCCTTCGCAAATTCGGTCGCTTCGGCTTCTTTGTCCGTGCCCAAGGCTTGGAAGACATACCACACCGGCTTCTTGCCGTGGGGGTCTTCCTCGTCATCCGGGAAACGGCGGAGCCCAATCCGCAGGCCCCCTTCGTGGCGGTTGTCGACCCAGTTGTGAACGTGGAACATACTCACCGAGTCCAGGGCCTCCATTTTTTTCCAGAGATAGGCCATACAGGCCGCCTGGTCCCGCAGCGACTCCTCGGAGTAGTCGGGTGAGTTGGGAGCCTGCTCCGTAAACTGGACGTCCCGCACGTGTTTTCCCAGATAGCGGGTCTCGGGTCGTTTTACCCAGGCGTTGATGACCTCCATGTTCTTAAACGTGATGCGGGGGGTGTCAAAGGAGAACCATGCCGTGTCATCTTCCCAGGCGCGGGGATCGCGCAGGTTTTCCGGGTAGGGGTGGTAGGCAATGGCCCAGGGGAAATCCCCTTCGGCGCGGCTGAAATCCAATAACAAGTGGAGCAGGTCCTTGCCCTTATAACAGTGGTCCGCATAGACCGAGTCCCAGTGGTGTTCCAGGGAGATGTAGACCTTCGCGTGGGGGTCATACTGCCACGCAATGAGCTGGGTCATTCGCATGGACTTGTGGTAGGCATCCATATAGCGCAGGGCGGATTTCTCCCCCATATTGGTCCACACCCAGCCCGAGTTTACTTCGTTGTGCACAATCCAATGGTGGATACGGCCAAATTCTCCGTCGGGACGGCTGTACCGTTCGGCCAGGAAATTGAGCGCCGCAGCATAGGCATTCACTCCCTCGGGACGCGTAAAATTGGGCATGACGTAGATGCCCGCCGGGTCCGCATCGGGGTGGGCTACAAGACGGGAGAAACTGCCTTCGGGTGCATCGCCCGCTTGCCCCAACAAGACAATGGCGGATACGACGACGTCATAGGTCGCGGCAAGCTGCATGGTGGCGTCCATCTGGGCTACGGCACCGTTGTCCGTGTACCACGTACGCCCGCCATACTCAAAGGCGGTGCGTCCCTCGCCGCCCTCGGCGCGCATGAAATGCTGGAGGATAATATTCACCGTCACCGCCGAAACGTCCAGGTCCTTCACATCTTCCACGGGACGACCGGGGGAGAAGGCACCCAATCCCTTACGATTGCGGAGTGGGGCTTCTGTCAGTCCTTCACGGTGGGTTACGGTGTCGGCATAGCGTCCGTGAGCGAGGAGCGTCAGGCCGATTTCGTTTTCCCGCGCCACAGCCCAGCGAGAGTAGAGGCGGTCCCGACCCTGTTCGTCAAAACGGGGGATGACCTGCTCGTGGAGGTCACGGTTACCGTCCCGGATAGCATCATGAAGTATCCAGTCGTTAGGATTGGTCGCCTCGCCCCATACGGGAATCTCGACGAGTACAATACGGCGGGCCGCTCCCCGAGGATTAACCGTCACGCGAACGGACTCGTGCTCCACCTCGACCCGCTCAATGGTGGCAGGGTAGGGGGTGTCGAGATAGGTGCGCGTGGTCTGGTCCAGGGCCGCTTCCCGCGCTTTCCGGTCCGCCGCGTCGCGGGCCAGGCGTTTTTCCGTTTCATTCAGGGGGCGCAATTGGACCCCACGAATCTGGGCGCTCTTCTCCGCCTTGCGTCCGAAGTCGATGCGCAGTTGGGTGACGGGTGCCGTGAGTTTTTCCAACAGAGGCGTCAGGTCAATCCGGTGAGAAGACCAGCCTTCGCTCCGGCTCAATCCCGAGGCCCGGACCGTGACGGATTCTTGCTGGGGGGGCACCGCAAAGACCTGGAATTCATCCGTCCCGGTGAGACTGAAATACGCGAAGGAGAGAATGGGATTCGTGGCGATATCGAGGCCGCCGGGCACCACGTTCGTGAAGAGGTAAGGGTCCGAACCCGTGGTGGTGATTTCGTAGACACCGCCATCGAGCGTCGTCAGCGTCAGGTCGTTGGCACGGTCCGGCGTCAGGGTCAGGGGCTGGGATTCGGCAGAAACAAGGGGGGCGATAACCAGGCTGAGAAGCGCCAAGGCAATCAGGCGCCGTGAGGGGTACTTCATGGACAATTCCTTTGTGGGGTTAAACTGGGGCACAGTATGCCAGATTGCAACGCGGAGAGGGGAGCTTCCAAGCCTCATAGCCGATCCGCTGGATTCATTGTCCTTTAGGTCCTTTACGGTGCTCTGAGGGCAGCTCCTCCAGAAGCTGAGCAGCACCCACTACTTTCCCGCGAAGGTATCCGGTCCACCCAGCCAGCGATAGGGGCTCGAAAACTGGACCGTAGCGCGGCCATTGGAAAAGTTACCAGCGCGTTGAAACCGAGGCGGGATGACGCACTTGCCGGTGGTGTCGATGTAGCCGTAACGTAAAGACTGGAACTCATCGTCTTGAACCCCAGCGTATGCGAGCCCTTCGAAGAACGGACTGACGTGTCTGAACTGAGGCGTGATCGCCATCGCGCCGTTCTTGTCGATGTAGCCCCAGCGGTCCTTTGGCGCGTCCCCCGTATTGACGGCTGCCAGGCCTCCACTGAACCACGATGCACCGGAGTAGGTAAGAGCAATTACCAGCTCTCCCTTCGCATTGGCGAAACCGTAGCGCATCCCGCCCGATTCCGTGCTTTCAGCCACCATGATCAGGCCTTCATTTGAAGGGATGATGATTTCGTACAAGGCGGGAAGAATCTCGTGGCCATCGCGGTCGAGGAGACCGTAACGCCGACCGGTGGGGCCCGACTTCCTAAAGGTCATGGAGCCGTCGGAATAGACCGCCTGTATATTTCGCTCCGCCCCAAAAATAATTTGACCGGTGTTGTCGATGACCACTGTTTTCCAATCTTCGAGCCGGACAATGGCCCGTCCGCTTTGAAAATCGTTGGCCTGCTCGAATTGTGGTGGGATGACGATCGTGCCATGGGCGTCTTCATACCCCCATTTACCGTCCTTCGCGACGGGAAAGGGGCCTTCCCCTACGCGCGGTGCCGGCTCCGAGGCCAGATTGCCGCGGGTATCGATGTAAACGGGGGCAGCGCCTCGGCTAACTTGGGCAATACCCTCTCGAAATTCACCCGCGTAGGTAAACTGAGGTGGGATAGTCAGGGCACCGGTCGTATCGATGTAGCCCCAGACGCCGTTCACAAAGGAGGGCATGGGATCCGGTTGTTCTTCGAACCAGGTCTCCCAGCGTACTTGCGCCGTTTTCATTTGCTCCCGGGAAAGATCGGTCAACGGTGCCTGGGCATCGCCGAGATACCAGCCACCCGCGACCTGGCGCACGAGTTCCAGCGCACGGTTTCGTTTCTCCGGGGCCTCGTCATCCAACAAGGTGATGAGATTCTTAATCAGAATTCGGTGTTGGGCCACGGGCAAGGGGGAGCCAAATTTGTAGCTATTGTGCAAGCGATACTTCACACGTTCGTCCGCGTCCAACAGAAGCGAGGTGGCACGGGGACTTTCCATCAAGCTAAGGCCATGGCTCAAGGCGTTACGCTTGATGTACTGGGGATCGGCGTGCACCCACTGCTCAATGACCGGCAGGAAGTCCTCAGACAGGGAGAAGTGTATCGCCCCCAGGGCCGCTCGCTCACGGGATTGCCAATTCGTGGGGAGTTTGTCGGGGCCCGTCAGGTCACGCCACTGTTCCACCATCGCTTCCCGCTCCGCTGGTGTGCCAACGGTTATTTGAATGGGGAAACGTGCATAAACCTGGGCAGCGCCTATGGCACGTTGCCGCTCCGAGAGCACGTGGCGTTTAATGATATCGTCGCCTTGTAGGGGGGCACCAATCGCCGGCACCTCCTCGGCCAGGAGGGCGTGGATAGCATCAGGCATGTGCGCCAGCAGCGCGGAATCGTTCCTGTCTGACCCGATGGATTGGTCTTCGATGTAGTAGTGTTTGGAAACCTCATCCGTCGCGTTGTCGATCAGTCGACCATAGCCTTCCACGCGGTGCGTTTCAAGAACTTCCCGGGGCAGCAACGCCTTCGCCGCTTCCGTGAGTGCTCCGGGAGTGTGCCATCCCATTGGACGATAGAAACAGAAGAGTTCGTAGTGCCCCGGCTCGGTGATGGCGGCCCAGCGTTGGACGGCTTGCCAATCGGAGGAGGGGTTCTCCTTGTCGGCACGGTTCCCACCGCCCAGACCGCCACCGAAACCTCCCAGATTGGGGTGTACCTCATCGACCCAGGTTCCGTCATTCCGTCGAAGGAGAAAGTAGAAATTGTCATCCCGGCCCCGGGACCGATAATTACCGCCTCGGCCCTCGGTCCAGCTGCCCTCGCCATCGAGTTCGATACGATATTCGACGAGAATAGGTTCACCCAGCAAGAATTCCCCTTTCTCCAACCGGAAGCTCCGACGGAGATCGGCCGGATCGCAGTCAAAATCCGGCATAGATTTTCCCAACAGCGCGCCCGTCTCATGGTGGAGGGCCCGGCTGAATGGGATGGTGTTGTAGGTCGTACCCACGGAGTCGTCGGTGTCGGCTGCTACACTGGGAAGGGGTATCCAGATATTTTCCACGTTGTAATTGATGGGAATAGGGGTGGGTAGCTCTTCCCCGTAGGCCACGAGCGCCATTACCAAGGACAAAAATCCACAAAGTGTGTTTCGCATGGTGCATTCTCCGATGGGTGCCCGTTGCCGCATTCGTACGTTTCAATCGGTTAAGGCCGAAACGGAAGGCCTATAATTGAAGTATCAACCATATTATCGGGTCAATCAAGTCTTGCGATAATCCCAGCGATACAGAATACGAGGTAGTCCCTGCCAATAGAGCGCTTCGATAGCGGATAGTATTTCGTCCATCCCATGGAGTCGTTTCCATCGTTTCCGTCCCGTAGGTCCTTTTACCCTTAACCGCGACCACGTACCGCAATGGCAGAAATTTCGTGCTTGATACATCTCCCCGCCATGTACTACAATTCGTTTCACATTCGGGGTGTGGCGCAGTCCGGTAGCGCACTACGTTCGGGACGTAGGGGCCGGAGGTTCAAATCCTCTCACCCCGACCATTTTTATGGTCGCAAACCGCATTTGACTTCGGTCGAATGCGGTTTTTTGGTATATTCAGACTTCCTGACCCCTTTACTCAGGAAGCACATGTCCTCGTTTCGGGGCACAACGACAGGGGATTCGGCGATGGCCGTCCAGATGGACCACACAGGTAAACGTTGGGTAGAAGTGAGCCGCGAAGTGGCGGGCACCCAGGAAGAAGTTTGGGATGCCATTGCCACCGGCCCAGGTATCTCGTCCTGGTTTGTGCCCACCGATGTGGAATGTGACCGGTCGGGCAAGCCGGTCCGGGTCGTTTCCCATTTCGGGGATGACCCCACCATGGACTCTGTCTCGAAAATCACCACGTGGGAGCCGCCTCATCGTTTTGTGGGTGTGAGTGCTGACCTGGGTCCCGATGCGCCGGAAGTCGAGACCGAATGGAGCGTGGACATCCTGTCGGGAAGTACCAGCATCGTTCGGGTGCGCCATCAATTGGTGAGCGAGGCCGATACGTGGGATGTACAGATGGAAGATTGGGAGGGGGGATGGCCCTGGTTTTTCAATGTGCTTGGGCTGTATTTGCTCCATTTTCTCAGGCAGGAGAGTGCGGCCTTTCGGGTTATGGGCGGCGCACCCCAACCGACCTGGGATGCGTGGGACGACTTTTCCCATGCCATCGGTATCGCGAATGCGGAAGTGGGGGACCAGATCAAGGCCCCCGATGAATTGCCGCCCCTGGTGGGCACGGTGAAATTCACCAGCGGGGAAGATCAGGAGTTCGGCACCATCGCGCGGTTGGATGAGCCGGCAGCGGGAATACTCTCGGCCTTTGCGATGGCAATGGACGGACAGGTATTTCTGGTCCTGGATTTTTTCTTTTATGGTACCCAGGCCGTAGAGACGGCGGCCCGCTGGGAAGGGCGCTGGCACAACTGGATCTCAGAGCGATTTGGCTTCGAGGAAGAATAGGAAATACCTGAAAGATTCGACGGATTGACTATACATCCCGCGCCCCAACGTAGTATCCTTTTCGGCGAGGCAATCCCCAACACGACAAGGCAAATCATGACGGTTGAAGTTCAAAATGACACCCTGCTGCGGGCACTCCGTGGAGAAGAAACCCCCTACACCCCCGTATGGATGATGCGTCAGGCAGGCCGAACCGATCCGGAATACCTGGCCCTCAAGCAGCGCTTGGACTTGCCGCTGGAAGACCTCTTCCGTCATCCGGAGCATTCGACGGAAATCACGCTCCTACCCCAGCGTATCGGGGTGGATGCCCTCATCTATTTTCAGGATATTCTGACGCCCTTGGCGCCCATGGGAGCCGAGTTTGTCTTTGCGCCGGGGCCCCAATTGAAGACGCCCTGCGACAGCCTTCAGGCCATTGAGGCCCTCCATGCCTTCGACGTGGAAGCGGAGCTCCCCTTCGTCCGAGAGACCTTTCAGGGAATCTTCGGGAAGCTGGAGGGTGCCTTGCCCGTCCTCGGATTTGCCGGGGCACCGCTAACACTCGCCGTATTTATCCTCGAAGGAAAGAGCTTTGGGACCAGTGCAGACAAGGCCATGGCCTTCCTGGAGTCCGAGCCGGAAGCCCTCCATCAGCTCCTCGAAAAAATCACGGTCATGACCATCGATTACCTGAAGTATCAGGCCGATTGTGGGGTGGCTGCGGTACAACTTTTTGAGTCGGCGGCCTTTTTGTTGTCCGAAGCACAATATCGGGAATTCGCGCTGCCCTACCAGCAGCGCATCTTTGCGGCGCTCAAAGGCCATGTGGCCACCATCAACTTCGCACGGGAATGGTACGACCTCGGCGACCTTGACGCGGCCGGGGCCGACGTTATCAGTCTCCCTGCCACCATCAGCATCCGTGAAGCCCGGGCCCAGTTGGGCGTGGATCGGGTCTTTCAGGGCAATCTGGACAACCAGCTATTGGCCCATGGCGCGGAAGCCGACATCGCCAGGGCAATCGAAGATTGTGTGGCGTCCGGGGAGCATCGGGGCCATATCTTTAACTTGAGCCATGGCCTGTTGCGTGAGACGCCCTTCGACCGCGTCAAGGGCGTCGTGAAACAGGTCCATGCGATCCGCAGGGATGCCAAGCAGGAGTAATCTCATGGGGAAATTCCAACAGGTCCTTCTGTTCATGTTGGTCACGGTGATGGCCCTCAGTATAAGTGGCTGTGCGGTGCCTAGGGCGGCCGCAGGGGTCACAAAGGGGGTCGTAAAAGGCACGGGGAAGGTCGTCCATAAGACCGGTAGCGTGGTGACCAAGCCCCTGCGCTGACCGACAAACCGGGGACAAACCACGGATGAAACACCGTTGGGTCGGTACATTTTCTCCCCCTTAAATCATATGCTATACTCGGCGCTCAACCGAATGAAGGAGAAGTTATGGCTACCGTAGGTTATGGAATTATCGGATGCGGAAACATCGGACCAATCCACGCGGCGAGCATCGCCGAAGTGCGTGGGGCGCAATTGGTCGGAGTGGCCGACGTCCGTATGGAAACGGCAAAAAAACTTGCCGACCAATATGGCGCAGATGCTTTCGACGATTATAAAGAAATGCTCAAGCGGGATGATATTCACGCCATTTCCTTGTGCGTTCCCAGTGGGTTGCGCATGGAAATCGCCGTCGATTGTGCCAAGGCGGGCAAACACATCCTCTCTGAAAAGCCCTTGGATGTAACGACGAAACGTATCGACAAGATCATCAAGTCCTGCGATGATGCGGGCGTGAATCTCGGCTGCATTTTCCAGAGTCGCTTTGCCGAAGGGTCCGAACAGATCCGCAAGGCCATTGACCAGGGCCGTTTCGGGAAAATAGTCCTGGGCGATGCCTATATCAAGTGGTTTCGCTCCCAGGAGTACTACGACAGTGGTGCCTGGCGTGGCACGTGGAAGTTTGATGGTGGCGGTGCCCTGATGAATCAAGGTATCCACTACATCGACCTCCTCCAGTGGTTTATGGGACCGGTGAAATCCGTCTACGCCCGCACGGCGCTGGTGGCCCACGAAGGCCTGGAAGTGGAAGATCTGGCTACGGCCATCCTGGAGTTCGAAAATGGGGCCCAAGGTGTGATCGAAGGCAGCACGGCCATCTGGCCCGGGAATCCGGCCCGTGTCGAAATTCACGGCACGGAAGGGAGCGCCGCCATGGAAGACGGCAAGATCGTCTCCTGGCAATTCAAGAAGAAGCGCGCTGGCGACAAGAAAATTGAAGCCGCCATGGCCGGTGATTCTGAATTGGGCTCCGGTGCGTCTGACCCCCTGGCCAGTCTGAAAATTGAAGGCCACCGGCGTCAGATTGCCGACTTTACCAAGGCCATTCAAAAGGGAGTGCAGCCGGCCATTCAGGGGCGTGAAGGTCGTCTGGCCGTAGCCCTCATTGAAGCGATCTACAAGTCGGCCAAGACCGGCAAGGTGGTAAAGCTCTAGGCCCTGGTGCAGGAGCGCGCTTTTAGTCGGCAATACGATTCGTAACACCCACCATACCTTTGCTATGGTGGGTGTTTCGTACCCTGAGGCGGCAGGGCGAGAGCGGTCCCTTACGTAGTCGTTTCCGGGGCCGATGGTATTCAAAACCTGGCAATACGAGGTATCTACAGATGATGAAGTTTTCCTGTTATGTCCTGACGCTGGCGTTGGTGTGGGCCGCGGGCCTGGCTACTGCGCAAGAGCTGACCGCCGAAGAAGCGGCCCAGGTGATCGCCCGGGTCGGAGACGAAGAAATCACCGCAGGCGACTTCGCCCGTGACCTTCAGTTTCGATTGGCCCAGATGAAAGCAACCACGGGGAAAGAGGTCCAGGCCGACCTGCGTATCCGGCGTGCCCTGATGAACGAATTGATCCAGGAGCGAGTCTTAAGTATTGCCGCCCGAAACGCCGACGTTACCGTGGACGACGCGACGCTGGATGCGGAGTTTACGGAACGAAAAGATATCTTCGATTCGGAAGAAGCCTATCAGGCCTATCTCGGTGCCCTGAAACTGACCGAAGATGAGCTGAAACGCCACATGCGGGCACGCCTGCGAATCAAAGCATTTATCGACGCCGAGACGGGACCTATCGAAGCGAGTGCCGAAGAGATTGAAGAATACTATGCGCTGTTAAAGTCCCAGGGTACCATGACCCGAACCAATGATACGCGGGACATCGCCGTGATCCTCTTCCGCGCCAAGGGCGGTACCGATGAGAGCTGGCGGGATGCCGAAGAGCGTGCGAAGGCGGCCCGGGAGCGTCTCACGGCCGGGGAGGCATTTGCCGACCTTGCCAAAGAGTTGTCGGAAGACCCGAATACCGCGCCAGACGGGGGTAAATTGGTTGAGATGCAGGTGGGGAGTTTCTATCCGGAGTTAGAAGAGGCCATGTCGGAACTTTCGATCGGTGATGTTTCCGCGCCGGTTCGAAGTGTCATGGGATGGTATCTTATCACCGTCCTCGAAGAAAACAGGCCGGGTATCGTGCCCTTGGAAAAGGTCGCCGACATGATTGAGAACCAGATTGTAGAACGGGAACGGAAAGCGAAAATCAAGGAGATTGTCGCAGAGGCTCAGAAGCTGATTCGGGTAGAAATCGTGAAAGCGGAAGATGCTCCGGAAGACGTGGAAGCTGCGCCGGTGTCCCAGTAAGTCGCCCCGGGCGATGGAGTAACGAAAACTAAATGAGCGCTGGGGTACGTGGTGCCGCAGGGTGAATTCTAGACAGGAAGACCGTATGAGCAAGACGTTGAAGTTGGGATTGATTGGCGCCGGGATGTTTGGCGGAGACGTACATCTGCGCACCTATCTGCAATTGGAACAGAATGGGTTGATCCCCTGGTTGGGTCGTCTCGGACTCGACAATATGGCCCGCAAGTTGGGTGATATCGAAATTGACTTCGTGGCCCTGGCTACCCATACTCCCGCTTCCGGTGCGCGCACCCTGGAGCAGTACAGCAAACTGGGCATGTCCTTCGCCACCTATCATGGTGAGACGCCCTGGATCGACCTCCTTGATGCCCATCCCGATCTGGATATCCTGGCGGTGGCCACCCCCGACCACCTCCATGCCGCACCCATCCTGGCCGCCCTGGAACGGGGCGTTCATGTCATCACGGAAAAACCGATGACCCTGGATACCGAAGAGGCCGACGCCATACTGGAAGCGTCGAAGAAGTCGGGCTGCATGGTGGGTGTCGATATGCACAAGCGCTACGACCCGGATCACCTCAGCATCCGCGACAAGATTGCCGACCGCATCGGCGAGCCTCTCTATGGCCGTGCGGTGCTGGAAGAGCCCCTGGAAGTCTCCACGGAGGTCTTCAAGAGCTGGGCCGAGAAGAGTGACCCCTTCAGCTATGTGGGATGCCACTGGACGGATCTCTTCATTGCTTACTTTGGCGTCAAGCCTGTTTCGCTGCATGCCGTCGGGCAAAAAAAGAAACTCCGCCAGGAACACAACCTCGACGCCTTTGATGCGGTCCAGGTGAAGGTCCAGTTTGATAACGGTATGAGTATCGATTTCATCAACAACTGGATCGTGCCGGATAAGTTTGAGGCGCCTGTGAATCAGGAAAGTCAGATTTTTGGTACCCACGGCATGGTGGAGTCCGATAGCCAGTATCGGGGACTCCGTTTCTGCACGACGGAAAACGGTACCCAAACCATGAACAACCACATGACCCGCGACGTCAAACGGGAAGACGGCAGCACCGGCTATGTAGGCTATGGCGTGGACAGCCTCGTCGTGTGTATAGAGAAAGTCGCCGAGCTAAAGTTTCTTGGCAAGACCCTGGAAGACATTCACAAGGGTTATCCTAATCCCGAAGAAGCACGCCTTTCTGTACTGATTGTCCATGCGGCCCGCGCCGTGGTGCAGCGCAACCAGACCTATATCGAGGCAGGAAAAGGGGCCCCGGTGACCGCCGTATTCAATGAAGAAGGCATCACCATGTTCGACCCCTATGCCGGGCCCGAAAAGATCTATAATCGGCCGGTGTGATATGGCCCGACGCGCCCGCGCTATAACCTTCCTCAGCCTGCTCGTGATGCTCTTCATTGGCATCGCAGCGGGGGGGCTGTTGTGGCGTTGGACGGGGGGCAACGTTCCCTGGGGTAGTACCCTCACCTGGCAGCAGATGGAGGGTTTCGTAGAGACCCAGGTTATCGCAGCCACCGATGTGGTGCTCGATATACGCCCGGCCGTGCAACGCCTGGAAGGGGTGGCCACGCTGACCGTCGCCGCACCCGGAGGAAATGGGGCGGAAGTGGCCGTCCTGCTGAATCCCGGGCTTGCCCTGGATTCTGTGACGTTGAATGGCGAGCCCCTCCGCTATGACCGTTATCGCGAGCGTATCCGCGTCAGCCTTCCGCCCGACCAGAACACCGGCGCCCTGCAATTCACCTATGGGGGGTGGCCGGAAGCGGTCAATAGCTCCACCCATGTGGCCAACGGCGATGAGCTCCTGCTCGACAAACTGCAATGTTGGTACCCGATTGATCTCAAGAATTTTGCTTCTTTTTCAGCCACCCTTACCGTGCCGGAGCACTGGGAAGTGGTGTGGGGGGGCGCCCTCAAAGAAAACCAACTGAGCGATGGCCGCCGTCGGGTGGTCTGGGAAGAGACCCGACCCGTGTTGGCGGTCGGATTGGCTGCTGGTGCCTACGAGCGCCGGGCACGGGTGCAGGGAAGTATCCGATGTGCCGTCTACGGGAAAGGCCTCGATGAGGACGTCACCGATGCCCGCCTGGCCGCCCTGGGCGATGCCTATAATGCGCTGACGACTCGGCTCGGCACGGATCACTATGAAGTAATCAACCTAGTTGAGAGTCCTGCGGTGGAGGCCACGGTCCATGGCGGGGGCTCCCTGATCTTTACTGGTACACGTGCGCTTCGCGATGCCGACCACCTCTTTGTCGATCTGGCGCGCAACGTGGCCGCCAATTGGTGGGGCGACACGGTCTCCGGCCGGTGGTTCAGCACACGGCCCGAAGCCGGGGAATGGATGGTGTCCTGTCTCTCCGAATTCAGTGCCTGGCAGGCCCTGCGGACCGTCAAGGGGCGGCGTTCCTATCTGCGCTATATCGAAACCCAGGCGTGTCCGCCCCAGTTTGATGTGCCCATGAAGACCTTTAATCTCGGTCAGCGCCTTCGTCCCAATGGCGGCTTCGACGGAGAAGCCCTGCGGGTTCGCGGTGCGTTTGTGGCAGCGGTGCTCTCCGAGTATGCCGGCGCAGAAGCCTTTGAGCGGGCCTCCAAGAATTTCATGTCGGTACACCGGTATACCACCGTATCGTTTGCGGCCTTTCTTCACGAACTCACCCTCGCATCGGAGCAGCCCCTCGAAGAATTGGTGCGTGTGTGGTTTGACCGACCGGGCACCTTTGATTACCGTGTTGCCCGGGTAGAAGAAGACGCGGGACGCGTCCATATCACCGTCGAGAACATGGGGGACATCCCCGCCTATGTCCCGTTGAAACTGGGTATCATCACGGAGAACGGCTATCATACAGAGTCGCTTACTGTCGGAAGCAGTACCACGACGGTCCGTGTTGCACTGGATGGCCCCGTCCGCCGGGTGGTATTGGATCCGGAATTTGAGGTAGGCGATATGCGGCGTGCCAACAATTGCTGGCCGGCTACCGAATGGCCCACGGCCTTTGTCGCCGGGGCCAACGGGCGCATCGCCCTGATGCGCCAGGAGGAATGGGGTGAAGCGGAACCGCAAACGGTCAGTATCTTTTCGCGAATGGACAAGTCTCCTGAGTTTCAGCTGGTCGTGGGGATAGATCGTCCCTGGTCGTTCGAATGGGACCCCGCCGGGCTGCAATTATCCTTCGCCAGTGATGCGCTGCAGGGGAGCTTTCAGCAGGGGCAGTGGCAGATGACCGAAGGGCCACCCCATGCCCTGAAGGCATGGCACGGAAGGGAGCTCAAGACCTGGAACGAAACCGCTCTATTTGGAAGTCCCGAAGGGGGAGAAGGGAAAAGCCTGGTCGCTGTCGAGCAGGATAGCGGTGATGCGGTGATTGCCCGGGCCAATGGTCACCTGGTCCTGCTGGAGGGTGAAGGTGAGCGGGCCACCCTACTGGGAGAAGACATCTTTCCAGCGAACGACTTGGGGTGGCGCGCTGGCGAGCGCGCGCTGATCTACTTTGAACAGGGGGGCGATCTGGTTTTCCTGCCCCTGGAAGGCAATCTGCGCACGGTCCTGCTGCACCGAAATTATGCCGTGACCCGTTCCCGGGTAAGCCCTTCGGCCCAGTATGTCGCCTGGGTAGACCCGGCCGGCCTGCTTCGTGCCGTCGATGTAGTCTCAACCAACCCGGTCTATCTTTCCCTGCCCGGGGAAATCGTGGACTTTGCATGGGAGGGCGATGCGGCCTTGCTGGCCCTGGTGGCGACCATACCACGGCGGCTCCCCATGCGGTACCACGCCGATTACAGCCTGTGGCGAATTCCCGTTTCCACCTGGCAAGGCACCCAATTGCCCTATAATCCCGAGCAATTCGTACGCGATGTCCCCGATTCTACGTTGCCACTCCTGCCCTGAGCCAGCGCCTATTCCGCAACGACGGTGCAGACGGCCTGGACCGTGGCGGGGGCCATCGTTTCTGCAGGTTTCGCAGCCTTTTCGTAATGGAGGGGAAAACGGGACTGGGTGCCTTCTGCAGTCACTTCGATTGACATCGGGCCACTGGGATATTCGGAAATGTCGAGGGTATGGTGGCGCAAGGCCGGATCAGTCTCAATCAAATGGCCGTTTACCCGCAACGCGATACGTTCCGGCTCTTTGCCCAGCCAGTCCCATGACACATCCAGGGTATCGCCCCACACTTCGGCCCCGTCCGTCGGGTGGGCCAGCACCAATACGGTGGTCTCCGGCGTCTCCTGATGATAGAGGTCTACCAGCCCACGGAGCAGATTGAGGTAATAGAATCCCCAGCCACCGTCACCCCGATAGGCCGCGGCAGTGCGGGATACGGGCTCGATATCGTCACTGAATTCGATACTGTACGAATCCACGTAGATGTCTTTGTTGGGCCCATAGCCGAAGCCTTCCCACTGTCCCGCAAATTCCTGGTATTGGTGCAGCTGCAGAAATCGGGGTCGGTGCTGCTGGGCTGCCCGGAAGCCCTGGAGAAAGGTCCAGCCGCCCCGTCGTCCGTAGGCCCCTTCTTTCTTCCATCCCCCCTGGGAAAAGAAGGCGCTGGACACCGTGAGGGCCTCCACGGCACCGTCGTACAACGTCGGCACGGGCGTCAGGGTAGCGTCCATCCAGGACCAGAAACCATGTTCCTCGTGATCGTTAAACTCATGTTGGAAGGATTGGTACCGAACCGTGAAATTCGATTCATCGATACGGGAAGCGCCGGTGGCGTCTTTCCACTGGGGCCCACCACCGCTGTGCACCAGGAGCAGGGGCTTTTCGAGATAGGCTTCGAAAAGGCCCGCGAAGCGGGGGTTTCGCACATAGGTGCTGTGAATCCACTGAAGTTCCTCGTTTACGGCTTCCACCGTCGTGCTCGGACCATTGTTCAAACCGACGTAGAGCACGACCGTGGGTACGGAATGGCCCTCGTCCCGAAGAACTGCCAGCCCTTCGAGCAGTTGGGTGGTCGCGTGGATTACCTCATTGGTATTGCTGTCGCGCTCGTGCCAGTGCGATTTACCCCAGAGATGGTTGGTCCAGTCAACCACGAGGAAGTCGATGCCGGACTCTATGAGCCAAATCATCTGTTGGCGAATGACGTCGGGGTTCCACGACCAATAGCGGCCGGTAACAGGGATGGCGTGGGTGGAAGCCCAATGGGCATAATGGGGCGTAAACCACGGCTCAAACTGAATGCCCACCCGGTGCGCGCGATTCCCTTCAACGCGGTGGAGTGTTCGGTCCGCGACAGTGACCATAAGGGGCTCGGAGAAGAGCCCTTCTGCCGGTTTTGGGGTGCCGGCAATATTCAGTTTCCCGTTTGGAAGCCCCGGCCAGTCCCTCATGGCCTTGCGATAGGGGCTCCAGTCGATAGCGGCGAGCACCTGGGGTTTTTCGCCATCCACTTCCGCCCGAAAGGGCCACCCATAGGGTGCTGCCGGAAAATAGGTCCAATCCGCATCGGTGACGAGCAAGGGGGGCGCACTGTCGTCGCCTCCGTCCACGCGCACCAGCAGCCCCGCAAGGCCACCACCACCCGTGGCGGCAACGGAGAGCACGTTTTCTCCGGGGAGCAGGTGGGGTTGCAGATCGCCGACCGGTTCGTTCGTGCGCCAGCCGGATACCTGGGCGACTTCCTCGCCATTCAAATAGATAGTGGCTTCGTCGTCTACGGCGACAAAAAGACGAAGGGGGGCGGTGTTATCTTCCACCAGGAAGGTCTGCTGAAAATACTGCGGGCTGTCCTCTGCCGTGGTGTTGCCCCAAATCCATTCGCCCTGCGGTCCGCTGGAAAGGGGCGCTTCAACCAGCACCTGTACTTCCTGAGGGCCTACGTTGGGCAGGGGGAGGTAGTGAATGGTCTGGCCGTTCGCGTCTGTCTTTTCAATGGCTCCCCACCGTTTACCGTTCACAAAGGGGATGACGCGATGTCCTTCCGCGGAGCTGCCGTTTCCGGTGCGGACTCGGGTCGTAAGTATGACGCTGTCACCCATGCCCACGGCCTGCTGGTCAAGGGTGGTATGCACCGTGTCGGCGGCGAAGGCAGTGGAGAGCAATGCCAGGGCGATGGTGGTCATGAGGGTATGCATGGGGCGCTTCAACAGTCTTACCTCGTGTCAGGTTGCGGTTGGGACGTTCGGTCCTGCTGATGGTACGGGATCTGGTGGTGCGGGTGCCAGTGCCGCGGCAGGTGACGGAGCCCCTGTCGACCGCGTATAATGCGCCGTTGGACCTGTTTCTACCGTGTCCTGACGTGGGGTGGAAACATGGTTTTCGTGGAGTCCTGCCCCGGTGCGGGCGGACACCCCCATGAAGTTGGAATGAGGAGAGTGCGTTGCTTTTGGAATGGGATGGCTGGGTGACCATAGGCGTTATTCTGTCGGTATTTATCATCTTGGTGCGGGGCTGGGCTCCTTCCGACATGGTCATGATTGCGGCGGCCGTTCTGCTGGGCGTCATCGGCGTGCTCGACGTGCAAACCGTTTTCGGCGGTATGGTCAATCCCGGCGTACTCGCTATTGGGGGACTCTTTGTCGTGGCGGCCGCCATGCGGGAGACTGGCGTCATCGATCTGGTCGGCGCACGTCTCTTGGGATCTGCCCGTACCGAAGGGGCGGCGTTGAGGCGTCTCGCTGTGTCGGTGGTGCCCCTGTCGGCCTTCCTCAACAACACCCCGGTGGTGGCCATGCTCGTACCCATGCTCTCCAACTGGTCGCGCAAGAACCAGGTGGCCGCTTCCAAACTGCTCATCCCCCTTTCTTATATGGCCATTCTGGGCGGCACCTGCACCCTTATCGGGACCAGCACCACCATCGTGGTGAATGGTTTGATGAAGGAACAATACGATCATTTCACCGCATTGGGTCAGACGGCGTTCGCCGATGGACTGAGGCGCATCGAAATGTTCGAGATCAGTATGCTCGGCATTCCTTTCGCCCTTATTGGTGTGGTCTATCTGCTGACTATCGGGCGCCGTCTCTTGCCCGAACGTACCGATTTGCTCCAGGAAACAAACAGTGGCTCCCGCGACTACCTGGTCGATATGCGCCTGGAGCCGAGCTGTCGCCTTGTGGGCGATACCATTGAGGTGGCCGGATTGCGTCATCTCCCGGGACTCTTCCTCGTCGAAATCGTTCGCAACGGAAAGTGCATCACACCCGTGCGCCCCGATGAGGTGCTCCATGCCGACGATGTGCTGACCTTTACCGGGGTCCTGTCTACCATCGTAGATCTGGAACGCATTCCCGGACTCGTGCCCAATGCGGACGCCGGCTACGAGGCCGAAGCACCCCGCGCGCGGGATAAGGCCCTGAGTGAAGCCGTCATTTCGGATCGCTCTCCCGTCATTGGCAAGACCGTGCGGGCGGCCGAGTTTCGTGCCCTCTACAATGCCGCCATTGTCGCCGTGCACCGGGGGGGGCAACGTATTCGTGGCCGCGTGGGGGATATCGTGTTGCAGGCAGGTGATACCCTCTTGCTCCAGGCCGATCCCCACTTTATCCGGGCACATCGTTACAGCCGCGACTTTTTCCTGGTGGGTGGTGTGGAGGAGGCTCGGGCCGTGCGCAATGACAAGGCCGTTATCGCCCTCGGACTCTTATTGGTGCTTATTGGGCTGATGAGTTTCGGCCCGTTGATAGGTTTGGATATCGCCCTCGCGGCCGCCTTGATCGCGGGGCTTATGGTCTTGACGCAGTGCATATCACCGGCCGTTGCCCGCGAATCCCTCGACCTGCGGACGCTGATGACCATCGGTGGCGCCATCGCGCTCGGCGAGGCCCTGAAACAGACCGGTGGTGCCGAGTATCTCGTTGCCCAGTTCAATGTAGAATCGCCGTACATCATGTTGGCGGCGATTTATATCATCACCAGCATCCTCACCGAATGCGTTACCACCAAAGGTGCCGCAGTTATCATGTTTCACATCGGGCTTGCCACGGCCGCGCAATTAGACGTCAGTCCACGGCCCTTCGCCATCGCCGTCGTTTTTGCCGCAGCCGCGAGCTTCGTTACTCCCCTGGGATACCAGACCAATCTCATGGTCTATGGCCCGGGTGGCTACCGCTTTACTGACTACATTAAGACGGGGTTGCCATTGAACGTGGTACTGACCACGATCGGAATCATTGCGATCCCGTTTATATGGCCCTTCTAATCGCCATGGGCTCGTCTGGCGTGGAATAGGCGTCCCGCGTGTCATGTCGTGACGTAAACCGTGAGCTGGCCGAAATCTTTGGGGTGCCGTTTTGAAGAGGGGGAGGGCCCCGACGTCCGGGGGGATATGCTGCGGGGAAATCTTTCTCGCCACCTGGTGGGTGTCAGGGCTGCTCCGTTTGCCGCGTCGGGGCAGTCTCCGCCTGCGGCGCGTCTTCGACCCGCCAGCGGTTATTCTTCGGCCTGCTTCCGGCATTGCACGATGAGCTCCGCGCCGGCGATATGGCGGTGTGCCTCGATCGTCAGGCCCCTCTCACCCAGTGCCGCGCGCAGCTTCTCCAGATCGTAGTGGGTCACATGTTCCCTGGTGTAGGGATAGGGCACGATGCGATGGTACAGGCCCTCGATAAGAGGCCACTGCCAACCGCCGTAGTCAGGCGTCCCAAGCAGCAGACAGCCTCCTGGCCTCAGCACCCGTGCCAATTCATCCAGCAATGCCACGCCGTCATGGTCGATGTGCTCAAGTAGCTGAGAACACACGAGGGTGGCCACCGTGGCATCGGCGAAGGGCAAGCGACATGCGTCTCCCTGAACGAGCGGATGGCCACTGCGGCGCATGAAGCGAAGCTTTTGCCCATTCAAATCGAGACCAATGCTTCCCTCCGGCAGTTGAGTCAGCAGGGTTGAAGTGCCGCAGCCTACGTCGACACAGGGCAGATCGGAAGGCGCGAACTCCAGGATATGGCTGGCCCGTTTTCTGTGCCACCAGCGTTGGAGGGGAATGCGGCTGTGACAGGCCCGCCAATCATAGTCGGGAAAGTCACAGGCGTTGCGGATGCGCCACATCTGGTAGAAGAGCCGACAGTAATCGACGCCAAACTGAATAATACGCGCATTCGAGCGGCCTTCTTCCCGGGGTTCATAGTGGAAGGGAATCTCCGCCACGTGGCCGCCGCGGGCCATGATTTTCAGCAGGAGTTCCACCAGGAACACGAAGGTCGTAAAACGGATCTCGAGTCCTTCAAAGACTTTCCGGTGGTAAAGCCGGTAGCCGCTGGAGAGGTCCAGCACGGTGAGACTCAGCCCAAAACGAAAGAAGGCATTCAGGATCTTGCTCAGCAGGAGACGGAAAAACGGCTGGTCGGCACCGCCCCCTTCCACATAGCGAGAGGCAATCACCAGATCGCCCTTATCCCGTGCAGCCCAAAGGTCCTGAATGAATTTCGTCGGATGGGAGAGGTCCGCGTCCATGGTAATCATATAGTCGCCGCGGGCGGCCTGTGCGCCCGTGAGGATGGCGTGGCCGTAGCCCCGTCCTTTCTCACGCAAATAGCGCGCACCGTGGGAGGCCACAATATCAGGAGTGCCATCGTCCGAATCGGCATCCACTACCAGCACTTCCGTCGCGATGTCCAAACCCGCCAGCGCATCCTGAAGAGCGGGGAGGAGCAGCTCCAGATTGGCCCCCTCATTTTTCGCCGGAATGACTACCGACAATGCTATGGCCTGTGCACCTTCGCTTACCGACATTGTACTACCTTAATTTGTGGGGAGTCCCCGAGCCCTGTTTCATGAGTAATTCGTCGCACCTGACAGCTAGTCCAGCGCCAGGGCGGGCGTTGCTTTGTCGCGCATGGAAAACAGGGCACAGACGTAGACCACAATCGCGAGTAGATAGAGAGACTGATAGCCGAACATCATGGCGTTGTACTCCAGCAAGCCCCCACACATGGCCCCGAAGACATTGGCCGCCAGACCGCCCGCCACGCTGACGTCGGTGCGGAGCAGACCGGCAAAGAGAATGCCGGAAAAGAGCATGGGAAGGGTCAGGATGACGATGGCCACGATTTTGCCCGTTACGTCCGACTGGAATCCCCAGAACATGGCGACGAAATAGCCCACCAGGATGGATGCCATGAGCAGTCCACCGGGAACCCAGAGTTTCTTTGGTTTGGCCAGGGCGACGATAAAGTTGGCCACCAGCGACATGAGCAATACGCCGCAGATGACAAATCCAATTACCTGCCAGGTGTTGCCAAAAACGAGGCCCAATTCGGTGATCGCCTTGGTTTCCACCAACATGAATCCGGCCCCGAGCAGGAAATAACTCAAATGGCCCCGGCGTGGTTTTCCGGGCAGGAGGAGTCCGGTCATGAGAAGTGTCATGATCGCCACCGCCGCAGCCATGCCCAGGTAGGAGAAGGGATAGACCCGTTTCGGCATGTAAAAGAAGGGCCAGTCGTCTGTCGAGAGGGCGAGGGATTCATTGCCCTCCGCAAACTCGGCGCTGACTTCCTGATAGCCTGCCGCGGTATACACCTCGGCCGGGATTTCGAGTCCATCGTTCCGGTGCACAAAGATGTACCGTTCGCTCTCTTCCGAATAAAGCGCCAGCGGGGCGTTCCCATCGAAGGCCACCTCGAGCATCCGATAAATCTTGTGGCCCAGGACCTTGTCGCCCAGATTCACAAAGGATAGGAAGAGCATGCCCTGTTCACTCAGGCGGGCGCGGGCTTCCTCGAAGCCTTCAATTGTGTAGACGAAGGAATCCACCCGGACATTGGCCGCATGGCTCAGGGCGGAGTGGGAATCGAGGAGCCCATAGATGATGAGGTCGTAGTTGGCATCGGTCGCCCGAAAATGGGAGCGGGCGTCGTTGATAAACGCGGTGACCCGGGGGTCGTCATAGGGGCGTTCCGGGTGGTTTTCCCGTCCCAATGCGACGATGACGGGATCTATCTCCACGGCATCGATGGCACCCACGTTGGCACGAAGTGCCCCGGCCACATCGTTGCCCGATCCGGCACCTACAATGGCGACTTGCTGGGGTTCGCCCGCCAGGGCATAGGGTAAATTGTAATAGGATTCTTCGGCCTGGGCCCATTCATCGTCCAGGTGGGCCACATGCTCCGCACGCAAATCATAGACCCGCTGATAGAAACGCCCGGCCACACGAATGGTCATGAGGCCATCTTCACGGGTCACCCGCTCGATCATCTGGTAGGGCGAATGGATGGCCTGCACGCCAATGTCCTGCTGCCAGCCCAGCAGCATAAGGAGGGCCAGTGCACTGATTGCCGACGTCCGTAAGCCCCGTGCGGTGCGGGCCATGAGGTAAAGGACAACGGCACAGACCAGGGCCAGCCAGATTACCGGACTCGTCCAATATTGGCCCATAAGCAGCATGAGCAAGGTACCTGCCACACTGCCCACCAGGTTCAGGCCGTAGCCCTTCAAATTGGCGGTTCGCATCATCGCCTTGCCGCAGAGTTGCCCGATAGGAATCAGGCAGGCCGCCGTCTGAAGAAACAGAGATGCCAGCATAATGTAAATAGCGAGGACCTGCACCCGGGTGCGTGCGGAATTCAGGCCGATGTCGAGCTGTTCGGTAATGGGGGAGGCATGGAGGCTGACGCCCTGCAGATCGCTCAGGCCATAGACCAGGAGGAACTGGGCAAGTACCTGCCAGAGTATCAGGGGGATCACAAAGGCGAGGGGGATCGTTTTTTGTCCCGAGAGGGCGTAACCCAGGCCGATGCCGGCGAAACAAGCCAGCAGACTGAAATTCTTGTAGAAGGCGAGGGCGGGAAAGATACCCACCTGCCAGCGAATGAGGGCCAGTTCGAGGAATAGACTCAAGCCCGCTGTGAGCACGATGACCAGGGCCACCTTACGATGGCTCAGCAGGGCCAGCCAGGTATCCTGCGCGGCGCCCATGTACTCTGTGTTTTCCCGGAGGCGATAAGCAAAGAATCCCAGCAGGGCCGTCACGACCACGGTCAAGGCACCAGCAATGAGAAATTGCTGGGTGAATTCCGACGTGAAGAGGGGGCCCGCCTCACCTTCCCGGAGATGGGTGAGATGGCGGGAAGCATAAAGGATGGCCATGGGGGCCACCCCGGTAAAAAGGGCTATGAGTGGAAAAAGACGCAAAAACCGGGTCATTAGAAGCCTTTCGTAACCGGGAAACAATCGTAGTCGCACAAAATGCAGGGGTTCTTAGCGCCGATTATCCCATGTAACACGTAGGACTGTACAGGGATAAGATTCCAGGCACGCGTGGGTCACTCTTCGGGCGGATTGGTATCGTTCGGGACCGGGGCGTCTTCACCCGGGTCGCCGGAGAAGTAGGCCTTGATGCGGCGCCAATAGCTCTTCACCACCAGTGCCGCTCCCAGGAGTCCTCCGATAAGCCCTTGCAGGATGAAGGCCTCCAGGCCACCAAAAATATAGGCCGCTTGGGGCCGATGTGTAACAGATTGCTTCATGCTCTCACTCTCTCGAATCGTTACTGCGCCAGATTTCACCCAACAGGAAGACGTGCCCCTCCGTTGCTAGTATCGGACGCGAAAGGTCGCGCCTTTAACACCCTGCGTGTTGCAACGGGCTATTCCACGATAAAGCCGTGATAAAGCCCGAGGTAGTAGCCCAGCAGAAAGGGCGACCCCTCATCGAGCCACTTGCCGTTACGACCCGCATCATCAAGGCGCCACGTGTCTTCGCTGAAGGATATGGCGTTGCGTTCGTCGATGGGAATCACGTAGCCGTCCACCCGGTGCCCCTTGCCTTCGGCTTTACCCGGTTCCCGGGTGTGGGCTCCCAGGGGTACAATATCGATGCGGTGGCTATTGTTCATCGGCCACAGGACCAGATCCATGGGGAAGCGTTTGAGGGTGTCGACGCTGTCCTCCAGCCAGTTGTGGGTGGGAGAGAGGTCCGTCACGCCCCATTGGGTCTGCATGCCCTGGCCGTCGCAGAGTGCGGCGTACACGAAATTGAAGAAGGGGTTCTTCTCCTGGCGAACGATCTGCCAGTAGTAAAAGATTGAATTCTGGAACATACGGAGGACTTCGGGGTCTTCCTCGTAGCGAATCAGGTTGTAGTAGTTCATAAAGGCCATTTTGTCGTCAAACTGGACATGGGAGCCCGGTCCGGCCTGAAGTTTCGGCATGACCATGCCATTCAGGGCGTAGTAGTGATTCTCCACAAGGTCCATGAAGACATCGCGGTATTTCTGCTCGCCGGTCACGTGATGGGTCACCGTGAGATAGGTCAGCAGACTCAGCGAATTCAGACCCCGTTCCGTCCACCAGTTCGGATCGCCGTTGAGCGATTCCGGGCTGAAATTGCCCCAGCGCGTGGGCGTGCGGTCATGATCCACCAGGCGGAAATCGTTCGCGATAAGGTGATCCATAACCCGGGCGCACACCTCCCGCACACGGGCCTTTTCCGCATCGGTTCTGGCCACGTGATCGTAGTAGAGGGCATACATCAGGAAGTGACCATCGAGTTCATCGGAGCTCGCGTCCGTTTTCCAATACCACTTGCCATCACCGCTCGTGGGCCAGCGGGGGATAAGGATCTTCCAGAGCGCGTCACCTTCTTGTTTCTTTCGGTCGCGCTCGGGGCTATCGTGCTCGTTGGGGTTCCGGCCATCCGTTGGCAAGATGGAACGGGCAATAAAACCCGGAGGCGCGGGATTAGAGCCCGATTGGGTCACTTCGCTGAGGAAGGCCAGGGCTTCAAAGGCTTTCGTGGCCCGTTCTTTGGCCTTCGGGGCTCCCGTGGCACCGTAGGCCAGGCACTCCGCCGCGCCGTAGAGTCCCGTGTATTGGCCGTCATTGTCCGTGTCGTGCTGGGTCCATTGGGACGTGTCGCCTGCCTTTTCCAGGGTTACGCCATTGATAAACTCGAACTCGGTCCGGCGACCGAAGCGGTCAATTTCGGACTCGAAATATTCCGCTTTTTCGGCGAAGGTCATGGGCTTGAAATAAATATGGCTGACGCCGCCGGCGGTAGCTATCCACGCACCATCATCGGTGGCCACGATATCGCGGACCTCATTGTTCGGCAACCAGCGTTTCCCGGCGCGATAGGCCCAGTTGTCGCCGTCGTAGTGGATAGCGCCGTTGCGCGTGCCCAACCAGAGGCGCCCGTTGGGGGCGGTGTTTGCGGTGGTGAAGTCGCTGTAGGGCAGGCCGCCTTGGCCGTCCGTGAGCTGCCAATCGTTATTCGAGACCTGTTGTGCCACACCTTGGGGAGCCGTGAGTAGCAGATGACCGGCGTGGTCCAGCAACACCGCTCGGGCATCTACCATGCCCCAACTTTCCGTTTCGTGTGTCGGCAACAACCGTTGCCACTCGATTCCCTTACGGGCCTTGGCAAGACCTTGGTCACCACCCGTGTAGAAGAGCCCACGTTTTTGGAGAACATAGAAACCGGAAGGGGTAGCAACGATCGTGTGCCCCGACGCATTGACGGCCACATCACGAATTTCGTTCACCGGGTCGAGGTTTTCGTCGGAGACCTGAAATGGGTTCATCGCGCCATCGGATAGGGAAAACAAGCCCTTGCTGGTGGCCGCCAGAAGTGACTGTGGCGGATTGACGCTGTCGAGAACGAGACGATTGGCCGGCGCAGGCAGTGCGTCGCTTAACAATTCCAAACGTTCTCCTGCAAAACGGTAGACGCTGGTCGCCGTGGCCACATAGAGGACGTCGTCATTCGCCAGCAGGGCACGGATATCACCCGGCGAGTCTGGTACGGCCTGCCACGCCATACCATTCCACTGGGCTAATCCCTTCGCCGTACCCGCGTAGACGGTGTCGTTCGCCGTGACCGCCATGGCGCGCACGTCATCCGAAGGCAGGCCTTCGACCATGGTGTAAGTGTCCTGCATTTCCTGTCCGTAAGTTTTGACTTCCAGGTGTTTATCGCTCTGTAGGGGCGCGCCTTGGGCAACGTGGGCGGTAAGGAACAGAGCGAGTAGGACGAGCGTTTTTTTCTTCATAGATGAACTCCTGGAGCACGGGCAACGATAGAGGATAGGGCGCGTAACCGACGATCGTTACTATAGCGAGTGTCTCGGACTGGATACAATGACGGCGTTGACGGACTCTTTCCTCGGGCGTAGAACTCGACCGTACCCCCGTTGGCCAACGGGGGATAGGCTTCCAGCCTGTCACGTCGCCCGCTCAACCCGGCCAGGGTGTGGGGGACCACGGGGTAGCCCGTTCGATACCTCAGCCCACGTTCCTGAAGTTGGCTGGAGCGTGCTGGCGACGGCGTTGCGGCCACGTTCGATGTTGAATCGAGCACGATACGACGGTACACTAGCACGGTGGCGCAGAGAGCATGCGCCTTGCAGCAGGCGAAGCAAATATTGTGGGGGTGCGCGTGAGAATCTTACGGTTTATATCAGTGGGGCTTTGGGTTTTGGGGTTGACTGCGCTGCTTCTTCCCATGGTGCGCGATGACTCGGCTTCAAGCAATGCCCGTCTGGAGCAGAACGCACAGAATCGTGCAGAGCGACAGGCCCGATTGGAGTCCTTGGGGATAGCGCAGCGTTACGAAGTCCATTCTCTGTTGGGCGACTACCGCGACGTGCTCTTCCTGGAGCAGGATTTCGAGCAGGTCGAGGCGTGGCTGGAGGCACTGTACGCCCAATCCGATGATCCGTACTTGGCGCTCAACTATTATCGAAGCATGTTCAAGCTGATTGAAATTCGGCATGGACTATCACCCGAAGATATGGACGAGGTTCTGAAGGCTTGGATTGCACGAAATCCCCAAGCGTACAGGCCACACTTCTTACGTGGGCGATTCCTAATCCAACGCGGTTGGCATGTAAACTCTTATTCATTTGGTTACGGACTCAATATTGGGGCCCGGGAGCTTTTTCGCGAGGCAGAATCTGAATTGCTAATGGCGGAAAGCAAGAATGGAGCCGATCCGAACGCAGCCGCTGCATTGATTTTTGTAGAAATGGGGTTGAAGCGTGGAATGGAGCGGGTCGATGCCGCCTACCAACGGGCTATCAGGACGGATCCAGATAGCGTGATCGCCCGTTACAATCGACTCTACGCGGTATTGCCGAAATGCGGCGGTTCATGGGAGGCGGTGGAAGAGGTGGTTGCTGAGGCCAAGAGGGCCAGTGTGGAGTTTCCCTTGCTGAATATTATGGCGCGGTATAGCGCCTTTGAAATGAAGACTCGTGGTCGTTCCTATGAGGAATACCATGACGCATGGGAAACCCAGCTGAGTTTCGCCCATCCATTCATGGGCCAACTGGACCGCAATGAGGGCGATCTGATTCTTCTGTGCAACGCCGCGCGCTATGCGAGCAAAGGACGGGAGTTCGCTTTGGCGGAATCGTTTTTTGCAGAGATCGGCGACCGTTATCACGTCGACAGCAATTTTCGGGATCTCATGGAGTTCAATGATTATCGCGCCTGGACGCACGCCAAAGTGGCACGTACGAAAGAAGAACCCATGCGTTCGGAAATGCTCGCGCGCGCGCTGGAAATCGCGCCTACGCACTATTACACAAATTATGCCATGGGAATGGAAGAATTGGCTGCAGCGGACCTGGTGTCCGCAGCCAATCATCTGAACCGCTCTCAAGAGCGCAATCCGGATTACGGCCCCGTATACGTAGGCCTTGCTGAATTGGCGCAACGACAAGGCGATACGAAAGGCGCAGAGAATCATGCGCGGCGTGCGCTGAAACAAGGAGTCTCAGGTGCATTGGAAGTGCAAGCCAGAGAAATACTTAATAATTGACCGGCAGCAAGGGTGAATAGAGCTTAGGCCCAGGCCGTGCTCAAACTCGACCCAAATGATGAACAGCGCGCTCGGGCGGAGGAGATGATAGCGCGGAATTCATCCTAATTGCCGGACGTATGGGGAGGGGCGGGGGTAGTTGACCGCGTCGACGGTGTCGGTTATGCTGAACCGTCGCAGCGGATGGGTTGTCGCTGCATCTGGGTAGTGAGCGAATGGAGGAGCGATACCGTGTCGAATTTACGTCTAAGCCCTGCGCAAAAGGCATCTTATCACCGGGAGGGCTATCTCACCGGTCTGGAACCCATTTACGATGCGGAGGGGGTGGCCGAATTGAACACGGGCATCAAGGAAATTCTCGCCCTGCTGGAGCCCGGGGAGCGGCCCCTGGAAATACGGGAATGGCACCAGAACAGCACCTTTCTTTTCGATATCTGTATGAACCCGCAGATTCTGAACTACGTGGAAGACCTCATTGGTCCGGATTTCTATATGTGGGCGAGCAGCTTTTTTATCAAAGACCCCCACAGCCCCGAAACGGTGGCCTGGCACCAGGATTCCTTCTACTGGCCCCTCACGCCACCAGATTCCTGTACCGTCTGGCTTGCTTTCAGCGACAGCGACGAGGAAAACGGGGCCATGCGGGTCATTCCGAAGTCCCACCGGGGCGGCATTATTCAGCACACCTCCGATGCCGACGCGAATTCCGTACTGACCCTGAAGTGCGATACGGCGGAATACACGGATGACACCGCAGTCTTTATGAACCTGAAGGCCGGACAGATTTCTATTCACGATGACAAAATCATTCACGGCTCGCTGGGCAATAATTCGCCACGGCCGCGAATCGGATTCACGATTCGATATTCCAAGACCAATGTGAAATGTGATCTGGCCGTGAATCCCAATTTCAAGACCTATCATTGCCGTGGGGAAGACCACTTTAAGCACAATCCCGTGGGCCCGGTTCCATCCCAGAAGTATGGGCGTATCTGGCAGGATTACCGAAACGTTGAAACGCTCAACAGGGAAAGTTAGTCTCTATCCTCAGGAAACGGAGAAAAGGACATTATGAAAATGAACTCAATTGTGTTCGCCGGGTTATCGTGTATCGTCGCCGGGAGCGTTGCGGCGGGCGGCTGGACGCAGTTTCGTGGGGAAGGGGCACGGGGGGTGGCGGAAGACCAATCCATCCCCAGCACCTGGAGCAGCACGGAAAACGTCGCCTGGAAAACGGAAGTGCCGGGGAAAGGCTGGTCCTCGCCGGTTGTCTGGGAGAATCAGATCTTTCTCACGGCGGTGATTAATGAGGGCGAGACGGAGGCCCCAAAAAAGGGGCTCTATTTCGGCGGGGAGCGTCCTGAACCTGCCGCCACGCCCCATCACTGGATGGTCTATGGTCTGGACCTTGCCACCGGAAAGATCCAGTGGGAGCGCGAGGTACATGCGGGAAAACCAGATGCACCCGTCCACGTGAAGAACAGTTACGCGTCGGAAACGCCGGTCACCGATGGCACCCATGTCTACGCGTATTTTGGCGGTGTCGGGCTTTTCTGCCTGGATATGGACGGCAATCTCGTGTGGGAGCGGCGCGAAGCACCGCGCTCGATGCGCTATGGTTGGGGGACCGCGGCATCGCCTGCGCTCCATGAAGACCGGCTTTACCTGGTGAACGATAATCAGGACCAGTCCTATGTGGAAGCCCTCGACAAAAAGACCGGCGAGCAAGTCTGGCGGGTACCCCGTGATGAGGCCAGTAACTGGTCCACGCCCTTTGTCTGGCAAAACTCATTACGGAAAGAGCTGATTACCCTGGGTTCAGGCGCCGTTCGCTCCTATGACCTCGATGGTAAACTTCTCTGGCAGCTCTCCGGCATGTCTACCATCACCATTGCGACCCCCTATGCAGAGGGAGACACCCTTTACTTCAGCTCGGGCTACGTAGGCGACCGGAAACATCGGCCTGTTTACGCGGTGCGACCGGGTGCCAGCGGCGATATTTCCCTGAAAGAAGGGGAGACCAGCAATGCATGGATTGCTTGGTGCCAGCCCATGGCCGCGCCCTACAATCCCTCAACCTTGTTGTATGAAGGACGCCTCTACGTGCTGCACGACCGGGGCCAATTCAGTTGCTACGATGCCCAAGACGGTTCGGTGCTCTATGAAAAAGAGCGGCTCCCCCGTGGTGCCGGCTTTACGGCTTCTCCCTGGGCGAACAAGGGGAAAATTTTCTGCATGAATGAAGACGGCATCACCTATGTCCTCAAAGCGGGACCGACCTTCGAACTGCTCGCGACCAATCCGCTGGGGGAGAGCGATATGGGAATGTCCACGCCCGCTATTGCAAATGACACCCTTATTCTGCGAACCTCTTCAGCAGTCTATGGTATTCGGAATTGAGCACTTCCCGGTATTTTACGGCGGGGAAAGGCCAATACGGATAGACGGGCGGGTAGTAGGTGTGGTCTGGGGCCACGTCGCTATGCGCCCCGGTCGCTTTCACAGTTAGCCTCAGGAGGATAGTGCGTTCATGCGGGCATTGGTATTGTCAGACAGAGACGTGCGGGTTACGGAGGTGCCAGACCCCGAGCCGCAGAAGGGCGAAGCCCTGATCAAGGTGTTGATGGCGGGGGTCTGCAATACCGATTTGGAGTTGGTCCGCGGCTATATGGGATTCCGTGGCATCCTCGGCCATGAGTTCGTCGGCATCGTGGAGCAGGCGTCCAATCCCCATCTGGTGGGCAAACGGGTGGTTGGTGAAATTAACTGCGTGTGCAACACCTGCCACTATTGCCGCATGGAAATGCCCAACCACTGCCTCGACCGTTCCGTGCTGGGAATACTCAAACGCGATGGGGCGTTTGCCGATTATTTAACCCTTCCCGAAGAAAATCTCCACCTCGCACCCGCATCCGCACGGGATGACGTTGCCGTGTTCACCGAACCCACGGCGGCCGCTTTTCGCATCATTGAGCAGGTAAAACTCAGCGACAAAGACCGGGTGGTCGTGCTCGGAGATGGCAAGCTCGGCCAGCTATGTGCCCAGGTAATTCATCTTCACACCAAAAACCTGGTTTGCGTGGGGAAACATGCCTGGAAACTCAAGATGCTCTCGGATCTGGGTATTAAGACAGCCCTTGCCGATGAGCCCCTCATGCGGGGGGCCGATGTCGTCGTAGAGGCCACGGGCTCCCATCTGGGCTTCGAACGGGCACTGGAACTCGTACGGCCCGAAGGGACCATCGTGCTGAAGACCACCGTGACCCATCCGACGGCCTTGGATTTTAGTGTACCGGTTATCAATGAGATTACGATCCTGGGGTCGCGCTGCGGTCCATTCCGCCCCGCCCTGGAAGCCCTGAGTCTGGGCAACGTGGGGGTGCGCCCCCTCGTAACAGACACCTTCACGCTGAACGATGCCGACAAGGCACTTCAACGGGCGGCGGAGCCGGATGCCATGAAAGTGCTTATTCAGATGTCATGAAGGCCGCGCTCCGGGTTCTGAGAGGGTGAACATCCCTGGTAGGGAAATGGCTGCGGGGCAATGTACGGTGATTCTCCTGCAAACCGAGGTTTGTTAATGGTTTTTCGTAGTGTTCGCGGATTGCGTGTTTGCGTTTTTCGCCAGGTGTGGTATAGTTAAGGCGACACACGGTACACGGCTTGGGGCTGGGTACAACACAGGAGGACAGCGCCTATGGGATTAAACATTAATACCAATGTGCCTGCCCTGACTGCCGGGAGGCAAGCACGACGCGCCGAAGGAGCGCTGTCAAACGTCTTGGAACGTTTGGCGTCTCAGCGTCGTATCAACCGGGCAGCGGATGATGCGGCCGGTCTGGCGATTGCAGAGCGTTTCAACACGCAGATTCGTCAGGGGCAGGTGGAGATCAATAACCTTCAGTCGGGCATCAATGTGGTGCAGACGGCGGAAGGTGGGCTTGGTGTGCAGCAGGACGCGGTGCAACGCATCCGTGAACTGTCGTTGCAGGCCCAGAACGGTACGTTGAGTGACGAGAATCGCGCTGCACTTAATGAAGAAGCGCAGCAGCTCCGGGCACAGATTGACAGTGTGGCCCGTGATACGGAGTTTAATGGACTGAATCTCCTGGACTCCGACGGCAACATCGACCTCGGAACGTCCGGCAACGAAATCGAGATTACGGCCTCGAACAGCGCCTCCCTCAATCTCGACACCCTCGATATCAGTACGGTAGAGGGTGCGGCAGCGGCTGTGAGTGCCTCCGACAATGCCTTGGACCAGATCAGTCGAAACCGTTCCACCCTGGGTGCACAGGAAAACCGATTCGAAAGTGCCATCAACCAACGGGAAATATCCGTGTTGAATGAGCAGAATGCAGAATCCAGCATCCGGGATTTGGATTTGGCCCGGGCGTCGATTGAACGTTCGCGAAACGAACTGCTCTTGCAAGGCAGCATTTCAAGCCTGGTACAGACCAACGTTACCCCCCAGACGGCCTTGGGCCTGTTGGGCGGCTAGTTTGCCAGGCTGAAGACCCAACGCTTTTAATGGAGACCTCCCGAGTGGTACAACCAACGGGAGGTTTTTTGTATGAATTCGCGTGTCGTAGGGGCGGACAGGGCAGCTTCGATGGATCGAAAGAGGAGGGCGGTAGGTGAGTCCAATACATTCTAATGTTCGGGAGGCGTTGGTGGATGCGCTCGCCCAGTCGCCCATGTTGCAATTGTTGGGGAAGGACGGCTCGGGCCATCCGGAACTGCGCAGAATGCTTGCGGAGGGCGAACTGCAGACCTTTCCGCCGAAGGAGATCATTATTCGGGAAGGGGACGAGAGTGATCGAATGTATGTGCTGGCTTCAGGCACCGTCAGTGTGCAGGTAGACGGAAAAGAAGTGTGCGTCATGTCGGCCCCCGGCGAAATCTTTGGCGAGTTCGGGGCCGTGACCGGCGACTTACGCTCCGCTTCCGTCCTGGCTGTGGACCGGGTCGTCTGCCTTGCCATGAATCCTCAGTTCACCTGTCGCAATAAACTCGATGATGACAGCGTATTTGCCCAGCTCGTCCAGCGTGCCCTGACCAAGATCTTACTGGGACGCCTTCAGCAGACCAGTTCGGAGTTGGCCGCGAGCCAGGAAGCGCTGAAAAGCATCGAACGTCAGGTAGCCTTTCTTCGCCTCGACAACGACACGCTGAATAATGAACTGGAGACGGCGCGGAAGACCATTCGGGAAGGGCTGAGAGGCACCCGCGGGAGCGAGTGACAATTGCTTCTATTCCGTTCGGGGTTTCAGGATTTCCGCCAGTCGGTCCGGGCTCTCCTCGTGACGAACCAGATGGAGATACCGCGCGCCTTCGGCGTAGGGCAGGGTAAACGTCTTAAAGAGATCGCCGTCCAACGTCAGCAACTCCACGTTGCGTCGGGTCGTCGAGTCCTTGATGGCGTCGCGGAATCGGTCGAGCGTAAACTTCTTACCATTGACGCCGACTACTTTCATTCCGGGAGCCAACCCGGCTTCGTCGGCGGGCATGCCGGGTACGAGGGCCCCAGAGACTGACCCATCGCTGGTAACCGTCAAGCCGAGGGAATGAAAGGCCGACGCGTAGTTGCCGTTCTTTTCCCGGTCCGCATCGTATTTAGACGCTTCGCTTTGGAATTCGATCCGATAGCCGAGACGTCCCACAACTTCCAGGGGTAAGGCCTCTTGTGCTCCCTTAATGGAGCGGTCAATCATGCCGCGCCAATCATGGGGCTGGAGGTTGTTCAGCGTGGCCAGAACCTCCTCTTCGTCAAAGCCCAGCATCTCTGGGTCATCCCCGGACTTTCCCAGAAATGCGGCGACAAAATCGTCCAAAGACTGCTTGCCATCCGAAAGCTCCCGCAAGGTGGCATCTACCTCCAGCCAGAAGAGCAGGCCCTCGTTGTAATAGTCCTGACCCCGGCGGAGTTTGCTCCAGGAAGGGCTGCCGCCCCGCAGATGGTAGGAATCCGCCGCCGTATCCTCCAGTGAGCGCCACTGACGCCCTTCCTGCCGCATGAAGCTGCCCAGATTGGTGGCCAGGACCTGACGATAATGCGCCAGGTCCCATATCCCACTGCGCACGGTAAGCACATGGCCCAGATACTGGGTTAACCCTTCGTAGACCCAGAGAAGCCGCGTGTCCTTGGCCGTATGAAAGTCGGAGCGCACCATCCCCGCTGGACGCCGGTATTTTCCGCACCAGGAATGGACATATTCGTGCGGGAGCAGGTAGCCCACCCAACTCTTGAGTTTATCCTCGGAATGGAGGTCCCGTTCACCGACTCCATTGAGGCTGGACCGCAGATGCTCCAGCCCCGTGTAGGGTATGTTGTTGCTGCACGAGACGAGGAAGTGGTAGTTGTCGTAGTGGGCACCGCCGAAGAGGGCGTAGGCCTCTGTCACCATCTTGCCATATTTGCCGATGAGCTCTTCCTTGATTTGAAGGGCCTGGGGCGATTCGGAGCCCAGATGCAGATAGACTGGCGGACCATCGCCATGGTCCAACGCGATCTGTCGGAGGTGTTCGCCCAACAAAAGGGGGCTGTCCATCAATTCCGTGAAGGAGACCGCCTTGTAGTGGTTGGCACCATCCCGTTGCTCCTCCAGGGGGAGCGACGTGGCCACGTGCCAGTCTTCTGGCAAGATGATGCGTGTGGTGACCTGCAGCTCGGAGGTCGCTTCCCCGTCGGGGTACAAGAGCACGGTATTCCAATTCACGACGCCGAGTAAGCTGTTGCCATAACTGTCCACTCCCTTGGAATTGGTCGAAGGCTGATTGGTGATGTAGTCCATGGAAATGCGGAGCGTTGTAACCCCGGCGGGCACCGTGCAGTCAAACCGATACCGGTTCAGCGGGTCCCGGGTCCAGGCAATGGTGTTGCCATCCGGATCGGTGACCTTCAAGCCGGCCATGTTTTGAATCGGACCCCGGGGCGCATGGATCCCGGGAATCCATTCGGGATACCAGAAGGTGAAAGGGCCGGGGGAGACGGGCATCTCGATGGTGCTGTGAAGAAGGCGGCGGGGGAGGTCCCGGGTATCAAGGGTCACTTCCATCGTGGCGGCGGATGCCATGGTGACATGGACCAACGCCAGCACGATGGAGAGTGCGAGAATACGTAACGAAGAAGGATTTGGATGAGTATGCACGGCCAGCAACGCTCCAGGTTGAGTCAGGAATCAATGCGTCCCAGTCTAGTGGGCCTATGGTCCGATTGCAAGACTAAGGCACATCGGCACGTTGACTCCCGTGTGACTTCAATTTAAACTGCTGTAGGATGATACGACCGGGATAGCCGCGCTATCTGGATAGGCCATCACTAACAACATGAGTCGGGAAGGGTTCTTCAATGACCAGATTGTTTCACGGTGCCGTGGCACTGCTTACCACGACACTGGCCGCCACCGTAATGGCAGCACCACTACCAGGTACCGGACCAGATGAAGGCAAGACGGTGGTCTACCGCGATACCTGGGGAATTCCCCATATCTATTCCCCCACGGCCGAGGGGGGGCTCTATGCCATGGGGTGGACCCAGGCGGAGGACCGTCCCGAGGAACTGCTGAAGAATTTCGCCCGGGCCATGGGGATCAGTGCCCGCTTCGACGGCTCGGGTGCCGTGAAGAGTGACATGGTCTCCCATATGTGGGACCACTATGGCGTCGCGCAGCGCGGGGAACAGACCCTGCGCCCGGAATTGCAGCGCCACCTCCAGGCCTATGTGGACGGGGTCAATGCCTTCTACAAGGCCCACCCGGAAGACGTACCTGCCTGGTGGGGCGACAAGGAGGTCGATGTCCCCATGGTCATCGCCTTCGGGCGCATGTTTCTCTATTCCTGGTCCATCGATGATGGCTTTGGTGATCTGCGTCGTGGCGGTATCGAACCGGGTATCAAGAAGACCCGTCGTGCTTCCAACCAGTTCGCCATTGCGCCGTCGCGCAGTGCCAGTGGTAAGGCTATACTCTATGTGGATCCCCACCTGGCCTGGTTTGGCCCGTCCCGTTTCTGGGAAGTGCGGATTCATGCCGGCGACTTGGTCGGGAGTGGCTTCAACCTGGCCGGTACCCCCTATATCGGCCTGGGACACAATGAGCACCTTGCCTGGGCCATGACCACCGGTGCGCCAGATACGGCCGATGTCTATGCCCTTACGCTGAACCCCGACAATCCCCTGCAGTACAAATATGAGGACGAATGGCGGGACATGACAACCCGGGAGATTACGCTGCAGGTCGCTGATTCCGACGACGTGACCATGACCCTCTACGATGCGCACTATGGCCCCGTTGTGGCCATGGAAGGGGAGAAGGCCTACGCACTCAAGACGTCCTACGCGGATATCGTAAACGGCAATGAGGCCTGGTATGAGTTGAATTTTGCCAAGGATTACACCGGTGCGGTCGCCGCCATGAAGACCCTGACCATGTTCCCGCAGAACGTCATGGTGGCCGATACCCAGGGGAATACCTATTACCAGCGGAGCGGCCGCGTGCCCCATCGCCCCGAAGGCTTTGACTGGGATCGCCCGGTAGACGGCTCCACCTCGGCGACCGAGTGGTTGGGCATCCATGACCCGTCTGACCACGTCCAGATACTGAATCCGGCGCAGGGCTACATGCAGTGCTGTAACATTCCGCCGGATGCCATGATGGCCAACAGCCCCCTGACACCGGACAAGTATCCCGCCTACCTCTACGGTGATTTGGGCTATGGGCCACGGGGTGGGTGGACCAATCCCCGCGGTGCCCGCGCGGTGGAGTTGCTGGATTCCGACGATTCGGTTACCATCGCGGAAGCCTTGGACTATGCACTGGATGTAAAACCCTACGGTGTAGAGAATTGGCTGAAAATACTTCGCGACGCCCACAAGAACTACGGGGACCTCTTCGAAGACGATGTCGCTTACCAAAAAGGCATGGCGGATATCCTCGCGTGGAATGGGGAACTGCGGCGCTACGCGACCGGTGCCCTCAAGTACCACTACTGGCGCAATCAGTTGGAGTCCGACTATGGTCGGGACACCATGGAAGAAGTTCGGGACCGGGTGGACCAGTATTACAAGGTCGTTTCGGGCGAAACGTATGACGTCGTCACCATCGGGGAAGAAGAAGCCACGGCTGCCCTCCAGTCCTTTTCCAATGCCATGGCCGCCATGGAATCGGACTTTCACACCATTGATGTGACCTGGGGAGAATACTTCCGTGTCGGGCGGGATGAAAAGTCCTGGCCGGTAGGGGGCGGCGGTGATGGCAACCTGGGTACGGTCACCCTGCGTAACGTGAAGTACCAGGGCGAAAAGGATCATCAGCGCATGGGGCGTGGAGGGCAGACGTCGACACAGATCATTCACCTGAGCACACCGATTCAAAGCTGGACGGCACCGCCCATTGGCCAGAGCGACCGTCCCGACTCGCCCCACTACAATGACCAAGCCGAAAAGATATTCAGCAAGCGCATCATGAAACCGACCTGGTGGCTTCCGGAAGATCTGGCTAAACACATCGCCTCACGGACCGAGTTGTCTTACGGCGCGACGGCAACGCCTGAAGCCGCGGTACAGGCCCGGCTGGAGGCATGGGCAACGGCGTTGGAAGAACTTCAAGTGGAGCAGTCCCTCTCCTTTTATGCCGATGACCTCGTTGGCGAAGAGGGGAGGGGGAAACCGGAACTGGCAAGTTTCCTGGAAACGGCCGTCGCGAATGGCATGTTGGATGGCCTCGATATAACGGTGGACCCGGCCAAGATCTCCGTGTCCGGCTCGCGCGCCACCGTGAAAGACATCGATATCGAAGGTACCTTCGGCGGCATGGCTATTGCCCTGGAGTTGGAAGAGCGTGATGGCGTCTGGCTGATAACCAAGAGCAGTAGCGGGGATTCCTACTAGGCAATACCACGGGAACCGGAAGTAATCTCTTAGAAACGCGTTAGAACGGAAGAAGTAGCATGCACGTACTGGAACAGTTTTCACTCGAAGGAAGAACGGCCCTGATAACCGGAGGGGCGGGCCTCTATGGACGCCAGTTGGTGCGGGCACTGGCCGAAGCCGGCGCCACAACCTATGTGGCTTCCCGGAACGTGGCTGCCCTGGAATCCCTCGCGGAGACTCTTGCCAAAGAGGATCTCATCATTCATCCCCGTTCCCTGGATTTGGGTGAGGAGGACAGCATCTTGTCCCTTCGCGATGGGATTCAATCCGAGCAGGAGTCTATCGACATTCTGGTAAACAACGCGGTACTCCAGCCTTTGAGTCACTACCGCGATGGGAGCGATAAGTTCGAACTGAGCATGAAGGTGAATGCCACCGGGCTCTTCCTGATTACCCGCGCATTTGGCGACTGGATGGCCGAGAAGGGGTGCGGTTCCATTATTAATATCGGCTCTATGAAAGGCATGGTCGGGCCCAACCATTTCAACTATCGTGGCACGGATATGCACGCCTGGCACCCGGACTATTTTTTCCACAAAGGAGCCATGATCAACTACACGAAATTCCTGGCAAGCTATTACGGATTGCAGGGGGTGCGATGCAACTGCATTTCCCCCGGTGGCTTTCAGACCGAAGATCACCCGGAAGCCTTCGTGCGTCAATACAGCGAACGAACCTGCCTGGGACGTATGGCCAACAGCACCGACCTCATGGGCGCGCTCGTTTTCCTCGCCAGCGACGCTTCCGCCTATCTTACGGGAACCAACATTCCGGTGGATGGCGGTTATACCGCGAAATAGCCCGCATGCTGCAGGAGAGGAAACCGAAGAACCGGGGGAGCCGGATGACGAGGTGGAAAGTTTTCGTCGTCCTGGTATCCGTGTTCGCAGGTGTTCACACCGTACTCTGGTTGCTCCTGCTCTGGGCACACACGACGGGCGGGCTCAGTGACCAGAGTCCCGTATTTCTACTGGTGGTCATCGCCAACCTGCTGGATAGTCCGGCCCGATGGGTGCTTGGGGCGATGGGTGTGAACGGTAACATGGTAGCGCTCTTTCTGGCTGGCACTCTTCAGTGGGTCATAATCGCGGGAGGGCTGACGCAGGTGATCGGTATTTTCGTGAAACACGCCCATTGCACCGCGACGACTCCCACGTCCCCATGACAAGGCCTGCACGGCCATTCAGGTAAACTGGATTTGACGTGTCGCTCGGAGCAATTGTCAATCACAGCTGAATAACTTCTCATGCCGCAACGGGGTTGGGCGCAGGAAGAGATGGTGTCACTTGTTTCGAACTGTTGGCGCTTAGGTGTGTAAGTCAAATAGTAAAAGTGGGTTAGCGGTGTGCGCATCCGCAGGTGCTGATCTCGCCATTGATGGCCCAATTCTTGCAGGCTTTTGCCAGTCGGTGGAGAAGAAGGCGCTGGGGAAATGCGGTATACGGGTGGTGTCCTGCAAGGACATCAGGTTGCGGTTGATGAGGCTGCTTTGGGACTCATCGCGGGGGCATTTCTCGGGGCTTCTCTTTTTCCACCAAGCAATGGGTATCTCTGCGCCGTCTGTTGCGTCCATGGTGGACGCCAGGATGTGGCCGGAGATGAGTAGCTTACAAGGAGAATACAGAATGAAGAAGAACTACCTGGGGCTGATTGCTGCGGCGATCATGGTGGCGGCAGCCACGCCTTCCTATGCGACGGTCCTCTTTTATGATGACTTTGAAACCGGTTGGACCGGCGACTATGCGAATGGCTGGGTGAACACCGCCTATCGCCATGGTGCGCCACCGGTGGGTCAGATGATGCAGCAGACGACGACCGCACACGGCGGCTCCTACGGCCTGCAGTTGACGGCCGCTTCCGTGGCCGAGCCCTGGATGTGGTGGGCCGGTGTCAGCGTTGAATCCCTGGACCACGTTGCCCTGGACGCCGCATACAATCCCTATGTCAGCGTCTGGTACTACGACGAAGGTACGGCCAACGCGTCTGCCGGACAGCTTTTTGCCGTGCCGGATTGGGTCAATCCCTATCTTGCAGGCGGAGAAGACTGGACTGACGTGCAGTATGGTGCCCGTTTCAACAACACGGACGACTACTACTACGTAGCTGCCGGTGAATCCTCTCCCGGTTGGGTTGATTCCGGAGAAGCGCGTAGTGACGGTTGGCACAACCTCATGTTCCAGCTGAGCAGCAGCGACGGGCGTATTCACTTCTTCCTGGATGGAATCGAAATCGGTGCGTCCTACCGGAATGATTACACCAACCTCGGTACGGAAATCGGCCTGTTCACCCAGTTTGACCCGGCGAATGGTCCCCAGAATGGCGGCACGCCCTACACCATCTGGGATGACTTCGAAGTCGGTTCTGATTTCGCACCCGTTCCGGAACCGGCAACCATGACCCTTATGGGTATGGGACTGGCCGCCCTCGCAGCCCGCCGTCGTTTTGGCGCCCGCAAGTAATTCCCATACCGTTTGAAATCCCAAAGCACCATTGCCCCCCGGATAGTCTGACTTCCGGGGGGCGTTGTGTTGTCAGCGTGTGGGTGGGGGGCCTTTTCGCAGGACTTGTGCTACCCCTGTTGGGTGGATAGAATGCAGAAAAAGCAGTTCCTCTTTGCAGTATCCTACGGAAAGACCTCCCTATGTATTTCAAGTTTCTGGCCTGTGCGCTCGTTGTCGCCGGGGTAGTATCCGCCCAGCCATCCACCAACAATGAGGCCATACAGACCATCTATCGGAACGGTGTACCCCATACCGATGCCCAAGGACGGGTGCGGATGGACTACGACCCTTCGGAATCTTTTCTTCCCATTGGCCTGTGGGGCGCCCAGCTTCCTGGCAAGCAGTGGGAATCCGAGTCGGATTGGGCCGTGCTCAAGGAAGCACGGTTTAACACCGTCTGGCCCTGGTTTTCTCCCCTGCAACAGGCGCTGGATGCCGCCGAAGCGCACCAGATGCAGTTGGTCTACATGGGGGAAGTGCAGCCCGAAGAACGGACGCTCCTTACCGGTACGAAGCGCCTGCTGGGCAATGTGTGGCACGACGAGCCTATCGGCAAGCTTGGTAGCGTGGACATGGATGCCCTCTTCGCGGAATTCCAGGCCTATCGCGAAGAAATTCATCAGGTGGCGCCGTCGCTACCGGTCTTCATTAATGACGCCCCGTGGATCATGCCCCCTGCGACCGACTGGTGGCTGAAGTGGAACGGAGCCGCCGAAATCGCCTGCCACGACAACTACCCCATCATGAACAGGAAACACCGCGCACGCTCCATTGGTGCGGAACCCAACGGAATTCCCCAATCTGTTTCGCTGGGTGTTTCCAACGGCCAGGAGAAACGTCCCCAGTGGCTCATTGTTGGCGCCTTCGAACAGCCGGGCGAATTTGGCCAGACCTTTGCCTTCCGCTTTCCCACACCCCAGCAGTTGCGTGCCCAGGTCTATGCCGGAATTATCCATGGGGCCACGGGCATCATCTACTTCACGTGGGATACCTACATCCCACGGGACGGCACCGTGATCGGTATGGCGCCCAACCCGAAGACCGCCTACACGCCTGTTCCCCATCAGGAGGGGTATACGAGACCCACCCCGGCAACCCCGATGCAGTTGGTCCAGTCCCGTGCATTGTGGGAGGCGACCACCCACATCAATGCGGAATTAGAGGCCCTGGCGCCGATCATCTTCACACCCACGGCGGACGAATCGCTGGGACTGGGCCTGGCAGTAGAGGGCGAAGGGGTAACCGAAAACCCGATTCGTGTTTTGGCCAAACCCCTGGGCGACAATGAGTATCTGTTGCTGACAGTGAATCTGGATGATGCGATGCTGCGGGGGACTTTCGAATTCACGCGCCCCGTGCAGCAGGTCCTAACCCGTTTTGAAGACCAACTCCCAGTGGAACGGGAGGAAGAAAATCACCACTTTTCCATCAGCTATGAGCCCTTCGCGGTCCATGTGCTGCACGTAGCGCTCTCCGAGCCTTGATGCAGGGCCTGGAAAGCGCTCACAAGATTCTAACTGAAAGTTTATGCAGTCTCCTGACAGGTTCTGTCAGGAGCCCGGTGCTATGATTTGCTTATGTCGCTGGGACATGAAATACCTATGAACTACTATAAGGAGTTGAGGACCATGACACCGGAAATTTTTGCCAATGGACTTGCGGTATCGAAAGAATTCTTTGACCGCTCAACGCGCTGTCTGACCGAGGAGCATTCCACCTTTGCGCCGAAAGACGGCATGATGACGGTCGCGCAACAAGTCGCCCACGTGGCCCAGACCTTCGATTGGTTTATTGAGGGGGCCTTCAAGCGGACCGATGGTTTCGATATGGAATTCGAGAAACACATGGTGCCCGTCATGAAGATCGAATCCCTCAAAGAAGCACGGGAATGGCTCGACAAATCAGCGAGCGAGGCCGTGGCACTCATTCAATCGAAGACCATTGAAGAGCTGCGGGAACCCTTGCCGGAAGGCATTGTGATGGGTGGCGAGCCAAAGCTGGCCATTATCAGCGGTATCGACGATCACACGGCCCACCACCGGGGCGCACTGACAGTCTATTCGCGCCTGCTGGGGCTCGTGCCCGATATGCCCTATATGGATATGTAGTCGCTGAGGAGATGGATTGTAGAAGGGACGGTCCCCGATGGGGGCCGTCCTTATTTCTGCACCAGACAGCAGATGAGCGCGGCAAACGACATTGTGGGGCCTATTCTGGTATAATTTAAGCCCGTAACCCATTCGCCGCAGCCCAATCCCCAGAATCTCTATCATGAAAATTGGCTCCATCGACATAAAGCATCCCCTTTGCCTCGCTCCCATGGAAGACGTTTCCGACGTCCCCTTCCGCCGTATCTGCAAAGAGCAGGGGGCCGATTTGCTCTTTACCGAATTCGCCAACTGCGAAGCCCTGGTGCGCAACGTCAAACAGACCATGAACAAGATTCAGGTCCACGACGGCGAGCGCCCGGTGGCCATCCAGCTCTATGGCAGTGGGGAAGAGTCCTTGGAACAGGCCGCCGGCATCGCGCAAGACGCCGGTGCGGACTGGGTCGATATCAACTGCGGCTGTTGGGTTAAGAAGATTGCCATGCGGGGCGATGGCGCGGGGCTCCTCCGCGATATTAATAAATTTCAGGCCGTCGTGGAGTCCGTTATTCGCGGCACCGATCGGCCCGTGACCGTGAAGACCCGGCTGGGGTGGGATGAGAACAGTTTCGTCATTCTCGAAGTCGCCCAGATGTTGGAAGCCCTCGGGGTAGCGGCCCTCACGGTTCATTGCCGGACCCGGAAACAGGGCTACACCGGCAGTGCCGATTGGTCCTGGTTGCCCCGGATCAAAGAGGCCAGCAAGATCCAGCTCATTGCCAACGGTGATATCGCCACCCCCGAAGATGCCAAGGCCTGTTTCGACCTGGGCTGCGACGGTGTCATGATTGGCCGCGGGGCTATCCATAGCCCGTGGATTTTCCGCTACACCCGTCATTTTCTGGAGACCGGCGAGCATTTGCCCGACCCGACCCTGGAAGAGCGTATCAAGATGTGCATTCGCCACCTCAGCGATTCGGTGGAGTATCGCGGGGAACGCCGCGGTGTACCCTCCTTCCGCCGTCACTATGCTGGCTATCTGAAAGGCGTGCGTAATATTGCCAATCTGCGCAAAGACTTGATGGACTTCATGGAAGTCGCCCCGATTGTTGAGCGCCTGGAACGATTTCTGGCCGAGTATGACGACGCGGATGAAGCGGCATAGTTCGCTGCTTCTGCTTCGGAGAGGAATGTTCTTGTCGTGTGGATGACCGTCGCGTTCAGTATGCTGATGGTCCTCGTGGCGGCTTACCTCCTGGTTGCCGTGCTGCTCTACACCTTCCAGGACCGGATTCTCTTTCCCGCGTCCCGCCAAATGGATCGGGACCCCGCTGTTCTTGGCTGGGACTTTGAAGAGATCCGCCTACCCGTGGACGGCGAAGAGACTTTCGGTTGGTACATCCCCCTTGAAAATCATCGGGGGGTGGTACTATTCTCCCACGGAAACGCCGGTAGTCTCGCGGGCCGCCTGGAGTCTATTGGGCTGCTGCGCAGTTTCGGTTTTTCCGTTTTGGCCTATGACTATGGGGGCTATGGCTACAGCACCGGGTCACCGTCGGAAGCGCGGTGCTATGCGGACATCCAGGCCATGTGGGATTACTTGACGCAGGAGCGTGGGGTCGAGGCCAAAGACGTTCTCCTCTTCGGCCGCTCGCTGGGGGGAGCACCTACTGCGGAGTTGGCCCGGCACGTGGAAGCCGGGGGGGTAATTCTGGAGAGTGCCTTCTTATCGGTCGCCGATGTGGCCCGCCACAATCCCTTGCTCCGCACCCTGACCTGGGCGCTTCGCCACCGCTTTGAGAATAAACACAAGGTGGCCGATATACGAAGCCCCCTGCTCATTGTCCATGGACCTGCAGATGAAGTCATTCCCTTTGAGAATGGGGAAGGGCTCTTTGAGCGAGCGACCGAGCCAAAGTCCTTCCTGGAAATCGAGGGGGGCCACAATAACGGATTTGTGACCTCGGAAAACTACCGTTCTGGCTGGGAAGCTTTTCTCACGCCGCTGTTTGGACTGAATCCGACGGTTGCTCACAAGTGATGTTAGACCGGTGTAAACCTGTTGGGTGATTATTAGTTGTTCATAATTGAGTAATTGAGATAGGGAGATTGAAGCTACACTTTAGAAAACCTCGGAATAGATGGGATTGATATGACAATAGATTGGTCAGCCATGATTACTTCGATGGACCAGTCTATTGATAATACGCAGAAGAAGATAAGAAATCGTAGTATTCTCTCAAAGTTCCTTCGGGCAAGATGATGCATGCAACAAGTGGCATGGATCATGCACTTCTATCGCGGAAAATGCGAAGCGTGGTGCCAGTCTGTTCTGGGACCCACAGGCTCTTTCGCGCGGGTTGAACATGGGCACAATTCTGAGCCCGGGAGACACATCGTGAAGAAGAAACTCTTTATTGGAATGGCTGCGGCGCTTTTTCTGGTCACAGTAACCAACGAGGCCTTTGCAACAGCGGTGAGTATAACCAATGGAGTCGGCGGGGCAGGCTACACCATCGGCACGCCCGACACCGTGCCCTTTACCCTTACGGCAAATGGCTACAACGACAACATTCTATACGTATCGGTAGATGTCAAGCATATTGAGACAGTCATAGGTTTTAATTAGAGAGTATTTGGACTGTGTTTTTGTCTTTCTCCGGTGTATCCCGTTTGGGCGGATTTATCCAGACGGCC
>JAXMOL010000040.1:0-78410 GCA_034669905.1 Candidatus Hydrogenedentota bacterium
TTGAGCGAATAACCAAGGAAATCAACGAACGACCAAAAGCACTCTTAGAATTCAGAACACCCAACGAAACCTTCAACGCCGAATGTCAAAAAAGAAGAATTGCACTTAATGCTTGAATGTGGCGGGCTCCTTACGGTTCCATGCCACTGGCTTCCTGTGTTAAAGTTTGGGCCCATAGATATTCCCCACCTCCCCCACTTCTCAGGACCCCTTCATGAATCTGGACGCGCTGTCCGACATTGTAAAACGCCACTGGGGCTATGAAAGCCTCCGTCCCCTGCAGGCGAAAGCGATGCTGCGCATCACGGGTCACCGGGATTCCCTTGTGGTGCTCCCTACGGGCGGCGGTAAGTCGTTGTGCTATCAGGTGCCCGCACTGGCCATGGACGGGATGGCGGTGGTCGTTTCACCGCTGATTTCCCTCATGAAGGACCAGGTGGATGGCCTGCGGGCCGTCGGCGTGGGTGCGGCATTCATCAACAGCAGCCTCCTGCCCCATGAGCGCCGGGAAACCCATGAGGCCCTCCAGCGGGGCGAGGTAAAACTCCTCTATGTGGCCCCCGAGCGCCTCATGAAGGCGGAATTCGTTTCCTACCTGCAACGGCTCAACATCTCCTTTATCGCGATAGACGAGGCCCACTGTATCAGTCAGTGGGGGCACGATTTCCGTCCCGAATACCGCACGCTCTCCACCTTGCGTGAAGCTTTTCCAGATACGGCCTTTCACGGCTATACCGCCACCGCCACCCCCCAGGTGCGGGAGGATATCTGCGCGGCCCTCGCCTTGAAAGAACCCGAGGTGCTCGTGGCGTCGGCGGATCGGCCCAATCTGGTCTATTCCGTGGAGCGGCGCAGTAACGAATTGGCCCAGGTACTCGATGTGGTGGAGCGGCACGCCGGGGAATCGGGGGTAATCTACTGCATCACCCGCAAGAAAGTGGAGGAGCTTTGTGAAAAACTCCGCGCCAAAGGGCATCCCGCCCTCCCCTATCATGCGGGTATGGACGCCGCCGCACGGGAGCGCAATCAGGAGTCCTTTTCCAAAGAAGGAGCCGAAATCATCGTAGCCACCGTCGCCTTCGGCATGGGTATCGACAAGCCCGATGTGCGCTACGTGGTCCATACCGGCATGCCAAAATCCATTGAGCACTACCAGCAGGAAAGCGGACGGGCCGGCAGAGATGGTCTGGAAGCGGAATGCCGCCTTATCTATTCCGGCAGCGACTTCGGCCTGTGGAAGACCATCCTGCAGGATCAGGACGCGGCCACCCTCAAGATCTCTCTCGACAAGCTGAACGAAATGTACAACTACTGCACCGATGTGACCTGTCGCCATCAGGTGCTCCTCGATTATTTCGGCGAGAAGTTGGAGAAAGACAATTGCGGTGCCTGCGACCTCTGTCTGGGTAATGCCGAATTGGTGGAAGACGCCCGGGTCATCGCCCAGAAAATAGCCTCCTGCGTCGTGCGTCTGGATGAAGTGGCAGGCCCGAGCTATACCACCCTCATCCTGACCGGCTCCCGTGAGGCGCGCGTGGTCGACAAAGGCCACGACAAACTGAGCACCTGGGGACTCCTCCGGGAACACCCCGCGCCGGTCATTCGCACGTGGATCGAGCAACTGGTCTCCCAGGGCTTTCTCTGCAAGGTCGGTGAATACAACATCCTCGGCGTTACCGCCCGTGGCCGGGATATGCTGCGGGGAGACGAAATGCCCCGACTGCTTAAGCCCGCCGAGACCCGCAAGTCCCCGCGCAAACAGTCTGCCGCGGCCTCCAAGTCCTGGGAAGGTGTGGACAAGGCCCTGTTTAGCCGACTCCGGGATCTCCGCCGTGAAATCGCCATGGAGCGGAATGTGCCGGCCTTTACGGTGTTTGGCGATGCCTCCCTGCGGGATATGGCCAAACAAAAACCCCTGGACGAGATGGCCTTTCTCCAGGTGCACGGCGTCGGTGAAAAGAAATGCGCCGACTACGCCAGCACCTTTCTCCCGGTCATTCGGGCCCATGAAGGTGCGGGAAGCGAGAAGCAAGCACCCCGCCCCAACAAACCCGACAAGGCCCGGGACCGTGCCTTTGAGTTATTCGAACTGGGGTGGGAAGTAGCCGAGGTCTCCGAAGAATTGGGACGAAGCCCCAAAAAGGTTCGTGGCTACCTGGAAGCCTACATCGAAGCCAACAAGATCACGGACCCATCGCCGTGGGTCGATGAGGCCATATGCGAACAAGTGCAGGAAGCCCTCGAACGATTCGGAGACGCGCCCGCGGAACAGGTCATCGCCCATCTCGATGGCAAGATAGCCCCCGATCCGCTGAAAATCGTGGCGGCCTGTCTGGCCCATGTCCCTTGAAGACAGCATCACGGCCCTCCAGACCAGCATATTTTTACCCCCCAGCGTGCCCCACCCCGCTATACTGATCGAAAGGCCCTTGTGCCTCAGCGATTCTACGTCAAAAGGATGTTTCCCACTGCTATGACCTATCGTCGGCAAAAATTCGGCCTCCTGGCACTGCTCAGCATTCTACTCGTGAGCGGCTTTCTTTCCACCAGCCTCGCCGGCTACTTCGTTTCCGTAAACAGCATGCGGGAACACATCGTATCCAGCGCATTGCCGCTCACCGGCGACACGGTATATTCCGAAATACAACGGGACTTGTTACGCCCTGTTTTCATTTCCTCCCTCATGGCCAATGACACCTTCCTGAAGGACTGGATCGCCAGCGGGGAACTGGACGAAGGCCAGATAAGCAAATACCTCGGCGAGATAAAGAAAGAATACGAGACCTACTCAAGCTTCCTGGTCTCAGAGAAAACCCGACGCTACTATTACGGAGGCGGAATCCTCAAGGAAGTGCAGGAATCGGAACCCCGAGACGCCTGGTATTTCCGTATCCGTACCCTGGAGGCCGAATACGAGACCAACGTCGACCCCGACATGGCCAATGAAGACAATCTCACGGTCTTCGTCAACCACAAGATTCACGACGCGTCTGGCGCCTATCTGGGTGCTACTGGTGTTGGCCTTACCATCGACTCCATCGGCGAAATGGTCGCCCGCTACCGGCAGACCTACGGACACCACATCTATTTCGTGAATCCGCAGGGGGACTTCGTACTACGCGGTGCCGAGATACCGCAGCATATTTCCAATCTCCGTGAATTGGAAGGCTTCGAAGAAGCCGCCGCGGACCTTCTATCCACGTCAATGAGCCAAATCAGAATTGAGCGGCCCAGTGGACTCGTCCATATCAACTCCCGCTTTATTCCTGAACTCAACTGGCATCTCATCATTGAGCAAGCGGAAGGTCCGCTCACCCAGCGCAACTATGAGGCGCTGCTGGTAAATCTTACGATATGTGCCTCTATCACGCTCATCATCCTCGGTCTCACCTATATCAGCATTGGTGCCTACCAGCGCCGCATTGACAAAATCTTTGACGAAGAACGCAAACTGCGCAAGGAAGTAAACACCCTCTCGGGTCTACTGCCCATTTGTGCCAGCTGCAAGAGCATTCGCGGGGAAGAGGGCTATTGGAAGCAGGTGGAGGAATACGTGAGCGAACATACCGAAGCCGAATTCAGCCATGGCATCTGCCCCAAGTGTATGGATATACTCTACCCCGAAATAAAACCGCCGTCGGAAGCCGATTCCTGACGGTGAAGAACGGCGCACACGCGCCCGGAGGCCCCACCATTGCGCAGCGTACTTTCCTTTCTTATCCCACTTCTGGCCATTACGATCGGAGCGGCACACGGCGAAGCCGTCATCCACGAGCGGATTGAATGGTCTGACATCTGGATCACGGATGCCAACGACGATGAGGCCACACGGGTGCTCCTCGTGGGCGACTCCATTGTCCGCGGTTATTTCGCCGGCGTCGAAAAAGAACTCGGAAAAGACGTCTCCTGCGCTCGATACACCACCTCCAAATTCCTCTCCCACCCCGACTTCCTCGCCGAACTCGGCCTCTTACTGTCGCGCTACGACTTTGCCGTGATCCATCTGAACAACGGCCTCCATGGCTGGGGCTATACGGAAGACGACTATCGAAGGGGCCTCACCCGACTCATCGCCCTTGTAAAGGAAAAGGCGCCCAAGGCGAAACTTGTCTGGGCCATGACGACTCCGGTCCGGGTGGGCAATGATATAGAGAAAATCCATGAAGAGCGCACCCCCCGAGTGATTCAGCGCAACGCCATTGCCCGTGAAGTGATGGCAGGCCAGGGCGTCGCCATTAATGACCTGTACGGGCTGGTCGCCGAACACACCCCCTTTTTTTCCAAAGACGGGACCCACTTCAGTGAATCCGGTCGGGCAGCCCAGGCCAAGCAAGTCGCCGACGCCATCCGCGCCCAACTGCCCTGATCGGAGAACGCGGATCGCCCATTGCTCAGCGCGACGATTCCATCTCCTCGTATTTAGCCTGGGCCCGGGCAAACAGCGCGATCGCGGGCCGTATTGTTGGACGGTAGAGATAGCGAAAGAACCAGCCTGGTGCGCCGTTTCCCCGCTCCTCCAGCGCGACGCGCGCCCGGGGATGGGCCATAAAGCGCAAGCCACGTGGTTGGTAGTTCGTCCCGTCGCGCCAGAATTCAATTTTGCGGAGATGCTTCACGTTTTTATAGCCATAGTGCGCCGGGGCCACAAGCCGTAACGGTGCGCCATGGGCCATACCCAGCGGCGCCCCATCCAACCTGTCGGCGAGCAAGACGTCCTCCCCCATCAGATCTTCCCGCGGCAGGGTAGTCCGATACCCATCCTGCCCCTTAATCACGACAAAATCCAGCGACAGTCCGTCGGGAATCAACGGCGCTACCAGGGCGTCGTAGAAATCCTTAAAGCGATAGCCGCTCCAAAGCAGCTCCCTTCGGGTCCACGTCGTTACGCAATGAAAATCAGAAACCTGTTCTACCCGCGTCAGGCGAGCAAGTCCTTCGGAAACGTCGACCTGTTCCACCACCTCTCCCCCCACCATCAGCGACACGTTCTCCTTATCTCGCGGGAAGCGATAGGCGAACTCCGGCAACCCGAATCGGGGAAAGTGGGCAATGGCGCGTTGCCCCGGTGGCAGTGCGCCAGGAGTGCCCTGAGCTTCTTCGTCGACGCGCATAACGCAGCTCCTTTAGTTTACGGCATGCCTCCCGAAGCGCCAGCACAAAAAGGCATCACTGAAGGCCCAGGGACTGCGCATGGTGCACGGTCGGAACATGCGTATCTACTTACGCAGTAGGGATAACCGCTGTATACTCCTGAGCGTTGCGATCGTTCACCCTCCACTCTCGCATAACGCTGCGATGCTACACAAAACCTTCTGCCACAGCTTCCTGGCGCGTCTTACTCACGCTCCCCATCGCGCATGCCCTCGGCGAGCGTGATTTCCGGCAGAAAGAACGTTCGGATATCCCCCATACGGTGCCAACATACCAGGCCCATGACCGTACTCGTGAGCCCAAATAAGAGTAGCTCCCAGGGTTCCGCGCCCAGGCGAAGGAGCACTTCGCAGTCTCCTGCGCGGTATAGCAGGCCGACAGTCAGATACAGTCCGTTGGCAACCAGCGAGAATCCGGCAATATAGAGGGCGATGTGCCTGGCCCTTCGAGGAAAGCGCAGGGTAACGAGGAGGAGTAGCAGCGCGAACCCATCCCCTCCCAGCGCCCCCGCCCAGGCCGTCCACAGGGGATTCGGATCCTTCTCCACGATGGTATGGGAGAATCCCAGTAGCGGAATCGAGACTTCCACAATCTCCGCTCCGCTTGACCAGGCCACTAGCACGTGGCCTGCCTCATGGAAGGTCATCATGCCGTACCAGGAACACAGGCTCGCCAGAACGAGTATCTTCAGTTGTTTCAGCATAGGAGACCCAATCGCTTTCCAACCTGCTCGCGCCGCAGGAGGTGTCCTACGTGTCATCCGCGAATCGTCATCTTAATAGGACGTTGCGTGTATTTACGCAAGTAACTCGGAGGAACGAAGTCATGAAAGCCATTATACCCTGTCTCTGGTTTGACCGTGAGGCGGAAGAAGCTGCCCGTTTCTACACGGAAGTTCTCCCCGACGCCAGATTGGGGTCGATCGCCTATTATGGCGAAGGCGCCCCCATGCCGCCGGGTACCGTGTTGACCGTAAGCTTTACCCTCCTGGGTCAACCGTTCATGGCCCTCAACGGTGGCCCCCAGTTTCCCTTTTCCCCAGCGGTCTCCTTCGTACTCCCCTGTGAAACCCAACACGAAATAGACCACTGCTGGGAGCAATTGTCTGCTGGCGGAACCACGGAACGGTGTGGATGGCTGAGAGACCGCTTCGGGGTGTCGTGGCAGATTGTACCCCGGGCTATAGCCGCGATGATGGAAGACCGCACCCGGGCAGACCAGGTGATGGCTGCCGTGCTCACGATGGAGAATCTCGACATGGCAGCTATTCAAGCTGCCTATGACGCCGCTCCCTGACTTCGGGGTAATCTGGGACCGAAGCAAGGAAAAACGCGCGCGATGCCAAGGCATCGCGCGCGTAGACTTACCGCTTTTTCTCTCGGTCTGACTTATTGCTGCGGGGCTTTCACCGAACGCAGATAGGCAATGAGATCGAGAATCTCCCCCCGCTTGAAGCTGTTCAGCAAGCCGGTGGGCATGGCCGACAAGGGGGCCGCCGTACGAGAGAGGATCTTATTCTTTGGAATCTTGATGCCTTCCGTGTCGTTGAGCGGATTGGTGAGAAGGCGCACGAATTCGTCCGTCTCCTCGGCGATCAGGCCCAGGTAGGTGTTCTCCGCAAGCACATCTTCCGTCTCGATTTTGATTTCCCAGGACTTGTAGTCCTCGTTAATCACGGTGGACGGTTCGAACATTTCGACCAACATGGTCTGGGGATCCAGGCGCTCAGCCACACCGGCAAGGTCCGGGCCAACCGCCACTTTGCCCTCGCCCACTTTGTGGCAGGAAACACACGAAGCCTCGGCAAAAACCTTGGCGCCGCGCTCCAGGTCACGTCCGGATTCTATCTTGCTCAGGGCCGGTGCAAGGTCGGCCACGGTCCATTCCTGGACCAGTTTCCGATTACTCGCCGAATTGATCGCCGTCGCCTTGTTGTCCGCCATCCACTTGATGGGGTCATCGACCACGTGCATCAGGCCGTTCATGAGCATCCAGTGCCCGGGGTAGGTGCAAAGGTACTCATAAATCGACTTATCCGTGGGGGCCACAAATTCCACCGTGGCTTCTTCATCGATAGAAAGCATCTCGGTAGCGAATAGAATTTTGTCGCTCTCGGGCGTCCAATCTTTCTCGATGCCCTGGGCACCCAACATCATGGAGGCCGTGGCCACCGCCGCCGTCGCACCAGGCTTCACCATGACCAGGTTATGGTCCATGGCGTCGGGGTTGCTGAGGATAAGGCGCACTTTCATTCCCGGCCCTACTGCGAAGGCCTGGCGGTCATACTTCATTTGCTCTTTGAGCGTCTGAATATGAATCACCAGGGTATCGCCGTCCATGACGGGGTCGGGAGACGGTGGCTGGTTACGGAAGTCCTGCGAGGCGCGCATGGCATCTTCGGCGGAATGCCCCATATGGCCCATGTGGGACATATCCACCACATCGCCTTCACCCAGTTGGCCTTCGATTTCCCACATGTATTTCACGCGTTGGGCGGCGTTCTGGGCATTCACTTCCGGCGAATGGAGCAGCACGGTCAGGAGCCCTTCATTCACCACGTTGTGCTGCTGATAGACCCACAGGGCTTCCAGCAGGTGGTGGGCGTCTTCGACTTTGGTACCGTCGAACTGCTTAATCCATTCCGCGGTCGCCGCGATGACCGCGTCCGTATCCCGCTCGCTGAGCTCCACACGGGCACGCTCACGCACACTGTTGGTCGGGTGCTTCAGCACCTCCAGCAGGGCTTCAATAGGCTCACCATCCACTTTGACGGCTTCCTGGAGCGGACGGCCCGGCACAGTAATCCGGTAGACCCGACCGTGTTCGTGGTCGCGGCTGGGGTCGCGCACGTTGTGCTGCATATGCCCGATAAGGGGATTGGCCCAGTCGGCCACGTAAACCGCACCATCATCACCCACCGCGAAATCGGCAGGCCGGAAGTTGCCATCGCTGGAAACCAGCAGGTCATCGGTTTCCGTGCCCCAGATGCTGCCGTCTTCCTTATATTCCAGATTGTACTGTTTGATTCCCAGGAAACCGATGGCATTCAGAATCAGATAATTGCCTTCGTTTTCTTCCGGGAAGTGCTGACTGGAAAGAATACCACTGGCCGGCACGGGGCGCACCGTCTTCTCAAGCAGCTTGTGCATCTCGAAGCCGCCACCGCCGTCCATCCGAACCTGAAAGGCCCGACCCGACGTGGCATCGGTCGCCAGGTGATAGCCCCAGTAGTCGAAATCGATACCGTGGGGATTGGGCGAATTATCCGCATGGAAGGCAAAGCGATGGGTGCGGGGATTGAAACGATACATCCCCGTCTTGCCCGAGAGCTGGGCCACCTGCCAGGGAGTTTCCACATTACTTACGTGGAATACACCACGCTGGTAATAGATATAGCCATCCGGACCAAAGGCGAAATTGTTCGCCGCGTGGTGCGTGTCGGCCGAGTCGATACCGCTGAAGAGAATCTCTCGGTGATCCGCCTTGTCATCTCCATCCGTGTCCTTCAAGAACCAGATGTTGGGCGCGGAGGCGACAATGACACCGCCGTTCCAGAACGTAAATGCCGTGGGGTTGTGGATATAGTCGAAGGTGATCGCTTCGTCGGCTACGCCGTCCCGGTCTTCATCGGGGAGGATAATCAGCTGATCCAGCATTTCCTGGTCGGGCTGCCACTTGGGGTAGGTCTGCCACGCTGCGACCCAGATACGGCCCTTGGTGTCTACCCCCATCTGCACCGGGTTTACCAGGGTGGGGAACATTTCTTCAGAGGCGAAGAGATTGGCTTCCATGCCCGGGGCCAGCGTGAGGGTTTCCGGACCCTTCTCGGCAGGCACCCGTTCGAGGGAGCCGTTGCCGCCATTGGGACGGCTATCAATATTGGAGATCACCTGTACCGGATTCGGCACATTGCTGTCGTCCGGCGGAACGAGTTCGCCCTGGGTGGCTTTCCAAATGACCTTGTCACGGTTGGCGGTCATGACGTCGAGCATCACCAATTCGTGTTGGAGCACCTCGGCGTTGGTCTGGTCATCCACGAAGGCCAACGTCGAGCGGCTGCCCCACACGTCATTACCGTCGGTCGCCCGGTACCGATTGAACCAGCACCAGTTCTTTTCCAGCACAGCATTGCGTATGGTCGCCAATCCCTCCTCGGGACAGGACATCCCCAGGGCGTCCACAATGGCCTTGCCAATCAACTGGTTGCCCAATTCATTCAGGTGAACCCCGTTGATGGTGAGGGGTTTCTCCTGGGCGTCATACAGCGCCTGGGAGGCCGCAAAGAGGTCGACGAAGGGCAATCCGTACTCATGGGCTACCCGGGCCATAGCGTCGGTGTAAATCGAAAGCCAGAGATTGTTTTCTTCGCCACTCGGGAAATTGGGGGAATTCAGATTCTCATGGGCGATGGGTGAAAACAGCACCAGGCGGGGTGCCGATTCCCCGTTGTATTTCTTTTCCTGCGACTCTTCGATGAGTGCCGCCAACTCGCTCTTGAACTTCATCGGATCGCGGGAAAACGATTCGTTGTAGCCGAAGAATACGAAGATAACGTCCGCGCCCACAAGGGTCAGGGCCTCGTCGACCGTCTGAAAGTTTTCATTGCGCGGGCGCAGTGCTACCTGGTCCCCCGTAAAACCCATATTCCGAATAACCAGCCCCTTATCCGGGTTGGCGGCCTGGAGATAGGTTTCCAGCCAGCCATCGTGCTGCATCCGATCGGGCAACGCGTTTCCAATGAAGGCGATATGATCCCCCTCATTCAGCGTGACTTGCGCCCCCACCAGGGGGGCCCAACAGGCCACCGCAGCGACCAGGATGTGAATTCCAAACTTCATGCGTTCTTCTCCCATGGTAATACGTTTTTGTGATCGCGGTCCCGTGAATCGGCCCAAGTCTATTTGCCGTCCTCGAGCACCAGCGGTGCCTCCGGATTCAATATGGGTGTATCCCAACCCGCCACGTCTTCCGGTTTGACGCCCCGACGGAATTCCGTAAAGCTGAAGGTACTGGGATGGTAGGGACCGACAAAGTCTACACTATTATCGGCCTTGATAATATCCTCCATTCCCAGGCACCAGAGGTGGGCGTTAACCAGCAAGCGGCGGAATCCTTCGCTCAGGATGTCTTCCGATGCCCCCTGGGTCGTCGTGAAAATCCGCGCCACCTTGCCCGATTTACTCGTGTAGTTCCTCGTCCACACGACAGGCATTAACTCTTTCGTCGTGTCCACGGGCGAGTCAATCGTCATCCCATTTAACACAATGCAGCGCGCCAGGATGGTGCTGCCCTCAATGGGATCCGCCGTGTAGGCGCCTGCCTGGGTGTGCATGGCCGTCACACCCCGCAAGATGGGGTGGTCCCGGTTATCCAGCTCGGCGGCCAGTATAGAGCTCTGGGCATGGTTTTTTCCGTAGTGGGTTACCCAGGTCTCCCCGAGCACCTGGCGGCCAAAGCCCATGTAGTGCTCCTCCCCGGGGTAGCGAAAGTCGTAGGAATAGAACTTTCGTCCTTCGGGAATCTTAAAGGCGTGGGTTGAAGTACGCAGGCCCATAATGGGGCCACCCCGATCCACGTAATCCACGAAGTGCTGCATTTCTTCGTCATCCATATTGATGAAGCGGAAGAACACCACCATGAGATCGGCTTCCTTCAAGACGGAAAGCCCCCGGAGATGGCTACTCCCCGGCTTGAGGGTCCCATCCTCGGGGTCCACTCCAAAGATGACCGTGCACTTGAAACCATAGCGCTTCGCCATGATGCGGGCCAGCGCGGGCAGACTCTCTTCCCCCCGATACTCATGGTCTGAGGCGAGAAAGACGATGTGCTTGCCCAGACCCGGGCCTTCGCTTCCTTCGTAGACCACCTGTTGCGAGGGTGCCGCCATCAGCGTGCTACTCATCGAGAAAAGAAGGGCGGCAAGCCCCAAAACTACACCAGGTCGCTGAAAAATACGTCCTACAGGCATCCGAAATGCTCCTTACGTCGCGGAAATTCAAAAAATCAGCAGGGAAGCTAAGGGAGCACTATAGCGGACGAAGCCCGCCGGGACAAATCGACACACCCCGGACAACAAGAGATAGTCAGAAGGACTACTGATGGGTGGACGCGTGGGTACCTGCCGTGTAGCCCGATGACCAGGCCCACTGTAGATTATAGCCCCCGCAATCGCCGTCGATATCGAGCACTTCGCCGGCAAAATAGAGGCCGGGCACAAACCGGGATTGCATCGTGTGGGCGTCGACCTCCGACATGTCCACTCCCCCTGCGGTCACCTGGGAGTTCATCCAGGATTTCGTAGCGCTACAGGGAATGCGCCAATCCTTGAGGATCCCAATCAGGCGCTTAACTTCTTCGTCGTCCAGATTGCCACAAGGCCGCTTCAGGTCATCCTGGCCCGCCTCCGCAAACAACACGGGAATCAGCCGCTTGTGAAGAAGCCCGATGAGGCAGACTTCCAGGTCTTTATAGGGTGCATGGCCAATCCGCTTGCGAATCAGCGTTTCCATACTCTCCATGGACTCCTCCGGAAAGAGATCAATCGCCACGGATAGCTCCCGCTCGCTGCGCTCAAACTCCCCGATGGTCCGGCTCACGTTCAATACGGGCGGTCCCGAGATGCCATAATCCGCGAAGAGTAGATCGCCGACCGAGCGGCGCTGGAGTTCGCCGTCTACAAAGGACGAGACCCCGGCATCGCGCACCTTCACCCCCTTGAGGCGGGCGAGAAACCAGGTATCGAGCACCAGCGGGACCCGAGACGGAAAGGTGTGCGTCACCGTATGGCCCAGGGCACTCGCCAGCTTATAGCCTCCCCCATTCGACCCCAGGTTGGGACTCGAAGTACCTCCGGCAGCGATAATGACTTTGTCGGATTTGAAGGTTTCGCCGTCGGCGGAAACGGAGAGAAATCCCTTATCCGTCGGCTGAACATCCTGTATCTTCACATCCGTTACTTCCCGGATACCAAGCATGGCCATTTCGTAGCGCAGCACGTCGAGCACATTAGAGGCCTGGCCGGTAATGGGAAAGACCCGCCCATGCTCCACTTCCCGGACTTCAATGCCGAGGGCGTCGAAAAATGTCAGGGCCGTATCCGCGCCGAAAGATTCCAGTGCGGGCACCATAAAATCCGTATCATTTCCATGGTAATTGCGCTGGGTGGGTTTGGTATTGCAAAGATTGCACTGCCCCGCCCCGGTCGCCAGCAGCTTCTTGCCTACCTTGGGCATACGCTCCGCCAAGGTCACATAGGCACCCCGGCGCGCCGCGATGATGGCAGCCATCATGCCCGCCGGACCGCCCCCCACTACCAGAATCTTAATTTGTTGTGCCATAGGGAATCGTGTGTTTTCTTTGGAATTGGACATTGTTGCGCAAAGGGGACGGAGTTATAGCACGTCCACAAAGGGGATTGGGAGAATCCCGCCATTCGAAGGAATCCTATTCTATCACGAACCCGGTGCCCACTTCCGTTCGGAGTGTGGCCCCACACTACCCCTGGCGTGAAAGAAGCCGACGACCTCCGCCAGGGCGGAACATCCCATCCGGATTGGTGAATGTGCTAGAATGGGGCCATCCAAGTCACCACAACGGGGACCGTTGTGTCCCCTCCATGGGCGCCCAGGTGGCGCTCCGTTCGAAACGCAACCCGTGCCCTGTGCGCGTCCCACGTGTGAGCAGTTCATGATACGCCTGACCAATCTCGTTCTCCCCCTCGATCATAGCGACGACGAACTCCTTGCGGCCATGGCCAGTAAGCTGGCCGTCAACAAATCGCGGATTACCGACTTTACGGTCTTTCGTCGCAATGTGGATGCCCGAAAAAAGACCAATATCCGGCTCAGCTACACCCTCGACGTAACGGTCGAGCAGGAAGAGGCGGTGCTCGCCGCCACGTCGGGCGCACCCAATATCAAACCCTCCCCCGACACGCGCTACAAGCTCGTGGCCGAGGCCGAGCCCGGTAAGGAATATCCCCGCCCCGTCGTGGTCGGCATCGGCCCCTGTGGCATGTTCACCGGCCTCCTCCTGGCCCAGATGGGACTTCGCCCTATCATTATCGAACGGGGGAAAAAGGCCCGGGCACGCTCCAAGGATGTATTCCACTTCTGGAAAACCGGTAAGCTCAACGAACGCTCCAACGTGCAGTTTGGCGAGGGCGGTGCCGGCACCTTCTCCGACGGAAAACTCACGACCCGCATCAAAGACAAGAACAATCGTATGCGGAAGGTCCTGGAGGAAATGGTCATTGCGGGGGCCCCCGAGGAAATCCTCTGGATTGGCAAACCCCACATCGGCACCTACAAGCTGATTCGTGTGGTTCGGAGCCTCCGCGCAGCCATCGACGCGGCAGGGGGCGAGACCCGCTTTGAAACCCAGGTCACAGACCTCATCACCGAAGACGGGAAAGTCGCCGGGGTCACCCTCGACAGCGGCGAGACCATCCGTACCCCCGCCGTCATCATGGCCGTGGGACACAGCGCCCGTGACACCTTCGCCATGCTCCATGAGCGCGGCATCGCTATCGAGCGTAAACCCTTTTCCATAGGTGCCCGGGTGGAACATCCCCAGGACCTCGTAGACCGCGCCCAGTTTGGTGATTTCGCCGGCCACCCCCGCGTCGGCAAGGGGGACTACAAACTCGCCCACCACTGTCGCAACGGTCGCACCGCCTACAGCTTCTGCATGTGTCCCGGCGGTCAGGTCATCGCGGCGGCGTCGGAGCCGGGCCGGGTCGTCACCAACGGTATGAGTTACTACTCCCGTGCCGAGGCCAACGCCAACAGCGGTCTCGTGGTCGAAGTTTTCCCCGACGACTTCGGTAGTGAACACCCCCTCGCCGGAGTGGAATTTCAACGGCACTGGGAAGAATTGGCCTACCAGACCGGTGGTTCCAACTATCATGCACCGGCCCAACTGATCAAAGATTTCTTGAAGGGCGAAGCATCCACCGAACTGGGCAGCGTGAAGCCCTCTTACACCCCCGGGGTAACCCCCTGCGACCTGGAAGCCTGTCTCCCGCCGTATGTCATCGAAGCCATGCGGGAGGCCATCGGTGCCTTTGACCGGAAACTTCGGGGCTTCGCGTTGGGCGACGCCGTGCTCACCGGGGTCGAAACCCGGAGTTCCTCACCCATCCGCATGACCCGGGGCGACGATTACGAGTCGGTCAACACCCCCGGACTCTTCCCCGCAGGCGAAGGTGCCGGTTTCGCGGGGGGCATCATGTCGGCCGCCGTGGACGGTATCAAGGTGGCCGAAGCCGTCGCACGCAAGTTGGTGGGTGTAGCTCCGCAAAACGAGGCCTGAGCCATGTTAAACCGCAGGCAGTTTCTGCACCGCTCCACCTTGGGCCTGGGCCTGGCTTCCCTCATGGGCGCCCATCCTTCGCACCCCCCCTGTGCCCCTGTGATCTCAGGAAACCTCTGGTGGTATCACCCTGATTCCTACTCCCTCGACCAATGGGCGACGATGCTGTCCGACCAGCGTGCCCTGGGCTTCGACCTGCTCTGGCTCAGCAATGTCACGTCTGCCCTCGACAGCGACGAGCACCGCGCCCACCTGGTCGGATTGATGGACCGGGCCCACGCCCAGGGATTTCAGGTGCTGCTGGATACGGGCTCTACACCTAATTGGTATGGCCACCGGGATCTCGACCGCGAACTGGCCTATTGCGGGAACACCCTCGATGCTGTGGCTAAACTGGTGGGGTCACACCCGGCCTTCTACGGCTGGTATATCCCCCATGAAATCTACATGAGCTGGGGCGACTTCGCCGCCTATATCGACCGCCTCTACCCCGCACTCGTCCAACGCGCGAAAGCCGCAGTGGATAAACCGGTCACCCTCTCCCCGTTCTTTATCCTGGACCGCGACCAGATATTCGGCACCTTTCAATACAACGAGCCCGACGCCTATGCGGCCTACTGGACCGGGCTCCTCCGCCGCAGCGCCATCGACATCGTCATGCTGCAAGACAGCGGCGAGCACTTCTCCTACGTGACCAACGCCATGCGGCGCCCCTTCTTCCAGGCCATGCACACCGCGTGTAAGGCCTCCGGTGCCACGCTCTGGGGCAATGTGGAGTGTGCGGAGTTCTTCTGCGAAAGCCCAGAGGCCTACGTGGAAAAATACGGCAAGGTACACCACGCCACCGTGAAAGATGCCCCGTGGCGCATCGTCCCCATGGATCGAATGAAAGAGAAACTGGATTTGGCAGCGGCGTATTCCGAGCGCATCGTCACCTGGGGTTACCAGCAATTTGGTCGGCCCGCACTCGGCGAGGAAGCCCAGGCCTGGGGAAAGGCCTATCAGGACTATCAGCAGCAGGTGAAGCTGCGCAGCTCATAGGCCCCTGACAAAAAAAAGCCCGGCCACCAGAATATTTCCAGTGGCCGGACGAGACGCTTTCTAACAGATTCTTGCAGGTCAGTCTATCAGGCGCCCCGGTTCATACGACGACGGATCGCCATTCCCGCAACACCCAGACCCAGCAGGGTCATGGTAGCCGGTTCCGGAACAGGAGCCGAGCTACCACTGGCAAAGGCACCGAAGGTAAAGTCGGGACCAACACCAAGATGATTCCGTACGGATACGGTATTGATTACGTCACCCACGGAAAAGCCGAGTGTCGTCAAATCAAAGACGATCTCGCCGTGGCTGGGTGCGTAATCTTGAAACAGGGACACACTGGATGCAAATACTCCTGCATCGTACCAGGTCCCTCCATTGAACTGAATGTCCCAACCGGTTCGACCGGAATCTGGCGCCCCTGGAAGGCGTCCACTGGATTCATAGAGCACGAACAAGGAACCATCGCCCGCCCCCAACGTCACACCGGTTCCGTAGGTGAGCGTAAACCAATCAAGTGGGTGCTGATCACCCAGGCTGATATGATCGCCGGGGTCAACGTTGTTGAATTGACCCGCCGCCAATTCACCGAGGGTGAAAAGATCCACCCCCGCCGCGTTGTCCCAAAGGTTACCGTGAATGTGTATTTCATTCGTAATACTGGTCGTTACTGCTGCACCAGTAAATTGCCCGAGATCAAACTCGAAGCCGTTGATATTGACTGCCTGGGCCGCTCCGGAAAGGAGTAACAACCCACACCCCAGACACAGTCGTTGATAGTTCTTCATTAATTCAACCCTTTCGCATACGCACACTTCATGCGTTGACAAATCTGGCTGTTAATGGTCAGCCCCGTACCCCCGCCCCATGCAGCACCTAGTCGGTGTGGTCTACGTGCTTCCTCTGCACCCTGCAATGCAGTCGCCTCGCCGCAAACGTCACCCAAGCCCAGCCGTAGTATAGCGAACTGACAGATTTCTGTCAATATAATTCACATCGATTTTCCGGTTAGGCTATCCGCCGTCCCGGCGAATACCTATTGCACTTTCGCCACCGGGTGTATTAAGGTCTAGCGAGGCCCCGCGGTGGCTCCAAACAACCCCAAACGACTGGAGATACTATTAAAAATGAGAAAAATCACCCCGTTATTCGCCCTCCTCTTTGTCCTGACTGCCACCAGCTGCAGCGCCTCCGACTTTGATTCCCCAGTCGTCAAACGATGGACCAAGATGGAGAAGAACGACCAGGGCGAAATGAAAGAAGTGAAGTACATGACCATCGATGGGATTATGGTCCATGAAGAAGATCCCGCGATTCAGCCCCAGCCCCCGGTTGTGACACCCGGGCCCGCGCCGGAAGGCGACGTCATCACCGCCGCCCCCTCCGATGCCATCGTACTTTTTGATGGCACCAATCTCCACCAGTGGACCGCAACCGACGGCACGCCCACCAAATGGATACTGAAAGACGGGGCCATGCAGCCCACGGCTGACTCGGGCTACATCCAGACCAAGGCCGAGTTTGGCTCCTGCCAGCTTCACGTCGAGTTTGCCACGCCCGCCAACGTCGAAGGCGATGGCCAGGGCCGGGGGAACAGCGGTGTCTTCCTTATGGGGGAATATGAGGTTCAGGTGCTGGACAACTACAACAACACGACCTACCCCGACGGTCAATGTGCGGCCCTCTATGGCCGTATGAAGCCCATGGTCAACGCCTGCCGCAAGCCCGGCGAGTGGCAGAGCTACGACATCGTCTTTCACCGCCCCCACTTCAAGGACGGTAAAGTTACCAAGCGGGCGACCTTTACCGTATTTCACAACGGCATTCTGGTTCACGACAAGGTCGAATTGACCGGCGGCACCGGCTGGGAAGGTGGCAGTTCCATCAGCGAATACGTCGCCCACGGAGACAAGGGTCCCCTCAAGTTCCAGGACCACGGCAATCCTGTTTCCTTCCGTAATGTTTGGATTCGTGAACTCGAAGACTGAGCAAGCCAAGTTGACATAATTCACCACCCGGTAAGCGGCATGCTGCTTACCGGGTATCTTTTAGACTCCACGACCTACACGACACAAAGGAATTGATATGACGGGCGCGCAGATGAGAGAAAAACTTCAATCCGGGGAACGGGTCTACGGCACCCATATCGTGAGCCTGATGAACCCCCTGGCAGCCGCGATCGCCACTGGTCTGGAACTCGACTTCGCTTTTTTCTGCACCGAGCACATGCCTATCGATCGGACCGAGACCGCCATGCTCTGCCAGTTTTACAAGGCCCACGGCATCTCCCCCATCGTCCGCGTGCCCGACCCCAACCCCACGGCCATCTGCATGGCCACCGATGCGGGTGCGGAAGGCATCGTCGTGCCCTATGTGGAAACCCTTGAGGAAGTACAGCGCATCGTGGCGGCGGTCAAGCATCGCCCCATAAAGGGCAAGCTACGTGATGACGTCCTTGCCGGAAAGGCCAGCTATACGCCCAAGCTGGAGCGTTTTCTGGAAGACTTCAACAAAGATCAGTACGTCATCATCGGCGTGGAAAGTGTGGCGGCCATCGAGAACCTCGATGCCCTCATCACAAATACCGGGGTGGATGGCGTCTTCCTCGGACCCCATGATATTACGACGTCCATGGGTATCCCGGAGGAGTACGACAACCCACGCTTCGTCGACGCTATTCTGGATGTAATCCGCCGCTGCCGTGCCCAGCAGATCGGCGTGGGCCTGCACTTCAAACTGCTCCAGCTGCAAGATGACATCTTGCAGCGCCTACTCGACGCCGGAATGAATTGGATTCTCAACGGGTCGGACGTTACGATCCTGCGGGACACCATGAACGCCCAATTGGGTCAGATTCGCGGCATGGCAGGCGATGCCCCCTATGGTACCGAAAAGACGACGGCAGCAGAACGGAGTGACAAAACCTGCATCGAATAGGGCGGAACGATACTCAGAGCCACCGTCGTTTTCGGAAGTAGAGCACCATCCCGATGGTCATCGTCATCATCAAGCCCCAGACGCCAAGATAGCTCCACCGCCAATGCAGTTCCGGCATGTGCTCAAAATTCATGCCGTAGACTCCCACCACAAAGGTGAGCGGAATGAAGATAGTCGCGATGATGGTGAGTACCTTCATGACCTCATTCATGCGGTTGCTCACACTCGACAGGTAGATATCGTGCATGCTGCTGAGGATGTCGCGGAAGGTCTCTACCATGTCGACCACCCGGATGGTGTGGTCATAGACATCGCGCAGGTAAACCCGGGTCTCCGATTGGATGAGCGGAGACTCGGTCTTGAGAATCGCCGATATCTCTTCGCGCAGTGGCCACACCGACTTCCGCAGGAACAGGATCTCCCGCTTCAACCGGTGAATTTCCTGCATATGCTCCGGCTCCGGACGAAGTACGATTTCGTCTTCCACCTGCTCGATATAATCTCCGATGCCCTCCAGCGCCACAAAGTAGGCATCGACGATGGCGTCCATCAAGGCGTAGGCCAGATAGTCCGCCCCCATTCGCCGGACGCGCCCCTTTGCCGTGCGGATGCGATCCCGAATCGGATCGAAGGCATCGCCATCCCGCTCCTGGAAGGAGATGACGAAGCCGGCACCGAAGACCATACTCACCGTTTCAATATTAATCTCGTGGCTGTCTTCGTGATAGGTGATCATCTTCAATACCACGAAAAAGTAGTCGTCGAATTCCTCCGCCTTGGGACGCTGGGAGGTATTCACGATATCTTCCAGCGTCAGGGGGTGGATACCGAATCGCCGCCCCAGATCTCCGATGAGCTCCACGTCGTGAATGCCAAACACATTAACCCACGTGACCCCGTCTTTTACCGGCACGCAGTCTTGAAGCGCCGCCCCATTGATCACGTTGACATAATCGTTGGCGAACTTGACGACTTCGATCTGGGTTTCCTGTTGTTTCCGCTCACCGATGAATACCGGCGTGCCCGGAGAAAGCCCCGCTTTGTCACTGAAGAGGGACTCGCCCCGGTGCTTTCTATGTCGACGACGCTTCATAGCGGTTCTTTCTTCCGGTTCGCCAAATCGCTTGCTATTCCAGCGCCTTAAGCACCTCGGCCGCTTTACGCTCATAGAGATCCTGCCAGGCGGGATCCAGCAGGCATTCCGTGACTTCATAGCCGCCCATCGCATATTCCGAGGCCGGTGGGCCGTAGTGAATGTAGCCGTTGGAATAGGCCGCCACAAAGGTGTGCTCAAAGGGGGACGCGTTCTTCACATTCATCCCGACGGTAGAGAGCATCTCGGTCGGTGACGAGACCAGGACAAAGTCACCGATGCGAATTCCCTGCACCTCGGTGTCCACCGTTTCCTCGCCCGAATCGTCATTAATCTTCTGATGCCGACGGAGCGTTGCGATTTTGTCCTGTATCCGCGCGAGCTTCTCCATGGACTGGATATTGCGCACATACTTGGCCAGGTGGGAGCGGTTCTGGTTGTCGATATTCGTGAACTCATCTTCGCCGATAGATTCCGACTGGAGATAGCGGTATTTGTAGTCCAGGGGATGCTCGGGATCCATCAGGTGGCGGACATAGAGGGGTACGAAGGTCTTCAGATTCAGGCTCGTTCCCCGCAGGGATTTCAGGAGACTCGCCTGCTCGGCTTCCAGTTCGGCCACCCGTTCATCAAAGTCGGCCTTACGGGGCAGGGGCAGCGCCTGATTGACAACGCGCAGTCCCGCGGGCTTGGTCTCAATGGCCCGAACCGCCTTCAGCGTCGTCAACCCCAGGATACGCCCCTCAGGTGCTGAGTCCCGAGCGCGATTGACGTCTTTGTAAAGAATGGGCGTAATGTCTCCACCCGCGCCTTGTAAGAAGATCGCCATGGCCCCCGGCAGATTTTCCTCGATGGCCTGGGACGCGAAGCCGGGAAAGTCAGCGGTCACCCCGCCTTCCGGCACCGTCACGTAGGGATGGCAGGCAAAGTTATAGACCACCGCCAGGGGCGAGCCATCTTCCTTATCCAAACGAAGAATACCAATTTCCGTGTCCACCGGCCCCACACTCTCTACCACATTGTCCGGAGGCGACGGATTGCTGTGCCGAATGGTCCAGCCCGTGCCATCACTCAGGCGCAGGGTGCGGTTCATGGAGATTCGCGCTTCATCGCCCGAGCCCGCTCCCGCCGTAACAGGCACCATCCCTTCCCGGGCACGTTTGACCGCATCAAAGGTGCGGGCTACTTGCTCTTCATGGGAACATAGGAAATTGAGCGGGGGGTGATTGTGGGAGGCATTGACCAATACGTGCTTTCCGGGAATCCCCAGCTCGCCTTCAATTCGTGCGCGAAGCTCGGGCAAGAAAGCATCGGTCACTTCGCCGATTCCACCGATAGCGGTCACGTCCATGCCGATAATTACCGCCTGGGTGCTGCCATCGTCCAACACGAGGACCTTCGAATAAACGGGATCATTGATGCGTAGCCCTTCTTCGACCCGGGAGATGTCACTCTTGGCCACCCCCGCACGCAAGGTATCTGCCCATACGGTCGAGACGGACACCACTAAAAACGTCAGGCACGTAGCGACGTGCAACACCCGAAAAAGCATGTTCATTAATCCTCCTGGTAAGACGGAAAGCCATTCTCCCTGCGAGGGGCCAGTGTACGGGCAGGAAGACAACCGGTTCAACTGGCAGGCAGGGCCTTTCGCTCGAACTCCTCGGCACGCGCGCCTTGAAGAATTCATGCATTGGTTCTAGAATGAATACCAGTAATTAATAGAAGGATTCCCCCCATGAAATTCACGCTGATTACCTTCATCCTTATCCTAGCGGGAGCCACCGCCGTGCACGCCCAACCCCAGACACTGAGTCATTTATTTCAACTTCGAGACGCAAAGACCCGATCGATCAGTCCGGAAAACCTCACGGGCGCCAAGGGCCAGGGTGGGAAGACCCCGGTCGAAGAAGGCACCGCCCACCGTGCCGCCCGGGAGCTCGGAACCGGTTGGAAGGTCAACCCCTACATCCATATCGAACCGGGAACAACCTTCACCTTGGGTGAAATTACCGGGTCCGGCATAATTAACCACATCTGGCTCACACCGGTAGGCACCTATCGCGACTTGATCCTTCGTTTTTACTGGGACGATGAGACAGAAGCCTCGGTAGAAGTTCCCGTGGGCGATTTTTTTGCCTCGGGCTGGGGCATGGGGAACGAACCGCGCATCAGTTCCCTCGCTGTCTGTGTAAATCCCCGCAGTGGCTTTAATTCCTATTGGCAGATGCCCTTTAGAAAAGGCGCCCGGGTCACGATGGAAAACCGCGCCGATAAAAAAGCCACCATCTACTACCAGATTGACTATTCCTTAGAGGCGGTACCGGAGAACACGCCCTACTTCCATGCCCAGTTTCGCCGCACCAACCCTCTTCCCTCCAAGGAAGTCTTTACCATTGTAGATGGCATTCAGGGGCGGGGGAACTATGTGGGCACGTCCCTGTCCCATGGTGCCAATAGCCCTGGCTGGTGGGGTGAAGGGGAAATCAAGTTCTACCTGGACGGGGATGACGCCTATCCGACCATTTGTGGCACGGGTGAGGAAGACTACTTCTGCGGTTCCTATGGCTACGGCGAGCATACGGTCGACGGAAAAGACGTCTATGAGGACTTCACCACGCCCTATGGCGGTTTCTATCATGTGGCCAACTATGAAGGTGCCCAGCGTCGTTTCGGGCAGTACCGCTGGCACATCACCGACCCCATCCGCTTTGAGAAAGACCTGCGAATTACCATTCAAAGCCTCGGCTGGCAGAGCGAGGGCCGCTATCTTCCGCTGGAAGACGACCTGGCATCCGTCGCCTATTGGTATCAACTGGAACCCCATGCCCCCTTCCCCAACCTGCCCGACCGGGAAGCACTCCGCATTACAGACTAAACCGGAAGGAGCCCCTTCCCATGGACCTTGAGACGGGTCCTATGGAAATGGGCGCGTGCGACACACGGCCGCACGCGCCCACCAATTTCTGCTGCAATTGGGTCAGACCACGCCAACCACCTGTTTTTTATCAAGCAAGAGTTGAATCACGTTTTTCTTGTAACGCACTTCCACCTTTATCTTCTTGGCATACTTCGGTGCCTGCTTTTTCACGTCCGCCAGCGATGTTATTTTCTTATCTTCCAGTATCTCCGCGACACGATCCTCAAAGGCCCCTATCGCAAGCGGTGCACTCTTCCCCGACTGCGTCCTTTTCTTCTTATCGAGCTCATTGAAGAAACGCTGAATCTTTTCTACGTCAGCCCCTTCCTTCTGCAGCATCTTCGAAACCTTCGACCGTTTGCTGCCATAAAGCCACTTGTACCCGGTGCCGCTGATTTTCGCCATTCGATTTCCTTTCCTGCAAAACACTATTCCGTATTATACCGCTGATAGTCTTAGTATACTTTCTATTTTGCCATACAAATCCGGCATGGTCCAATTCCGCCCTCCACAATACCCGCCGCTCCCATGGCGAACGACTCGCACAAGACGGGGGCCCACGTGTTAGAATCAACGAAACTGGACGAACCCCACATCCCCAAGGGACGAGGTATCAACATGGCCGAGAAAATCACCAAGACCGATGCAGAATGGCAGGAATCCCTGACCCCGGAGCAATTCCATGTCACCCGCGAAAAGGGCACCGAACGGGCCTTCACCGGCGCGTATCACGATGAAAAGCGCCCCGGAACCTATCATTGTGTGGCCTGTGGACAGCCCCTCTTCGACGCCGCACACAAGTTCGATTCCGGCACAGGATGGCCCAGCTACTACCAGCCAATTGCCCCGGAAAACGTGGAGACCGAGGACGATACCAAGTTCGGCATGAGCCGTACGGAGGTGCATTGCAGCCGTTGTGACAGCCATCTGGGCCATGTCTTTCCCGATGGTCCGGCCCCTACCGGTCAGCGCTACTGCATCAACTCCGCCTCCCTGAAACTGGAAGCGCGAAACGAATAGACGGCAGGAAATATGCCCGACCTGTTAACCAATCGGGACGACTTATCGTTTCCCTTACGTAGTCCCATGTTTTATCTCTTCACACGAAGACAGCATTTTTGAAAGTCCGTCTCATGAAGTCAAACAGTGGATTCACCCTCATTGAGCTCATTCTCGTTACGGTTATCATCGGTATACTGGCGGGCATGGTGGTCGTTACCTTCGGCGGGCGCGTCCAGGAATCCCAGTTCCGCGCGGCCAAAGGCGACATCGCAAGCCTCTCTGGCGCCATCGACCTCTATGCCCTGGACCACAATGATGTCTATCCACCTGGATTGGAGGCGCTGACGGCCGCCGTAAATGGCAAGCGCAACTATGTCAAAGAGCTTCGCAATGACCCCTGGGGCAACCCCTATCTCTACAAACCCGCGACCAGTGCACTCAAAGCGGACTATCAGGTCTGGTCATCGGGGCCCGATGGTATCCCCGGCAATGAAGATGACGTGACGAGTGCGTCCAAACTGGAGTAGGCGTATGACCCACGCATCCGGCGGACACCGGGGCTTTAGCTTCCTCGAGTTGCTGGTCGTGGTGAGTATTCTGGCCGTACTTACGGCCGCCATCGTACCCCTTTACGGCATCTCCGTCCGCTCCCTTCAACAGCGCAGCGTCCGCGGAGACTTCGTCGCCACCCTCTATTTCCTTCAGGAACTGTCCATACAGCAATCCCGGGAATTGCGCCTGTTTATTGACCCCGAAGAAAACACATGGTCGGCCCACGGCTGGATCTCGGGCATGGGGGAAGACAAAGTTTTTGCCCCCCTGACGGTCAATGCCCTGGGGGAAAAGCACTATTTTCCAGACACCCTTCCGGTCCAGCGTCTCCGAGGTCAGACCGCCCGTGGTCAGAAAACGCCCTACATCACCTTCTATCCGAACGGAGCATGTGACAACGCGGAACTCCGGTTTGGCCCCACGAACAGCAATCGCCCTCTGATGACCATCGAAACGACGGGCACCCTCGGCGGGGTGGTGGTATCACCATGAGAACGCGGCGCCGGGGCTATATACTCGTAGAAACCATTACGGCCATGGCCATCCTCAGTGTAACGGCGATCACCGTGCAGCGGGCCCTCCACGTCGCCGTTGAAGCCCGCGGCCTGGCCCGGGACTACAGCACGGCCCAATTTCTCCTTGACAATCTGGTCGCTGAAAAGCGCCTTCAACCCCGCCTGCGCGCGGGGGATGGCGATTCCGGCACCTTCCCTCCCCCCAACGAACGATTCCAGTACCGTTGGCGTCTGGAAGAAGTCTCCCTGCCCCTTCCCGAGTTTCCGGCCCACTACACGGCAGAGCAGATTACGGCGACCCAGGCGTCCTTCCTGGGGCATATGGGACGCCTGGAGGTAACGATCACCTGGACGCGGGCGGGCGAACCCAACCAGATTGTGGCCGAAACCCTCTTGAGCCCCGATCAGGTCTGGCGTGAAGTCGATGGGGGGACGCCATGAAGAAACGTGCCCGATCAGGCTTCACCCTCGTTGAGCTGCTGGTGGCTACACTCCTGCTGACCCTCGTCATGACCGCGGTGTATACCCTCTTTTCCACCGTGATTCAGTCCTGGCGCTCCATGGAAGACGATGGGAACCTGCACCGTAAAGCCCGACACGCCCAGTCCCTGCTGCAGCGGGACTACGCCAACCTGTTTGGTGCGGCAGCGCACCTCATGGAGGGCAACAGCGACGGGTTGACCTTTTATATCGTCGCAGCCCCCTTGGCCCCTGAAGCAGGAACGTCGCCCCAGCTCTTGCAGCTACGCTATCGCTTCGACGAGGCTACCGGCAAACTCTATCGGGAAGAGGCCCTGGTGTCTGCCCCCCTTCCTACGCCCGGGCAGGTGGAAGCCGGTGGCCCTATTGCACCGGAGGATCTTGAGACGTACCCCCCGCAGGTAATCGCCCGAAACGTCCGTCGTGTTTCCTTCGCCTATGTCTGGATGCCCCAACCCGAGGGAGCCTGGTGGCGCAGTTCACCCGAGACCATCACCCCCCTGATCGCCCGCTACCATCGGCCCTTGTGGGGGCTTCCCCAGGCGCTCGATGTGCACCTGGAGTTTGCCCCGGTCGAAGGAGAGCTCCCCCATCAGACCACGCTGCGACTCCTTACCCGTGCCCCCAACCAGCGGCGCGAGCGGTACCAATTGGAAAATATCCTGGGAGACGCGTTATGAAACACCGCCCCCATGGATTTGTTCTGGTAACGGTACTGTGGGTCGTCGCTTTATTGGCCGTCATTACTATTTCCTATCATCACCGCGCCCGCCTCGAGTTGCGCGCCGCCCGATACAGCCTCGACAGCGCACAGGCCCGTATGACTGCACGGGCTGCCCTCGAACGGGGATTGGTCGCCCTGCGCAACAAAACCATGCTGGAGCACATGGCACGACCCGCCAACCCGGCGAACGTGAGCCCCCACACCCACCACGGGCAAGCCTGGGCACAGCCCCAGGACCTCTATTCCGCGGTCGGCCAATTGAAGCCCGGCGAAGGCTTTGAGCAAGACGTGGCAGAATACCGGATAACCGATTTGGAGAGCCGTTTCAATATCAACGAGTTGCCAGAAGATATCCTCGCCGCCTTGCCCGGCATGTCCCGCCCGATTGCCCGTCGCATCCACTACCGGCGCGAGGGCGACTCCGACGCCGGGGCTCCTCCCCAACTCTTCCAACACGTCTCGGAATTGCGGCAGATTCGGGGCGTCGATGACGAGGCCTGGCGGGGTGCGCAGGATGAGCCCGGTCTCCGGGATGTCCTCACCACCTACGGAGACGCCCTGGTCAACATAAACACCGCACCAGCATCCGTTCTGGAAGCCCTCCCCGAGGTGGATCAGGGTGCCGTCGCAGACCTCATTCAAGTCCGCAATGGACCGGATGGGGTCCCCCACACCGCCGATGATCGCGGTTTCGCGGATTGGGAATCCTTCCGCACCGCGACCCAAATCGACGGACGCAGCCTTGCAGCCTTCCAGCGATTTTGCAAGTTCAATTCCAACTACTTTAAGATTAGCGCTATGGCGACACGACGTGGCGGCATGATTCGTTCTCAATGTAGTGCCATCGTTTATGTACCCGACGGTTCCAACGTGGCCAGTCTACTCTCGTGGTCGGAGGAATCTCTTGGCTCTCCCTGATGCCGCAATAACCCTGGTGCAGTTGGATGGGACTGCGACAACATCGCTCCGGATTGTTCCCGGGGCTCCGTTCCCTGCCCAGATCCACTATTCGCCCGAGGGCACTTTACCCCTCCCGCAAGACCCATCCCACGACGCCCTCACTCCGTGCATCATCCTGCTGCCACGACACGAAGTAACCCTCCGTATTTTGACGCTGCCCAGCCAGGACCCGGCTGAAATCGCGGCGATGGTGCAATTCGATGCCGCCGACTCGGTCCCCTACCCCATTGATGAGATGGAAATTCGCCATGAGCTCCTCGCGCCCCTTCCCGGTGGCGAGTCACGCGTGCTGGTGGTCTTGCTCCAGCGCGCGAAAATGAACGAAGACATCGCGGCCCTTCAGCGCGCCGGCGGGGAAGCCATTGACGTGGTGCTCAGTAGCATGTGCCTCGTCGCGGCGGCGGGTGAAGCAACGGCGTCCACAGGCGATGTGGCCATCCTGCATGTCGACCGTTCCTCCCTGGAATTGGTCGTAGTTCGACAAGGGATCTTATCCTTCAGTCGCGCCATTACCCAGGCCGCGCCATGGAACCTGGAGGATCCCCACAGCCGGGAATCCCTGACCTATGAGGCCCGTGAGCTTCTGGGAGCCTACCGACGGGAAAGTGCCGATGGCTTGGGCGTCGAAGAAGTCCATATCAGCGCCACCGGTCTGCCCGCCGAAAGCATCGCCACCCTCCTGGAGGACGCCCTGGGAAAACCGTGTCCCCTGGCCGAATTTCTCCCCGAGTTCAACACTACGACGGGACCCGGTCCCGCAACCTTTGCGGGGGCCTACCGCCTCTATCAGGCAGAAGGCCCCATGCCCTTGTCCCTCGCACCACCCGGTTTGGCACGCCAACGTACCCTGCGGCGTGCGCAAGCAGGTATTCGACAGGCCACGTTACTCGTCGGTGTTGTGCTGCTCGCCGCGCTCCTCTGTTTCGCACAGGCCTGGTGGCAACGACACCAGCTCATCGTAGAACTGGAACGGGAACGGGACATCATTGCCCCCCGTGCGGAAGGTATCGCGGCCAAGCAACAGGGACTCCGTATCATCTCCCGGCAGGTCGAGCAGGGCGCCTCGTTTCTCGAGATACTCGCGGGCCTCGCCGAAGCGGCCCCCCCATCCGACCTTAACATCACGCGCATCCAATATGATCGCGCATCCGGACTTGACGTCTGGGGTCGGGCCACGTCCAAAGACCGGATTCTGAAAGACTTCCTCGGCGGCATCCGCCGGGAGGCATCAAAGAACCTGGCGCTCTTTTCCCAGGCCCACAGCCTCTACGAGACGGTGGGTACCGAGCGCGATCAGCCCATTGTGAATTATCAGATCACCATTCCACTCAGCGAGGAGGACGTCGATGGCACTGCGCCCCCAACTCGCTGAACTCTGGCAACGCCGCAGCCCCCGGGAACAGGTACTCGCCTTCACGGTGCTGGGACTACTCGCCCTCTTTCTGTCCTTCGCGACCTTGGGCCTCGCCATGCGCACACTGGGGCGTATGGATCGTGATATAGAGCGTCTTTCGACCGACATCATCAACTACCACTATCAGATCGCCCGAAGGGACAGCATCGACGCCCGCTTCGCCCAGGTCGCCACCCAACACTCCAGCGCCTGGACAGAATCACAGATCCGTGACCGTCTCCGATTGGAAATCTATCGCCTGGCCAATCGTGTCCCCCCGGGCCTCGACTCCGATGGCATTCCTTTGAGCACCAATGGCGAAGGTGGGGAGCTTGTTTCTATCCCCCAGCTGGGCCAAGGTCGCCTGGAAGAAGGGGGCGATGGGTACCGCGAGTACCAGATCTCGGTGCAGATACCACCCGCGCCCGTGAACGATTTGCTGGCCTACCTGGAACGCCTGCAAAGCAGTCCCCAATCACTTCGGCTCGATCGCGTGGACCTTCGGCGCGATCCCGCCCAGTCCATGCTGCGCGCCTCCCTCGATATCACACGCATCGTGGTCGACACGCCATTCTTCGATGCTGAGACAGCGTCGACTTCCAGGACGTCACCACCCGACGAAATTCTTCTCGCCCCCGATGACTGGCAACAGGAAGGCTGTGATGTACAACGGGACACCGACGGGACCTTCACCGTGGTGGCGCTGAATAACCACGGAGAGGCCGCCCTGCGGCGCACCTTGCCGTCGGGAGCAACCTATGATCTTCAGATGACCGTGGCAACCGAGGGCGCGGCGCAAATCCTCGTGGCTACCGATACGGAAAACTTTTCGGGAGAAACACGCGGCCCTGTGGATACCGAAGGAAAATGGATGGTCCTTCGCACGCGATTCACCGTACCTGAGAGTCCCCTCGGAGAGGTTGAGCTCCACGTCCCTGCCCTTGTCTTCGAGAAAGATGGCGCCCGTCTCCACATTCGTCGAATGACGCTCATAGAGGTACAACCCGCATGACCTTCCGCCACTTCAAACAGGGCGCCATCGCGCTCACGGCCCTGTTGCTCCTGCTCACCCTTTATCGGGGCGCCCTTAACCCGATGAATCAGGAGCGGGACGCGCTCAAGCGAGCCCTCGCGGAAATCCCTGCGCAGGCCCCCCTGGACGATCATCCGGGACAAGACTATGCCCGATTGATGCAACGTATTGACCGTGCCCCCCACCTCTGGCAAGCACTGGTGGCACCGCCCCCGGCGCCCGCCGTGGCACCGCCCCCCAAAGCCAGTGCCCCCGATTTGGACGCCATGCTCGCCGATATTCGCGTAAGTAAGGCGCAAATCGGCACGACAAAGATTAAGATTTTCACCCCCGAATCGCCCCGGGGCGAGTGGATCCGTCTGGGTACCGTCATCAACGGCTGCACCCTGGAATCCTTTACCGGGGATGAGGCCATCTTCAGCTATTATTGGAAGGCAGGTGACGAAACCTTGCGATTGGCCATACCCCGCGAGTAGACCAAAACGGGGCAGGGCTGCGTGGAAGCCGGTAGTATGGTAGAATCGCTCTCTATCGAAGGGTTGAGTGGAGTAATGGGCACGCGTGATGCTTTCGTGCTCGGGACAGGTGTGTGGTTATGACTGGAATTCTGCGACATAGGCGTTGGGCCTTGCTGGCCATGGTGGCCTTATTGGCTAGTGCATGGGCCATTGCCCAAGGGCAATCTCCCACGTCGCCCCGACCCCGACCCGACATCCCGGACAATAGCACCGACCCCGTTGATGGCGCATCGGGCGCGCCCACGAACAGTCGCTTTGGCGAAGGCGGACCCCGCTTTGGCCCAGACACCACCTCCGATGAGGGTGTGAAGAACCCACCCATTCGGCGGGCAACACGCCGAGAATCCCGTGACTCGGGCAGCACCCCGATACGCGCCGTCACCGGCGGTAAAGTACACAACGCCCCGCCCGCCACGGGCCTCATCATGGGTAACGGTGCAGCTATCCCGCCCGCCAACGCGACCAACCCACCCGCAGGACAGGAGCTCAATGTGGTGGGGAACGATAATGCAGCGCGATTCCTGCGCAATACCAACCGCTTCGATGCGATCCTCCAGCGGGAAGTCACCTACGCGCCCCTCCCGGAGGGCGGTGAGGCCATCATGGAGGTCATTGGCCCCATGAGTGTCTCGGAGTTCATGCAGGACATCCGTATCGCAACGATGTGGAATGTGCTCATTTCCGACGCGGTGAAAGATAAGATCCTCGATTTCGCCATTACGAAGGCTACGCCCCAGCAGGCCATGGAAATTCTGAAGTTCCATGACCTCTATTATGAGTACGACCCGGCCACCGAATACCTCTACGTCATGTCCATCGAGGAATGGCAGGAGCGGGAATTCGGCGACTTGACCCAGCACACCTTCGCGCTGGAGCACACCGATGGAGAATATCTCCAGACCCTCTTACTCCCCCTTCTTTCCAGCCGGGGACGAATCATTCTGGACAGCCGTACCCGGCGCATCCACGTGTGGGATTCGGTCGATAACATTGAACTCATGGAAGCCACGGTCGCCGAAGCCGACGTACCCATGGGAAAACGGGAGTTCAAGGTCGATTTTGCCGATTTTGCCGATATCCAGGCCGCCATGATATCCATGCTCAGTGCCAACGGCAGCCTCCTTCCCGACAGCCGCACCAGCACGATCATCGTCTGGGACCAACCCGACGTGCTCACCCGCATGGAAGAGGCCCTCGGCACCATTGATGTGCCCGTCGCTTCCCGTACCTTCTACCTCCAACATGTGCACGCGGAAGACATGCTGGATCACCTGGAAGTCATGATCTCGGAGCGGGGCGTCATCCAGATCGATCCGCGCTACAATGCCATCATCGTTTCCGACCTGCCCGGCAAACTCGACCGCATTGAAGAGGTGCTTCAGGCTCTCGATCAGGAACTCGAATCCCGTACCTGGGTCATCGATTATGCCGACCTCGATTTCATTGCAGAACAGATCGAATCTCGCATCCCCCCGGAAATGGGCGAGATCATTGTCCACGAAGAAGTCCATCAGATTACGGTAAAAGGCATCCCGTCGCGCCTCGACGAGATTGAGGCCCTCATCAAGGTCTGGGACATACAACGGAAGCAGGTTCAGATCGAGGCCTTCATCGTGGAAGTTGGCAGCGATGTGGAGCGTGAGTTCAATATCAACTGGTCCTACTTCGGCTCGTCAGACGGGCGCCCCATCTTCGCCGACGGGGGCACGGGCTTTCAACCGGACGGCGGCAATCTCAATGTCGGCCAGCTTCCCTACACGGTGCCCCTTTACGGTGCCCTGGAGCTGGATGGTGCGGGCCAGATCGTACGGCCTCTCGTAACCAATACCGCCGGGGAAAATGTCGTCTCCCGGGTAGCGGGCAACAACCTCGCCGTCACCCTCGATTATCTGGACCAGAAAAATAAGGCCACCGTACTTTCCTCCCCCCGGGTCGCCGTACAAGATGGCGAGGAAGCTTCCTTCGACCATGCGACCGAGGTGCCCTTCATCTCCTCCACCACCTTCTTTTCCAATGGCGGCCTGAATAACTTTGGCAACACCAACAACACCAACCGGGTTGAGTTCATTAACGTGGGAACGATTCTGCGGGTCCTGCCCAGAATCACCACAAAAGACAATATCCTGCTGGACATCAGCGCCGAAGACAGCACCTTCGTCGAAGTCCGGGTCCTCGCCAGTGACCAGCAATCCACCATCCCCCAGAAAACGGTCCGTCGCGCCGAAACCCAGCTGCGCATCCAATCGGGCGACACCGTCGTGCTCGGCGGTCTGCGCAGGGACCGTTCCGGCCAGACCGAGAACCGAACGCCCCTCTTGGGAGATCTTCCCGGCATAGGCCGCCTCTTCCGCTATCCCAATCGCCAATCGGAAAAAAACACCCTGCTCATTTTCATCACCCCCACCATCGTGGATGAATTCACCGACCCGGCCGCCGAAATTCTCGCCCGTGCCGAGGAGACCATCGCGGAATCCCACCGCCACAATCAGAAGAGCTTGTGGGGACGCCTGGCCGCCTCCGTCTCAAGACAGAAAAACGAACTGAGCATCGCCGTCGGGCAGAGTGGTGATATTCATGCCGAAGGTGAGCGCGCCACCCTCCCCGAACTGGAGACCCTTTTTGCCGAAGCCCCCGCCCAGGTAGGGGTCGTGCTCCGCGCCCACCCCCGGGCACCCGACCGGATCGTCGCCGCGATTACCGAGCTGGCCCTCGATGCCGACCGCAAGCTGGAATTGGACAAGGATCTCATTCCCCTGATTCCCCGCTACCGCCCGTCCCCGGCGGAGAGCCCGGAACCCACAACCATTGAGGCATCAACGCCCCTCGAACCATAGACACGAAGGCAGAAACACATGGTATACTTGGGGTATACTATGGGCCTTCGGGGGCGTCGGGCTACGTCGTACCCTTTCCCATCCAAACGAAAACCTTTTACATAATACGGTACCTATCATTGCAATCAGAAAACGACAAAAAGAACGCCTCTCCACTCCGCAAAGGTGACCGCGCCTACTACGACAGCCTTTCCGATGAGCAGCTGGACGAACACTGGGCCCAACGGGCGACACTGGGACTCACCGAAGCCGAGGAAGGCTTCCTGCGTAACCTCGTGCGTAACCGCAAGGGATTCAAACCCGTAGAAGTCCACGTCTCCATCTGTCAGCGGTGTAATCTGCCGGCCAACAATTGTGCCTGCCTGAACACCTGAGCAAGGCACCCGGGTGGCACGCTCGCTCCCCCTGTGTTATGCTGACGACCGTATCGGCTCCTGTAGAATATGAATTCGGCGAGCTCACCCCGTAGCAAGAGGAAATCCATCATGGCTGGCGCAAAAAATGTACTCGGAACTGACCTTCAAAGTTGCTCTCACGACCCCCTCACCGGGTTCTACCGCGACGGCTGCTGCAACACAGGGGCTGAAGATCTGGGGCTCCACATCGTGTGCATCCGCGCAACGGAAGAATTCCTGAGCTTCTCACGCCAGCAAGGAAACGATCTCAGCACACCCCGTCCCGAGATGAACTTCGCGGGCGTCCAGCCTGGTGATCAGTGGTGTCTTTGCGCCATGCGCTGGAAGGAAGCGCTCGACGCGGGTATGGCCCCTCCCGTGGTGTTGGAAGCCACCCATATTTCTACGTTGGAATTCGTGAACCTGTCTGATCTACGTGATCACGCGGTGGACGCCGAGACCACCTGAGTCCCATTACTCCCCCGCCTTGCCGTCTTTTTTCTACGGAACACCGTCCATGAGCAGGGCCTCGTGGTCCGATGCCCTCCGCGCCGGGTTCAATTGGGCCGCCCCCATGCCCCGTCCACTCCCCTTTGGTATTGCAACATACCCGATGAGGAAGTCACGAGAACATAGACCGTCGTGATTCTACCGCAATTTGCCCCTTCCCGCTCCGTCTAAAGGGGCCGTTCGAATCCATTGGCCTCTCAAAAAACTTCAAGCCCTCCCGGGTTTGCTCCCTACCCGTCTGCCGACTTCGCCACGTTGGGTACTCATCAATTCGTAACAGAGTTGCATGCCGCCTATGGCGCCGAATACACTCTTTCAAGCACTGATTTCCTTCGAAAGAGCGGGGTGGGAAGGGGCATTCGCCCGCCGCGTTATTGGTTCAACGCCCAGCGAGGTTTACGTTATCAAGCGCCTGCCACTTATACCCATCCTTTTGGCCCCATTCCTTTTTGCGACGACCGGCGATGCCCTTACCGATGAAGAACTCCTCCCTATCCGGGACGGTTTCGAGGGACGCCGTGACACCTATCTGAAGGACTACCTCGCCGCCCCCATTTATGAATTCGACGAAGGCATCGTGGCCAGTGGCACCCACATCAGCGACGCCCGTTGGATATGGTATCCGGGCGAAATGGCCGACCGTAGCGCCCCCATTGGCGCCCGACATTTTCAACGAAGCGTCGTGATTCCTGAGGGTCGTGTCCTCCAAAAGGCCTATTGCGCATTTGCCGCCGACAATTACGGCGATATCTTGATTAACGGAGAACGCGTGGGCCGCTCCAGTGGCTTTCAAAAAGCCACCGTGCTGGACATCACGAGACGACTCACCGAGACCGAAAACCACATCGAAGTTTCCGCCCACAATGCCGGCGACGCCCCCAACCCCGCGGGTATCGCCGGTGTAATTCACCTGGAGTATAGCGATGGCCCTCCCCAGCTGATCTACACCGATGCGGACTGGGCCGTACGCAAAGAGACCGAAACCGCCTGGAGCCCGGCCGAAGTATTGGGGACGACCGGAATGGCTCCCTGGGGGCCCGTGGGCCTCGAAGTGGAGGGCTATGTAAACCGCTACGTATTCACGCGATTAACCTATGCGCTCGCCGCCCTCTACTTAAACGAGGACCTTTCCCAGGCGAACGCCTACATTATTGAATCCGTGGACCAAATCCGCAGACAGCACCAGTCGGTGGGTGAGTTCGGCCTCCACTGGATGGGAGGAGCCTTCTACCGGATCTATGGGCTCTTCGGTCCCAGTGGAACCCGCGGTGAGCTACTTAATCCGGAGGCCTCCCAAAAGGTCTGGCAGCTCTTCGCCGACTGGGCCGTAGAAGAGTGTGATATCGCCAACGTCAATCCCGAGTACACCTGGCGGCTCTGGGGCAGCGAGAATCACAGTGCCCAACGAGACGCCACCACCTGGGCCGCTGCACGTATGATCGCCCTGGAAGCACGGGGGCGCAACCTGGTATATGCCGACGGCCATAGTCCAGAGGCCCACCTGGAGGCCTCCCGGGCCTTCATGAAACGCTACTTTCGAGAACGTATCAAGCGCGGTATGTTGGTGGAGATATCCCCCTCCGGGTATGGCTCCCGCACGCTTCAGGGGTGGCACAACATCTACGACTTCAGCACCGACCCCGAGCTGAAGCAGCTGGCCATATCGGCCCTCGATCTCTGGTGGGCCGAGTGGGCTCAGGAACAGCTGGGGCAAATGCGTGGCGGTGGGAAGACGCGGCTCTACCCCGGTGCCTGGGCCCTGTCTGGCCACGACCGCAACCGTGCTATGAGCTGGTTTTACCTCGGCGAAGGGCACCCGGCCCATCAGCACGAAACCCTCCCCGTCATTGCGACGACCGAATACCGCCTTCCCCTGGTCGTCATGGACATTGCCCTCGATCCCGAAGGGCGCGGTGTCTATGAGTGTCGTTCCCGAAAACTCGGCCGCCATCTGAGTTATGAGTCCTCCCTCAAGCTCTCAAAACCCAATGAACCCGTCTACGATGTCGATCCGGAATATGGTGGCATTGTGCGCTATTCTTATTGCACGCCTGACTTCATCATGGGAACCTTGCTTCTCGAAAACCGCCCCAAAGAATATTGGACGGCGATCAGCCAGCAGAACCGTTGGCACGGCATCATCTTCTCCGGCGACCGGGACTCCACCCTCTACCCCCGCTGCGCCACCAGCCGGAGCACCTACAATGGTCAGTGGGCGATTCAGCACAAAGGCACATTAATTACGCAGAAACTGCGCGATTCCGATCAGGCCGGTGCCATGCGGGTATGTGCCTCCGAGGATCTCAAACGCGAGGAAGAGAATGGATGGCTCTTTTTGGAAGCCACCGGCGCCTATGCGGCCGTAAAGATTGTCCACGGCGGCAGCACCTGGGAAAACAAACGGTGGTTGCGTTGTGAGGATGAATTCACGCCCATCATATTTGAAGTGGTTCGAAAGCAGGACTTCAACCACGACTACAATGCCTTTAAAGACGCCATCGCGAAACAGCACATTACCCTGGAGCAGGGAGTGCTGGAATATAAAGGTCTGCAGGACTCGGGCGAGTTCACCTTCTACACCGAAAGTGACCGCGCCCCTGAACTCAATGGCGAACCCATCGCGCTGGCACCGGACTATGGCATCCAGAGTCCGTTCATCGTTTCCCGGTGGGCAGAAGGGGTGGTAAAAATACAGAAAGACACGCGCGTACTCACCATCGATGTACGCCACAACGACGCGACGTGAGCCCTAGTCCCCCATCTCATCGTGAATCGCGATAAACCTCGCTTCTACGGCGACAAAGGCGTCGATGAGCTGGGGGTCGAAATGCTCGCCCCGCTCCGCCAAGAGGATGCTCCGTGCCTTTTCGTGGGAAAAGGGCTCCTTGTAGCAGCGCCGACTGCGCAGGGCGTCATATACATCACCCACCGCCATGATGCGCGCCGCGAGGGGGATAGCGTTTCCACGAAGCCCTTGGGGGTAGCCCTTGCCATTCCATTTCTCATGATGGCTCTGCGCGATCTCAATTCCCACCTGAATAAAGCTATTGTTCGGATGTTGCTGAAACACCGCCCGCAAATTATTCGCCCCGATTTCCGCGTGGGTCTTCATGGTGTCAAACTCTTCCGCCGTCAGCCTCCCCGGCTTATTGAGAATCGCATCGGGAATCGCCACCTTGCCAATGTCATGCAAGGGGCTCGCATGGGCCACGTTTTTCGCAAACTCCTCGTCCACTTCTGTATGCCCCGGAAGTCCCTTTAGATACGCGGTAATCGCTGTGCAGTAAAGCTGGGTACGCTCAATGTGCTTGCCCGTATCATCATCGCGCGCCTCCGCGATCTTACACATGGCCATAATGGTGGCCAGTTGGGCCTGTGAAACCTCCTCCTTTGCCGTGATGACCTCCCGCGTACGCTGCTCCACGAGTTCGCTGAGATCGTCATTGTGCTGCTTCAGGGCGATACGAAGCTGACGAAGTTTGATGTGCGTGTCGATGCGGGCCTGAACCTCCTCAAAGTTGAAGGGCTTGGTAATATAGTCCAGCCCCCCTTTTCGGAACGCCTCTAACTTGTCATTCGTATCGCTCAGCGCACTAATAAAAATCACCGGGATATCTGCGGTCTTCTCGTCCCCTTTCAGCCGTTCGCAGACTTCATAGCCATCCATATCGGGCATGTTGATATCCAGGAGAATCAAGTCCGGAGGAGCGCTCGCTGCGGCACGGAGTGCCATGGCGCCGTTGGGACAGGGCCGGGCATCATAACCCGAACGGCGCAGCATGTCCTGCAAAAGCCTTAAGTTTGCCACCGTATCGTCCACAATGAGGACGGTAGGTCTATCGCTGGAACCTGTCATTGACTGCCTTTCGTATTCAAGTCCATCCAACTCATTTCCGCTTCTCATCATGACTTCGTTGTTGATTCGACCTCATCCAGCAGGCGCAGTATTTCGTCGTATTCAAACTGGTCCGCGAAACCTTGCAGCAACGCCCCCAACCCCGCGTGCTCGTCCTCCAGTTGTGCGAGGATTGCGGCGATACGTTCTCCATGACAACTGACCGCAGCATCTCGCAACTCCTCCCGCACCGAATCCGGCAGTGCAGAGAACTGTCCGGAAACTGGCTCGCTCGAATCCTTGCCAGGGGGCTCCTCGTCACTATAGCGATACGAGACAAACAGATTCTCCCGTATGGCCTCAAGAATAGACGGAATCGAATAGGGTTTTCGCACAAAGCCATCGGCCCCCGCGCGCAGGACCTTTTCTTTCTCTTCCTCAAACACGGTGGCCGTTGCCACCACGATGGGCAAGGTCTGAAGTTCTTTCTTTGCTCTTATTTCTGCGATGGTCTCATAGCCATCCATACCGGGCATCGCGATATCCAGAAATACCAGATCCGGTGTCCGCTCAAAAACTGTCTTCACGGCACTGGCCCCATCCTTGCAAGACCGTACCGCGAAGCCAACCCGCTCAAGGATTGCACGGAGGAGTTCCAGGTTACTGACCATGTCATCGACGATCAGGATCTCCGGAGCGGGGCCGCCGCCCGCGAGGCCGATCACATGGCGCTCCCGACTCCCCACCACCAGGCCATCATTCACGGCCCCAATCGTTACCGGTAGTTCCAATCGGAAAACACTACCTTGACCTTCCTCGCTCTCCACCGTAAGGTCACCGTCCATCAGCCGCGCATACTGACGGCTGATCGGAAGTCCTAAGCCCGTCCCTGACGAAGCCCCTCTCCCGGAAGCCGTCTGAACAAACGCCTCGAACACCTGATCCATTTCTGCGGCGGAAATACCCGGTCCCGTATCGTGCACTTCCACCGTCAATCGGCATACTCCCGGTCGCAGTAACGGGGCCTGAGCCCAGAGGCGAATGCCTCCCTCCTCCGTAAATTTTGCCGCGTTTCCCAACAGGTTATACAGGATCTGGCGAATCTTTCCCTGGTCCCCATGAATTATCCGGGGCGTACCACGCTCACACTGCACCTCAAAGCTCAGTGCTTTTTTGTTCGTCTTCAATCGAAACGTTTGCTCCAATTCCCGAAGCAACCCGTAAAAATCAAACTCGGTTGGATTCAGGGTGGCACTCCCGGATTCAATCTTGGACATGTCCAGGATATCATTGATGACCGCCAAGAGGTGCTCACCACTTCGATTGATGGTTTGCACGTGGGTGAGCTGTTCCCCACTGAGCTCTCCGGACTCTTCCAGCAACTGTGAGAATCCCAGGATCGCGTTCATGGGGGTTCGTATCTCATGCGACATGTTGGCCAGGAATGCGCTCTTCGCCGTGCTGGCGATCTCTGCTTCCTGCTTCGCCCGCACCGACTCCAGCTCGGCCTGCTTGCGGCGCGTGATGTCCTCAAAAGCAACCACCACATGGGTCTGCTCCTGAATCAGAAATCGATTCCCTCGAATCGTATAGTGACTGCAGCAGTCGGCCGGCCCATAGCTGAGATCCAATTCGAAGGCGGCGCAATCCCCGTTGATTACATTGTGGAGTAAGCGAACAGCCCGAAGACACGCGGTATCTCCCTGCTTCCCCATCTCCTCCAGGCGCCGGATCAAGCTGTCGGAAAGGTCCAGCGAATTCTCCCCCCCCTGGGCAAACATCCCCAAATCGCGCCACGCCTTGTTGACAAACAAAATCATTCCGGAATCATCCACCACACAAACATGGTTCGTCAGTGAATCCAGGGTGTACTCCACGAATCGCCGCGTAGCCGCCACCTCACGTGTTCGGGCATTGACCCGTTCCTCCAGGGTCGCATTGAGCTCTCGAATCCGCTCCTGCTGTTTTTTTTGTTCCGTGATGTCCCGATTAATACTGAAAAACTTTACAAATTCCCCGTCCCGATTGAAAATCGGTTGAATGTGCAGTTCGATCCAGTACGAAGCACCGGACTTGGTGTAGTTCAAGATCTCCTCGCGAATCGCCTGCCGCTCGCGCAGTGCCGCACCAATACGTGTTACGGTCGCCTGGTCCGTGTCAGGCCCCTGAAGGAACCTACCCGGCTTCTTGCCCAACACTTCATCCAGTGAATACCCCGTGAGGCGTGTAAAGCCCGGGTTCGTCCATTCGATGTGGCCCTCCTTGTCCGTCATGATGACCGTGTTATCCGTTTCACTGGCGATAAGGGCCAGCTTGCGCAACTCCGCTTTGTCACGGGCACGCCCGGTCACATCAACGCCCGTCACGACCACATGGCTCGGTGCCCCCAAGCTGTCCGTAGCCAGCACGCTGCTCCATTCCACCAGGCGCAGTTCTTCCCCGGGGCCCGTCCAGTAGCTTCGGTGGGTGTTGGGAAAGGCCGCCCCCGAGAAGCGCTCAAAAAGCACCTCCATCTCCTGGCGCTTTTCCGGCAGCACCATCAAGGCACTGAACGGCGTTCCCAGCACGTGCTCCTTGCTACGCCCCGTCACCAACTCGAAGGCCCGGTTTATTCGTCGAATACGGCCCGTAAGGTCAAGGACGAGAATGAGCGCTTCCACATGGTTCAGCACGACCGACATGAAATTTCGCTCAGACCGCAACTGCCCTTCCAGGCGCTTCCCCCGGAGGCTGTAACGGATGGCACGGTCCAGCAATGCGGCGGAAAGGGACTCCTTGACCAGATAATCCATGGCCCCCGCAGACATGGCTTCTACATCCATTTCGTAGTTGCTCTGCCCCGTCAGCATAATAAAGGATACCGACGGATGCCTCGGCACACCATTGCGTATAAATGTCAGACCATCGGTGCTGCCGAGGCGGGAATCGACCAACGCCACGTCAAAGCGAGACTCCATCAGCAGTCGCTCACCCGTTTCTGCGGTCGCCGCCCAGACCGTTTCGTAATGCCCATCCACCGCCTGGCTAAGCAAGTCGCGGGCGACAATATAGTCATCTTGATCCTCGTCAATGACGAGGACCCGTACACCGCGCTCTCCCGATTCTTCCGACATAGCCCCTCGTTACCCGGCTTCAGAGGTGTTGGCGGGCAGCTTCACCATCTTGAACCAGTAATGGTCTATAGACTCCAGTATATGCACCAGCCCCTGGAAGGAGACGGGTTTGGTAAAAAAACCTGCGGCTCCCAATTCATAGCACCGAAGCACATCCTCCTCGGCTTTGGAAGTTGTCAAGACCACAACGGGTATAGGACAGAGACGCTCGTTCCCCTTCAGGTACTCCAATACCTGTCGCCCGTTCAGCCGGGGGAGATTCAGATCGAGCACAATCAAGTCCGGTACGAGCGTTGCCCCGCTCTCCCCGCCTTTGCCAAGATAATCGACGAGTTCCTGACCGTCATTGACAGTGATAAGGGTGTGCGGAAGCTTCGTCGCTTCCAACGCCTCCCGCGCGAGGAGCTGATCATCGGGATCGTCCTCGGCCAACAACATGACAAACTGCTCTTTCGCGTCCATGCTCAAATCATCCCTTCCGAACGGTCACTATCCGACGAGGACACCGTCGACATCTCGGGCAATACGATAACGAAGGTCGTGCCTTCACCGAGGGTACCCTCTACCGAGATACTCCCTCCATGACGCTCGACAATCTTCCTGCAAATGCTTAAGCCAATCCCGCTACCTTCATAGGCCATACGGGGATTCAGCCGAGTGAATGGTTGAAACAGGCGACTCGCGTGGGAGGGGTCGAGCCCAATCCCCTTATCGGCCACAGTAATTTTTACCCGCTGATCGGGCAACGGTTCCGACGCGACCGTGATATGGGCCGGTCGCTCGGCTTCCCGAAACTTCAGTGCGTTACCAATCAGGTTCTGGAAGAGTTGATTCATTTGAACCCCGTCCGCGGCAACCGTTGGAAGCGGGTGGCGTACGATCTCGGCCCCTTCCTGGACGATCCGCGCATCAAAGGTCTCCAGAACATCGTCCAGTACCGTATCCAGATTCACCGGTCCGAATACCCGACGTTGAGAAGACACGCGGGAGTAATCCAACAGGCCGTCGATCATCGTTTGCATGCGGGTCGCAGAACCTATGATCCGACGCAAATCATCTTCTGCCCGCGCGTTCAAGGTGCCATCGGAAGACGTCTGCAGACGCCCGCCAAAGGTTCGAATCTTCCGCAAGGGCTCCTGCAAATCATGGGAGGCGATATGGGCAAAATCCTGCAGTGCCTGATTACTCTTCTCCAGATCTTGCTGCGCCCGCTTACTCTCCCGGACTTCGGCTTCCAGGGCCAGGTTGGCCATGCGAAGTTCCTGGGTTTGCGCGTCGACCTTTTCCTGCAACACCTCGCGATGCTGCCGCAATTCCCTCTCCACCGCGGTGCGTCGCTCGATTTCGCGTTGCAATTCGTTGTTGAGTGAAGCCAGACCAGGCAATTCCATGGCGCCCGGCAGAATGCGGATCAACGCCAGCACGGTCAGCCACGATACCGACGCCGTAATGACTTTCATCGTTCCCGCGACCCGGTACGCAGGCCACCAGAAAATCCCCGCTTCCACCAGATGACTGATCCCGCAGGCGAGGATAAAGGTACAGAAGAGCCAGCCGATCGCTGGGAAGGAGAGGTCGCCCTTTTTCAAGAGAAAGTAGGCGATTACGATGGGAATGGCCGTATACGCGCCAAAAATAGCCACATCCGCTATCACATGGACCCAGCCGTGGAACGTGGTCCAATTCCCGCAATACCATCGTGCCGGGAAGTCGGTGGTGTCTATCAGCGTACCCACAAGTCCGTTCAACGTACCTTCCTCCAGCCTACCGTATTAGCCCCCCCGGTTCCGAGTGTCCATTATCATGCAATCTCCCGTTATATTCAAGATGAACCGCAAAATAGCACGGGAAATAATCGCTTTATCTCGCCGTGATATCGGGACTTATGGGCATCAAGGCGATGCCCGCGCCCCCCCCGGCGTTTGCGCAGGTGCCCCGCGCGAACACAAAAAAACCGACGGGCAGATGCTCGTCGGTTTGGATTAATAAACTGGAGGCGGCACTCGGAATCGAACCGAGGATAAGGGCTTTGCAGGCCCCTGCCTTACCACTTGGCCATGCCGCCTCAAGAAGGGAAGCGAATTATAGTCAACGAAACCCGATCATGTCAAACCCATCAGGCAAAAAAACGAAAGTCTATGCACTCCACGTACCCCGCCGACCGAAACCATGCTCGAATCAAATCCCGGGCGCCCGGTGTGCCCACCATGACCACCACAAAGCAGTTTCCCGGACCCGGCAGGGCCTCCGCCTCAATAACCGGGACGCAATGAATCTGCTGCCCGATTTTGCCAGGGCGAATGTCCACGACCGCAGTGACTTCCCCCGCGCCCCACTCTCGCAGCCACCGTTTTCCCACTTCGCCCGCGCCCCATTGGTACAGCGGTCGGTGGTCATCTGCCCGCAGCCTTTGGAGCCACGCCCGTTTCAACGCCCGGAAGGCATAGGCGTCATACCGGGGTGAATTCATGGAGAGCCGTCCTTTGGACTCCTTCCAGGTCAGGTACGGCCCCGGTACATTGCCCACTTCATAGCCGCCGTGCCAGAAGCGAAAAACCAGATCGTAGTCCTCTGGCCCCTCGAAATCACGGTAGCCGCCCACCGCCTCATAGGCCGCGCGCCTCATCATAAAGCTTGGATGGGCCACTGGACACTCCACGAAGAGCTCCCGCTCTACCGTGTCATGGGTCTGAATGGCGTTCAACCACGCCTCGTAACGACGACGGCCGATGCCAAGTTCCGACCCTGCCATGATGACGCCCGTTCCACACAGCGCCCCGTGGGGATGGGATTCGAACCAACGACGCTGTGCCGCCAGGCGTGGGGGCGCAGCAAGGTCATCGGCGTCCATCCTGGCCAGGAAGTCTCCACGGGCATGGGAGATCCCGGTGTGAAGGGCGGAAACGATTCCCCCGTGGGAGGACGGGATGGGCCGGATACGGTCGTCTCCCGCTGCCAGGGCCGCGACCCGCGGGTACGTGTCATCCGTCGAGCCGTCGTCCACGATGAGCAGTTCCCAATTCGGGTCTGTCTGTTGCTGGATCGACACAATCGCGCGCTCAATGGTGGAGGCCCCGTTGTAGACAGGCAGCACCACCGATATCAGCGCCCCGCCATCGTCTCGCGGTGTTGTCGCCATGGCGCTCCCTTACGAAGTGCTCCCCTTAGCCCTGTCCCAGCATGATACTGTAAGAGGCAAACGCGTGGGGCGGCAAGGTGTCGTGAAAGGTATTCCCATCCGCGGTGAGTTCGATGCGCTCCGGACTCACCCGTTTCGGCGATTCAAAGCTATTCTCTGCCGAGGCAGAATCCGCATGAAGCAAACGGCCCGAAAGAGAGGCGATGTCCCCTTCACGTATCTCGACCTGGAGCGGTATCGTTTCGGTGTAGCTTCGATTCACGACGGTAATACACAGTCGTTTTCCCTGCCGGGAAGCGCTTACCTGTAACGCGGGTATACGACCCGCCTTTCCGCCCGCCTTTTCGTGGGCCAGCTGTGGCGACTCCAGACGATGGGTCAGAAGACGGGAACCGCGGTGGCAACGCATCATGTCCAAGACGTGATAGGTCGGTGTCAGAAACATGGCCGGACCTTCCGTCTTGGCCAGGCATTGCAGCGCATTGATCGCTTGTGCCATCGCCGCCATCGAAACATGGCCGGCATGTTGATTCAACACCTGATAGACCGAGGCCGCCAACAGCGCATCACGCAAGGTATTGGGCTGCTCCAATCCATTCTCCGCATCCGCCTCGTCGTGCCAGACCCCCCAGGAGCCCAGGGCAATGGCAGGCGCCTGTTCCCCATAGTAACGGTAGAGTTCGGCGATCAGTCGTTTCAGTTTCCGCTCAAACCCCTGCAAGGCCCCCCAGGTCTGGTAATACCCCTCTTTCCCAAAGGTCGCGCCTGAACCAAGACGAAAATAGTGGCTGACCGACAGTCCGGCGATGCCCAGGCCCTGCGCATGATATCGCTTCACCGGATAGACGCGTTCTGGTTCCCAGGCCTCATTGAGCGGGACAATCAGATCAATTTCAGGATTGAGTGCGGGCAGGCCTTCCAGATTCCAATCCGTACAACGGCTCATTCCCCATAGCGGGAGATCGAAGGGCTCTGGACTGCCGTTGTGGCACCGTGCTGCCGTACGCTCGGTATCTCCCCCGAAGGTGCCGTATTCCACCCAGGACAATGCTTCATCCAAGGTACCCGTAAGCCCGTTGGTATTGACCCAGGGCCGACACTCGAGCTTATCGCACAACCCCGCGAATTCATGGGTACCAAAGGTATTCGGCTCAATCTGCTGCCAGGGCACGTTAATACGGTGGGGTCGATTGCCTCCCGTCCCCACGCCGTCGCCCCAATGATAGTAGTCGGCGAAATGATCCCCGGGCCACTTGAGCACCGGCACGCGCAGATGTTTGAAAAGGGCCAGCACATCCAGCCGCAATCCGTCTTCGTTGGCGTTCCCCGAACTGCGGCCCGCCCAGATTCCGTCGTAGACACTACGCCCCACCATCTCCATCTGATAGCCATAGATCTCCGGGGATATGGTGGGGCCGCCAAGGGCAGGCCAGACCCGTAACTGTGCGTGTTTCATTCCCCGTCGCCCACGGGGTGATCATATTGATCAAGGTAGGGAAACACACGGTCGGTGATAAAGCTCCGCACCCCGCGCACGTGGTCGGAGATAACCTCCAGCGCACCACTATCCACTTTCTGGTGGGCAAATATCCCTTTGACCTCCACATAGACTTCTGAGCGAGACTGGCGGAACGATTCGATGTTTACTTGCAGATTGCCGGGGTATTCGTCGGTTTCTGGCAGGGTAAAGCGAAGGCCACCCACCGCGATGGGCCGCTGAAAATGAGGACCAATCCGGTTTGCCTGCTGGCACACCTGCTCGAGTAGAAATACCCGTGCGTCATCGAAATGACTCAGTGCAAAGGTAGACCGGATGGTGGCCGTGTGGGCAAGAAAAGAATCAAATTCCTCGAATTCCAGGAGCTTTCCGGCCATCGCCTCGACCCGCTCCAGAAAAGCGCTCATGGGGATATCGGCCCACTCCTCGATCATGAGGACGCGGTCGGGCAGGAATAGCGCGACCGACTGGGAGCGCTTGCCCTGTTTGGAGTAAAAGCGCGGCTGAACCATGCGGGTGAAATCGGTGCTGTCATACCCGGCATTGCGGATTTGTGACAACTCGAAATAGAGCTTTTGTAAGGCTTCTTTTTTGTGTTTAATCGGTTTGTGTACGAGCTCGACACCGAAATGGATTACACGGTCTTCCGATTGCATAGCACCCCTTCATGAATGTTTGTATTGGTATGTGTTTCGGCGCGCTGTTTTTCGGAATGCGAATGACACCAGGAAAACCACACCGCCAGAATGGATGTACTGTAGCAGAGGGCGGTCGCCTTGTGAAAGCACGGTCCATCTACCCGTCGGCTGCGTGGAAGGGTACGTAAATAGTCCCGGAACGGCGTGCAGGCTTCGGGGTGGCAGGCTCCTGCGGCCGGTCTATTTCTTCTCCGCAATGAAGACGACGCAAGGAGGGATATTCTTCCAGATATGCTCGGAGCGACTTACATTACCAAAGCGTTCTACCAACTTTTCCCGAAAAAACTTCTTCCCTGAGGGCACGTAGGGACTCATGGCGTAGGCAAAGGTAACGAAACGGCCACCCGGTTCTAACACATCGTAGGTCGCTTCCAGGATCTCGTCCTGGAGTGCGTCATCGAAGCGGGTCCAAGGCAACCCGGAGACGATGGTGTCACAGCCAGAGAACCCGGCCTTTTCGAGATAGGACCGGGTATTCTGTGCGCAGTCATGATAGACGTTGACGCCGGGGCAGCGGCGCTGCGTCGCGCGCACAAATTCCTCGTTGACTTCCAGGGCAATAAAGTAGGCATCATCTCGTTTCTTAGAAAGAATGGCTTCGGTAAACACGCCGGTTCCGGGACCATATTCTACGATCACCTTTGACTCGGACACGTGGGCCATATCGGTCACCGTATCCGCCAGCTGACGCCCACTGGGAGCGATGGCACCCGTACTTCTGTTGGCCCGAAATACTTCTTTAAAGAAACTCAAGGTACTCAATGCGTACATTCCTCAGTCAGCGTGCGGCCATCAGGTGACCGGCAGGTTCGATTCAACAGGGAGCGATTGGTTGTGGGAAAGCCCAGCGGACCCGGGTTCCCAGATGGTATACCCGACAGTCGCGCAGGTAGGTCTCTTGACAGGGACAACCACACGATTTCATTTTGCTGCCCAACATTCTGCCATAGTGCCATAGAGCATCACAAACGCTTGGGATGCCAAAATGCGGCAAACGACCGGTACGCACCCACCGCAATGAACCCGACGCTTGCCAAAATACCACGTCATCCGCTATGCTCCGCACGTCCTGGCGGGCTCCCCTGGATGCCTACTCCTCAGGTTATCGGGGGCCACGCCGATCTGTTTAAGGCCATACCGTTCCCCCTGAATAAGGAGATTATCATGAGTGCAGAAGACAAGGCCCGCGAGCTGGGTATTACGTTTCCCGAAGTTCCCAAGGGCTATCTCAACCTTTGTATCAAGACCGGAAACCTGCTGATGACCTCGGGACACACGAGCGATATCAAAGGCACTCTCGGCAAAGAACTGACCGTGGAAGAAGGCTATGCCGCCGCCCGGGAATGCGCCGTTAAGATTCTCCAGTCCGTCCACGCCGTCCACGGCACCCTCGATGGACTCCGGGTCATTAAGCTCTTTGGCTGTGTAAACAGCACCCAGGACTTTACGGACCACCACCTCGTCATTAACGGTTGCTCCGACCTCTACCACGAAGTCTTTGGCAAAGAAGACGACGGCTGGCATGCCCGGAGCGCCCTGGGATTCTCCTCCCTCCCCACGGGCGTCGGCGTGGAAATTGAAGCCATCTTCGAAATTAAAGGCTCCTGACATCTGAATCTGCCCGCGCTAGGGATGACCCGATTCATCAGGGAAAGAGACCAATGGCTGTTCAAGACGAAAGACCCTACACCGACCTCTGGGAACGGGTCATCCGGGAGCGCAATGCAGACTACCACGGCATCCACGGCCCCCAACACTGGGCGCGGGTGGAGCGCAATGGCCTGTACCTCGCGAAGGATTCCGGGGCCGATGTGCGCGTCGTCTCGCTTTTTGCCCTCTTCCATGATTCCTGTCGATTCAACGATGGCATTGATCCCGAGCACGGCAGCCGAGGCGCCGAATATGCCCGCCAATCCCGCGCACTCTTGGAATTTCTGGACGACACCGCCTTCGAGCAGTTGCTCTTCGCCTGCACCTGGCACACCGACCGGGTGCACCACGATGATCCCACGATCCATACCTGTTTCGACGCCGACCGACTCGATTTGGGTCGGGTCGGCATCACGCCCCATGCGGACTACCTGAATACCCCTGCCGCCCGAAAGCTTGCCACGGGGAAACAACTTTTCCTGTTGGATGAGGTGCCCGTACGGAATACGAAACGGGCCCCCCATCCTTCCTGATTCCGGCCCCTCAGTCCGCCGCGATGTGCACGTCGTCCACATAAACCGCGACCGCTTCGGTGCTATTCGACACGAAGCCGAACCAGTCAAGGCTCCGAAAGTCCGACGAGCCACAGGATAAACCGACGCGCTCCACCGGTTCTTTTCCGGGAAGGGTCACGGTCAGGTCATAGGTGCCGTTGGCATCTTTACCCAGCCGACACACCAACGTGATGGTCACCCATGTATCGGCCGGTACCTCCATCACTTCATTCCCATTGGCCGTGAGCTTTCCAGCGCGATACCAGATGCTGGGGCCCGTCTGGTAGGGATTCCGATTGTCCCGCCATTCATGATAGAACTCCGCCCCCTCGCCAAATCGAACGGTAAAGGAACCCCGCGCTGTACCGTATCGAAGACTGGGCACGTAATACATATGGGGGTTGTAAGATACCTTGAGTCCGGGCGCATCGCTGAATTTCAGACTTTGCTTGCCCGATGACGCCACCGCGTCACTCACACGCACCGTTCCGGCGCCCTCTTCATTGGTCTGGGCTCCCGGTGCCACCGCATCCAAAGGCAGGCCTTCGAAGTCTTCGGCAATACGACGGGGCTCCGGTACAGGCGGAGGGCTGAAAGCGGGACGGGCGATCTTGCGGGGCTTCTGAACCCATTCGGCATCGCCATAAAGACCGGCCTGGGTATAGTCAAAGGGTTTGAAGCCCAGGCGGAATGCCGGCGAATCGGCCTTCAGGCGAAAATCACCCCTCTCGGCATTTTCGAAGAGGGGATCAGCCACAATCGAAAAACGGTCGTGACCTTCTGCCTGCCATTCGGAAAAACTGCGACCGGAAAAATCCAACACCCCCGATTCTGTAACTTCCCGGGCCGTGCTCCAATACACGTTGCTGTCGAGATTAAAGTTCCCGTTCTTCCAGGTGCTGCCCAGCAAGTGATTGTTGTTGAAATAAACGATATTCCGGTGCACGAAAAAGGAGTTGTGCTCTTCCTCTCGGGAGCGAACCAGCTGGCCATTGTGGGAAAAGGCGAGGATGTTGTTAATGACCCGATTGTCTTTCCCATAGTGCTGATGGAGCGAACCGGTCCGTGTGTTGTAGACCAGGTTGTTTTCCGCTAGGATTCCGGTGCTGCCTTCGTCGAAATAGATACCCCAACCGCCCGAGACCCGTGCATTGGAAATGACGTCGTGGAACACGTTATTCCGAATAACCGTGCCCGGCGAATCGCCCAGACAGTAGATACCCCCCGTGTCGCTCAACTGCCCCAGGGCGATATGGTGCACCCGGTTGTATTCAATGATGTTGTGGTGGGCCGTCGTGTCGGCATAGCCCCACGACCACCCCACGGAAATCCCCGTATAGCGGAAATCGCAAATCTCATTGTGGGAAAGTCGATTGTAGGAGCTGCGGCCAATCCAGACGCCGACGCCGCCTCGAAAGACCCGACCACCGTCGTGGATGAAAGAATTCTCCACCACGTTGCCTTCCACGGCTTCTGCCGGGCTGGCGGGACTTCCCCCTTCGCCGATGCGCACACCGCCCGCGCCCAGATCATGAATCTCGCTACGCAGGAGTTGGTTATCCTGGCTGCCTGTGCGAAACCAGAGTCCATAACCACCCACGTGGCCCACTTCGCAGTCTTCGAAGACCACGTGTCGCGCGCCCACGGCTTCCACCGCCGCCGGCACACTGTGGGCCGCCTGGGAATCGCTGTGTCCCTCGGCCTTCACGGTGAATTCGGTGTAATAAAACTTCAGCCCTTCAAAGCGCAGGTGCTCCACGAAGGCTCCCGCTTTGGGGTCCCCTTCGATACGTAGCAACTGCTTCGCCTCCGGCGCCACAACGTTGGCCTTCGTCATGTCTTCCCCTTCACGGGGCAGGTAATAGAGACGACCTTCCTGGCGATTCAGAAACCACTCGCCGGGCTGGTCCAGCCCTTCAAAGAGATGTTCAATATGGTAGCGCTGGTCCGCACGCCACCGACCAAAGCCCCAATTGGTATTGCCCGTAAAACTGATGGTGTTCTTTTCAGTGTCGATGGACTGGGGGCGCATCAGCGCCGTCTCCCAGGAGTGGTAGACCACGACAATGGCCTCTTCGAGACTATCCCAATCCTGAAGGTCCCCTTCCCGATAGCGAAACGCCGTCCCACTCCGGGTCGCTTCTTCTCCATCGACTTTCTTTTCCATCACCGGACCGGCCGCATAAAACAGCTCATCCCCTTCCGGAAAATCGCCGGCACCGTTCTTGCCATTGGGTGTCCGGGCAGGCGTGCACCGCACCCCATTCACCCACAGCTGGCTGAAACGCCAGTCGCCCGATGCCACCTCGGGAATATCTGCCACCCAGAATTTCCCCTCGGCCCGCCATCCGTCGATACGACGTCCCCCATGGACGACAACTTCGGCACCGTCGGCCGCCGCGTAGGTCACCGGAGCTCCTCCGCTGCCACCGTCCTCCGGGGCGAATACCAGCGCTTCCGGAATGAAGTATTCCCCACCCTGAATAAGCACCCGGGCACCCTGCTTCGCCGCTCCCAATACGCGGAGGGCATCTCGCGCCCCCGTCAGACTCGCCTTGGGACCATCCGTTTTACTGACATTGGGCGCCGCGATGCTACCCGACCACCCGTCGTTTCCTTCGGGAGACACATGGATGGTGGTAACGGCCGCAGCCACCGAAAGGCTGCAGCAAAAGACGGCCACAAAAAAACCATAGCGATAGTACTTCATAGATCGTTCCTTTAAGCAGTTTACCCCGCGCAGCACCCCCGCTCTGATTAGAGCATATGCTACGGCCCAACAACCAGCAGGATCGACCACGTCGCTGCATCTCCCCAGGAAGACAGGTCTTCGTCGTTGTCCACGGCCTATCCCCCGTGCTACCGTTTTCGGATGATAAGTCCTACACACAGTCCACGTTCCATGTCCCTGCTCCACCGAGGGCTGCCCCTCCTGTGCCTGCTCATCCTCAGCACGGCCCACGCCCAGCCGGCCAAGGGATTCAATGACCTCGGCACCGTCTATTTCCAAGAGGGGCGTTATGCAGATGCCCTGGAGCGTTTCAAACAGGCCCTGAAGCTGGCACCCGAGGTGCCGGCCATTCGCCGCAACATGGCCCTCTGCCACCAGGCGTTGGCGAACGAAGCCATGGAGAAAGACGACCTTGCACAGGCCATGGTCCATCTCGATCGTGCCATCGAGCTGGATCCCCGCTTTCCCGCACCCCATGCCCAGGCGGGCGCGTACCTGTTCACCGCAGAGCGCCTCGAGGAAGCACGGCCCTATTTGGAGCAGGCCCTGAAACTCGACAACGAGCAACTCGACGCCCGCGCCATGCTGGGCGAGATTTTCTACCGTGCCAACGATCACGCCAAAGCCGAGACCCACTGGAAAATCGTGTTGGAAGCCAAACCCGACTGGCCCGGGCTGGCACAGCGACTCGAAAAGTTGCGTCGGGAAGCCCACATCGAAGGCGACTTCAAGCGCTATCCTTCGGCCCACTTTGAAATCAGTTTTGGCGAAGTCCTTTCTGAAGCTACCCTCTCTCGCGTCTTCTACATCCTCGAGACGGCCTACCAGGAAATTGGCACAGAGCTCGGCGGCATATTCCCCTCGGAAACCGTGGAAGTCGTGTTATACGACGGCACCCAATTCGCCGATGCCACCCAATCGGATCCCCACGTGGGCGCCTTGTTCGATGGAAAAATCCGCGCCCCCATCACCAACAAGGAAGGGCGCTTCCTCCAGAACGCCACCCTTAAGAGCCGTTTGCGCCATGAATACGTGCACGTGGTCCTGCGCCATCGTCTAGGCTCCAAGGTACCGTGGTGGTTTAATGAAGGCCTGGCCGAAACCCTGTCCCGCAAGATGGACCAAAGCCGCCTGCGCCTGGTCCGCAGCGCTTACCGGGGCAACGAGACCTTCCCCTTCGCCGACCTCGAGAACAACCCACGGGGACAGTATTCGCCCCAACAGGTCTCGCTGGCCTACGCCCAGTCCCACGTCGCCGTCGCCCAACTCTGGAAAGAAGGCGAATCTAAATTCCCCGCCCTGCTCGAAGCCTTCGAAAAATCCCCCCGCTACGAAGACGCGCTAAAATCGGTACTCAACACCGACTACGCCACCCTGGAAAAACTGACTGAGGCCGCCAGTGGCGAAGAATAGGCCGTAGTGAGTTAGACGTCCCGTCCGACACATCACCTGTCCCGCATAACAACCTAAAGGGTGCCCCCCTCAAGCAGAGGAGCGAAGCGGGGGCGCTTGTGGGTATAAATCACCGCTTCAATCCAATCACCCGCAATCCCTCTCGGCAAACCCGCACCCCCAACGTCACCGGTCCTACATCACGCTCTCCTGAGTCTAACGCCCCCCATTTCAGCCGGGACGGCTAAGCCACTGCCCCCCAACCGTGGGTTAGACGTCCCGTCTGACACATCACCTGTCCCGCATAACAACCTAAAGGGTGCCACCCTCAAGCAGAGGAGCGAAGCGGGGGCGCTTGTGGGTGTAAATCTCCGCTTCAATCCAAACACCCGCAATACCTCTCGGCAAACCCGCACCCCCAACGTCACCGGTCCTACATCACGCTCTATCAGAACCAACCTCTCCCCATCTCAGCCGGGACGGCTAAGCCACTGCCCCCCCAACCGTGGGTTAGACGTCCCGTCTGACACGTGGAGTCTCTACGACATCAAATAGTCCATGTACTTGGACAAGGGATTTCGATTCTAAATTCACCCTTCACCCTTCACCCTTCACCTTTCACCCTTCACCCTTCACCCTTCACCCTTCACCCTTCACCCTTCACCGTTCACCCTTCACTCCGCCTTCGCCGCACGCTTCAACCAATAATCGGCCTTCTTCGTATCCCGGGGACATCCCGCTGCCCCGCCGTAGAGCTCCCCCAGTTGGTGCATGGACTTTACATGCCCCTTCGCCGCCCCCTTCTTAAACCAACGAATCGCCCGCCTCCAACGCTGGGGCACCCCCTCGCCATACTTGTACATGAGCCCGATGTTTCCCATGGCACGCTCGTTTCCCCGACGCGCCGCCTTGCGATACCAGCGCAAGGCCTTATCCCAATCTTTCTTCACGCCCTTGCTGTAAAAGTAGCAGTAACCCACGGTCACCTGTGCGTCGGCATCTCCCTGCACGGCGGCCTTCTCATACAAGGCGAAACCCTTCCGGCGATTCTTCTTGACACTTCGTCCCTTCCAATAGAAATCCCCCAATCGGCACAGGGCATCCATGTCCCCCTGCTTGGCGGCTTTGCCATACCATTCCCGCGCTTTCTTGTAGTTCCGCGCCACGCCACGGCCCCCTTCGTAGCATGAAGCCAGATTATACTGGGCCAGCGCATCTCCCTGTTTCGCCGCCTTTCGATACCAATACACCGCCTTCTTTCGGTCCCGTGCAACCCCCTTCCCCTTACTCAGCAAGTAGGCCAAGTTAAACTGGGCATCCACATCACCCTGCTTCGCCGCCTGCTCATACCATCGGGCGGCTTCGGCTCGATCCCGTTTACAGCCCTCTCCGCGATTCCGCGCATGCCCCATAGAACACTGGGCACCAGCACATCCCCGCTCTGCCGCCGCACGATACCACCGGACGGCCTTCTTTTTGTTTTTACCTACCCCCTCCCCACACATAAACGCGTAGGCTAGCGCACACTGGGCATCCCCATATCCCGCCTTCGCTGCCTTACGAAACCACGTCACCGCCGCGTTCTTGTCGATCGGGGTTTTATCCCAATAGTGAAGCCCCAGATTATACTGGTCGGCAGGGTCACCTGATTCGGCCTTTGCCAGAAGTCGCTGACGTTTCTTCATGATTTGCTGCCTTTCTGACCATCGAGGTCGCGCAGCGCCTTGACCGCATCCTCGTCGCCGTGCTCCAACGCCTTCCGAAACCAGAAACGCGCTCGGCGTTTACTTGCCTCCGCACCGTCTCCGTCACGATAGGCCTCCCCCAACGAGTACATGGACGCTTCGCAGCCTTGGGCAGCGGCCTTGTGGTACCACTTCAGCGATTCCACAGAGTCCTGCTCCACGCCCAGACCGCGATGGAACGCATAGCCCACGTTGCATTGCGCGGCTGCTTTTCCTTGCTCAGCTGCCTTTTTGTACCAGAGGAAGGATTTTCGTCTATTTTTTGGAACGCCCTCACCATTGAAGTATGAGTATCCCATCTCATACTGGGCCGACGCGTTTCCCCCCTCGGCGGCCTTGCGCCACCACCGGATTCCCTCGGGGCGGTTTTGTCGTCCGGCTTTCCCGTAGTACAACGAATAGCCCAGACTGTATTGGGCATAGGCATCCCCCTGCGCGGCCGCCTTCCGAAACCAGTAGGTGGCCTCCTTCCAATCCGCCCGGCACCCTTTACCCCCGCCAAGGGCGTCGCCCAACAAGGCCTGTGCATCCGCATAGCCTTGCTTGGCCGCCTTGCGCCACCAGGCTACCGCGAGACGATAGTTCTTCTTGCCCTCCGGTCCTACACGATACCGGAGTCCGAGATGGAACTGATGATAGGGATCGCCCTGCCGCGCCGCCCTTAGAAACCATTGCTTGGCCTCCTTAATATCTCGCGCACATCCTTTCCCATCCTCCAGGGCAATCCCCAGCTTGTGCTGGGCATCCGCATCGGCCTGCTCCGCCGCCTTGCGGTACCAATAAACCGCCTTGACCCGATTGCGTCGGAGCCCCCGACCATACTCGTAGCACTCGGCCATAGAATACTGGGCCTCCGGCAACTCCTGCTCGGCGGCCCGCCGAAGCCAGCGAACCGACTCCTTCAGGTTCACCACACAGCCCTCACCCCGTTTCAGGCATATCGCAAGATTGAACTGAGCGTCACCATCCCCCTGCGCGGCCGCCTTCCCGTACCAGAAGAATGCCCGGCGATGGTTCTTGCGTACTCCGCGCCCCTCGTCATAACAGCACGCCAAACCGAACTGGGCATCCGCATCGCCCTGCCGCGCAGCACGACGATACCAACGCACCGCCTCAGCGTCATCGGCCTTGCACCCCTCGCCCCGATATAACGCGTTCGCGAGGCAGAGTTGCCCGACCGCATCGCCCAATTCCGCAGCCGTCCTGAACCATCGCACCGCTTCCTTCAAGCGTTTCCGGGTGCCGTCGCCATCACGGTAGGTTATACCCAGATTGGTCATCGCATCTCTATCCCCCTGCTTCGCCGCCTTACGGTACCAGTAACGGGCCTCCTTCTTGTCCACGTCACAGCCCTCGCCAAAATCCAGGGCATAGGCCAGAAAGGACTGCGCGTCGGCGTCTCCCTGCCGGGCGGCCGTTCGGTACCAGTGGACCGCTTCCACCAAATCTACCGCGCATCCTTCCCCATGCTGCAAGGCCCACGCCAGATTGTATTGGGCATCCACATGCCCCTGTGCAGCCGCCTTCCGGTACCACTCCACAGACGCCGCAAGGTTCTTCCTAACGCCCTCGCCACGGGCGTATCGACACCCCAGACAGAATTGCGCCGCCCCATGTCCCTGCGCGGCCGCCTTGCGAAACCAGATTACTGCCATACGTTTGTTAATAGGTTTTTTGCAGCAGAAGTGTCGTCCCAGCGCATGCTGCGCCTCCGGATCGCCAGACTTCGCCTGAAGTAGAAGCCGTTTACGTTTGGGCGCGGTTGAAGTGTGGGTAGATTTCATCGAATCAATTCCTGAATTCGTCAAGACATAGTCCAAGTTAGCGGGAATGCTGTCGGGGGACGGTGGGAAGCAACGGGTCTGTGGGGCATTCACATCTACGTATAGATGCACGTCACCCATCGGCTGGCGGACGCATTCGCCCGAAACGGTGCTTGTCCCCGAGGAGGAAGGACTATGACTGCTGGAATTGATTCATGATAGGTCGTCTTCCTTAAACTGGCGAGGGAGTCGCCGACTGTCGTAATAGTACGACAGATTATGATGACTTGCAAGCGTTTCATTTATCATGACAAAAAGATCCGGGAGCCACCGGACTACGGCGCGCCGGAGCCCCTCCGACAGAGGAGCGAAGCAGGGGCGCTTGTGGGTGTAGACGATAACCCAGCGCAGCCGATCCCCGCATCACCGCCCAAAGGGGTGCCACCCTTACGCGGGGGAGCGAAGCGGAGGAGCTTACGGGTGTAGATCTCCGCGTCGACTCAAGCGTCTTCGATGCTCCCTGGATAGCCGCACCCGTAAGGCCGTTCGTACCTCACGTCCGTAAGGGTCAGCGACGCGCCGTAGGCGGGTGGCACCCCCAACGTCACCGGTCCTACATCACGCTCTATCAGAACCAACCTCTCCCCATCTCAGCCGGGACGGCTAAGCCACTGCCCCCCCAACCGTGGGTTAGACGTCCCGTCTGACACGTGGTATCGCTACGACATCAAAAAGACCATGTACTTGGCCAAGCGATTCACCCTTCACCCTTCACCCTTCACCCTTCACCCTTTAAACTTCAAACTTCCCATTGCTCCGCCACGAATCAACGCGATACAATGCCGCCTCAACATTCTCACCCCCAATCGACTTGAAGGAAATTCCCCATGGGTGTACTCGCTGACCGTATGAGCCGTATTGATGCCAGTGGCATCCGCAAAGTTTTCGCCATGGCCGCCACCATGAAGAACCCTGTCAATCTCAGTATCGGACAGCCCGATTATGATGTGGACGCCCTGGTCAAGGACGAGGCCATCGCCCAGATTCAAGCGGGATTCAATGGCTACACCCAGACCTGGGGCATCGAGGAATTGCGTGAGGGCGTGGCGGAGTATTATGACACCCGCTTCGGCGCCAGGGCCGAAAATGTGATGATCACCAGTGGCGTCTCAGGCGGTCTGTTCCTGACCCTCATGGCGACCATTAACCCGGGCGACGAAGTCATTTTCGCCGATCCCTATTTCGTCATGTACCCCCACCTGGTCAGCCTCCTCGGCGGTAAGCCCGTGCCGGTTTCCACCTACCCCGATTTCAAACTCACCCCCGAGCGGGTCGAGGCGGCCATCACCGACAAGACGAAAATGCTCATCGTGAACTCTCCCGGTAACCCCACGGGCGTCACCCTGAACAAGGCGGAAATGGAAGCCCTGGCGGCCGTCGCAAAGAAACATAATCTCCTCGTGATTACCGACGAGATCTATGAGGCCCTCCAATACGACGAAGACGCGGCGACCATGGTCGGCATGTATGAAAACACCATCCTCCTCAACGGCCTGAGCAAATCCGCCGGCATGACGGGTTGGCGTCTGGGCTGGGCGGCGGGACCGAGCGAAATCATCCAGGCGATGAATACGCTCCAACAGTACACCTTCGTATGTGCCCCTTCTGTATTCCAGAAAGCCGCCGCCGTGGCCCTCAAGGCAGACATGTCGTCCAAAATCGCTGCCTATCGCGAAAAACGCGACATCATCTACACGGGCCTGAAAGACCATTTCGAGGTCACCAAACCCGGTGGCGCCTTCTATATATTCCCCGAGGCTCCGGGCAAGGACGGAGATGCCTTCGTGGCCAAGGCCATCGAAAACAACCTGCTGATCATCCCCGGCTCGGTGTTCAGCGCCGCCAAGACCCACTTCCGAATCTCCTTCGCCGCCACCAACGACACCCTCCATCAGGGCCTGGAAATCCTTCACCGCATCGCCAAACCATAGACTTCACAGTACTTAGCCCCCCATAAAGTGCCGCGCATCTTGGCCATGGACGGCCCTTTTGCCGGCCCACCCTTCTTTTCATTTTGCCCTGTGTGATTCTCCGTATATACTTACTACGGAACGGCAATCACCGAATAGTACGCAATTGTGAAGGAATATCATGGGCACGTCTTCAGGCACTTCGTCGCTTTGGCGCGTAATTACTACACTCACGCTGGCATTATTAGGAGTTAATTCGGCGCAAGGAGCCACTTTTCAGGTGACCAGTGCTTCTGATTCCGGCCCGGGAAGCCTGCGGGACGCGATTGACCAGAGCAACAGCAACGGCGAAGCGGACACGATTACCTTTAACTTTGGTACATCCACGACCATCGAATTGACAGGCCCCCTTCCCCCACTCACCGAAGGCGGTACCGTCATCGATGGCGGCAACACGATAATCCTTGACGGGAGCCTCGTCACGGACCGAGGTATCGGTTTCGCCATCACGTCAGCCAATAACGCAATAGAAAACATGATCATCGTCAATTTCCCGGGGGACGGTATCTCCATCGTCGGTGATGGGGCCACCAGCAATCGGGTTCAGGGTTGTCGTATTGGAACCGATGGCACCGAAGCCCGTCCCAACAGGCGGGACGGCATCCGTCTGGGCTTCGGCGCCAGCAGCAATCTGATAGGCGGTGTCAACACCGCCAATCGCAATATCATTTCCGGAAACGGGCGCAACGGCATCACGGTCAGCCGTGATAACCTTATCAACGGCCCCACGGAAAACAACATCATCCAAGGCAACTATATTGGCACCAATGCCGAGGGGGACGGGGCCATTCCCAACGGCTCACACGGCGTGCAGCTTTACAAGCAGGCCGCTAACAACTTCGTCGGCGGTGTGGCAGCAGGCGCAGGCAACCTCATTTCGGGCAACCGGGAAAATGGGATCACCCTGGAAGACGGCGGCACCTCCAACAATTTCGTACAGGGCAATTCCATCGGTACGGATGCAAGCGGGACCGATGTGTTGGCAAACCGCTTCAGTGGCGTGTACATCAGCAAAGGCGCTTCCAGCAACAACATTGGCGGCAACGCGGCAGGTGCGGGAAATCTAATCTCTGGCAACGATCACGATGGCGTCGTAATCCGCGATGGCGGCTCGACCGACAACTACGTCCAGGGGAACCTCATTGGAACGGACCGGGATGGTCTCGGCGACGTTCCCAATGGTGGTCGGGGTGTGGATATCAGTTTTGGCGCACGCCTGAATGTTATCGGCGGTGCTTCCAGCGGAGACGGCAACGTCATCAGTGGTAACCGAAACGAAGGCGTCCGTATCCAGGGCAGCGCGACGGCCGGAAATATTGTGCAAGGCAACCTCATCGGCGTTGACATCAATGGCGACAGGATGCCCGGTAACTCCATCGGAGTCGTGGTTCGCGAAGGCGCTTCTGGAAACCGTATTGGTGGCACCCAGACCGGGGAAGGCAACACCATCGCCGACAATGGCGGTTTCGGCGTCTTAATTGAAGGGGCCAACAGTACCAGCAACGCTATCCGGCAGAACAGCATTACCGGAAACCGTAACGACGGCATCAAGCTGGCGCGAGAAGGCAACGCGAATATCGCGGCCCCGGTCATCACCGGCCTCGACCCCGTCGCCGGAACGGCCCCCCTGGGGACGGAGGTCGAACTCTTTGCCGATGGCAACGGGGAAGGCGCCGTCTATATCATGACGCTCTCTGCCACCAATGGAAGCTTTTCCGCCGCGATCGACTTGAGCGCCTACCAGGGGCTTTCGCTTACGGCCACGGCCACCGGGATCGCGGGCAACACCTCGGCGTTCAGTGAGGCCATGGCCATCGCCGATACGACCGAACCTGGAATTACCCTCCTCGGTGGCGACGACATCACCCAGGAATGCGGCGTCCCCTTTACGGAACCGGGCTTTACCGCCAGCGACAATGTGGGCGGAGACCTGACGGAATTGGTGGAGCGCACCGGGAATGTGGCGGTCGGCACGCCGGGCAGCTACACCCTGACTTACACCGTCGTGGACCAGAGTGGCAATACGACGATGGCCACCCGAACGGTCACGGTGCAGGATAGCACGGCACCGACGCTGGCCCTTAACGGCTCCCCGGAAATGTCGATTACCCTCGGCGATACCTTCAATGACCCGGGCGCCTCCGCAGAAGACGGCTGCGAAGGGGATCTCACCGGCAGCATTGTGGTGGGCGGCGATATGGTAAATACCAACGCAGCGGGCGACTACACCGTCACCTACGCGGCCACCGACGGATCGGGAAACACGGGCCTCATATCTCGCCTGGTGCGCGTATTGGAAGGCACCCCGCCCGTCATTACCCTGAACGGGCCCTCGGTGATGGTGCTCGAATGCAACGGACCTGCCTACGAAGAACCGAATGCGGTCGCGGAAGATGGCAACACCGGCGACCCGATCGGTGGATTGGTCATCGGGGGTGATACGGTGGACACCACGACCGTAGGCACCTATGTCGTGACCTACGATGTGACCGACACCAGCGGTTCCACCGACCTGCCCGCTACCCGGAAGATTCGAACGGTCCACGTCGTCGATGCGACCGCACCGACAATCACCTTGAACGGCCCCGATACCGTCACCGTGGAGTGTGGCACGCCCCTGAATGACCCCGGCGCCGTCGCCATGGACGCCTGTGAAGGGGAACTCCCCGTCGAATCCAACATCACGGCGGACAACGGAAAGGGAAGCGCCAAGCTGGTCATTCCCGGCACCTATACCATCACTTATCGCGCAACAGACAGCAACGGCAATGTGGGTATGGCCACACGAACGGTCAACGTAGAGGACACCCAGCCACCACGCCTTGAACTGGTTGGCCCGGCCCGGATCACCTTGCTCACGGGCATGAGCATCAACGATTTTGGTGCCACCGCGCTGGACGCCTGCGCCGGTGACATCACGGGTGACATCGTCATTGATGGGGATGCCGTCGACCTCGAAACGGCCGGTGTCTACGAAGTGACCTTCAACGTCTCCGACCCCCTCGGCAATGTCTCCCCCACCCTTACCCGGGAAGTGGTGGTACTCGATGAATTGCGGGTCGATGTGGCCATGATCAATGCCGTCGATCCACAAGGCACCGGCAGTCGCCCCTTCGGCCGCATCCGCGATGCCCTCCTCATGGCCCAGGATCTCTTTGAAGAAGACCGCGCCATCGGCATTCGTCTGGAAGCAGGTACCTACCAGGAGCAGGTGGAGTTTATCCCCAACGCCGTGCTCATGGGCGCCGACCCCACCGACCCGTCGGCCACCGTTATCGAACCGGATGCCGGCCTGCTCGACGATTCCGACTCCGTATTGCTGGAAACGGCCAGCGACATTCAGATTTCCGATTTGACGATTCGCATGCCCGAAAGTGACGGGCTTTCCGATACGACCTTGCTCCGCATCGACGATGACGCGGTCAGCCTGGAAAACGTGGTGCTCGACGGCAGCACCCCCGGCGGAAACGTGGGCCTGCACATCTCCGGCGCCACCTCCTCCGATTCGGTCCTGATGAACTGCACCCTCGAGAATCTCGATTGCGCCATCCTGACCCAAGACTCCAACGTTACCATTACCCGAAATACCTTCCGCAGCATTATGGGCGAATCCCTCCGTATCCTCGCCCCCACCCTCAAACAGGAAGATGAATCGTCGGTCCCTAATCTGGGCGACGTGGATGACCTCGACAATACGGGCAACAATACCTTCGAGGAATCAGACGCGGCCTACATCGTCAATGAAAGTGACGAATCGGTTTCCGCAGAGGGCAACTACTGGGGGACGGATGACTACGATACCATCGAGGCGGGCATGGAAGGCGAGGTAGACTTCACGCCCTACTTCCTCAGTGCCGAACTCAATATCCTTACCGTGACCATCGCCATTTCGGTGGAAGACGATAGCACCTCCGATCCGGTTACCACCGCCTCGGTAAGTATTGACCCCAGCGTCTTCGCCGATATTACCGACAACAACAACGGCGTCTATGTCTTTCCTGCCCTGCCGCCGTCCACCTACACCTTCACCGCCACCGCGACCAACTTTGCATCGGGTATGACCACCGTAAGCGACCCTGACCTCATTGATGAAGGCCTCATCCGCTTAAGAGCCCTCGACACGACGGCCCCCGTCATCACGGTTCGAAACAACACCGCTGAATTCAACACGGTGGACTGTAACTCCGGCACCTACGCCGATCCCGGGGCCTCCGCCTTGGACGACACCGACGGTGCCGTTGATGTCAGCACGTCAGGAAATGTGGACACGACCACCCCCGGTCAATACGTGATCACCTATACGGCAGTGGACAGCGCCGCCAATACGGCAATGGAAACCCGCACTGTAACCGTTCTCGACAACTGTGGTGGTGAAGGTGAAGGTGAAGGTGAAGGTGAAGGTGAAGGTGAAGGTGAAGGTGAAGGTGAAGGTGAAGGTGAAGGTGAAGGGGAAGGGGAAGGGGAAGGGGAAGGCGAAGGCGAAGGCGAAGGCGAAGGCGAAGGCGAAGGCGAAGGCGAAGGCGAAGGCGAAGGTGAAGGCGAAGGTGAAGGTGAAGGTGAAGGTGAAGGCGAAGGCGAAGGCGAAGGCGAAGGCGAAGGCGAAGGTGAGGGTGAGGGTGAAGGTGAAGGTGAAGGTGAAACGCCCCCCATCACGGACATTGCAGAGAGCCTGCTCGCCGGTTTTGGGAGCGCCGACGTGGACGCCGATGGCGTCCTATCTCTCACGGAAGCCCAGGCCGCATTCAGTGGACTGACTACTTCCCAATTCAATGAGCTCGATACCAACAATGATGGCGGACTGAGCCGCGCGGAACTCTCCCAAACAATCAACGGCGATACCGGCGGCTGTGTCTTTTCCAAGGGACAAACGATCGCTCAGCTGATCCAACACCGCTTGGGCGACCTGCTGATGTTGGGCCTGGCAACCCTCGTCCTGTTGGGATGGCGGCGACCCGAAACCCACCACTAAACAGGCGAGGATTCATCTCGGATATTTTCCAGGTCATTCGATTGCCATCATAAAGACTTGGGGCTTGGGAGCACAGGCGGCCAGGCCAAACGTCCGTTGGCCTTTAGCAGGCGCTTGCGTACCCTCTCGTAACGAACGATTGGGATTTGCTCGAGGTCTACCTTCGCTCATTTAGTTTCCTGCGGAACGTTCCTCCACATTCTGGATAGCCGCAACAAGTGCTTCGGGCACTTCTTCCTGGAGGAAGTGCCCGGCCTGGGTTTCCGTCACCGGTGCATCGGGGAACAGCTTCCGTACCCGCTTCAGGGAACGGCCCAGAATGGGATCGCGAATCCCCCAAACCAGCGAAACCGGACCGGCAAACGACTTGGCCCACGCTTCACACTCAGCCAGCCCCGCGATAGAAGGGTGTTCCGCACCGATGGGTACCATGCGGGCCAGGGCCAACGGCGCCGCGCGGTTCCCCCACCCGGAAAGAGGGTAGCGATAGGCACGCATTTCGTCCGCTCCCAGACTCGCCGGATCCCCCTGAACCTTGGGCAACATGGGCAGGGGAAAATTGAGCCCCCGAAACGCTACCGTGCTGATAAACGGGCGGTTCGCAAAACGGTGAAATTTTGTCGCCTTCATACGGCGATCCGGCGGCTGGATAGACGTATTCGCGAATACGGCGCCCGTCACCCGTTCCGGGCACCGCGCCGCCATACCCGCCACCTGGGGGCCACCCCAATCCTGACCGACTACAATGATATCCTCCAGTTCCAGGAGCTGTACCAGGGTCACCAGATTCTCCACATGAAAGGCCATGGAATGGGCATCGATTCGATGAGGCTTTTCACTCAGCCCCAGTCCAATCATGTCGGGTGCCACGACCCGAAAACCCGCCTCCACCAACGGAGGGATCACCTTGCGCCAGAGATAGGACCAGGTCGGGTTTCCATGCATCAACAAAACACAGCGCCCCACGCCCTCATCCACCAGATTCATTCGTCTGCCGTTAATGTCGATTTCCCGACGATTGAAGGGATAGTCCGCCACCAGCCACGGGGGTAAATCAGTGGAACTACACGGATACTCTTTCATCACGTCCATCCTTCTGGATTCTGCGCGTTGTCAAACGATATAGTGCACGTCAACCCACGGGGTCATGGAAGTAACCATAGCAGATCGGTATCAGCGGGTCCGAATTGTGAGAAAACTTCGCCATGTGCGCCACCAAAGGTCGGAAGACCAACAAATCGTTCCGCCCATGTCCTCTTCCGCCCCTTCCGACACGTTTACTTCACGGGACCGGTTGGACGGTACAACCTTTAAGCACCTCATCGCGATCAAACGGGGAAACACGACGACAATGCATGTTCTACGCTACCTGGCACTCCTCGCGGCAGTGATATGCCATACCGTTGCCTGGGGGCAGTCCTCCCTGAGCACGACGGACTTTCATAGTCTCGCGGAGGGCTCACTGCGTCATGTCGTGGCCTGGAACAACCCCTCCGCCTCCGGTCCGCTCCGTATACTCGCCATCGCGCCCCATGCCACCTTGGGCGATCTGGCACAACTCCGTGAACATCTGGAGATGGACCTCGAGACCGTGGCCCTCTGGAACCGCGAATTCCTCGGCTTCGACCCCCGCTTTCCTCAACCCGATCTGCCCGAGGCCAGCCGGGAGGAAGTCCTGGAACGACTCGAACGGGGACTCCGTCGAAAGAAACTGGACCTCATACTCCTGGTTCAGTGCGACCCGGCGATCCTGCCCCAGTCCATTCAGGAGCAGCTCATTGCGCGGGTCAACGATGGAGTCGGCCTGCTCCTGACCAACTATGGATTGGAACCCGGAGCGCCCCTCGCGGACTGGCTCCAGGAAGCCCCGCGTCCTGAAACGCCCCCCGCTCTGCTGAATGGCATCGGAAGTCTGGGCATTGACCGCAACTTCGAATCCGCCATGCTGAACACCTATACCCCGGGGGAAGGCCGGGTCGCCCACCTCGTCTTTCACCACGCCCCGACCACGCACCACGGCCTGCTCCCCCTGCCGGTAAGCCCCTACAACATGCGCCCCGAGCTCGCGGACAACGCCTTTTCGCTCCTCGCAAAAATCGCCCAGTGGACGACCCGCCAGACCTCCGCAGTGCACATTACGGAAGTCGTCGATGTCTCCCCCAAAGGGCCCGACGACGAAGAAATCCCCCCCGGCTACCCACCCGAGTTTATCGAAGCCATCCGCAAGAACGCCTTCACCCAGCCGCTCCGGCCCTACGCCGTGCAACTCAGCCAGCCGGCAGAAGAAACTATGGAGGTGTGGTATCGCCTGCGCCCCCGTGGCGTTTCTGCCCCCGACTACCTGCGTACCTCGGACATTCAGTTCCGCAAGGGTGCCCAATTCTATCCCCTCGATGTCGTGGCCGCGCCGGGGAATTACTTTCTGGATGTCTGGCTGAAAAACCGCAAGGGGATTGTCGCCTGGCATACCGAAGAAATACACGTCCCCGGTTGGCCGACTCTCTCCAACGTCCAGGTCAGTCGCGAAGGCCAACCCGCCGTCTGGATTCAACCCAACGATCGCATTACGGTACACGCGGAAGTTGATCAGAGCGTCCTCTCTACAAAACGTGTACGGGGTACGGTCTTTGCCCGTGTCGTCGACAGTTTCGGTCGGCAGGTGGCCAGCAACACGACCACGGTCGGCGGAGAAGGCGGTACCATTTCCTTACCCCTCGTCGTCGCCGATCTCCTGGCCCCCATGGTCGCCGTGGAAGTGTTCTCCATCCCCGACCAACTCGCAGACGAGAGCTCCTTCATTGAGCAGGCCGCCCGAGAACGTTTCTATCTGCCCGTGCGCCTCGCTCCGCCCCCATTGGATAGCGCCGTTATCGTAACGACGGGCCAGCGCCCCGACCATGCCGCCTATGAACACCTTCGCATCTTCCGTGAAAAAATCGGTGCCGGAGTGCTCCACGCGCCCCTGACGACCGATATGCTTCTGGCGGCTGGCCGACTCGGCCTCAGTCGCCTCAGTCAACTCTTGCCGGCAGCGTTCAATGCGCCCGGCACCGACGTCGTGCGCAGCCCCTGCCTGTCCAGCCAGGAATACCAGCGTGACCGTCAACGCCATATTGAATCTGCCATCCTCCAGGCCTACGCGGGAGGGCCAGCCGTCTATTCCCTCGGTGCCGGTAATACCCTGACCCCGACGGAAGCCGAAGTGTGCCAAAGCCCCAGCTGCCTGGCCCATTTTCGGCAGCACCTGACGGAGCGCTATGGCACGCTGGATGCACTGGGCACGGCCTGGGGACAAACACTGCTGGCCTGGGAAGACGCCCTTCCCCAATCGCCCGAGCGGGCGCTGGAAGCGGGCAACCCGCTACCGTGGCTCGATTTTCGCCTCAGTATGAATGAGGTTTTCGCCGAGAACTTTCAACAGGCACGCACCCAGGCACACCGGCTCGATCCACAGGCGCAGGTCGGTTTTCAGCCCGGCCCCGGGCTCTCGCTCCCCCAGGCAGGGCACCAATGGGATTTGCTTTGCGCCCACCTGGACTACGTCGCGGTCCCCCTCGAGCCCAGCGCCATTCGCCGACTCCAGAGCTTTCAGGGCATTCGTCCCTGGAATGGCGTTGTCGTCGACAGCGCCTATTTCGAAGACACGCCCACTTCGGCCACGTGGCTGGCCTGGCACACCGCCCTCGAGCAACTCCCCGCCATCTGGCTCGACCAACCTTTTGAGGATACCGCGATGCGCCTCATGGGACCCACCGGTGTCTTAAATCCCTCACTAACCGCATTCGCAGAAGTGCGTGATACGCTCGACCACGGTTTGGGTGCCCTCCTGCTTCGGGCGACTCCCTACCGAAACGGGATAGCCATATTGGACACGCCGGAAGACGCCCTCTTTTCCACCCTGCCCGGATGGCAAGAAGATACCGCGGCGGCCTACACGGAAAACTGGTTTGCCGATACGCTGAACACCTACGGCTTCGCCCCCTACATTCATTCCCTGTTGCCGGCCCTTGGTCAGACACTTGAAGAGGTCAACACCCTGATCCTGGCCGATACCCATACCCTGAATGGGGCAGAGATCGACGCCGCCACGGCGTTTCACAAGCAGGGCGGCCTCATTATTGCCAGCCGCCTTCCCCGCGTTCGAGAAACCATCGGAGAAGCTACCGGCCGCTATGCACTGCCCTTCCTGCACCCCGTCAATCCAGAATCCACGCTTCCGAAACTCTGGTGCAACCGCCCCGTATGGAGCAGTAAAATCGCCCCGGACGCCACGCCCGCCGAACAACTCGAAGGGCTGCTCACGGAAGCTGGCAATCGTCCCATGCCCGCCATTCGACTGGCCGATAACCAGCGCCCCTCTCTCGCCCAATACTACTACGCCTTCGGCGACGCACTCATCCAGGCCTATCTCCCCCGCCGCGACGTAGCACGAACGCTGAAGCGGGCGGGCTTTTCCGTGCCCGACGACAGTTACACCTACGACCTGCGGTCGACAGAGGCCCTCTCGACCAGCACCCGCGTACAGTGGAGCCCCACGCCCGGCGAAGCGGCCATCTATGTCACCCTGCCCTATCGGGTAAAGGGTATCGAACTCGTCGCCACCGGGGCCGCGCCGCCCGGGGAACGCTTCCCGGTGACCATACGGCTGGACACGGGTGACCACCCCCCCACGACCCATTTGATCGGGCTGCAGGTTCTTGGCGTAGACGACAAGGAGCTTGTCCACTACCGTCAGATTCTCACCATGACCGATGGCGAAGTGGAAACCTTTGTGCCCCTCGCGGAAAATGAGGGCCCCATCCGTCTTACCCTGATTGTGACCGATCTCCTCACCGGCACCCGCACCGAGTGCTATGTCACTGCGGCGTGAGGGCACCCCGCACTCCAGGGACGCAAACCCCGCAATAGCCGTATAGACAAATCATTTGAGGGGGGCTATAATGCTTTTGTAGTCCCGGCAGGTATCGTAGTCGGGTTACCGCGCTGTCAGGGTGACAGGGGCAGGGTCATGGTGCGGCACCCTGTTCGGCGTTGTGTTCTTAGCTCTCAGTTCAGAACATGGGAAGGGTCGCAATGGCAGCATCGGATACAGACGAAGCGGTCCAGGGGCGTAAGGGAGACCGCATCCAACGGGGATTTTCCTCCTTCGTCAGCCCCCCCACCTCGCTGCAAAGCCCCCTGAGTGGGCATGCTCGCCGGCTCCTGAAACCCGACTTTCAAAGAGGGAACCCTTGCGTAGCGTGAAACTCACCGTCGGCATATCGGATATGAAAGTTTCTTCCGAAAAGAACGACGTCATTGTCACCTATTCGCTTGGCTCCTGTATTGGGCTCTCCCTCTACGATCCAGTCGTGCAGGTTGGCGGCATCGTCCATTGCATGCTTCCCCTTTCCAAAATAGACCCCGCCCGGGCTGCGGCAATGCCCCTGATGTTTACCGATACCGGTTCATCCCGACTGATTGAGGCCATTCTCCAACAGGGTGCACGCACACCGCGATTGATCGCCAAGGTCGCCGGGGCCGCGAAACTGCTCGACAATGGGACGACCTTTAATATCGGCGCGCGCAACCAGGTCGTGCTGCGCAAGGTACTCTGGAAAAACAAGATATTGATCGCGAAGGAGGAAACAGGCGGAACCAGGGCGCGCACCATGTCGCTGTATCTGGATACCGGAAGAACCATACTGCGCTCCGGAGGGCAGGAATATGAACTCTAACCATCCCATTGCGGCCCCTCTACCGTGCCATCCAAACCCGATTAGCGTCCCATGGAAGAAAGGCCCCTCCCGGTGACTACCCGCGCCGATGTGCTTCGAAAGCTCGACGAGATCCCTGCCCTTCCCATGGCCGCCACTGCGGTTCTCCGTCTGGCCGAAGACCCGAGAACCGGCATCGGGGAAATCATGAAGGCCATCGAATATGACCCCGGCCTGACCTCCGACATTCTGCGACTGGCCAATACAGCCTATTTCGCGGGCCCTCGGAAAATCGCGTCCCTGCGGGATGCGGGGGTACTCTTCGGCACACAACGCATTGTAGAGCTCGTGCTGGCATCCTCCATCTTCCCCATCACCCAAAAGCCCCTGGTGGGCTACGACCTACCCGCCGGTGAGCTTACCCGCCATGCCATGGCCCTGGCCATCGGCGCGGAGTGTATCGCCGAAATGCTGGACCGCCCTGCGCCGACCCATACCTTCACTTCAGCCCTTCTGGCTGATATCGGAAAGGTTATCCTGGGGACTTTCCTGGCTGTCGATGCCGCGCCCATTCTTTCGCTCGCGCTGGAGCGCAACCTCTCCTTCGAAGTCGCCGAACGGGAGATTCTGGGCATCGACCATGCCGAAGCGGGGGCGGCTCTCCTGGACCAATGGAATTTACCATCGGGTATCATCGAAGTCGTTCGCTGGCATCACAACCCCGAGGAGTTGACCGGTGATCGCTATGTCGTCGATCTCGTCAATGTGGCGATGCACCTCACCGTCGGCTGTGGAATCGGCGTGGGGATAGACGGTCTGAACTATCGGCCCTGCCAAAGCTCCGTCGACCGCCTGGGCCTGGACCAGCTCCAGCTGGAGCAGGCGACCTGCGACATGCTCGTTGCGTTCCGTGATATCGAGCTCCAACTCCCCGGCCACCGGGACGGTGCTGACGATGGCGTATAGTATTCTCGTTGTCGACGACTCGGAAACCGCGCGGGCCGTCATCGCACGCACCCTCGAAATGGCGCCCCTGCCCATTCGCACCATGCATGTGGCCAGTAACGGAGCGGAAGCCTTGCGTATCATGCATCGGGAGTGGATCGATCTCCTTTTTACCGACCTCAGCATGCCGGTTATGACGGGCGTTGAATTGATTTCCCGGATGCAAGAAGATGCACTCCTGTCCACCATACCCGTGGTTGTGGTCTCCACCGACGGCAGCAAAACCCGTATGGATGCGCTCATGAGCAAGGGCGTTCAAGCCTACCTCCGAAAACCCTTTACCCCCGAACAAGTCAAAGAGACCATCGACGCGCTCTTGAAGGGAAATGACCATGACGAATGAGCATCGCGCCCTCCTGAATCAGACGTTCAGCACCGTCCTCGAGCAGCTCGCATTCATGTTTGTGGAGGTGAGCACAGAGGCCTCGCCAACGGTCGACAACGCCGGCTTCGTGCGGACTCGCATGAGCTTTCAAGGGCCTGTCTGCGGAGACATGGAGTTAATCGTCCCTCGAAACATGTGCGAAGAATTGGCCGCCAACATAATGGGCACGGAACCCGATGACGAAGCCGTCCTCCGTGCGCCATTCGACGCCCTTAAGGAACTCTTAAACGTGACTTGTGGGCATGTCTTGACCGCGCTGGCTGGACAAGAGCCTGTCTTCGAGCGCTCGATTCCCACCGTGGAGCAGTGTGACCCCGGGGAATGGGCAACTTTCCGGAACCGAGACGATACCCTCTTCGTCCTGGTCGACGAATACCCCGTGCTGCTCTATCTGAACTATGGCCCCCGGAAATGACCGGTCCCGCAGGCCGGGCAGCCTGTTTTTGATGCTCAGACTACGAGATTCCTGCAGCGCAGGCAGAACGCAGCGGTGCCACAGGGACGATGCACCGGGTATGCTCGCTGTGAGCTAATCACACAGTCCGTGTCGCTTGAGCTCAGCCGTCACCGTGGCCTTATCGTAGGGCTTCACGACGTAGCCGTCACATTGGGAGCGAAAGGCTTCCATGACATTCTCCGAATCGTGAAGGGCGCTGGTGATCACAATTTTGGCCCCCTGCCCAATCGAAATTCCCCGGGCCGCTTCCAGGGTGCGAATCTCTTTCAGCGCCATCTGCCCATCCATCTTGGGCATCATGATATCCAGACAGATCAGATCGTAATGGGTTCCCGAGGCCAGGGCCAGCCGCACCGCCTCCACCGCTTCTTCCCCATCTATGGCCACGTCACAATGGCCGTAGGGCTGCAGTATCCGACTCAGAACGCGGCGGCTGGTGAAATCGTCTTCAACTACCAGGATGTGCATGGCACGGATGCTCCTCATTCTGAGTCGTGTACACGACACCAACTCCACCCCGACCATCTCCCCGGCGGGAAAAGGGTATTTAGAATACAACTACTCTTGGAGTGTAACGGAGTCCTGCACGCAGACACAAAAAAACCCCAACGAAAGGACAAGCATTGAATAAAGCGAATGAATGGTAGAGCCCGGAAGGCCCGAGTATGTATGAGATAATTCTCTCGCTTGTCCCATCCGTTGAGGATGGCCGCTGTGTTACCACCGCGACTGGATCAAGGATGCCACATCCGCCCCCACCTGTCAACACGGAAAATTTATTCAGTTGTATGCCTGTCAACCGCTACATGCCGCCGCGATGGCCGGGGCCGTGATCCCGCCATGGGATGCCTGCCATTGCACGGCCCCCTGGGACACCAGAAAAGCCTGGGGAGACTCGTGGCGGATGCCCAAACGGCTGGCGATCGCGTTGGAAATATCGCGGTTCTCGACCACATAGTTGATATAGGCGGCGGGCACGTCCCCCTCCCGTTCCTCCAGGAAATCGCGCACTTCACGGAGCGCGCCAGACGAAATAGGGCAACGAGTACTATGCTTCAAGATCAACACCGGATTGGCCTCGCTCGCGGCGAAACAGGTTTCCAGTGCGGCTTCAGAATCCAAGGTAATCATGTGCTTCTCCTGGGGCGGGGTGCCAACGGATGCGAGGGCACGTAATGCATAACTGATGAATCGAAACATCGTGGATTTCCTCGCAGGGGCCTTTTGACCCGTTTGGCGACAGGGTGCTATACTATGCAACGGTTCTCCGGGATATCAAATCCCATCTAACACCTTTCCCAACAACATTTTAGCCCGAGACATACCATGGCAAAAAGAGCGTACATTAAAACCTTCGGCTGTCAGATGAATGAACACGACAGCTTTCAGATGCAGGCCGTCCTCGAACGGGAAGGATACGAGATTACCGATGATCAGGATTCGGCCAATCTCATCCTCGTCAATACCTGCTCTGTGCGCCACAATCCCGAAAACAAGGTCTACAGTCTCGTCGGCACCCTCAAGGAACGCAAGAAGGCCGACCCCGACCTCATCGTCGGCGTGGCCGGCTGCGTCGCCCAGCAGGAAGGCAAGAAAATCCTCAAGCGGGACAAGTCGGTCGATATGGTCTTTGGGCCCGACAACTTCTTCAAGCTCCCCGAGATGATTGCCGCCGTGAAAAACGGCGAACGGGTCTGCAATACCAAGTGGCTCCCGAGGGACCACAAGATTCAGAATTTCATCCCCGAGGAGTGGGTTGAACGGGGCCATGTGGAGGGCATCAAGGCCTACATCGCCATCACGAAGGGGTGCAACAACATGTGCACCTACTGCATCGTGCCCTTTACCCGGGGCCGCGAAGTCTCCCGTGAGCACGACAACATCCTCGTGGAAGCCAAGGCCCTCGTCCGCAAGGGCGCCAAGGAAATCTGGTTGCTCGGGCAGAACGTCAACTCCTATCGCGCTTCCAAGGACTACCGGTTCTATCAGTTGCTCGACGACGTCTCGAAAATCAAGGGATTGGAGCGCATCCGTTTTACCTCGCCCCACCCCAAAGACTGGAACAACGATCTCTCGGACCTCATGGCGAGTCGCAAACGTATCGCCAACCAGCTCCACCTCCCCTTCCAGGCCGGCAGCGACCGTATCCTTCATGCCATGCGCCGAAACCACACGCTGGACGAATACCTTGCCAAGGTGAAATACCTCCAGCAGGTAAACCCCGACGTGGAACTCAGCACCGACCTCATCGTGGGCTTCCCCGGTGAGACGGAAGAAGATTTCGAGTGCACCATGGCCTGCCTGGAAGAAGTCCGCTTCGGTCAGGTCTTCGCCTTCAAGTACTCCCCCCGCCCCGGCACCGAAGCCGAAGGCCTGGAAGACGACGTGCCCCGTGAAGTCAAAGAAGAACGCCTCGCCCGGGTCCTCACCCGCCAGCAGGAAATCAACAACGAACAGCTCGCCGCCTACCAGGGCAAGGTCCAGGAAGTCCTCATCGACGCGGCCCACCCCCGCCGCCAGGGCTTCATGAACGGCCGCACCAACAACTACCGCCCCATCACCTGCCACGCCCCCGACCTCGAAATCGGCGACGTGGTCAACGTCCGGGTAAGCGCCTACAGCGGCCACTGGCTCGAAGGCGACGTGGTGGAAACGACGGCGGCGTTGGCTTAAATAACCGGTATCACAACTAGCGACAGTGAGTCCGCTCCCCCAAGACCTTATTGGCACATGAACAGCACAACGGATGCTTGATTCAGGAGAACTGCCGTGGTTAAGAAGCTGTATCTCCTGTGCTTCGCCTCGATAGCCACGTTTTTCATCGCGATACTCATCGCCACCTTTGCCATCCCCTCCGCATTCCGCCCATTCAACAAGAACATACACGGCAATATCGAGCGACTCCTACGTCCAATGGAGTACGAGCTGGGAAAAGCGGATACCCGGAAAGAGTTGACGGAGGCCGAAATCAACGCAATGCGGCGGGAACTTGCCCGTTACCGCGCTGCCCCGAAGGATTATGTTTCGGAAGTCACCCAACCCGCCCCGGAGATCAGTGAAATACCCGACGCCATATACCCGGTTTCGCGAGGCTCTGATCAAATCGTGCTCCGCACCCCGAAGGATGTCCAACACATCGTCCAGCACGGCTACCAATTGTCCATGTCCCTGTATATTGCTGATCTGCGCATACTGACGGGTTCGAATGCCGTCGTCGCCGTGCTTGGCCTGGTCATAGTGCTTTTGGTCCGAGGGCGCGCAAGAACGATTACGTACCTGCTCCTGATTTTCGTTGGCCCATGTATCTTTGCAAGTACCTATGTCTTTTACGATTGGGCCGGTGATTCGTTTCTGCGGATTGGCCCCTACTATCCCCTCGTCCTGGGCGTCGAAATCGTGCTTGTAGTTGGATTTGTTTCGATCGAATTCTATTCGGAGTGGCTCCTGCACAAGAGTATGGACGACTGCGATACTGCTATCGAAAACGAATCCGAAGCCGGAGTTTCTCAGGAATAGGCCTCTTCATTTCACCTGACTGGAATGGGCCACATCGCTTTTATCAATGCAGATGAAATATGAAAAGTTAACGGGTGTAAAATGGCGAGACTAACCGCGTTAGTATTGGCCTATCTTTTTCTGGCGCTGGCCATCATTGGATTGTTCCTGCCCGTAGTGCCCACCGTGCCTTTTTTGCTGCTAGCCGCCTGGTTTTCCGCCAAAGGCTCGGAACGTCTCCATCGCTGGTTATACGCGCACCCCCACTTCGGCAAGATGCTCATCGATTGGGAAGAACATGGAGCGATCTCACGAAAGGGCAAAGTGGCGACCGTGATAACCCTGAGCGCCAGCTGGATCTTCCTCTACGTTCAGCTGGAAAGCACCTGGGGGTTGGCGGCAATGGCCATCCTGTTCCTTGTGATTACGTCCTTCGTGCTAACCCGGCCCAATGCTTGATTCGGCTTCGTGGCGATAATAAAAGAGGGGGACTCCCGGGGACTGCCTCGACGTCGTTCACGAAGCGTACCAAGATGAGCGTCGTGGCGGAACAAGAAAAACACAACCCACTCTGGGAAGCGGGATAGTCGGGGCCGTCCCCCTCTTCACAAGTCGTGACCATTGCCCAAACCAAAACGGACGTACCCGCAGCACCCAGACGATTTCCTCTTACGGCAAACACTTCTTGGACAAGTGAGACAGCAGGAAGAGGGGGACAGCCCCGACGTCTGGTCGCACGTCGATAAAGGGCGGCATCCTGTCGGCCAAGACGCGGCGGTGACGTAACCGGGGTGAATGTCGTCGAGGCAGTCCCCTACGCCCGACCGCCCGCTGAAAACTATGGAGCGCCAGCGGCCCGCTGGCATCATGCACCGCCGGTGCATCACGTCACCAACGACCGCGCGCGGCCTTCCGTCTCGAAGTGTCTTGTGTCGCGGACAGGTCGAAAACACGCCGTGGCGGGAATGTCCGCGATCCTTTGATGGCCCATCCCACGTAATATTGCCCCTCCTCCCTGCAGACGCGTAAAATAGGGCTTCTGCATCCCCTGTGATGCAGCAAACACGACAACACACCAGTTATCACCGAACGGGAGCAGATGCCTGCCCCCGCGCGGCCTTATAAAAAGGACCTTTCATGAACGTAGAAGTAATCGCCAGCAACGCGTGCAATGTCGTCGAAGAAGAATCCTGCCTCGTTATCCCCCTGTTTGAAAAGGCCTTCCCCCTGGACAGCAGCCTGCTCAGCGAGACCGACGAACTCCTCCTCCAGACCCTGGCGGACAAGGGAATTTTTCAGGGCAAGGCCCAATCGTGTTACTACGTGGCCACGCCCAAGAGCACCTATCAGGGCGTGCTGGTGGTGGGCCTGGGTGCGCGGGATGACTATGACGACGAAACACTCCGTCGCGGTGGCGGCAAGGCGGCCGAGCTCCTCCAGCAACACCGTGTGAGCCATGTCTATTTCGACATCTCCCGCCATGACAACGTGCCCCCCCTCCCCTTCCTCGAAGGGCTGGTCTTGGGCCAATATGCCTTTGACGTTTACAAGAAGGCCCCCGACGCCGAGGACCTCCCGGTGAAGGTGCAGACGGCCACCGTCATCATCGACAATGGTGTCGAAGTCACGCCCCTCCTCTCGAGCCTCCAGGTGGGCGTACTCACCTGCCTCAGTGCCAACGGTGCACGCCACCTGGCCAACACGGCCCCCAACGAAATGACACCCCGCGCCCTCGCCGAGTTCGCCCGGGGCATTTCCGACGAATCGGGATGCAAATGCACGGTTCTCGAGCCCAAGCAGATGGAGAGCCTCGGCATGAACGCCCTCCTCGGGGTCGCACGGGGCAGCGCCGAGCCGCCGCGCCTCATCGTGTTGGAGCACCACCACAGCGACACCGCCAAGACCGTCGCCCTCGTGGGTAAGGGCGTCACCTTCGACACGGGCGGTATCAGTATCAAGCCCGCCGCCCAGATGCACGAGATGAAATACGACATGTGTGGCGCCGCCGCTGTGCTCTGTGCCTTCATGACCCTCGCCGAACTCAAACCTGCCATCAACATCGTGGCCGTGGTCCCCGCCGCCGAAAACATGACCGGCGATGCGGCCCAGCGCCCCGGCGACATTGTGAAGGCCTACAACGGCAAGACCGTCGAAGTCCACAACACCGACGCCGAAGGCCGTCTCATCCTCGCGGACGCCATGGCCTACACGGTGGATAAATATAAGCCCGACGCCATGGTCGATGCGGCCACCCTCACCGGGGCGTGCCTCATTGCCCTGGGCCATTTCGCCGCCGGGGTCTTCACCAACAACCAGGAGGTGGCCGACTCCCTCGTGGCGGCAGGCAACGCCACGGGCGAACGTCTCTGGCAGATGCCGCTGTGGAAAGACTATGAGAAGCAGGTGGAAGGCAACCACGCCGACCTCTGCAACATCGGACCCCGGGAAGGGGGTGCCATTACGGCCGCGGCCTTCCTGAAGAACTTCGTCGGCGACACCCCCTGGGCCCACGTCGACATCGCAGGCACGGCCTGGGGCGTCAAGGGCGTGCCCTACTGGAACCCCGACCACGCCACCGGCTACGGCGTGCGCCTGTTGACCCGCTGGGTGCTGGATCAGGTAGAGGAAAACTAAGGGGACGCCCCTCGAGGTCATTATAGCGCCTCCATTTTCTATAGGACCTATGGGACGTATGGGGCCTATTAGCCCGATGAAAAATACACTATGCGCCACCCACGACTCCCCTCCTCGGAGGGGTCGGGGGTGGGTAGAATCTCAAGAGGTGGTTCTAACCCAACCCAGCATACGGTGAGGGTGCCACCTTCAAAGAGCCGAGTAACACGAGCCGCTTTGTGGGTGCTTTCCCGATGCCAACGATCCCCCACACCGCCATCAAATTACCGACAGGATAAACTCATGTTCCACTTCCTGAAACGCTATCTCGCCGCCCTTGTGTTCGTGGCCTCTTTCGCCGGGGCTACGGCCTACGGAGCGGATTCGCCCTCAGAGCGCTATAACGTCCTCTTCATCATCTCCGACGACCTGACGGCCAATGCCCTGTCGTGCTACGGAAACCCAGTAGTCAAGACGCCAAACATCGATCGTCTTGCCGATGAGGGGGTGCGCTTTACCCGGGCCTTTTGCCAGGCAACCTACTGTGGGCCATCGCGGGCTTCATTTCTGTCCGGCTATTATCCCCATGCGACCGGAGTGCTGAATTACAAGAGTCCCCGACCGCAGATTGGCGATCGGGCGACCTGGCCCCAGCACTTCAAAAACAACGGCTACTATACGGCACGAGTCAGCAAGATCTACCACATGGGCGTTCCTGGAGGCATCGAAGAGGGCTCGGACGGCGCCGATGATCCGGCCTCGTGGACGGAACGTTTCAACAGCCCCGGACCGGAGTGGAAAGCCCCCGGGGTCGGTGAAACGCTAGAGGACAACGCCGACGGAAAGAAGCCGGCCGTAGGCGGGAACACCTTTGTCGTTGTCGAGGCAGAGGGTGATGACATGGTCCACTCCGACGGGAAGACGGCGGCCAAGGCGGTCGAATTGATTCGCCAACACAAGGCGGAGCCCTTCTTCCTCGCCGTGGGCTTCGTCCGCCCCCACGTGCCCTTCGTGGCACCGAGCTCCTACTATCCCCCCTATCTGCCCTACGACAGCATGACCCTGCCGGAGAAAGTGCCCGGGGACTGGGATGATATTCCCGAGGCGGGCATCAACTACAAGACCAGCGAAAACATGAAGATGGACATCCGCCGGCAAAAGAAGGCCGTGGGCGGTTATTATGCCTCCGTCGCCTTTCTGGATGCCCAGGTGGGCAAGGTGCTGAAGGCCCTGCGGGACGAAGGGCTGGAGGACAACACGATCGTGATTTTCACCAGCGACCACGGCTACCATCTCGGCGAGCATGACTTCTGGGCGAAAGTCAGTTTGCGCGACGAATCCGCCGGGGTACCGCTGATCATCCGCGTACCGGGCAAGGCCCCGGCCGTGTGTAACTCCCTCACAGAGCTGCTGGACCTCTATCCCACGGTGGCGGACCTCTGCGGCCTGGACGTGCCCGAGCGCCTGCAGGGCAAGAACATCGCCCCCATGCTCGACAACCCCGCCTACACCGTGCGGGACGCGGCCTTCAGCGTGGCCCCCATGCGCAAGGGCTTTCTCTTGCGCGAAGACAATTGGGCCTACATCCAATACAAGGAAGACGCCTCAGCGGGCATCGAACTCTTTGACCTGGTCAACGACCCCAAGCAGTATACCAACCTGGCGGAAAACCCCGCCTATGCCGCCGTCGTGGAATCCTTCAAGGGCAAGCTCGCCGGCAAGTTGCAGGAACTGCGGGACAATGACCTGGGTTCATAGCAGCGCCAGGAATGCATAGGCAGTCCCCGCTGAAAATCACCATAAAAAATTCACTATTCAACATTCTAAATTCACCATTCGAAACTTCAGGGTGCCACCTTCAAAGCGCCGAGTAACACGAGCCGCTTTGTGGGTGCCGGGCCCTACAAGCCCAATTGTCCACTGAGTCCATTAGGCCCCTCCACTCTGCTATAATATCCACAACCCGCCCCGGCGGCCATCAACTTTCAACCATCAACTATCAACTGTCCACTATGAAAAAAGCCACCGTTCACACCCTCGGCTATCCTGGGACTGTCATCTCTTTCGCCCAAAACGAAAAAGGGACTGTACCGGCAGTGCTGGTGATCCCAACTTCGCACGAATACACCACCGCCAACCAGCACGACCCCCACCCCGGCTATCAACTGTCAACGGTCAACTGCCCATTATGAAAAAAGCAACGGTTCACACCCTCGGCTATCGTGGGACTGTCATCTCTTTCGCCCAAAGCGAAAAAGGGACTGTACCGGCA
>JAXMOL010000041.1:0-75933 GCA_034669905.1 Candidatus Hydrogenedentota bacterium
CGACCACCACGGGCGATATCGCAGACGGCCGTGGCTGACCGTGTAGGGACTGCCGCGCTTCGTGATGTGGGTACGAGCGGGCGCGCGAAGCCCAGCAGCGGGACGACCACCACGAGCGAAAACGCTGACGGCCGTGGCTGTCCTGTCGTTGGTGAAGTTCACGACGCGCCAACAAGGGAAACGGGGCGGCAGACACATACCCCACCCCCCGTGTATCCGGATAGCTCGGAAGTCTACTGCCCCAACGACGGGACAGCCACACCGGTCAACGGCTTCCACCCAAGCCAACACGCATCGTTTTACAGTATAACTGGTTTCTAGTTCGTTGCGTTGAGGTCGAGACTCTCGCACCCACTAAGCGGTTGTTGATGGTAAATCCTGTACCTCGATTGCGCTCACTTTATTCCTGTATAGTTTCAGAAGAATTAAACATGAGTAAGATGATTAATACCATTTTCTCTATTTGGGGTAGTTACACAATGTTCTGACCGGGGGAAATTAATGGATAACAAGAAAACGAATTCGAAGCTGGAGAATGGAGAATTCGAAGCCCGTAATAGAATTGCGGAAATGATTCCAGCCAGCAATTGGAAAGCCATCGGGGAGATGAGCAACTCTCTTCCTTGGGGTCGCTGGACGCACCAGTACGATGCGTTCGCGTTTGTGATCAAGTACCTGAAGCGTACTGCCACGACCAAAGCGCCAAAATCTGCGCTCATCCGGATGCCAACAGGAACTGGCAAGACAGGTGTCATGGCGCTAACGGCGGGCTACGCAACAAAACCTGTCGCAGACAAGATAATTCTCATCGTAGTACCATCCCGCGCACTGCGAATCCAAGTAAAAGAAGCAATTGATTGGAGATACTGGTCGGTAGTCGGGGCCAGACCAAGACTTTGGAGACCTGTCAGAGAGTTCACTCCAAGTACACTCGGCAGTGCCCTTGGCGAATCTAACGACACATGGCTCGGTGATCCGCTTCAACCGGTACTTGTTTGTACCACAACTACGATATCGATGCTAAGCGGTGACTCTGCGCGAAGAGAATCAGCCTACACCAGCCTCGAGCAAGAAAATGATATTGACGACGCAGAGGAAAATGCCAAGATAAAGGACTACAAGGTCCTATATCGATCTTTGCTTGACCGAACTGGTCTGGTGCTTATTGATGAAGGACACCGCGAACCTGCCCCCGCATGGGCGCGAGCCATCCGACGATTTAACTGTCCCCGAATTCTATTCTCTGCAACACCCTACCGCAATGACCTACGACTCTTCGATATTGGGCGCAATGGGGACGGAGAAGAAAGAATCCAAAGCTCAAATTCACCTGAAAACCCAGGCCGAGCGATTTCCAATGGACCATATAGATTTGCTCTGCCGCTCAAAGTCGCCACAGAAAATTTGGTGATTCGAGAAGTTTCTTTCAAGTACCCTAGCTCTAACCTTGGCTGGTCATACTCGCAAGAGGGAAAGTCGCTTCCACTCGCTAATCGGGCGCGAAATTTTGCGAAAGCTATTTCAAAGCTAATGGCAAGTAAGGATGTAAATGAAATACAAACCTGGGGAGCACAACATGCCCAAACCGATGGGGCCTTACCCTTATCTCCCCCGAAAGTTATCGTTCGATGTGCAACAGTCGAGGCCGTTCAAGCAGTCAAATTGGCACTCGAGCGAGAACCGAAAATAACTGATCAAGTCATAGCTGTTCATACACGATTCACACTGTCTGATGCCAAAAATAGCATGTATGGGGAAGTGCCCGACCTCGACTCCCCCGTCGCCCAAAAAGCAACTTTCTGGGTTCATCAAGATATGCTGATTGAAGGCTTGGATCACCCAGGTTTCTGGATAGTTGCTATCTTCGACACATTCGCAAATGAACGATCATTGATCCAGCAAATCGGGCGCATCCTACGCGAACCGACCAATTCAACATCACCCTATGCAATCGTCTTTAGCGATCGCGACCAGAATATCGAAGCCTCTTGGAAGCGTTATACCCAATACGAAGCAGAACGGCCGACTATTGTTGGACCGGAAGAAATAGTTGAGCGATTCATTCAGTCGCTACCTAATTACTTTTACTCCAATGGCAGATTTCGCCCAACCATCGACCTTTTCCGTGAAGAGAATCAAGACGAAATATGGGCCGAACTCAAGGTTGCTGCTCGCGCCCAGATTCTTCAGCGAGAAAAGTCAACAGCCGCGCCAAACGAGTCGGAAATAGAAGAATTCATCCAGGATATCTCTGACCGGCTTGAGCTAAGCAACTACACAACGGTACAGGTATTGCATCCACCGTCGAGTAGTTCACTCGAAATGCGTGCCCTGATAACGCTCCGGGTTTCGGAATCATCACATATTGATCCGTCAAATTTTTTCGACATCAAGATCGGACCAGCCGTGCTCATTTTTACAGAAAAGTTTCTATTCTGGCAGGGTCCCGTAGAAATTAGCCACTGCGCGAAAGACTATGGATTTACTCCTATCCCGTCCGTCGTTCTACGCACATTACTTGGAAAAAAATCACTTGTTAAACAAACGTCGACGCTTAACACGGACCTCAATACAGCCGCGATACGTAGGCGTTCAATGGGTGCGGTGGATCTACAACTGTCGGGTGTTACCCTTGGGGATGAAGGTCACGCAATTGTCAGCGCATATGCATCCAATGGCTCCGTTCGGAGAAACCTCAACTTTGAACGCGGTCGCATCAACGAAGCGTTCACGGGCTTGCTATCACTTGATAAGTATGCTGCGTGGGCTGAATCCATCGCGGCTGAATTGGGCAAAGATATGAGTTCCTATCCGGCAATGTTAAATCGATATGCAACCGAAGTCTCTGCGCCGGACGATGCTACCGCCGCCCATGTACTCATTGATCCCCGGTTATTCAGTGAGCATTTCACATATTCAGGAAGCGATACACAGGATTCGTCTGAAACTGATGATTCCCCTCCTTTTGGTGCGCTTCTCGAAGCGACCGCCACATCGCTTGACCCCGATCAAAAAGAGTTCGAGGCAAATATTGGTCCGGTGCGTACGAAATTTCGGATTAGGTATAAGCAGGGCCGTTTCGATGTTGGGCCGATGGACAAGAACAACTTTCTTTCCAACTTCACGAAGCGAGTTGAAAGCACGACGAATTGGAATCCAGAGACTCTGCTGACCTCGAAGGCGAGCATACAAGTAGTAACTACCAACGGACTGATGTACACCAACGGCAGGTTTTACCAACCACGGAGATTATGGGGGTCCGACAGCACATCTCGATTACCCACCATCCACGGAATTAAATCGCTCGGGAACGTAAAACATGGGGAGAAAGGATTCCAGGACAAAAAGCTCCGAACTCAAAAAATCGGAAGCAGAACGACTTGGCATTCTTCTTCCCTTTTCGGCATGATTGACCGAAAAAATCACGAAATATTCAAAGATACAAACTTCAATCCGAGGTGGCTGGTTTGCGACGACATGGGATCAGAGTACGCTGACTTTATCGCGCTAGACGATTCATCGGATAGGTCACCCAGACTTGTGATGATCCACTGTAAGATGGGAAACTCAACGTCTGAAAAATCTACCGCTGCTGCTGATCTACACATTGTCATCTCGCAGGCGTTAAAGAACCTCGGCCTGTTTTCGGACAATACTGGTATGCTCGATATCCGTGGAGAAAAATGGGACGGCGTTTTTCATAAGAACAGGAATCTACCACTAATAAGACGTTCAGCCAGGCGAAATGTTAACGGATCCGATATTGTAAGTCGACTAAAAGAGGCATTGCGTTCACCTGATGTCCGCCGCGAAGTCTGGTTAGTTATGGGCAACAGCGTATCTGCCAATGAAACGAAGAATGCGAGCACTTCAACAAGTCGCCCCGAACCGCACAAGATTCACTTGCTCTATCTACTTCAATCAATGAAATCCAGCGCGAACTCACTTGGCATCCAACTTCGCCTTATAGCTAAGCCCTAGATTCCTCGTGCAATCGCCTTGAGTATGAAGTACTCTCACAATACTTAAGAGTATGACGACGTTCTAGTGACTCGTTGTCATGTCGGCGGCCACACCGCAATGTCCACTCGCAGACGATGACGGCTGTGGCTGTCCCGTCGTTAGTGAAGTGCTCGGTGTGCCAGCAAGGCGACGTGACGCAGGTGCACCCGCCGCCCCACGTGTGCATGGATGGCTCGGAAGTCTGCTGCCCCAACGACGGGACAGCCACACCGGTCAACGGGTTCCACCCTACTCCACACACCCCTTTCCGCTGGGAAGACACCACTTCGTTTCCAAGACGTAGGGTGAGGCAGTCCCTGAATGTCATGGCAGGTCCTTCGAATCAGCTCAGGGTACCTTCGATGTGGGCGCGGAGGACGTTGCGGACTAGGTCGCGATCGCCGCGTTCGATGCCTTCGACGATGAGGTGGTGTTCGCGGATGGCCCGTTGGGCGTCTTCGCCGGGCTTGGGGTCGGCCACGGTGGAGGCGAGGAAGTAGTCGGATAAGACCCGGTGCATCCCGGCGATAAGTTCGTTGCCGGTCATGTCGAGGAAGACGCAGTGGAAGGCGAGGTCCAGTTGGTCGGCGTCAGCGCTGTGTCCATGGACCGCGGCAATGCGTTCGAAGTCGGAGGCCCGCTGCCGCAATTCGGCTACCTGCGCTTCCGTCGCATGGGGCACGGCCAGATCGACCGCCCCCAGTTCCAACACGTAGCGCAGTTGGGCCAGGTGGGTCAGGGCTGAGCCATCGGTGCCGCGGCCATAGAGGGGCACCCACCGTTCCATCTGTTCCACGGGGTCGGGCCGATCAATCAAGAGCCCCTTCCGCTGGCGACTTTTCAGGATGCCCATGGCCCGCAACTGACTGAGGGCCTCGCGGGATATACTCCGGGAAACCGCATAGTGCTCCGACACCTGCTCGCCGGTCATGAAGAGATCGCCTTCCTGCAATTCCGAGGCGACGATGTCGGCATGGATGCGGGTGGCGACCGTGTTGGCGAGGGTATCGCTATTGGGTTCGGGTATGGACATGATGAAATAGTACCTCTTTTTATTGACTTTCACTCATTTTTAGTCTATTTTAGTAGACATCAATCGATATAGTCATACTTTATCACAGAAAGCACCCCATGAGCACTCCTACGGTTACCGGTATTATCCCGGCACGTTATGGCTCCACCCGACTCCCGGGCAAGCCCTTGAAAATGATTGGCGGAAAATCCATGATCGAGCGGGTCTACGCCCGGTGCCTGGAGGCAACCCTCCTGGACCACCTGGTGGTTGCCACCGATGATACGCGAATCGTCGAGGCCGTAACAGCCTTTGGCGGAAAGGCGGTCATGACGAAGGTGGACCACGTGAGTGGCACCGACCGGCTGGCCGAAGCGGCGACCCAGGTGGAGGGCGATATCATCGTCAATATTCAGGGCGACCAGCCCTTTATCGACCCCGTCATGATTGGCGAAGGGGTCCAGCCCCTCCTGGATGATCCCACGTTGGAAATAGCCACCCTCATGTACCCCATTTCCCGTCCGGAAGATCTGGCGGACCCCGGAGTGGTCAAGGTAGTGACCGACCTGAAGGGCAATGCGCTCTATTTTTCGCGCTCCCTCATCCCCTATCCCCGGGAAACCATTGAACATAATGTCTATGAACATGTGGGCCTCTACGTGTATCGTAAGGATACGCTGTTGAAGCTGGCGGGCCTGGCACCCACGCCCCTGGAAAACATCGAGGCGCTGGAGCAACTGCGTTGGCTGCAGCATGGCCTGCGCATTCATGTCCGGGAGACCCAATGCGCCGATCAGGCTTTCAGTGGATTGAGTGTCGACACGGCGGAAGATCTGGCCCGCGCCGGAGCGCTGTTGAAAGAACGGGGAATCGAGTAGGTCCCTTTGCAAATTATACTGCACGGTGGACTGGGTGGACGTTGTGGACCAAGTGGACACCATAAGCCGGTCCACATCGTCCACATAGTCCACGCCATCCACAGTAGTACATGGCGCGGCCCCAAACCCGCGCACAAAACGGAGTACCCCGATGAAAATCAACCCCGACACCATGGCCGCCCTGGCGGAGAAGCTCGATGAAACGATGGGCGCCCGCGTCGACCAGACGGTGGATGCCATCGTTGCCGCCAAAGAAAAGGGCGGGAAGGTGGCGGTCGTCACGGGCAGTGGCCCCAACATCCACGAAGGCGTGACGACCCTGATCGCCGAACTCATGCGCGTCGGGGTTATCGACGGGGTCACCACGAGCTCGGCCACCATCTCCCACGAAATGGGCGGCACGCTGGACAAGGTGAAGCGGTGCAACGGGAAAGAGCTGGGCCTCGACCCCTTCCTCTTGCCCCGGGGCCACGACTTCGAACTTACCGAGATGGATCCCCACACGCTGGCCCAGATCGAGGCCCACATGCCGGTGGAGTATTCCCTTATGGAAGCCCTGAAAAAGGCGGAAGGCCGCACCATCATCAAGGCGGCGGGCAATCTGGGCTACCCGGTGGGCCTCTGGATTGAACATCTTTCGTGGGAAATCATGGCCCTCGCCAAGAGCTATGGCGCGAGCTTCGAAGAGATCGCCGGGCTCGGTGCCGATGAGCGGACCATGATTGGTATGGGCGCGAAGATGGGCCTGCCCGTCATGGTGACCATCCCCCAGTTGATTGGTGGCGGTGCCACGGGCCTGTGTATTGGCGACAGCATCAGCCTCACCGAGCGGGCTACCCGACTTGCGCGTATGCTGTCCAGCGCCGATGTCATCATTGAATCGGGCGTGGCGTTGACCCAGGAGATTCACGACGGGCCCTTCGAGCGTTACACGGGCCACGGACTCTGGGCCGCCTGGCACGGCCATTTTTCCTATTCCCTCGAAGGCAAGACCCTGGTGCGCTTCGACCTGGACCCCGCCCTGGAGCAGGTCTACCAGGCCGAGCAACACGGCAGTGCGGTCCAGCAGGCCATCGCCGACGGACAGCCCAAGACCAAGCTCTTTAAGGTGCCCTTCCGCATGGAGATGTCCGGCTTCGCCCGCCACGAGGGCAGCATCCCCGTGATTGGCGACATTGGCGTCATCTGGCCGTTGGTGGCCTGGAAGCTCCAGGAGCGTCTCGGGTTCGATTTGGAGTTCTTGTCCTACCCCCAGCAAACGGAAGAAGGCCAGGCCATGCGCGAGATGATTGTGCAGGACGTGAAGCCCATCGACCGGGAGAAGATGCTGGCGGGACTCAAACAACACACGACCAACAATCCCTGCCGCTGGAATGGCGGCGCGCCCGTGCCCCTCGACGGTAGTTTTTTGGAGGAGTGAGGGGACTGCCTCCGCACCGGAAGAGCGCCACGAAATGCAACGTGGACGTAACCTAAGACAGGACACGTGATTCTAGACCCAGCACCCGGGTGTGCGAGGCTGTACCGGCAGTGTTGGTGACGTTACATGAACCACGCTAACCAGACGACTTGGCGTACTGCCGGGACAGTCCCTTTTTCGCTTGGGGCGAAAGAGTTGACAGTCCCGTCCACAAGAAAGTGAGCATCATGAACACCCACTACATCACCGTCCTCTCCAGCCTGCTCGCCCTGTGCAGCCTGGCCCCCGCCGCGCCCCTGTTTCAGACCCAGGACATTTTCCCACCGCAGGAACAGCACACCCACAGCAGCAGCCTCGTGGAGACGCCCGGCGGCGACCTCCTGACCTGCTGGTTTCAGGGCTCGGGCGAACGTACGGCCGATGATGTGGTGGTCAATGGCGCCCGCCTGAACAACGGCAAGGGCACCTGGAGCACCCCCTTCCTCATGGCCGACACCCCCGGCTTTCCCGACACCAATCCCGTGCTCTGGATCAACAAATCCAATGAGCTCCGCCTCATCTGGTTCCCCGTGCTGGCCCACCGTTGGGAATGTGGCTATCTCAAATACCGCATCGCCACCGACTACGAAGGTCCCGGCGCGCCGAAGTGGTCCTGGCAGGACAACATTCACCTCAAGCCCGGTGAGGACTTCGCGACCATCTTCGCCCGGAAGCACCGGGAGATGGGCTTTGACGAGGGCATGTGGGCCGAATACGCCCGGCCCTACATCGAAGATCTGGAGAACGCCGCGAAGGACGCCTATAAGCGCCAGACCGGCTGGATGCCCCGGGTCCACCCCACCACCCTCTCGACCGGGCGGGTCTTGCTCCCCCTCTATTCTGATGGCTTTAACATTTCGCTCATCGCCATTTCGGACGATGATGGCGCCACCTGGTATGCCAGCGAACCCCTGGTCGGCGAAGGGCCCACCCAGCCCAGCCTCATCGAAAAGAAAGACGGCACCATCGCGGCCTACATCCGCGATACGGGACGGGAGCCGTGGGTCATCCAGTATTCCGAGTCAAAAGACGGCGGCGTAAGCTGGAGTCCGTCGGTGGACCTCGATATTCCCAATCCCGATTCGAGCCTGGAAGTAATTCTTTTGGCGACGGGGGAATGGCTCATGGTCTGCAACGACCTCGCCGACAGCCGCGCCCAATTGACGGCCTACACCTCCGACGATGAAGGGGCAACCTGGAAATGGAAGCGCGTCATCGAGTCGGGCGGTCACGAATACTCCTACCCGTCGGTGATTCAAAGTCGCGACGGCAATATTCAGATGACCTACACCCGAAAGACCGACGCAGGCAAGACCATCGCCCACACCGTGGTGAATCTGGAATGGCTGAAGGGCGAGTAGGGGCGGTCGGTTTGAACGGACTTAATTAATTTTAGAACAAACTTGGTGGACATTGTGGACGGAGTGGACCAGATGGACAACGACGGCGTGTCCACAAGAATGGGACTGCCTTCGCACTTCGGAGACGTTTTGAATGGCAAGTCGCTTTACAACCGAACGAGAAACCAATTTTTACGAACAAGACCTCGGTGTGCGAGGCTGTACCGGCAGTGATGGTGCGTTACACTAACCACGGTAGCACCATCACCTGCAAACAAACGCGGTGGACATAGTGGACGATGTGGACGTCGTGGACGGTAACCAAACGTCCACATCGTCCACCACGTCCACACTGTCCACAAGAAAGAAAACATCATGAAAACCCCTTACATCGCGGCAGTTTTCTGCCTCATCGCCCTGACGGGCTTCGCCGCCGAGCTCACCCCCATCAAGGTCGGCACTTACCCCCAGGAAATCGGCCACGCCTACACCACGGCCGATGGACTGCCCAGTGACAGCGTAAACGCCGTCGCCGTAGCAGATGACGGCACGGTGTACGCCGGGACCGATACGGGGCTGGCACAGTGGACAGGCGCGGGTTGGATGGCTGTCTCCGGCGCACCCGAAGGGCCCATTCGTCATATTGCCACCCAATATGATGGGATTGTCGTTGCAAGCGACACGGCACTCTTTGAGAAAACGGAATCCGCGACCTGGCGTCAGGTTTGCGTGCTACCCCACCCCCCAACGACACTCACCTTGGATGGCGGGTGGATCCACATAGGCACCGGCGCGGGTCTCTATTCCTTCTACGATGGCCAACTGGTGGCCGATGAAGGACTGAACGAACAGCTCGGCGCCCTGAACACGATTCGACAACTTGCCACGCGGACCTTCGGACCCGATGACGACGTCATGGCCGTGGCTACCGAGCGTGGTCTCTTCCTGAACTCTCCCACGGGCTGGTACCGTATCTTTCCAGAATCAGGGCACCGAAGCTGGACCGGCAAGGACGCCCGGGGGGTCTTGGTCTTGGAGAATCACCGCCTGTGTTTCGCAAGCCCCCAGGGCGTGGGTATCGGAGACGAACTCTTCGAAGGCAAAGACGGCCTCCCCTACAACGACTTCACGTGTATGACCGAAGGCCCCGAGGGCGAAATCTGGTTTGGGACGACCAAGGGCGCCATCCGCTACGACGGCGAGCATTGGGCCTTCCGCGAAGGGCTGCGGTGGCTGCCAGACAACCACGTGCGCGATATCGCGGTCTCACCGAATGGGGACGCGTGGTTTGCCACGGCGAAGGGGGTGGGCCGCATCGAGCGCCGTCCCATGACGCTGGCGGAAAAGGCGAAGTTCTACGAAGACGAGATTGATCTATACAACCGGCGCACGCCCTATGGCTACGTGGTGTGGGCCCCCCTGGGCACGCCCGGTGATAAGTCCACCGCCACCCGGCGCGATGACGACAACGACGGCCAGTGGACCGCCGAGTATGGTGCGGCCCAGTGTTTCGCCTATGCCGCCACCAAAGACCCCAAGGCCAAAGCGCGGGCCACGGCGGCCTTTGAAGCGCTGCGCTTCCTCAGCCAGGTCACCCAGGGCGGTTCCAACCCCGCGCCCAAAGGCTTCCCCGCCCGGACCATCTGGCCCACGGACAGTCCGCGCAATCCCAACGAAGATCCCCAATACACCATCGCCCACCAGGAAAAGAAGCAGCAGGGCGATTCATTGTGGAAGGTCATCGATCCCCGCTGGCCCACGAGTGAAGATGGCCAGTGGTATTGGAAGTGCGACACCAGCTCCGATGAGCTCGACGGTCACTATTTCCTTAACGCCTGTTACTTTGATCTCGTGGCCGAGACGGATGAAGAAAAGGCACGGGTGGCGGCGGTGGTGCGCGACATGACCGATCACCTGATTGACCATGAGTTTAAGCTCGTGGACCACGACGGCAAGCCCACGCGTTGGGCCCGCTACGGCCCCGACACGGTCAATGGGGACCCCAACTTCTGGCCCGAGCACGGACTGAACTCCATGAGCATGTTGTCCTACCTGCGGACGGCGGCCCACGTGACGGGCGACCAAAAATATAACGCCGTGGCCGATGAACTCATCGCAAATCACGGTTATGCCATGAACTCCATGTTCCCCAAATACCAGAAGGGCCCCGGTTCTTTTGTTCAGTTTGACGACGAGATGGCCTTCATGAACTACTACAACCTCCTCGCCTATGAGACGGACCCCAAGGTCCGCGAGATGATGGCCCTGAGCTGGCGGGACTACTGGGAGATCGAAGTCTTCGAGCGGAACCCCTTCTACAACTTTGCCTTCGCCGCACGCTGCACCGGGGCCACCTTCACCTCGCCTTGGGGCACGCGGGATCTCACGCCCGACCAAAGCGCCATCGACGACAGTGTGGACACGCTCAAACGCTATCCCCTGAATCTCATCAACTGGAGCCAGACCAACAGCCACCGGCTCGACATCCTGCCCCTCTCCCCCGTGGTCCGTGAAGGCGACGAGGCAAAGGGAAAGGGGTACCAACGGGACGGCAAGGTCCTGCCCATTGATGAGCGCTTCCAGCACGTGTGGAGCGACGATTCCTGGCAGCTCGACACAGACGGCCGGGGCGACCAACTGGCCACGGGCATGCCCTTCTTGCTGGGCTATTACATGGGCCTCTATCACGGGTACATTGTGGAGTAGACGGGGGGCGTCATCTGGGACTGCCTTCGCACCTGCAATGACCATGAAATGCAATAAGGTCGTGCCCTAACATGGGGCACGAGGTGGCAGCCTCATTACCACGGTGTGCGAGGCTGTACCGGCTTTGTTGGTGAATGTGCATGGTAACCACGCAAACGAAGCGACCTATCACATCCCCCCGTGAAAAGCAGGACGCCCGAATCAGACCCTCCCCGATGACCCAAAGCCTTCCCTGCTCCACGCACACGAACCGGCTTAGACCGGATCGCGTGGCACGGGATTTCCCGGGCGGTCCTGATACGTCACGGAAGCCCTGTATCAGGGCTGAAAAAACAGACCTGCAACCTGGCCTTCGGCATCGTAGACCACTTTGGTCTTGAGCGTGGCCTTTTCAAAGACCGTGGTGATGTAGACCACATCATAGCCCGCTTCCTCGGCTTCCCATGTGTTGGTGCGCTCTACGAACGGACCCACCTGTTGTTCAAGTTGGGTCACGGTTGTGGCCAGCGTTTCCGCGGGCAACGCAGCCGTCATGGTGGCATCAAACTCGGCGACCACCGGGCCGTATTCTCCCGCCACGATGTGATCGAGCAGGGCCGTTGCCTTTGCTACATTGGCAGAATCGGACACGGCGGGAGCAGGCTGGGGCGTGGTGTCGCTGGTCGTCGCGGGCGGTTGATTGCAGGATGAAAGCACCCCTGCGGTCAATGCGATGGCCGCGGTAGCGGCAAAATGGCGGATCATGGCGGGTTCCTCCCGGAGTTGGCCGGACCGTTGCGGCCCGATAAGGTAACTACCGCCGGGCCGTCCGTATTATTCACACGCAGGCGCTGATTCGCATCGGGGGCGCTGCCGCGATCGCGGGGTCATCATTGCGTATACTGTGACAATTAGCAACCCGGGAGACCGCACATGCCTAGCCTTTGGAGTTCTGTTCTCAATGCCTGCCTGCTGGGTACCATCGCCCTGACCGCCGCCGCGGAAGAGCGGCAGCTCACCTTCACACCCAAGCACCACGACCTGGATGGCACCCACAACTTCTCTGCCGACGACCAGTTCCTCGTCTATGACACCCGGGGACTGGCCGGTCCGGGCATCGACAATTCCCAGTCGATTGAAAAAGTATCCGTCGACACGGGGAAGGAAACGGTGCTCTATCGCCCGAGCGAAATACTCACGGGCCCCGAGGGCATGGCCGCTCCCGGCGTGGGCGCGCCCTATTACTCCGTCGCCGATGATGTGGTGGCCTTCATCCACGGGCCCATGGTGGCGGATGTGGCGGAGCGGGGACCCTATGGGAAAAACAACCGTACGGGCATGGAGGTCCGTGCCGATGGCTCGGGCCTGTGGCGTTGGCTCGATGCCCGCGACGTGAGCCCGGGCGAAACAACACCCGGTGCCCATCGGGGCGGCACCCATGACCATGAATACACGACCGAAGGAACGCGCATCGGCATCACCTACGACGATGCCCTCCTGCCCGAATATGACCGCACGATTGCCTACCTGGAACGACACCGCGACGCACCGGAGGAAGCCTCCCACTACTTCGCCCTGCTGGTCCCGGTGGCGAAGAAAGGCCACGCAAAGCCCGGCGAGATGGAACGGGCCTGGGGCGACAACTGGGTGGATGAACAGGGCACCATGCGGGCCTTCATTGGCAAGGTGCGGGCGGCCGATGGCGAAGGCTATGAACAATCTTTATTCGTGGTGGACATCCCAGAGACGGTAGACATCACCACGGCGGACTCCGGCTCCGACACGCGCTTTCCGGGGCCGCCGAAGGGCACTACAATCCGTCGTCTCACCAAGGACTTCGCCGACGGCATCGTACGCTGTCACGAGCCGACGGCGCGTATCGCCTACTATGGCGGCGACGCGGAGGGACCGAAGCAGATCTTCGTCGTCCCGGCGACCGGCGGTGCCGCCCATCCCGATCCCGCGATGCGCCCCGTGCAGGTGAGCCATTTCGAAAGGGGCGTGACAGGCGGCCTGCGCTGGCATCCCGACGGCACGGCCATTGCCTGTATCGTCGACAATGGGGTGGCGGTGGTATCGCTGGTGGAGAAGGATGGCGCCTTCGGAAAGGTCACCTACCTGACGCCCCGCAACGACACCCCCGAGCGCCTCAATCTCGTCTGGTCCCACGATGGCAAGACACTGGCCTTCAACAAACGGGTCGAGACCAAAGGCCCGACCGGTGAGGTCGTGACCGGCTTCGATGGCCGGGATCTATTGCAGATCTTTTTGGTGGACGCAGGAACGTAATTACTTGCCCGTTTTCGGCAGGAACAGTATTGCCCCCGGAGCGAAGTCTGCGGAATCAACATGGCCCGCATGCTTCTTGTCACCGCTTACCATGTGGATGTGGGTCGCATCACCATGGTGCGTGAAGACCCCGGCATGGGCCGTGGAATACACCCCAATGAGCGTCACGGGGATATCCTTCACTTCGAAGAAACGCATTAACTCTCGGTGGGGCCTGGTGATGGTGTATCCGCCGTCGGTGTTCGAAATCACATGATAGGACACGCGCGCTGTGGCCGTCTCCACCTTAAACGGAAAAGGACGCGTCATATCAATGCCATGGGTACGGGCCGTTTCGGCCGTCCACGACGCCAGGGCGGCCAGATCGGTCACGGTTTCAGGCACCTTGTATTGGACCCACCGAGCGACTTGGCCATAGACCAGGAAAGGTGCCTGATGCGCCCAGGTCTGCTCAATCTCCACCTTGCCCTCCACCACGCGGGAAATATAGGCCGCGCCGTCTAGCACGGTAATCTCACCCCGAAGCCCTGCCAGTGGCCCCAATGCGAAGCCCATTGGCTTTTGCGCGCACTTCGCCAGATCCGCCTGGGGGCTGGCGTCCCCTTCGCGGTGGACCTTCATGAGCTTGCCAACCCAGGCCACGTGATAGCCCTCTGTGACGGGGGCCTCGGCCGCGACCGTCGGCGTGTTGAGTACGAAGGTTGCGACCAGCAGGCCGAAGAGAATTTTGTGCCAGGTATTCATCCTGTACCTCCAGCTAAAATCGGTTCATGGATGGGTATTCGAACCGCTCAGGACAGCAGCCCGCAGCCCCACGATCACGCTTTGGTATCCCCAAAGCGCGATCGCGTGGTTCCGGGACATTCCTGCGCCTAGTAGTCGAGGATCTTGTCTGCCTCCAACAGCAGATTCGGAATGGTGTTTTCTGCGGGTACGCCAATCGTGGCACCTGGTCGGAGATCTTCGGCGCCAATACCGGCCGCTGCCGCGCAATGGGGACACACGATCACCTGACCGCCCCCTTTGACAAATCCCTCATAGTGGGTGGCGAGGGGCTCGTGGGCCGTACCCCACATAACGTTCAGCGGGAGTCGGCTGTCCACCAGCCGTACGCCCTCCAGATCGACGAATAACGTGACATCGGCGCCCCCCGCCTGCATGGCGGACGCCAGTTTTACGGCCATGAAGACGGCGTGCAAATCACCGGTATATTTCGACAGGTGGACCACCACGTTTTGTCCATCGCCCATTTTGACCGATTGGGCCGTGTTGGAAACACCGAGGGTAAGACCAACGACAATGAGCGGCACGATGAGAAAGAGGATGTACTTGGCTCTCATGACTGAGTTCTCCTGATGGGTTTGTATGCGTTGCCATCATGGAGCATAAATCAGACCAAGCGTATGGCGGACACCCATTTCATGCAGGCACGTATTCATCCGGTAGTTACGGGACCGTGCAACACCCCCGATGCTGCGGCGCCCTGTGCAACATGTGCGCAATTTCAACGGGTGTGCGCATTTTTCCCTGCACAGAAATGTGCTGTGCCGTCTCAGTCGGGTTTCATTGGGAACTCGGAATGTTGGGAAGGGGTAGGGCATGCGCTAGTCGGGGCCGTCTTTCTCGCTCCGGGCACCCCGTATGCCGGCGGGCCGCCGGCGCTCCATAGTATCGCGTAGGCACGGGGACTGCCTTCGCATCTGTATCGGCCATGAAATGCAAAAAGGCCGTGACCTACATCTGGATACGCGGTGACAACCCCATCACTACGGTGTGCGAGGCTGTACCGGCAGTGTTGGTGACGTCACCGTAACCACGCAAAGGAAGCGACCTATCATCATCCCCCCGGAAACAATACGCCCGCCGAAGTCGACAGTGGCGTCCTGACATGGTCATCCCTCCACACACACGAATTCTCCTCCGGCGAATCTTCGACCCGCAGGGCCGGATCGCGTGGCACGGGGACATGATCCCCGGTCCAGGAAGTGCGCGGCACCCCGTATGCCGCCGGGCCGCCGGGGCTCCATAGTATCGCGTAGGCACGGAACGTTATTCCCGTCAGTTATACATAAAATGGGCCGTGGCTTTGCAGTCCTGGTCGACCTTGATTCGCGCTTAGACGGGCGCTTCAAACCCGGTGGACTCCAACGCCGCCTGATCGAAGCTCAGTACGACGGAACATCCCGATGCGGTGGCCAATTCGCGGATGAGGTAATCGGAAAAATCCGCCTTACCACCCGCAAATTCCCGCAACGCGCGCCGACATAGTTCTCCGCGTTCGATCTCGAAATCCGATGCCGCCAGTATATGTTCAAACAAGGCAACACAATCGGGCTTCGGGATCTTGTAGGCCGATTTCAGTACCCAGAGTAATTCGCACAAGACCACCATCGCGATGAACCCACGATTCTCGGGCGTGAGCGTTGCAATGGCTCGGCTGGCTTTCGCAGATTGTACGGGGTCATCTTGGACCACATGACGAACCAGCACATTGGTATCAAGGGCTATCAACGGTTACGGCGTCCAGCGTTTTCTGCGATGGCCCGCTCCATATCCTCCAGGCTTTTGGGTGGACCCGTGTACTTATCCTTCAGGAACCCCTTCAGACGTGAGGCGCACGCCGTTTTCGGTCTCAGGGCGTAGGAGCCGTCTTCATTCCGCTCAAAGGCGATCCGATCTCCGGAGCGGAGATGGAGTTCATCCCGCAGTGCCTTCGGCAGCGTGATTTGGCCCTTGCTTGTAAGGGTAGATTCCATCTTGGGGCTTCCTCGTTTCGTCCTCTATTCCTTACCTAATTGTAAGGAGAATGCGGCGGGCTGTCAAGGCATGGGGCGTGGCACGGGGACTGCCTTCGCACCTGTATTGGCCATGAAATGCGATAAGGTCGTGCCCTACATCTGGATACGCGGTGACAACCCCATCACTACGGTGTGCGAGGCTGTACCGGCAGTGTTGGTGACGTCACCGTAACCACGCAAAGGAAGCGACTTATTTCCCCCCGTGAAAAGCAGGACGCCCGAATCAGATCCTCCCCGATGGCTCGAATCCTTCCGCGCTCCACGCACACGAAACCACGTGGAACTCGGCATCGCGTGGCACGGGGACATGCTCCCCGGTCCAGGGAGTGCGCGGCACTCCGTATGCCGGCGGGCCGCCGGCGCTCCATACCTTATAGAACACACACGTCCTCAGTTATACATAAAATAGGCCGTGGCCTTGCAGTCCTGGTCCACTTTGATTCGCACCCAGTGGGCGCTGTAGCCATCGGGGAAGACGTGGTGTTGGTAGCCTTTTCCCGGCACTTCAAAGGTGTCGTACCAATGGAAGGTGCCGTCGCCCAGGAAATCGACTTCCACCCGAAATCGTACGACCTCGTCGCTGTCGTGATTAAGGTGCAAGACCTTCTTGTCGAAGCCCGTCATGAGGAAGGGGTCGGAGGTGGTGTCTTTGCGGACGGGTGTTTCCCACCAGGGCCCCCCCCAGCCTTTGGGCTTGCCCATCTGCCAGAGGTCGTCGATGTTGCCGAACCAGAAGCCCGATTGGGGCTGACCCACGGCGTTGTCGGTCTGGTCGCCCGCCATGACGAAGAGGCCCCGCCAGTAGCAGAAATCGGGCACGATGCGGAGGTGGGTGCTGATGGGCCGGATGCCCCAGAGCTTGCCGCCGTAGATCATGGGGGGCAGTTCGTAGAACATACCGTGGATGTCCATGAGATAGCGTTCGGTCTGGGCCTCGCGAATGCGCATCCACTCGGTGTTCCAGGTGTGGTCGAAGGAATGGCTGGCCTTGGGCAAGAGGTAGCGGGTCCATTTGCCCTCGTGAAGCACCCGCAGGATGACCGAGGACTTGTCCCAGCCCGTGGCGAAGAGGGTGTTGCCGTAGCGCTTGCCCGGTGCGGGGTTCTGCTTCCCGGAAACCTCCACGAAGGGATTGCGCTCGAGGATGGTCCAGCTGTTGCCATCAAACTGGGCCAGACAGCCGCTGGCACGCCGTCCGAGGAATTCGGGCTCTTCATAGGTGTTGTTCGCCACGATGAGGCGTCCCTGGGCCGTGTGGGCCCCCTTGAAGTGGGGCTGGCCCTGAATGCCGAACTCCTGGGTCAGATCGTAGAGTTCGGTGGCTTCCAGGGAGCTGAGATCCACCTCAAAGAGCTTACCTTCCATGGTCAGGAAATAGGCCATGGTCTTGGGGTTCACCAGATGGCGTGCGGTAGCCGTAAGTCGATGACTCTTAAGAGCTTCGATGGTACGCACCGTCCCATCCGGGTCGATGACGTGGGGGCCGATAATGGCCTGGTTGCTCTCCCAGTGGACCATGCGGTTGGCGAAGGTACCGGTGACCGATTCGGGGTGCTTCCGCATGGTCATATCATCGGATATCTCGTAGAGACCGATGCCATCGCCGCGGATATGGGCCACATAGCCGATGGCCCAGAGCTTGTCCGCCCAGGGAATCAAGGCCCCGATTCCGGTTTCCGTGTTGCTGCCTACGCCTTCGGCGAATACGGTCATTTTGGGATAGACCCCGCCGATGGAGGGGTTTTCGGCCGTCTGGGACAGGGCAGCGGGACCGAACAAGAGCCCTCCCAACAGGACGATGGCATACAGGTGCGTGGTACGAATCATGGCTATTCCCCTTGGTACATGGCCTCGTTGAACGGATCGATGGGACGATACGCCACCACCTGCCTGCTGTGCAAACAACGCTTGGCCTCCACCCGATGGGGACGTGACACGCCTTGTCACGCTCTAGTATGCTATGGGTTTTGCAGCGCTGATTACGACAACCCGTGCCCTTTCGGCATCTAACCCACATAGAAAGCGCCCATGCGTAGAAATACCCGGATTGGCCTTGTCTTTGGCCTGACCTTTGTCTATGCCCTCCTCCGCTATGTGGTGTTTCACGATGTGCCACTCGCCAATGTGCCCTTGTATGTGGCCAACAAGGCGATTTCCTGGAGTGGGGTCTTTCTATTCGGTATGTCGCTCGTGGCGACCGGAAAATCCGACCGGCGCCACTATGGCACCCTGGCATTCGCGGCGATTATCGCCCATCTGATTATGTCGCTCATGGTACTCAACCCCCACTATTTTTCGAAATTCTACGGCGAAAGTGGCCGTATGAACGCCATCGGCGAGTGGTCCATGCTCTTTGGCGTATGCGGTTTCTTGTTTCTGGGTGGCCTCTTCTTCCTCAATGTCGCCGGAAAACATGGTACGGGAGCCTCCTTAAAAGCGGGTTGGGGCCGCCTGGTATTGTGGCTAGCCGTCCTCCATGTGGGGGTGATGGGCTTCGCAGGATGGTTCACACCAGGCAACTGGCCGGGCTATCTCCCCCCCATCACCTTGGCTTCTGGTGTCACCGCCCTGTATTATCTCTACGTGCGTGGTCAACGTCCCTCGGGTCACTGAGGAGACGATCTAACCCGGTAAGCAACGGAACGGACGGGGGTCCGGTCACTTCTGGTGATGGTTGCAACCAACGGGAGGCAATGGTTTCATCTAACGGGAATTTCGGAGAAGTACATGTTTTACCGTCGTGCACGTGGTCTGGGCCTGCTCCTTATTGTGGTCATTATTACCGCTTATAGTGCGCATGGGGGAAAGATGGTTTTTCCCGTGGTTGATCCTCCGGTAGAAGGGCCCAATTTCACAGCCCTGGCCCCGGGCGCCTCGACCCCACCCGATACCAACGGGGCAGTCGGCCCCAATCACCTCCTGCTCGCCACCAATGGCACGGTACGCATTCATGATCGCACCGGTGCACTGCTCAGCAGCGTGAGCCTGGCCGCCTTCTGGTCGGGCCTCGGGGTGAGCGATATGTTCGACCCCCGGAGTATCTTCGACCCCCACAACCAGCGTTTTATCATGATTACCTGTGCCCATCGACGCAGTGCCGCCTCTTCCATGCTCTTCGCCGTCAGCGCGACCGACGATCCAACGGGAACCTGGCATCAGTGGCAATTCGACGCAGATGCCGCGAATATAGACTGGGTCGACTACGGCAACCTGGGCTTTACGGCCAATGAAATCACCTTTTCGGGCAATATGTTTACCATTGCCGCCGATAATTTCTCCGGGTCGACTTTCTGGCGCATCAACACCGCCTCGGCCCTGGATGGTGGCGCATTGACCATGGAACAGTTCTTTTCCGCCGGCGTGGGCGGTACGGTGGTACCCGTAGCCACGTACGACGCCAGCGAAACTACCCAGTATATGGTTCGGGTAGGCTCGGCCAACATTTTCGGGGTCGGACGGATTAACGTGATGAGAATCGGGGGGAGCATCGGTTCCTCCAGTATCGTGCCCTCACCCGCCTCGGCCCTGGGAGACAGCTGGAGTGTATCCCTTCCTGATGCTCCCCAACTGGGGTCGGCGAGTCGGATCGAGACCAACGATAACCGCATTCTCTCCGCCGTGTACCAGGACGGAAGCATCTGGGCCTGTCACACCGTCGCCTTGCCGGCCATGGCCCCCAACCACACCGCGGCAAAATGGTGGGAAATCACCCCCGCTACCGGCGACGCTGTCCAAAGCGGGGTGTTGGAAGACCCGACTGGGCAACAGTTTTACTACTTTCCTGCCCTCACCGTGAATGAAACCGGGGTCATGGGCCTGGGTTGCAGCGGTAGTGCGGCCACCGAATATGTCAGCACCTATTACGCCTGGCGCGATCCCGGGCTTCCCGATGGGCTCCTGACCGGCGTGCAGCAATATCATGCCGGGGTCGGGCCCTATACGGGGCCGCGCTGGGGCGACTACAGCGGCGTATACCTGGATCCTGTGGATGGGGAATCCATCTGGGTGCTGCAACAATACGCCGAAACCTCGAATCAATGGGGCATCCAGTGGGTAAAGCTGAACTTCAACGTGGTGGTGGGGCTTTCCGCGTATAGTAATGCCGCACTGGCCAGCACCCTGTTTATGCTGGTCTTCTTCGGTATCTTGCTGCTTCGCCGTCGGTTTCGTAACGCCCCTCCCCGCTCGGCCTGATTGCTTTCCCTGAACGTCGGGGCAGCCCCCCCCCTACCCGGGGGCAAATGTCAACAGATTACTGGTACCATTCGGACCCTGTGGTAAGGTCGCCCTGAATCCGGGCACAGCGCCATGAACCAATAATAACCGATAAGTTATTTATTAAAAACCACTTACAACATAACCAAGGGATGGGGGGTGGCCGCCCAACACGCCTTTTGCTACTACGACAGGGTAGGCTCGCAGCGGTTTCTGGTGGTTGCTGTAAATAATGCGCCACGTGTTGTGTGTTTTTAGTGTACAATGGTAGGTACTATAATTCTGAATTCAATTTAGCACGGTCGCGGACTATGTCAACGAGAATCTCGCTGTGTCCTTTACCATCCGATCACCGTATGGTAGCATTGAAGTACCGTTCCGGTGGCAGGGACACAAAGGCGGGTTGTATCACGTTGCGATGCAGCTGGTCTGCGCGTGCGCGTATTCAACAAGGACTTCTTGATGAGAGTTGAGCAACGCAGCCCCTTTGCCACGGGGCATACGCGCTTCGCACTATTTGCAATCGGTATCTTATTTATTGGGATACTGTGCCCCCGTGCGCTTGCGGCCTCGCCAGCAACCCTGTCCGCCCTGCTCTCGCAGTCCTTTTCGGGTGCAGACAAAGTTAATACGGGCAATGTCGCCCCGTCGCCCACGTCTACCTTCGTGGCGGTAAGTCCCGACAATTCCACCCCCCCGGACAGCCATGGCGCGGTGGGCCCCAATCATGTGCTCACCCAAACCAACAGCAGCTCTCGGGTCCACGATCGTGCAGGGAACTTGATCAGTTCCACCGGCATCAAGAATTTCTGGTCGGGCCTGGGTGTCTCCGACGTCTTCGATCCCAAGGTAATCTATGAGCCCTATATCGGCCGATTCGTGGCCGTGGCATGCGCCCAGCGTCGCTCCTCGGCCTCGGGCATGCTCTTTGGCATGTCGGAAACGTCTGATCCCACGGGAAACTGGCACCTCTGGCTCTTGGATGGCGATCCGTCGAACGTCAGCTGGGTGGACTATCCGAATATTGGCTTCATTTCCGGTCGGATCACCTTTACGGGCAATCTGTTCACGATCAACGACGACAGTTTTACGGGGTCCAATATCTGGACTATTGATACGGCGAGCGCCGCCGACGGGGGCAGCCTCAACTTCCAGCTCATGAACGTTACGAACGCGGGTGGATCGCTCAACCCGGCCATGACCTATGATGCGGCAGAGACTACCCAATACATTATCCGGACCGGCACCGCCAATATCTTTGGCTCGGGCCGACTCCAGCTCTATACGCTGACCGGAAATATTGGTTCCCTGACCTTTGCGACGAGCCCCAACTCCAGTCGAGGCGACGCCTGGAGCATATCGGTCCCCAACGCCAAGCAGTTGGGCACTTCCGCCCTGATCGAAACCAATGATACCCGCCTGCAGAATGCGGTGCTTCGGAACGGCACCTTGTGGGTCGTCCATACCGTATCCCTCAGCACCAGCGTCCGCGATCACGCAGCGGTGAAATGGTGGGAAATCGAAGCCGCCACCGGGCTCACCATCAACGACGGGGCCATCGAGGATGTGGATGGTGCGGGCAACTTCGACATCAATACCGGCAAACACTACTATTTCCCGTCCGTAGCTGTAAACAAGGACAATGAAATACTTATCGGCTTTTCCGGTTCCTCCGGCGAAGAGTACGTCAGCAACTATTACACCTTCCGATCCCCCTCTTATACGGCGGGCGAATTCGATATTCCAGTTCGCTTCCACGCGGGCGTGGGCACCTATTCGGGACCACGGTGGGGCGACTACAGCCATACGGTGGTCGACCCGGTTGACGACACGACGTTTTGGACCATTCAGGAGTTTGCCGCGGGTGGAAACCGGGGTGGCAACGCGTGGGCGCAGGTTGGTGGCGACACGGGCGGTGGCGGGGGCGATACGACGCCTCCCCAGGTCAGTGCATCTTCGGCCACCAACGAGACAACCGTCCGGGTAACCTTTAACGAGCCGATGAGCGACAACGCCAATCTGGTGAACCCTGCCTTCTACACCTTCAGCGGCGGACTCACGGCCTCGGCGGTCACCCGGGTCAACGCGACCCAGGTCAACGTCACGGTCAACGAGATGAACAACGGCACCAGCTACACGGTGACCGTCAGCACCAGCGGGCCCACCGATACGGCGGGCAACCCCCTCAGTGGCAGCGCCAACACGTCCACCTTCACCGGTGTGGGCACCAGCCCGACCGTGACAATTACCCAGACCACCAGCAATCCCACCAACGCGAATTCGGTGGTCTACAATGTGCTGTTCAGCGAATCGGTGGGCAGTACCTTCACGTCGGCCGATGTCACTGTAACGGGATCCCTGGCCAGCGGTGCCGCTGTCAGTGTCAGTGGCTCGGGCGCGAACTATAGCGTCACTGTAACCCCATCCAACCCCAATGCCGAAGGCACATTGGGCATTTCGATCGGCACCGGCGTCTCCGACGCTTCGGGCAACACCTTTGCAGGGGCAAGTGCGCCCACCAATTTCTCGGTGGACAACACGGCCCCGAGCATCAGTGTCAACACCCTGCTGACCAATCTAACCAGCCCCGCCCTCACCGGTGCTGTCAACGACAGTACGGCCACCATTTCCGTCACGATTTCCGGCCAGACCTTCACAGCCACCAACAATGGGAACGGCACCTGGACGCTTCCGGCCGGTACGCTGGCACCCCTGAGCAATGGCACCTTCAACGTGGTCGCCACCGCCACCGACCCGGCGGGCAACAGCAGCAGCGATCCCTCCAATAACGAAGTCACCGTGGACAATTCCATTCCCACAGTGACCGTAAATACACTCACGACGAATGATCGGACCCCGGCCTTAACAGGGACGGTGGATGAAAACGACGCAACGATTACCGTCACCGTCGCGGGGCAGACCCGCAGTGCCACCAATAATGGCAACGGCACCTGGACCCTCGCGGACGGCAGCCTCAGCACCCTCGCCGACGGGACCTACGACGTGGCGGTGGTGGCCACCGATGCCATTGGCAACATGGGCATGGACGGCACCGCCAACGAATTGACCGTGGACAGCACCGCGCCCGTTGTCTCCGTCACCCCCCGTGTGACCAACGACACGCGTCCGGCGCTGAGTGGCAACACCAGCGATCTCAGCGCGCCGATTCAGGTTTCGGTCAATGGCCAGAATCACACGGCGACCAACCTTGGCGACGGCACCTGGACCCTCGCCGACAATACGATCAATCCTGCCCTGGCTGCGGGCACCTACAACGTGACGGTCTCCTCTACCGACAGTGCCAATAACACGGGCACAGACAGCACGTCGAATGAGCTGACCATTGACGTAACGGCTCCGACGGTCACCGTAAATACCCTGACCACCAACGACACGACGCCCCCCCTGAGCGGCACCGTGAATGATGCCGGCGCCACGATCAGTGTGACCGTGAGCGGCCAGACACGGACCGCCACCAACAACGGGAACGGCACCTGGACCCTCGCCAATAACAGCCTTTCGGCCCTGGCTGCGGGCACCTACAATGTGGCGGTAACGGCCACCGATGTCGCGGGTAACGCCGGATCAGATGGCACCAGCAACGAATTAATCATCGATACCACCGCCCCCACAGTCACGGTTAATACCCTGGCCAATCCGACCAATGACAATACGCCGCCACTGAGCGGCACGGTGAATGATGCCAACGCCACGATTTCTATTTCGGTGGGTGGGCAAACCCGAACAGCCACCAACAATGGCACCACCTGGTCCCTGGCCAATGGCGCGCTGAGTACCCTCGCCGACAACACCTACAACGTGGTAGCCACGGCAACGGATGTGGCAGGGAACGTGGGTACGGATGGCACGACCAATGAACTGACGGTGGACACGGTGGCACCCACGGTCACTGTGAACGCCCTGACGACCACCGATGCGACGCCCGCACTCACGGGTACGGTCAATGACAACACGGCGGTGATCCTCGTAACCGTGAACGGCATGAGCCGCAACGCCACCAACAACGGCAACGGTACCTGGACCCTGGCCGACAACTCCCTGTCGACCTTGCCCGACGGCACCTACAACGTGGCCGTTACGGCCACCGATGCCGCCACCAACAGCGGATCCGACAGCACGAGCAACGAACTGGTGGTGGATGCCACCGTACCGGTGATTACCCTCACTCCCCGGACGACCAACGACAATCGCCCTGCCCTGAGCGGAACGGTGGACGACGCCACGGCAACGGTCACGATTGCGGTCAACGGTCAGAATCACACCGCCACCAACAACGGCAACGGCACCTGGACCCTGGCCGACAATACCATTAACCCCGCACTGCCGGACAATACCTACAGTGTCACGGCGACGGCCACCGATGCTGCGGGCAATGCCGGCGTCGATGGCACGAGCAACGAGCTGACCATTGATACGCAGACGCCGACGGTCACGGTAAATACCCGTACCACCAATGACACCACCCCCGCGCTTACCGGAACGGTGGACGACAACAGTGCCACCATCACGGTGGTGGTAGCGGGTCAAAACCGTACGGCCACGAACAACGCCAACGGCACCTGGACCCTGGCAGACGGATCGCTGAACGTCCTGGCGCAAGGGACCTATAACGTGGCGGCCACGGCGACGGATGCCGCGGGCAACGCGGGTAACGATGGGACTTCCAACGAACTCACCATCGATACGACGGCGCCCACCATTACGGTATCGACCCTGCTTACCAACGACACGACCCCGGCCCTGTCTGGTACGGTGAATGACAGCACGGCCACCATCTCGGTGACGGTCTCGGGCCAGACCCGAAGCGCCACCAACAATGGTGACAACACCTGGACCCTGGCCGACAACAGCCTCACCGCCCTGGGCCAAGGTGTCTTCAGTGTAACGGCGCGGGCCACCGATGCCGCCGGCAACCAGGGCACCGATGGCTCGGCCAATGAGTTGACCATCGACAGCGTCACCCCGACGGTCACCGTCAATTCCCTGACCACGACCGACGCCACCCCGGCGCTCACGGGTACCGTCAGCGAGACCGGGGCTGCCGTCCGGATTTCCGTCGGCGGACAAAGCAATCTCGTCGCCACAAACAATGGCAACGGCACTTGGACCTTGCCCGACAACACCATTAACCCGGCCCTCGCCGATGGGACCTTCGACGTGTCCGCGACGGCGACCGACGCGGCGGGTAACGCGGGCACCGACAGCACCACCAACGAACTGACGGTGGATAATACGGCCCCGGTGGTTTCCGTCAACACCTTGAGCACCAACGATAGCAGTCCTCAATTGACCGGTACAGTCAATGACAGCAGCGCCACCATTCGTGTGGATGTGGATGGACAGACCGATCTGGCGGCCACCAACAATGGCAACGGCACCTGGACCCTTCCAGACAATGCGATCAACCCGGCCCTGGCCACCGGCACCTATGACGTCACGGTCCGGGCCACTGACGGTCAGGGCAATGTGGGCACGGATGGCACGTCGAATGAATTGACGATCGACACCACTCCGCCGATCATCATGATCACGACTCTGCTGACCAACGACACCCGCCCGGCACTCAGCGGCTCGGTCGATGACAACGGCGCAAGCATCGTCGTCGCCGTCGCAGGCCAGAACCGCAATGCCACGAATAACGGCGACGGCACGTGGACCCTGGCGGACAACACCATTAACCCCGCACTGGCTCAAGGCACCTACAATGTGGCGGTAACCGCTACCGATGCGGCGGGCAACAGTGCCACCGACAGCACCAATGCCGAGCTGACCATCGACACCACCGCGCCGACGGTGACGGTGAACAGCCGGGTCACGACCGACACGCGTCCCGCACTGAGCGGCACGGTCAACGACACCAACGCGGCCATCCGCGTTTCTGTGGGTGGACAGACAAACCTCGTGGCCACCAACAACGGCAACGGCACCTGGACCCTCGCCGACGATACGATCAATCCGGCGCTTGGCGATAACACCTATAATGTAGTGGTCACCGCGACGGATGCCGCAGGCAACGTGGGTACGGATGGCACGTCCGGTGAACTGACGGTCGACACGACCGCCCCGGTTGTAACGGTTGCCACCCTCGCCACCAACGACAACCGCCCGGCGCTCACGGGCACCGTCAACGACAACAGTGCGACCATTACCGTCGTGGTGAGTGGCCAGAGCAACACCGCCACCAACAATGGCAATGGCACCTGGACCCTGGCCGACAACACGTTGACCACCCTGCCCGACGGCACCTTTGAGGTCGCGGTTTCCGCACGGGACACCGCGGGCAATACGGGTACGGATGGCACCAACAACGAATTAACCATCGACACGACCGCCCCGACCATCTCGGTTAACAACCGATCCACCAACGATAGTACGCCCTCGTTGTCGGGCGCCGTAAACGATGCCAGTGCCACCATCTCGATTCAGGTCGGTGGCAACACCTATCCCGCCACCAACAACGGCGCGACCTGGACCCTGGCGGACAACACCATCAGCCCCGCACTGGCTCCCGGTACCTACAACGTGATCGCCACGGCCACGGACACCATCGGCAATGCAGGCACCGACGCCACCAACAACGAGCTGGTGATCGACACGGCAGCCCCCACGATTACCGTGAACAGCCTGACCACCAACGACACCACGCCCCCGCTTTCCGGTACCGTCGATGACAGTAGTGCCACCGTCCGCGTTACGGTGGGCCCCAACACCTACACGGCCACCAACAATGGTACGACCTGGACGTTGAATAACAATGTCATCTCCCCCGCGCTTGCACCGGGGACCTATGATGTGGCCGTCACGGCTACCGATACGGTCAACAACGTCGGGTCCGATGGCAGCAGCGATGAACTAATCATTGATACGACGGACCCGATCATCACCGTCGATAGCCTCACCACCAACGATACGACCCCCGAACTGACGGGCAACGTGGACGACCTGACGGCGACGGTCACCATCAGCGTGGGTAGCCAGAGCCACCCCGCCACGAACAACGGCGACGGCACCTGGACCCTCACCGACGGCACCATTTCCCCCACCTTGTCGGCAGGCACCTATGATGTCACCGCCACGGCGACCGATAGCGCTGGCAATACCGGAATGGATGAAAGCTCGGGCGAGTTGATTGTCGACACGACGGCACCGGTGGTCACGGTGAACACCCTCACCACGACCGATAATCGTCCGGCCCTCTCCGGCACGGTGGATGATACCAACGCCACCATCTCGGTGACGGTTGGTGCCCAGACCCACGCCGCCACCAACAACGGCAACGGCACCTGGACCCTCGCCGATAACACCATTGATCCCGGCCTCAGCGACGGTACCTACAATGTGGCCGTGAGCGCCACGGACTCGGCCACCAATGTGGGCACCGACGCAACGTCCAACGAACTCACCATCGATACCCAGGCGCCGACCATCACGGTCAACACCCTGGTTACAAACGATACGACACCGGCCCTTACGGGTAACGTAGACGACAACGCGGCGACCGTCCGCATCGTGGTCAGTGGCCAGACCCACACGGCCACGAACAATGCCAACGGCACCTGGACCCTCGTCGACAACACGATCACGGCCCTGCCCGACAACACCTACAACGTGGCCGCCACGGCTACCGACGCAGCGGGCAACAGTGCCAGCGACGCCACCACCAATGAGTTAACAATTGATACCACAGGGCCGATGATAACCGTCGACTCGCTGGCCACCAACGACAACCGTCCGGAACTCACCGGCACCATCAATGATGCCACGGCCACGATTACGCTGGACGTCGGCGGACAAAACGGGCTGGTCGTCACCAACAATGGAAACGGCACCTGGACGCTTGCCGACGACACCATCAACCCCGACCTGACCGACAACACCTACAACGTGGCGGTGACAGCGACGGACAGTGTGGGCAATGTGGGCATGGACAGCAGCACCAACGAACTCCGCATCGACACGACGTTGAATGTAACCGTCAACGCCCTCACAACCAGCGATTCCACGCCCGCATTGAACGGCACCGTAGATGACGCCACGGCGACGATTGCCCTGACGGTAGGTGGCCAGAATCACACCGCCTCCAACAACGGCAACGGCACCTGGACCCTCGCCGACAACACGATCTCGCCGGTGCTCACGGATGGCACCTATGAAGTCGTCGTCACCGCGACCGACAGCCTGGGTAATGTGGCCAATGATGCCACCAGCAACGAACTGGTCGTCGACGGCTCCGTGCCCACGGTCACCATTAACAGCCTCGTCACCGCAGACACCCGTCCGGAACTCACGGGTACGGTCAGCACACCGGCGGCCACGATCCTGGTGGACGTGGGTGGTCAGACCAATCTCGCGGCCACCAACAATGGCAACGGCACCTGGACCTTGCCCGACGACACGATAAGCCCCGACCTGACCGACGGCACCTATGACGTGTCGGTACGGGCCACCACGAGTGGCACGGGTACGGACAGCACGGCCAACGAGTTAATCATCGATACCACGAATCCGACGGTGACGGTCAACACCCTGACCACCAACGATCAGCGCCCGGCACTGAGTGGCACCATTGATGAGCCCGGCGCGACCATTACCGTGGATGTGAATGGACAAACCGGCCTCGTCGCCGTCAACAATGGTAATGGCACCTGGACCCTCGTCGATGACACGATTAGTTCCGACTTGGCCGCCAACACCTATGATGTATCCGTCACCGCGACAGATGCCGCAGGCAACGTGGGGAACGACGCCACCAACAACGAGTTGATCATCGATCTGACGGCACCCACCGTCGCGGTAGACACGTTGCTTACCCGGGACAACACGCCGGCATTGGGTGGCTCGATCAGCGACAACAACGCCACCATCTCGGTCAATGTGGATGGTCAAATCCGCACGGCGGTCAATAATTCCAACGGCACGTGGACCCTCGCCGACAATCAGCTCAGCCCCCTCGCCGACAGCACCTTCGATGTGTCCGTCACGGCCACCGATACCGCCGGCAACATGGGCACCGACGTCACCAGCGACGAGCTAACCGTGGATACGATTGCCCCCACGATCGCGGTAAACACCCTGGTAACCTCCAACAACCAACCCCAACTCACCGGTACCATTAACGACAACACGGCCACCATCACCATCAGTGTGGGTGGACAGAGCGGGCTGGTCGCCACCAATAACGGCAATGGCACCTGGACCCTCGCCGCAGGCACCATCGCCCCGGCCCTGGCCGACAACCTGTACAACGTGACAGCGGTTGCCACCGATGGGGCCGGTAATACCGCCTCTGACGGTGGTAGCAACGAGTTGCGTATCGACACAACGGCACCCACCGTGACCGTCAATACCCTGAGTACCACAGACCGCCGTCCCCCGCTCTCTGGCAGCGTGAACGACACGACTGCGACCGTCACCGTCAGCGTGGGTGGTCAGACGGGCCTCGCGGCCACCAACAATGGTAATGGCACGTGGACCCTGGCGGACAACACCATCAATCCCAACCTGGCCGACAACACCTATGACGTGAGTGTTACGGCCACCGACGCGTTGGGCAATGTCGGAACCGATGGCACGACCAACGAACTCACCATCGATGCCACGGCACCGACGGTCAGTATTAATCCCCTCACGACCAACGATAACCGTCCCGAGCTCACCGGGAGTATCAACGACAACACCGCCACGATTCGTGTCCGTGTCAATGGTCAGACGCGTACGGCCACCAACAATGCCAATAGCACCTGGACGCTCGCCGACGATACCATCACCCCGGCACTTTCCGACGGCACCTATGATGTCATTGTCTTCGGTATCGACACCCTCGGTAATACGTCGACCGACAGCAGCGTCAACGAACTGCGTATTGATACGGTGACCCCCACGGTGACGGTAAACACGCTCACCACCAACGACCAACGTCCACCCCTGAGTGGCACCGTCGATGACCCAACCGCGACCATTACCGTGGATGTGGGTGCACAGACGGGGCTTTCCGCCACCAACAATGGCAACGGTACCTGGACCCTGGCCAACGACACCATTGGTTCCGATCTGCCCGAAAACATCTACGATGTCGTGGTGACCGCCACCGACAGTGCGGGCAATGCAGGTAGTGACGGGACGACCAACGAACTCGACATCGACCTGAGTGCACCTAACATTACGGTCACATCCCAGAATACCAATGACACGACGCCAGCAATCTCCGGCTCGGTAAGTGACAACAACGCCACCATCGAAGTGGACGTGGCCGGTCAGAATAATTTGACGGCCACCAACAATGGCGATGGCACGTGGACCCTGCCCGACAACACCATTACGCCTCTCGCCGCCAACACCTACAGCGTGGTGGCCCGCGCGACCGATGCGGCGGGTAATGTCGGCACTGACGCCACCAACAATGAGTTGACCATCGACACAGGTGCCCCCACGGTCACGGTCACCCCCCTCACGACGGCTGACAACACCCCGGCACTCTCGGGTACGGTAGACGATGCCGCAGCCACCATTTCCGTCATGGTGGGCGGCCAGACCCATACCGCTACCAATAACGGGGCCACGTGGACCCTCGCGGATAACACGATCTCGCCGTCCCTGAATGATGGGACCTACAATGTGGAGGTAACGGCCACCGATACCTTCGGCAATGCCGGCACCGACGGGACGTCCGGCGAATTGGAGATCGACACCACGCCGCCCGTGGTAACGGTCAGCAGCCTCACCACCGCCGACACCCGCCCCCAATTGACGGGTACGGTGAATGACAGTGCCGCGACCATCCTCATTGACGTCGGTGGGCAAACCGGCCTGGCGGCCACCAACAACGGTAACGGCACCTGGACCCTGGCCGACAATACCATTGCTCCGGCCCTGACCGACAACACCTACGACGTAGTCGCCACCGCGACGGATGCGCTGGGCAATAGCGACACGGATGCCACCACCAACGAACTCGTCATCCTGACCGCCACGCCTGTCATAGCCATCGACACCCTGGTGACCAACGATACGCAACCGCCGCTTACGGGCACGGTAGACGATACGACGGCCACCATTTCGGTCCTGCTCGCCTCCCAGACCTACACGGCCACCAACAATGGCGATGGCACCTGGACCCTGGCCGACGACACGATCAGTCCGGCACTGGCCCAGGGCGCCTACAACGTTACCGCCTCGGCCACCAATGCGGCCGGCACGGTGGGCGCGGACAGCTCGAACAATGAACTTACCATCGATCTGACGGCACCCACCATCACGGTCACCACCCGCTTCACGCAGGACACGACCCCGAGCCTGAGCGGCACGACCAACGACAACAATGCCACCATTACCATCGACGTGGATGGCCAGACCGGCCTGACCGCCACCAACAATGGCAACGGTACCTGGACCCTCGCGGACAACACGATTACGGCGCTCGCGCAGGGCTCCTATAATGTGACCGCCCGTGCGACCGATGTGGCGGGCAACGTGGGTACCGACAGCACGACGCCGGACCTGCACATTGACACCACGGCCCCGACGGTTACCGTGACCGCCATTTCGACCACCGACAATACACCGGGACTCTCGGGTACGCTGTCTGACAATATCGCCGCCAGCGCCCTGACCGTTTCCGTCAATGTCGATGGCCAGGTTAATACGGCATTCCGCATCGGTAATTCCTGGTTCCTCAGCAATGGCGCGTTGACCACCCTGGCCGATGGCCCCCATGACGTCCAGGTGACCGTCACCGACTCGGCGGGCAATGTGGGCAACGACGGCACGACGAACGAACTGATTATCGACACGACGGCCCCCATGGTCACGGTCGACCCCCTGCAGACGGTAGACAACACGCCGGCCCTGACGGGTACCGTGGACGATACGACTGCCACCATTACGGTGGATGTAGGCACCCAAACAGGACTGACCGCCACCAACAATGGCGACAGCACCTGGACCCTGGCCGATAACACCCTGAGCACCCTGCTAGACGGTACCTATAATGTAAGCGTCACAGCGACCGACACACTGGGGAACAACGGCAGCGATGGAACGACCGATGAATTGACCATCGATGCCACCGCACCGGTCGCAACCGTCGATACCCTTATCACCAACGACAGCACGCCGCCCCTCTCCGGTACGGTCGATGATACGGCAGCCACCATTGCGGTCTCCGTGGCGGGTAATACCTTCCCGGCTACCAACAACGGCGACGGCACCTGGACCCTGGCAGACGACACCATCACGCCAGCGCTTGCCACCAACACCTACAACGTCGCAGTGACCGCCACAGATACCCTGGGCAATGTGGGCACCGACAGCACCTCCGGTGAATTGGAAGTGGACCTGGTATCGCCGATCATTACGGTGAACAATTTCTCAACCAACGACACCACGCCCCCCCTCACCGGCACGGTGGATGATCCCAACGCCACCATCCGGATAACGGTAGGTACCCAGACCAATCTGCTCGCGGCCAACCTGGGCAACGGCACGTGGAATCTGGCCGATGGCCGCCTCAGCGCCCTCGTCGACAATGTCTACGATGTACAGGCCCAGGCCACCGACGTCGCCGGCAATGTCGGGACGGATATGTCGACAAACGAGTTGACCATTAATACGGAAGCGCCGACGGTCACGGTCGATACCCTGAATACGACGGACAACACCCCCCCGCTCACGGGCACCGTGGACGATCCCAATGCCACGATCCAGGTCTCCGTGGCGGATCAGGACCATATGGCCACCAACAATGGGGACGGCACGTGGACCCTGGCCGACAATACCCTGACGGCCCTGGCCGACGGACATTACAATGTATTCGTCGAGGCCCGGGACCTGCAGAACAACGTGAGTAATGATCCGACACAGGACGAACTCGCCATCGATACGGTAGCGCCCGTCGTCACCTTGAACCCCCTGCTGACCAACGATGCCCAGCCTGCCCTGAATGGCACGGTGGACGATCCCACGGCAATCATTACCGTAGACATTAATGGCGAAACCGGTCTGGCCGCCACCAACAATGGCGACGGCACGTGGACTCTCGCCGACAATACTGTGGCGGCCCTGCCCCACAATCCCACGGGCTATGACGGCGTGGTTCATGCCGTCGACACCTTTGGCAATGCCGCCGTCGATGGAACGACCAACGAGATCCAGATAGACCTCGTGGCCCCGGTCATCACGGTAGACAGCCTGAACACCGCCGAGCCCTCCCCCCAGTTAACAGGTACGGTGGACGACACCATGGCCACCATCATGATCACGGTCAATGGACAAACGGTCGAAGCCACAAACAACAGTAACGGCACCTGGACGCTGGCCGGCGGCACGCTGAACGCCCTCACGAGTGGCATCTATAACGTCATGGCGACTGCCCTCGATGCGGCAGGTAACTCGGCCTCCGATGGCACGGCAAACGACCTGGTCATTGATACGCTCCCACCGGTGGTCACCGTCGACACGCTCATCACGACCGATACCACCCCCCCACTCAGCGGTACCGTGGATGACGTCGCCGCCATTATCGCCATCGAATTGAATGGAGCCACCTACCTGGCCACGAACAATGGCAACGGCACCTGGACCCTCGCCGATGATACCGTGGCCCCCCTGGCCGACGGGCAATACGATGTCCTTGCCCGGGCCACCGACACCCTGGGCAACGAAGGGGTCGACGCGACTGACGGCGAGCTCAATATCGATACCAACGGGCCGACCGTAACGGTGAATGTACTCATCACCAACGATACGACGCCGGCCCTCTCCGGCACCGTGTCTGAAAATGGGGTAACCCTGGTTGTAACGGTGGCGGGAATCGACTACCCCGCCACCAATAACGATGACGGCACCTGGACCCTCGCCGATGACACGATTTCCCCGCCCCTTGCCGAGGGCGATTACAATGTGACCGTGGTCGCGACCGACGCCCTCGGAAATATGGGTGCCGATTCAACGGCTGATGAGTTGCGCATCGACACCACCGCGCCGACCCTTACCGTGACACCGCGCCTGACCATGTTGGCTTCGCCCGCCCTTTCGGGTACGGTGAATGATCCCACGGCCACCGTGGTCGTGGTCGTCGACGGCAACAGCTATACGGCCGCCAACATCGGCAATGGCACGTGGAGCCTCGTGGAAGGCCTCATCGCGCCCCTGACTTCCGGAGTCTATGAAGTGGCAGCCCAGGCCACCGACCCGGCCGGGAACGTGGTCAATGACACCAGTACCGATGAACTTACCATCGATCTGGACGTGCCCGCGGTCACGGTCGACCAATTGATTACCAACGATAATACCCCGGCGCTTACGGGTACCATTGATGACCCCGATGCGACCATTACCGTTTCGGTAGCCGGCCAGACTTTCCCCGCCGTCAACAATGGCGATGGCACGTGGACCCTGGCCGACAATACGCTCACGACCCTGCCCGATGGCGTGTATAACATCATTGCCGTGGCGACCGATCTCGCGGGCAATACGGATACGGATCCCTCGCTGGTGGACGATCTCTTCGTCATCACCGCAGCGCCTACGGTCACGGTGAACCCCTTGACCACCCGTGACACCACGCCCCAGTTAAACGGTACGATCAACCAGACCACGTCGACCATCCGTGTCACCGTGGACGGCCAGACCCTCGACGCCGTCAATAACGGAGATGGCACCTGGACCCTGGCCGACAACGCCCTGGCCCCCCTGGCCGAAGGCACCTATGATGTCGACGTCCGTGCGACCGACCGACTGGGCAATGAAGGCCCGGACATCACCACCGATGAACTCACCATCGATCTCAACGCCGCGCTGATTACGGTGGATACGCTGCAAAGCCGCGATCGTACGCCGGCCCTCACCGGCACCGTCGACCAGCCCGACGTAGCCATCACGATTGCCGTCGATGGCCAGCTTCATGATGCCACCAATAATGGAGACGGCACCTGGACCCTGGCGGACAACACCCTCACTCCCCTCGTGGAAGGGGTCTATGATGTCGTGGCAAATGCCAACGGTGCGACAGACGCAACCGTAAATGAGCTGACCATCGATACCTTTGGCCCATCGGTGCTGCTGAGCGGACCCAGCATAAGTAATACCAAGACCGGGCCCGTCAGTTTCAGCGTGCGCTATGATGGGGCCTCTTTCATCGGGTTGCTGGAAAGTGACCTTGAGGTCTTCGCCATCCTGGACGAAAACCCAACGGTATTGAAAAATGCCGTCCCGGCCCAGGCCAAGACCTTCCCCATTTCAACGGCCACGGCCACGGGTACGGTGTCCATCACCGGCACGGGAAATGAACTGCGCACCGTAACCATTTCCAACATCACGGGCGATGGCTATCTGGGTATCGCAATCATCGCCGGTACGGCGCTCGATGCCGTGGGCAACCCCTCCCCCAGCGCCGTCAGTACCGACCTCGTCTTTGTCGACAACCAGGCACCGGGTGTTCAGTCCCTGGGCGTGGTGGATCGGGCCATCGTGGATGTTCGCTTCAACGAAGCCATGAGCGATTTGGCCCTGGATCCGGCCAATTACACCCTCTCCGGACCCGGCCTGGGCACGCTCAATGCCACACCCGACGGCGTGGCCCGGGTCGAACCCGGCCGCTATCGCCTGACTTGGAATGTCGGCAGCCTGGTCAACGATCAGGAGCTCACCGTAAGCGTCCTGAGTGTAACCGATGCGGTGGACAATCTGATCGGCGAAAACAATGAGGCCACGACCATCGTCGAAGGCATCGGCGTTTCTCCCAGCGTCCGCTCCGTCACCGTATTGGAAGGTCGGGCGGTCAGTGTCCAATTCAGCGAACCCATCGCGGTCGGTGCACTGGATGTGCTGAACTATGTGATCAGCGGGTCCGGCCGCGGCACCTTGCCCGACAACCCGACCAGCGTCTCGGAATTGCCCCTCAATGATCCAGACGACCCCGATGTCATCCTCCCGGGCAACCGGAATACCTACCTCCTCACCTGGACCGAGGGCGAAATGCTCCAGGGCGGTGATGTGACGGTGACGGTCTCGGGCGTGGAAGACAATACGGGCAATCCCCTCATCGCTCCCGTGAGTGGCACGGACCCCGGTGCCGGTATCGGCGTGGCGCCAATACTCAACACGGTAAACGTAATAACGGGCCTGACGGTCGAAGTCGTGTTTAATGAAGCCATGGGTACCGGAGCCGATGTGGCCGCCAACTATACCATCAGTGGCGCGGGCCGCGGCACCCTTAGCGCACAACCCGACAGCGTGTCCCAGACCGGAAGCGGTGTCTATCTCCTTACCTGGAATGGGGGCGAGATGCTCAACGGGGGCGACGTAACCATCACGGCCACCGGGGTAAGCGATCGCAGTGGTAACCCCATCGGCACGGCAAACACGGCAACCGATGTCAGCGCCGGTCGCGATGGCCTTATCGTGGTTGCGATACCGGCCCGCCGCGATACCACGCTCTACGAAGACGACAACGGTGCCCTGGCCAATGGAGCGGGCGCCACCTTCTTCGCCGGCACCAACGAAGACAATCTACGTCGTCGGGCGGCCCTTCACTTTGATGTGGTGGGAAATATTCCGGCTGGCTCCATCATTAAGGATGCCACCCTGCGCCTCTACAATCCCGGCACCGTCGGCACCGATACGGCCCACAACCTGGCGCTCCACCTCCTCACCCGCGATTGGGAAGAAGGCACGGTAGACGCCGGTGAACCCGGCGCCGACGGCGCGCCTTCGGAAGCCGGTGAGAGCACCTGGCTTCACACGGTCTTTGACACGGATCAGTGGACCACAGCGGGCGGAGATTTCGTGAGTCCCGCCCGTGCCACCACCGCGATTGCGGGCGTGGGTACCTATACCTGGAACTCCACCGATCTACTTGCCGATACGCAGACGTGGCTCGACGATCCGGACAACAATTTCGGCTGGCTCCTTCTGGGTGACGAAACGGCGGCAAATACCGTGAAGGCATTCCGTTCCGATGAACACGGCACCCTGTCTCAGCAGCCGGTCTTGAATGTGGTCTTCTCCCTCAATGGCGGCCCCGGTGGGCCGACCCTCGGCAGCATCGGCGATCAGCAAGTCAACGAGGGCGAAACGTTGAGCCTCGAGTTGACCGCCAATGATACGGGTGGCAACCCCCTCATCATCTCTTCCGCCCTGGCCAATCTGCCCCTGGAACGGGATGCCCGCCTCACCGACAATGGTGATGGTACGGCCGTCTTCCAGTGGACCCCGGCCTTCGTGGATGCAGGCTCCTACGTGGTGACCTTTATCGCCACCCAGTCGGGTGTGGACGATCCCCTGAGTATTTCCGAAACCATCGTCATCGACGTGGTGAATGTAAACCAGGCCCCCCAATTGGTTGACTTCGGGCCCCTGGTGGCCACCGAAGGCCAGCCCCTGACCTTCACCGCGACGGTTAACGATGCCGACGTGGCGGACACCCACACCTTCAGCCTGGTGCTGCCCGTCGATGGCGTCTCCATCGACAGCGCGACCGGCGTCCTCAACTGGACGCCCGGGTTCCAGGACGCAGGGGACGTGACGATTGGAATTCGGGTTCAGGACAACGGAACGCCGCCCCGCTCTGATCGGCAGGATCTGGAGGTAACCGTGGTGGATGCCAACGGCCCCCCCGTCATCACGCCCATCGGTGACCAGGTAGTCGTGGAAGCGGAGGTACTCTCCTTTATCGTCACCGCGACAGATCCGGACCTTTCCGATACGCTGCGATTCAGCCTCACCGAAGCACCGGCAGGCGTTACGCTCGATGCCCAGACCGGCTTCTTCCGTTGGGTCCCGAGTATCGCGGCGGCGGGTGAACACCCGGTGACCATCACCGTAACCGACGATGGTGATCCGGAACAGTCCGCCGAAGACCGCTTTGTCATTACGGTGGTCGATGACAACCGCGATCCCACGGCAATTACGCTGTCACCGGCCAACGTCCGTGAAAACCTGCCGGCAAACACCATTGTCGGCACGCTGACGACGACGGATCCGGATTCCAGCGACGTGCACACCTATACCCTGGTCGAAGGGACCGGTGATACGGACAATGGCCGCTTCAACCTCGCGGGCAATGTGCTACGTACCAGCGAGAGCTTCAACTACGAGCAGAAATCCACCTACAGCATTCGGGTCCACACGGCCGATGGTAAAGACGGTGAGTTTGCCCGGGCCATCACCATCAGCATCGTAAATCAGAATGACCTGCCCACCGCCATCGCACTCACGGGTGACGTCGTCATGGAAAATGCTCCCATCGGCACGGAAGTTGGTGTCCTTCGTACCACCGATGAGGATGGAGCGGACACCCATAGCTATCGGCTTGTCGAAGGCGAAGGCGATACGGATAACGGGCTCTTCGCCATCAGCGGCAACCGCCTCGTGGTCAACGGGCCCCTCGATTTCGAGACCCAGGCCAGCCATCGTGTCCGTGTTCGCAGTGAAGACAGCGGCGGTGCCTTTGTCGAAGCAAGCTTCCTTATCACGGTGACCAACGAAAACGATCTGGCCAACGCGGTTTCCCTTTCAAACAACCAGATCAACGAAAACGAGCCCGCCGATACAGAAGTCGGCCTGTTTACGACAGATGACGATGACAGCGGCAGTGGCCATACCTATAACCTGGTGAGCGGTGCGGGCAGCACGGACAACAGCAGTTTCCGCATTGTAGACAATGTCCTGTTGACCGCCGCGCCCCTCAATTTTGAAGTGCGCCGTATGCGCAGCATCCGGGTACGCTCGACCGATGAGCTGCAATCCTCCTTCGAGATGGTGTTTGACATCGAAGTCATGGATCAAAACGATGCGCCCGATGATATCTTCCTCAGTGCCAACGGGATCCTCGGAAACGTCCCGGCCGACACGGTCGTGGGTACCCTCTTCGCCAACGATGAAGACTTGAACGACAGCCACACCTACGCCCTCGTCGCGGGGGAAGGCGATCAGAACAATGCGCACTTCAAGATTGTCGGCGAAGAACTCGTTACGGATCGGGCCGTAGATTTCGGTAGCAATAGCGCCTTCGAGGTCCGACTTCAGGCCATAGACGCCGCCGGTGACACCGTTGAAAAAGCCTTTGTGCTGGTTAATGACGATGTGGATGGCGACGGATTGTCCGATGCTTGGGAGTTGACCTTCTTTGGCAGTCTCCAGGCAACCGCGACGGAAGACGGTGATGGTGATGGACTTACCAACCTGGAAGAATTCCGCGTGGGCACCGATCCCAATCGGGGCGACAGCGATGGTGACGGTGTCAATGACGGGGAAGAGGTCGCCCTGGGCACCAGCCCGGTCAGCAGTGCCGATGCCCCGGCCGTCCTGGAAGTCTCCCCGGCTTCGGCCACCATGGGCCGCGATGAAGGGGTGGTGACTCTGCGCATCCGGAATACCGGTAGTGCGGCACTCAACTGGCAGGCAGAAGTGATCTCGGGTACCTTTGCCGAGATTATCTCCGGCCAATCCGGGCTCAATGCAGGCGAAGTCAATGTCATGCTGAGCACCAACCTCACCGCCAACAGCCGGGCTACGGTCGTTCGTGTCAGCGCCACGGGTGCAGCCGACAGCCCCGTCGATATCACCATCAACCAGTCTGCCTGTGCTGCACCGGGTCAACCGAATGATGTGCTGGCCACGAATGGTACGCTGGCCGGGCAGGTGCGGGTGCTCTGGGACCGTGTCACCGATGCGGATCAGTATATGGTCTATCGGGGCCTTTCAACCGACCCCAATGAGGCCCAATTGATTGCCACGGTCGTGGGGACGGCATACACGGACGCACCCGCGCCCCTCACCGCCAAGCAGACCGAGGGTGGTGGTGGCTGCGTGCCCATTATTACGCCCGAACCCCAGCCGGGCAATGACACCTATCAGTATTTTGTACGCGCCATGAATGTCTGCGGGACCAGTGCTTTCAGTACGCCCGACGATGGCTTCCCTGGTGACGGTCAGCCTGCCGCGCTGCCGCTCTTTGAACCCGTCCTGCCGACCCTTGAGGCGGACAACCGTTCCCTTCGGGCCCGGGTAGATTCGGTGCTTGCCATCCGCCTGCGCCGTGACACGGCCATTGATCCGGGTTCGCTCCAGGGCGAAGTACTGCGCAGTACCGGTTCCGATACGGCCATCACCTGGCGGGCGATTGACCGCGAAGGGCTGAAAGATGGCTGGGCGCTCTACAATCCGGGTGACACGCCCTTCACGCTCGGCGAGTCGGTTACCTTCACGGTGAGTGCCGCCACGGTCGCGGGCGAGGTAATTGGCCCCTTGAGCTTCAACTTCACCGTGGAAAGCGAAGGTGAGTTTCTGGATCGCGTCGGTGCCGCGGGCATGCCGGTAGTACAGCCCGGCTACGCGGAGTTCGACGCCAGTGGTCTTGATCTGAGTCTTGAGGGGCAGGACGAGGTGTCCATCTACACCCTCAACAGCGATACCGTACCCGCCACCCTGGCAAATAGTTCGGGTCCCCTGTATGCCATCGTGCCCGACGAAGTCTTTGGGGTCGCACAGCGGGTGTGGTTGCCGCTGGAAGGAGATCTGCGGGCCAGCGACGTGATGGTCAATTACTACTTCGTCGATAAGACAGGAAACCGAACCAACTGGTACCGGGCCGAACAGATCGTTGGCTGGTCGGATCAAAACAGCTATATGGAACTGGAATTGAATGACCAACGATACATTGGGTTTACGGTACGCCACGGCGCGTTGGTGCAGTTGAGTCAGGCCAGTGCGAAGGAAATGCCGGTCGCCGCAGCAGGACCCATCCCCGCCGGTATACTCCGGGTCGGTGGCGATGCCATTATTGCCCTGCTGCTCCTCGTCAGCTTTGCGCTGGTGTTGCCTCGAATCTTCCGGAAAAACGATCACCCCGTGTAATACGCCCCGGCAGTAATCGGGCATACCAAAGACGGATTCACGAAATCATGATTGAGTTTAATTGCGAACATTGTGGCAAGGAACTTCACCTTGCCGATAACTATGCGGGTCGTGATGGGTGGTGCCGTGTCTGTAAACGCATGGTCATCGTTCCGGCCAACGGCAAGACGCAACATGTGGACGAACTGCCCCCGGCTGAGGGTTATGAGCGGCTCCAGCGCTTGCTTCAATACGCTGCCACCAAGGCCGATAAGTTCAAACTCCACCTGGCCCAGCAAAGCCAATCAGATCGCCGGGAGGAGCAACTGGAGGCCGAACTGCATGCGGCCCAGGAGCAACTGGCAGAGAAGGAACAGGCCCTGGCCATAGCGTATGAGGCGGAAAGCGCCCAGGAGCAAGCCCACGCCCGGAAACTCGAAGAGGCCATGGCCATGGTTGCCTCGCTGGAAGCCGCCCTGGCCACGTCGGATACCCAGGCCGATAAGCAGCGGGATAAGGAATTGCTTGCCCTGGAGCAGGCGTTGAATGCGTCTCAGGAAGAAGCCACGGCACTTGCGCTTCAGGTCAGCGAACAGACCCAGGAATTGAGCGCACTCCAGGAACAGTTGGATTCCCGGGAACCGGAATCCCTGGCGGCCCAGAAGGCCCAGGAGGAGTTGGCTTCCGAGTGCGATTCCCTCCGACGCGCCCTGAAGGACCAGGAAAGTGCCCTGGATACGGCCAACGCGGAAGTCCAGCGATTATCCGAACGACTCGCCAGTCAGGCTTCTCCCGAGGATGCTGCGCGGGCGGATCAGGAAGAGATCGCGCGTTTGAACACGGCCTTGACCGAGCTGAAGAGCAGCCTGAGCGACGTGGAAGCCGAACGGGATGCCAGGGAGACGGAAGCGGCGGCCCTTCGTGATGCGCTCAAGGATCATGAGAAAAATATTGCTCAAATGGAAGAAGAGATTCGGACCCAGAACGAAGCGCTCGGCAATCTTCAGGCACGCCATGAGGATAGAGAGCGCACGACCCGTGAGCAGATTTTCGCCCTGGAAGAACAAGTCGGCCTCTTCGACGAGTTAACGGCCCGGGTCTCCAGTCTTCAGACGAAAGTAAGTACCCTGGACCAGGAACGGATCGACCTTACCTTGCGACTGGAAGAAGCCCAACGGCAACAAACGGTTGCCTCGAAGAAATGTGATTCCCTCGAGCAACGCCTCCAGGAAGCGACGGACGAAAAGGCGGCCCACCTGATCCAGTTGGAAGAGTATCAACGGGAGGGTGCCTGCAAGGAATCCCAGATAGCCCAGCTCAAAGAAGAGCTCCGCGTCCAGACCGAAGCCCAACATGCCGCTGCGTTGGAGCGGGAAAAGGAAATTCGGAACCTCCAGCAGAAAGACGCTGAAGTCCTTGCCTTGAATGCGTCCCTGGAAGAGACCAATACCCACCTGGCCGCGCAACAGACCACCTGCAGCGAGCTGGAACAACGCCTCGCCGCGCAACAGACGGCCTACAGCGAACTGGAGCAACACCTCGCCGAGCAACAGACGGCCTACAGCGGACTGGAACAACACCTGGGTGAGCAGCAGACCGCCTACAGCGAGCTGGAGCAACGCCTGACCGAGCAACAGACGGCCTATAGCGAGCTGGAACAACGCCTGGGTGAGCAGCAGACCGCCTATAGCGAGCTGGAACAACGACTGGCCGAGGCAGATGCGGAACAGGCCCGTCTCGTGGCGCAACGGGAGGCTTCCGCTCAATCTGACAGCGAAGAGAGTCAGGCCCTGCTGGAGACCCGTTCCAAAATCGATTCGTTGGAAGCCGAATTGCGGGATCATCGGGAGCAAGCCAATAGCTACCGGGCCGAAGCGGATCGGCTGAAACTCTCGCTCTCCAATGCCGAAACCCAGATCCAGGAATTGGAAGCGGAATTGAACGAACTGGAAGATAGCACCCCCCCGCCGCCCCCGTCGCAGCGCGTCACGGAATCTCAGGACGATACGACGGAAACCGCTGAAGCAATCTTTGTGGTGGACCCGGTTTCCGAATTGCAGCGCCAACAGGAACGGAAGCAAATGATGGATGTACTTTCGGATTTTCTCGAAAAGTAAGTTACAATAGGGAAATCCAGGGTGCATCATTCCAGCGGTTGCGGCAATATGAACCAACATGAAGGCTGTATTTTCTCATGCGAAAGCTCTTTATAACCTGTACCTGTGGTCAGCAAATGCAGGTTCCCCGTTCTGCTATCGGTAAAATGGGCCAATGCCCTTCCTGTGGGGACAAAATTCCCATCACCCGGGAAACTACTTCGCGGACACGCCGGGCCTCCATGGCCAAGGGAACGCCAAATCCGAATCGCTGGGGCAGGCAAAAGGGCCCTTCTATCGAAGCCAAAGAGCGCTTTGGCCGTGCCGTGGACCTCTATTGCGCCGGCAACTATGGGGAAGCCCTGGTTATCTTCAACATGTTGAGCCAGGAGTTTCCGGACAGCATTGAGATCCAAAAAGCCCGGGAGCAATGTATTGAAGCCCGCAACCGGGACCCCCTCAATCTGCCTGATCCGGCCTCTGGCCAGGTCATGGGCGACCAACTTGACGAGGGAATCCTCCGTTCCATGCGCCGTATCGTGGTGGAAAAAATGCTCCATGGCTCCTCTGATGCGGTTCAATTGCAGGCGGCGGAACTCGTCGCCCGCATGGCGGGAGTTCTGGATGGTCCCCCCCCCACGGAAGATACGACCGATGACCGCTCGGACCCCATGGCGGAAGAAGAGGAATCGTCTCATGAAGGAAACGGACATCCCCAGTCCTCCCCCGACAATCTCACCGTGGATGTCGACGTGAACGAGGTATCCCGGTGATTCGCCCGGGCAACGAGGCTGAAATTTCCACGTCATCCACCCGTGGCCACCGTTTATCCCCGCTGCCATCCCTGTTTTTTGTGATGCTGCTCGGCTTCGCCCTGATACCGTACACCGTCTCCAGCGCGCCATTGCCTGAATACACCGGAAGCGATCCCGTGGTCGAAGCCCAGTATGACGGGGTAGACCGGCTGCTTGTCCTCTCGGATCGCTGGCTCATTGTGGTTACATCGACCACCGATGAAATCATCGAAACGATCGACGAACTCACCCATGGTCAGTACAAGCGGGCCATTAACGCCTGGGACAGCTCCACGAGTAATCCGAAACCGGACTGGACCATGCGGAAAGTGCTGGATAATCTCCGCACGGAACATATCGCACAGGCCCGTATCGCCGTCGGGGAACGGGAGTTGCTCCTGCCAACAGCCTATCGGGTGGAGAGCACCGCTGATTCCAATTACAGTACGGCGCAGCCCCCCAGGCAAGTCGCCTATGTTCCGGTCGGCCTGGGTGCAGAGCATCGCACCGGTGGACCCCGCATCGATTATGCCCACTACAGTTATATCGGGTTACCCCATCCGCTGAAGCGTGGTTCGGAATATACGATCACCGTCCAGGATAAAAAGTCGGTTCGCTTTACTTTTGACGAGCGCCACAGCCTTTCCCGGGCCATCAAGGTGAATCAGGTTGGCTATCTCTCCGATGCGCCCCACAAGTACGCCTATCTCGGGGCACACCTCTACAGCGCGGGTCCCATGGACTGCAGCGCCTACAAGACCTTCGAAGTGGTCGATAATGCCTCGGGTAAGGTCGTCTTTGAAGGCCCTGTCGCCCCCCACGACCAGAATAGTTGGACCGTTCCCGGTAAAGGGAGTGACCGGGCCCCGGTCATGCTCCATGGCGAGAATGTCTATGAACTGGATTTCAGCGGCCTGGAAGCCACCGGGACCTTCTATATCCGCGTCCCCGGCGTGGGGCGTTCCTGGCCCTTCAAACACGGCCCGGATGCCTACGGAGAGGCCTTTTACACGGCGGCCCGGGGTTTTTATCACCAGCGCTGTGGAATCGCCTATGAGGCCCCCTACACGGCCTGGAAGCGGCGCCTCTGCCACACCGATCCGGTTTATGAAAGCGAACATATCGAATTTCCCCGGGGAGAGGTTAATCGTCCCAGGGGCTACGAACGGTTTGATGTAATCGGGGCTACCACGGATAAGACCCGGCAGACCGATGATGCCCGGGGCGGCTGGCACGATGCGGCGGATTGGGACCGTGCCGGTACCCATTACGCCGGTGTCTTCGATTTTCTTTATGCCTATGAGCTGGCCCCCTCCAAGTTTTCAGATGGCCAGCTGAATCTCCCGGAATCGAAAAACGGCGTCCCCGATGTGCTGGATGAAGCCCACTATGGGTTGGAAGTCTGGCGCAAGAGTATGCGTGCCGACGGCGGGGTCTCCGGTGCCGTCGAAACCTGGACCCACCCCCGTATCGACGGCGACCCGGTCTATGCCTATGCCCAACGAACCCGGTGGGATTCCCTCCTCTTTGCCGCGGCGGCCGCCCAATTGGCCCAACATCTCAAGGTCTTCGACGAGAAGACGAGCGCCCTTTATCAGGAAGCTGCCATAAAGGCCTGGGGTTTCGGAATTAATCCGGCTAACAGCCTGGGTAAGACCACCATTCATGCCAAACGCAACCGGGGTCAAGGGGAAGCCTACACCATCGAATGGGAAGAAAAAGACGCCTATGTCGTTCCCTATCGTCTTCATGCCGGTGTACGCCTCTACCTGTTGACCGGCGACAAGCAATACCTGGAAAACATCCCCCAGGCGCTCAAGAGTTCCTTTCGCCCCTATGTCTGGCCCTGTACCCTTTCGGACTACTCGCCCTGGGTCTATTTTTCCCTCGCCTATGAGACGGAAGGAATCCTGCCCGATTTCCAGCGGCGCCGCCTGATGAAATCCTACTTTCTCGACCCGGCAGATCAACTGGTTTCTATGGCCGAATCCATGCCCTACCGCTTCAGTTGGCCCCGCAATAAGAGCTATGGACTGGTATGGGGCGAATCGGTCATGACCAATCCGGGCCGGGCACTCCTTATCGCCCATGCCCTCACCGGCAATGAAAAATACCGTGACACCGCGCTGCAAAACCTGGATTTCATGCTGGGCGCCAATCCCATGGGGATGTCGTGGACCACGGGGATCGGCTACTCCTATCCGACCGACATTCAACATGGGGTCAGTCAATACGATGGCATCACAGACCCCGTACCCGGTATTACCCTCTACAGTGTGACCAGTGGCATTTACCCCGCCCTGCGCAATGAGGTGTGGCGCTCTCCCGGGGGAGCAACCTCGGCAGAGCCCGTGGTCTTCCAGATACCGGAAGTGCCCCTGTGGCGGAGTTGGTCCTGTCATCCCGATGTCAACGCGGTAGAATGTGAATTCACGATCCATGAAACCATGAGTTCCATGTTCTTCTGCACGGCCATGATGGTCTCCGATGGTTGGAAACCCGACGACGCCCTCCTTGCCCGTGAACCCCGAGAGGAAGGCGATCTTCATGGTCGCTGGTACCTTCCCTGATCCCCCTGCCATTGCAATCCACGGAAATCCGCTATACTATGGCTTTTCCTCTGGAGAGCTTTGGGATGGAGTGTCGGTATTCTCGTGATTAAGAGCGTGTGTGTGTTTGCTGCTTCTAGTGATGCTACGGCCGGAGCCTGGGGCGATGCCACGACCCGGTTAGGTCATTTGCTCGCCGAATCAGGCCTGGAATTGGTCTTCGGCGCCGGTAAAGTCGGACTCATGGGCTGCGTGGCCCGAGGCGTCCATGCCCGGGGGGGGACCGTCATCGGCGTTATCCCCGAGCGCCTCAATGTCCCTGCACTCACCTATCATTCCTGCGACGAACTGATCGTCACCCAGACCATGGCCGAGCGTAAAGCCCTGATGACCGCACGTTCCCAGGCTTTTATCATCCTTCCCGGTGGCTTTGGCACGCTGGAAGAGCTCTTCGAAGTGCTCGTGCTCAAGCAGTTGGGCTACCACGATAAGCCCATCGTTTTCCTTAATCTGGACGGGGCCTTTGATTCGCTCATGGCCTGTTTCGCCGACATGGTGGATACCGATCGTGTGAAAGAAGATCAGTGCGATCTCTTTACGGTAGCGACCACGCCCGAGGCTGCACTCGAAGCCCTGACCCAATACCGGGCGCCCATCGTTTCGGAAAAATGGACCGAGGCCGAAACCAGTCCCTAGTCCCATCTGATTCATCCCGCCACCGGTTCAATCCGAGGCATGGTTAACCATCATCCCTGTCCGAAGGAGTATTTTCCGTGACCGAGTCCACCGCGCCACGAACTGCCCGTACCCACCTGCTACTCTTCTTTCTGGTGCTCCTGTTCTTCTTTATTTCCGGCGCCTGCGGCCTGCTCTACCAGGTCGTGTGGACCCGGAAACTTGTCCTCCTCTTTGGCACCACCTCCCACGCGGTATCGACGGTGCTCTCGATTTTCTTCCTGGGACTGGGCGTCGGAAGTATCTGGGGAGGACGCCTCGCGGATCGCTCATCCCGTCCCCTTCAACTGTATGGTGTCTTCGAGATTATTATTGGTATCTGGGCCCTCGCCTTTCTTTTCGCCGCCACCTATGGCGAAGGGGTAGTGGTCTCGCTACTACGACACTTTCATCTATCGCCAGCAACGGGCACCCTCTTTCGCGGGCTACTGGCGCTTCTGCTCCTCTTCATTCCCGTATCGCTCATGGGCGCAACCCTGCCCCTGTTGGCCCGCTTCGTTTCGCGGGAGGTACAGGTGCGGGGAATGCCCATCGGCGCGCTCTATACGCTGAACACCCTGGGTGCCGTGACTGGATGCTTCCTCGCCGGTTTTTTTCTGATTCCCGCCTTGGGCTATACCCACACCACCCTGTGGGGTGCGGCGGCGAACGTGCTCGTAGGTTTCGCGGCCTGGATCATCTCTTTACGCCTGGAAAAAAGTGAGGCAAAGGCGCAAGTTTCAGCAACATTGGATGGACCGGTCCCCGCTCCCTGGAACAGGACGCGTACCCTGGTTATCGCGGCCTTCTTCCTCTCTGGTTTCTGTTCGCTGGGTCTCGAAGTCTTGTGGACGCGCCTGCTTTCTATTATTTTTCTGGGCACTACCTATGCCTATACCAGCATGCTGACCACGCTCCTGTTGGGCATTGCGCTCGGCAGCGCCTTTGCATCTATCTTGGTGGATCGGCTCCGTCGCCCCGCCCTGTGGCTCGGTGCGGTACTCGCCCTGACGGGTGTGGGCTGCATCTATATGCTGGGCATTCTCAGTGACATGCCCCACGCTATACAGCAGCTTCAAATTGATAGTGGCGGGGTATGGGATAACGTAATACGGGGTAAATTCTGGCTGGCCTTTCGGGCCCTGTTTATCCCCACCTTTTTACTGGGCATGACTTTTCCTTTGGTCGTGAAAGCGATCAGTAGTACGAGCGCCACCCTGGGCCGGGATGTAGGACGCCTTTATGCCTCCAACACCGTCGGCGGGGTACTCGGATCATTGGCCGGTGGTTTTCTTCTCATTCCCTGGCTCGGAACCCACTGGGGCATTATCTTTTTCGCGCTGGTTCTCACCGCTGCAGGCCTGATCCTGGTTATCGCCAACAACAACACTTCGGGAGTACTTAAGGGGATAGCCACCCTTGTGGTGGTAATGGGACTTACCCTGAGTTTCTGGCGGGCGCCAGAAGATGTTAACCAGTCGTTGAATGCGGGCTATATTCCCGAAGACCACCATGTATTGCACTACAAGGAAGGCGTGGAAGCGACGGTGGCCGTGTCGGAACCCCGCAGCGAAGCAGCTGGCACCAATCGCGTGCTCTGGATCAACCGGGTACAGGCCACGACCTCCATCGAAAAAGGCGTGAAGATGAACCGTCTTCAGGGGGTATTGCCCTTGCTCTTCGACCGCCAACCGACTGATGTATTATTCATGTGTTTTGGATCGGGCATTACCTGTGGCACCCTGGCCCTGTCGGATTTCGAGCGGATTGACGCCGTGGATATTTCGCCGGAAGTGCTGGAAGCGGCTCCCTATTTTGAAGTCGATAACCTCGGGGTCATTGAGCGTCCTGAAGTTACGTTTCACGTGGATGACGGGCGGAATTTCCTGCTTACTTCGGATCACGCCTACGACATCATTACCTTCGAGCCCATGCCCCTGGCCATGGCGGGCGTGTCGACCTTCTATACGCAGGAGTACTATAGACACTGTCTGAATCACTTAAAGCCTGGGGGCATGGTATCCCAGTGGATTCCCCTCCACAGCCTGAATCCTGAAATCGTAAAGTCCCTTACCGCAACTTTCACGTCGGTGTTCCCCCATTACACCGGATGGTTTATCAACGCCGATCTCTTTCTCATTGGGTCCAACGAGCCGCTCCGACTCGATGCCACGGCCCTGCAGGAACGGCTGGCCAAACCGGATCTGAAAAAGGCACTGGCCGATGTGGGCTTCACCGATATCCCGTCAATTCTGGGCTGTTATCTTATGGCCGAGGAAGGCCTTGATGCCTATGCAGAAGGAGGAAGCATCATGCAGGATGACCTCCCCTGGGCCGAGTTTGAAGCGCCCAAGCTCGTGTACAGTAGAACCCAACATGAATCTATGAATGCCCTGGAAAAGCACATGAGTAGCCCGCTGCCCCTCTTCCTTCCCGATACGGATCCCGATTTCCTTGCCGTCATCGACAAACGCCACCGTGCCCGTACCCACGACATGAAGGGACTACAGGCCTATTATGGCGGTATGGCCATCGGGGACGAGGCAACGGACCTCTTTTTGAAGTCCCTGGAAATTGATCCGGACAATAAGAACGCCCAGTATTACCTGCGCCAGATTGCGCGTATGCAGGGTAGCGCCTTTATCCGATGGAAAGAGTACGACAAGGTGGAGCGGCTGCTGGAACGGTTGCTGCCTTACATGCCCGACGCACCGGAGTTACAGGATATATCCGAGGAACTGACCAGGGCACAGGCGGAAGACAAGCAGCAATAAGACAAGTCCCCTCATGAAATATTATTGAACGGCGGAATGTCACAGGACATTCCGCCGTTTATTGCATCTTGACAGGTTTCACTCAGAGGGTCCAGCCGTCGCGATACGGTGGATTTACAAGGGCATTGGCTTCGGCATCGTTGCTAATCGTCTGCGAAACCCCATCCCATTCTAGGCGGCGATCTTTCATCCGGATAGCGAGTACCCCGATCAAGACCATTTCTGTTAAGGGACCACCATATTCAAAACTTGAGCTGGCCGGACGACCATCTTTACAGGCACGAATCCAATCCTGCTCGTGGGCCCCGGACTTCTGTTCCACCCGGGGAATGCTTTCCGCCGGATCGGTATAGGAATTCCGCAGGGACTCGGGCAATAACCGGGCTCCCCCGGCCCCATGGGAGCCATGAACAATTACCCCTTTTTCGCCCACGAAGATGGCCCCATTACTGGGCAGCTCAAAATCGCCGGGCAACACATCGGGAATCGGCGGCTTCAAGCGGCCGTCATACCACGTAAGATCAACCGGGGGCATGGCACCCCGTTTCGGGAAGTGGTAGCGCACCACACAGGCGCGGGGATAGGTTTCCGACTGTATCCCTTCCTGGTAGTGGGTTGTGGAAGCCTGTACCTGGCTGGGATGGCCCAGATCGAGGGCGTAGAAGGCTGGATCAAGGATATGACAGCCCATGTCCCCCAGGGGGCCTGTGCCGAAATCGTAAAATCCACGCCAACTCATCGGGTGGTAGATGGGATGATAGGGCCGCATGGGAGCGGGGCCAATCCACAAGTCCCAGTTCAGGGATTCTGGCACGGGAGGCGTATCGGCAGGACGGGCCATCATGGGAAAGTCGGACCACGGATCACCGCCTACGGGTCGGTCACTCCAGGCATGCACTTCGCTCACGTCCCCAATAGCCCCGTCGGCAATCCATTCCTTCACCTGACGAATCTGATTGGAAGAATGGCCCTGGTTGCCCATCTGGGTCTGGACTCCGGCCGCCCGCGCCGCTTCGGTGACCATCCGCACTTCATGGAGGCTGTGGGCCAGGGGCTTCTGACAATAGAGATGCTTCCCATGGGCGATACTCGCCATCGATATGACCGCGTGGGTGTGGTCCGGGGTGGCGCAAATGACCGCATCAAAGTCGTTTGCGGCCTTATCAAACATATCCCGGAAATCGACGAAGCGTTTGGCATTCGGATGGGCATCAAATACCTTGGCCGCATGGGCGGAATCCACATCACACAATGCCACGATGTTTTCCGTGCTGCATGCATTGATATTGCCACTCCCCATACCACCAATGCCCACGGCGGCGATGTTGAGCTTTTCATTGGGCGAAATCTTTCCGGGAACAACCCGGGCCGAGTTGACCGATGTGGTCGTGCAGGCCGAAAGCGCCATGGTCGTCGTCGAGGCCAGAAAGGCGCGGCGGGTCAATTCGTGCTTCGTCATAGGGTGCTCTCCCAAATCCAGGTGTTGAAACCATCTCACAAGGAATACAGCCTATCGGAAGCGATGCGCCGTTGTCTATTACCGACACCTGGGATCAGCCAGTCAGATTGGTTGCTGATTGGCCAACCGTACCGCCCCCATCAGATACCGGATCCGCCCGAAATTGGTCCTTACATCTCCATATGTGGTGTTTCCATTTCTCAACGAAAAGTGTCCATTTTTCGAGCATATTGGGGAGGTTATCCACACCTGCTTTCCAATCCGTCGGAAAACTTCCGGTGTTGAATAAAATTTCAGTATAAACACCCTAAACCAATTAATAGCAGTAGTTTAAGTTAAATAAGATTAAGAAACCACCCTTGGGTGTCCATTCTCTATCCGGGGCTTTTCCACCTGTGAAAGGAGTTTATCAACAAGTTATCCACAACCCCTCTAAAGCACACCATCTACGCGATTACCACCACATATGGGGACAGAAAGAGGAATCGGGAGTTTCTACCGTAGAAACTCCCGATGAGGGTAAAACAAGTTAGTTCCGGGCGCACCTAGATGCGAATGGGCATCACCACGTTGACGTAGAGATCGGCGGGACCTTCGCTGTAGGGCTTGATAATCCCGGGGCTCATGGCGTCTTTCACCACGACAGCGGTCTGTTCCGTCTGAATGCGACGCAGTACATCGAGCACAAAGTCGGGATTGAACGCGATTTCCACGACTTCCCCATCGTACTCAATCGGAATTTCTTCCTCGTACTCCCCGACTTCCGGGGTCACGACTTTGAGGGTCATCATTCCCTCTCCAAAACCGAAGCGTACCGAGTTGAACTTGTCGTTGGTCATGGTACGGGTCCGGCGCACCGCCTCGGTGAACCGCTCGGTGTTCACCAGGACCTCCTTATCGTGTTTTGCGGGGATAACCATGTTGTAGTTCGGGAAGGTACCTTCGATGAGCGCAGAGACCAACCTGAGGTTGTTAAACACGAAAGCAATCTGGCTCTCGTCGAGGTATACCTGTACCGGTTCCTCATCATCCAACAAGCGCTCCAGTTCATGGATCATCTTGGAGGGGATAATAATCTTGGTTTCGATGTCGCCGGGAACGCCATCCGATTCACGGTTCAACGACATGCGCCGTCCGTCGGTCGCTACGACCGTGAGTTTGCCTTCGGCAATCTCAAAGAGCAGACCCGTCAGGTTGTAGCGAGCCTGGTCGTTACAGATGGCGAAGGAAGAGCGCGTAAAGAGCTTCTTAAGCGCTGCCTGGGTGAAGGTAAGGGGTTCGATACCCTCAAAGCTCCGAATGGGCGGAAACTCGTCTGGAGACATGCTGAAGAGTTTGGTATCGATCCGACCGCAAGTAATCTCGATGATGTTGTTGTTGGTCAGATTGAGGGTGATGTCCTCATTGGGCATTTCCGCGAGCATGGAGGAAAGGCGCTGGGAGGATATCGTCATGGCGCCGGGACTATCCACGGTGCAATCAACGGTGCACTCGATACTCACTTTGAGATCAGTGGCCGCCAGCTTTACCGAAGCCTCTCCCGTCTCCAACAGGATGTGGGAGAGGATGGGCAGGGCGGACTTTGACGACACGATACTCTTGACCTTGTTTACAGCGTCCAGGAGGTCTTGTCGGGGAATAGTTATCTTCATGGTGTTCTCCGTGGCGTTTCATGTGGATAATCGGTGCTTAGTATATATTATTGTTCTTATAGATAAAACAAGTCTTAGTCGTAATAGGGGACGGGATAGGGTGGAAAACGTATTTAAACCTATCCAAATCAATGGGTTAGCCTGTTGACAAGAAAGTGGATAAGCTCAGGCGTTATCCACTTTTGTCCCCAAAATTCCGAATGTGCTTCTGATTGTTTGTGAATTGTCGTGTTTGTTTGGGGAAAAGTACAGGGTTTATCCCACGGTATTCCGAATGTTATCCACAATCCGACGTGGGGCAATTGTTCCACGGTAGTGCGGGGTTATCCACAGACCAGAATCCGTCTAAAAAAGGGTGTTTGAGCCACTTTTCCCCGACTTACTCACCGACCGTGGAACTTCGTCTTGCGGGCGATTTCCGGGCCATCCCGGCCTGGGGCGAATAGTTATAAGTTCTTTTGTATCAATGAATTATGTATTTGGTGTATTGGGGTGAATCAGGCGCTAATGATTCGCTAACTCATTGAAACACAGTAGTTTGTATCGGGTTTGATGCAACAAGGAGGGATCCCGAGGGACCCCTCCAAAGCAGGTTATTAACAAGTTATCCACAGGCCCCTGTCCCAAAATCGACCGAAGCGGTAAATTAACGCGGTTTCTGCGGGTTCCTGTCCCATTGGATTCAATCCATCAGGTTCGGATAACGCGCAGGAATTCTTCCGGAGTTACGATGCCGTCTTTGACTTTCTGGCGGCAGCGCATGGCCATGGTCTTCAGCTTGGCGGCCTTCATGATCTGCTCCGTACCGGCTTCGTCGTTGATTAATTTCCGGATCGGCTCTGTGACCTCCAATACTTCGAAAATTCCTGTTCGCCCGCGGTTTCCCGTGTGATAACAGGTGTCACAGCCTTCGCCGCGATAGAGTTTCTTGGTCGTCGCCGGCAGTCCGAGTGATTTCAGCAGGGATCCGGCGGGTTTGAAGCTGGTCCGGCATTCGTCGCAAATGGTCCGCACGAGACGCTGCCCCACCACCGCCGTCAGGGCACTGGAGATAAGGTACGCCGGGACATCCATATTCCGCAGGGTACTGATGGCTTCCGGGGCGTCATTGGTGTGCAGGGTGCTGAAGACCAGGTGTCCGGTCATGGCCGCGCGAATCGCGATACGCGCAGTTTCAGAGTCCCGAATTTCACCGACGAGCAGGACATCGATATCCTGTCGCAGGGAAGCGCGGAGGGTATTGGCAAAGGTGAGGTCGATATCGTTGTCGATTTGGACCTGGTTAATGCCCGAAAGTTGGTATTCTACGGGGTCTTCAAGGGTCACGATACTGTCGGTCATGACATTTTTCTGATTGAGGGCGGCGTAGAGACTGGTTGTTTTACCACTGCCCGTGGGGCCGGTGACGAGAATCATGCCGTAGGGCTTTTCAATGACCTTGATAAAGAGCTTCTCATCTTCGGGTTCCAGGCCCAGATCGCGGACCCCCGACAGGATGGAGGTTTGATCCAGAAGACGCAATACGATACGTTCGCCGAGGTAGGTCGGAAGACTGGCCACCCGCACGTCGAATTCCTGTTCACCCACTTCCATACTGATATGGCCATCCTGGGGGTGCCGGGTATCGGTAATGTCGAGTTCGGCGATGATTTTGATGCGGGAGATGACCGCGGCTTCCATTTCCTGGGGGATACTGAGAATATCGTGGAGGACGCCATCGATGCGGTAGCGGACCCGCATTTCGGGTTCGTGGGGATCGAGGTGCACATCGGTAGCCCCAGAGTTAACCGCGCCTTCAATGATCGTGGTTACCATTTGGATGACGGAACTACCCGATGCGGCCCGTGCAATACTCTCAAATCGCGCCATTTCGCGCTCTTCTCCAACTTCGTAGTCTTCCACATCACTCACGTCATCGTTCTCCGTAGTGTTAGAATGTTCAATGATTGCTGAGGTTTCAATGGTTTCGGCAATATCCACGACCTTTTTCGTGGCTTTGGCGGGGGGGGCCTCGTTCGCATCGTTTACCTGGGCATATCGGGTCGCCAGCTCGGCAGACAGGTCCGGGCAGGCGGTAATACTGGCATGAATTCGTTTGCCCAGGATAAGGGCCGCATTCTCCAGCTTTCCCAGGGCCTGGGGACTGGTGATGAGTACGTCGAGGCGGTCGCTCACCAGCGCAATGGGAATCAACTCATATTTCCGGGCCACACTCTGGGGAATGGCTTCCAGGGCCAGTCGTTGACTCGGCGACTTTTGCAGGTCTACATAGGGAATGTTGTGCTGGAGACTGAAGGCCTGGGCCACGTGCTCTCGTTCTACATACCCATTATCGACGAGGATACTGCCCAAAAGGCGCCCGCTTCGCTTCTGCTGGGCCAAGACCTCGGCCAACTGGTCACGGGACAGAACCCCCATCTCGACCAGGGCCTCCCCCAGGCTGGTGTCGACGGCACGGGTGGCGGTACTGTGAAACTCGTAGCGCAGGAGCTCTTCAATCGCGCCAAAAGAAACTTTGCGCTGTTTCACGAGGAGCTTGTACCACGGTGTTCCCGTGTCGGCTTCGGCCTCTTTGGCCCGTTCCAGGTCATCCCGCGTGATGAGGTCCTGCTTTACCAGGTTTTCACCGATACTGATGCTTCGCTTGCGCGCACACATGTTTGATGGTCTCTCCCAACCCGTTATAACGCCGGAATTCATTATAGTAGGACCATGAATGGATCGCAAAGTGCTATTTTTGACAATCCCTACCCAGCCCGGACCTTCGTCGATGTGTTCCACATCATCGGCCATTCTCGTGTGTTTTGCAAGTGTTTTGTTGTGTCAGGACTTGGTCTTGACGAGGTAGGGGCTGTATTATCGGTGGAGGCCGTGCCCTTTCCACGGGGTGACAATGGATATAGAGGACAACATGGAAACACCTGAACACGAAGCCGAAAAGACCGAAGTTGCCGAGACCGTTCCCCCCGTAAACTATGTTCAACTGGCGGGAAGTCTACTCATCGTCTTGCTGATAGGGACGAACCTGCTCACCTGGGCCTACTATCGTAACGAGGCACGGATGACATCCACTTCCACGGTTGGCCATTCGCCTGTCCCTGCGGTGGAATCCACCCCGCGGCCCCCCCATCGCCCAGAGGCTATGGTGGCCGTCAACGAGACACCCCGAAAAACAGACTTTGCCATTACGAATGCCCACGATCATCTCTATATGCTGAAGCATCTGGACAAGTATATGAAGGCGGCGGAGAGCTTTGGTATTGAGCGAACCGTCTTTGTAGCCAGCTCGGAATTCACCTTTATGGGTACCTCCGGCGATATGACCAAGCTCAATGACTGGAGCACGCGGGAAATCCTGAAGGCGGCAAAGAAGTATCCGGGCAAGATTATTCCCTTTGCTACCTTGCACCCGGATGATCCGGACAAGGTGGCACTGCTGAAGGAGTATGTGGCGGAAGGGGTGATGGGCCTCAAGCTCTACACGGGCCACAGCAATTTTCACGATCGGTCGCTTGATGTACCGGAAATGGACCCCGTGTATGCCTATTGTGCCGAGACAGGATTACCTTTGCTCTGGCACGTGAACATGGCCAAATACACCAAAGAGCTCTTCCAGGTACTCGATAAGTACCCCAATCTCACCGTGATCATTCCCCATCTCGGCGTGGGATTCTGGCGGCCCGATGGCCAGGTCATGGGTGAGGTGGAGCACATGCTGGCCACCTACCCCAATACCTACGTGGACACCAGCTTTGGTACGCGGGAGATTCTCGTGGGTGGCCTGGAAAAGGTCACGGCCTACACGGATATCTTTAAAGACTTTTATGAACGGCACCAGGACCGTATTGTGTGGGGCACCGATATGGTGGTGACGGGCAATAAGGAAAAGACGGAAGCGTGGGTGAAGTCCGTCATTCGCGCTTGTCGTGACCTCCACGAAAAAGATGTCTATACCTTCTGGATGGCGGCGGAAGGTTCCGGGTATGCCTATGGCCGGGGCGACAACACCTATGGCACCCTGCGGGGCCTGAACCTGCCGGACAGCATCTTGAAGAAGATCTACGAGACCAACATAGACAAGGTGTTGGCGGCGGTCGAGAAAAAGTAGGATCGTGATCAGGTTATGAACCGGAATCTTCACTTGTGCGCGTTTGCAGGGGCTCTTTGAAGGTAAGCGTGCGGTAGGGAAAGGGAATTTCGATACCCGCTTCGTCAAGCGCCCGTTTCACCGCGGCGATGATTTCATCCCGTGATTTTCGGATGTCCAGGGGCGTGGGGCCCGCCCACCAGGTGACTTCAAAGTTGATGCTGCTGTCGGCGAATTCCCGGGCGAAGATCTCGATGGGTTTGTTGGTGTGCACCGTGGCGCACCCTTCCACCGCTTTCCGAATAACCTCGCGCGAGGCGTCCACATCTTCGTCGTAAGCAATCCCAGCGATTACCGTGATCCGGCGATCACCCCAATTGGTCAACACGTCTACGGGGTTCTTGAAGATGGTCGCATTGGGCACCACCACCAGCTCGCCCGATACCCGTCGGATCAGGGTGTTGCGAATGGTGATGTCCTCCACCTTCCCCGTGATCCCCTCGCATTCGATAAAGTCCCCATTTTCAAAGGGGAAGCGCCAGAGGATTAGAATACCCGCGAAAAAGTTTTCGAAGATGTCCTTGAAGGCGAAGCCAATAGCGACAGAGCCAAGGCCGAGGCCCGCCAGCGCCCGGGCGGGGGTCAGGCCGGGGAACACGATCATGGCGGCGACCACGAGGCCGAGGCACCAGATACCAATGAGCAACAGGCGCTGAATCAGGTCGCGCAAGGAGCCCCGTAATTTTGTTCGCCCCAGGAGCCGGTCGGAGAATTTTGTGAAGGCCCAGGCGGCCAACCAGGTGAGCAGCAGAATCACGGCTCCGGCAACGAGGAGCGGCAGGTGCTCGAGAAAATCGCGGCTGATGTCGACGACGGTGCGGAGTATGGAATTCACCGTTACTTCGGCGGCATTCTCCGCGAAGTCGGTACTCTGCGCGGCGGCCCTGGTACCAGTCAGCGTGAGAAGAATAGTGGCCCCCAACAAAGTCAGGTGTCCCCAGTTCGTGCGGGTCATCGTCGTGTTCCTTTCACGGCTGCATGCCATCATCTCGCCCGTTCATCTTAGACGCAAGTACACCAAGAAGCCAAGGAGTGCCCTTTGGTGAAGGCCCACTACGGTGCGGGGAGAGCCGTCATTTTTGCCGCCAGCGTCGCCCCTTCCTCAAGGAAGACTTCGCCCAACCCATCGCCGTAGAAGGAGGCGGTTACTTCATAACCACTCAGGTGATACTCGTCTTTGGTGAGAATATAGCCGATGTGATCGTTGGTGCAGGCGACGATAACGGGGTGTGCACTGCCTCCCTCGCGGAGAGACTGCTTGATGGCGAGCCCGATGGCGGTGATGGGTTCACCGGGGATGGTGATAAGGTGGAAGTCGTTGATCTGCAAACCGTAGAGCGGGGTGGCATCGGGAAAGAGTACCTGGAGCGCCACGCCCAATTGTTCCTCGGTCACCTGGTACTCGTCGCCCGCAATTTTAAGAAAATCCGGCGCAGGCTTCCGTTCGGGCAGATTGACCGTGTGGTTGTGGAGGGCGAATTGATTTACGGGACCCGTGTGAATGGCGCCAGCCAGGTTAGCGGCTGCCATGGCGACACGACGGCCATATTGCTCCGCCATCTCGAAGCGGCTCCCGCCCGTGTAACCCCGGGGTGCCACATCGCCTTCGGACCCATTGGTGTAGATACAGGTGACATCATGGCCTACCAGGTCTTCTACGGTGCGCTGCATGACACCGGCCCATCCGCCAGAGATTTCCATGATCTTTTCCGTCATGATGGTGCCGTGGGCGGTGTAGTTGACCAAGAGGGCCAGGGGCGTTCCGTTGGCGCGGTCAAGGCGGACGATGGTCATGTCTTCATCGGTGGGTGCGCCGTCGTGGCGGCGGTTGCGGTTCATACCACGGAGGGGCACCACGCCCGTACCTGCGGTTACCGGCTCCAGGCGGCCATGGGCTTCCTTCAAGGCCGCCGCGACCCGATCCGAAACAAACTGAAGGACCTCTTCGCTGAAGATACCGATGTGGGGATTGCCCAGGACGTTGTTCCGATCCATGGACATGCCCTCGAGTCCCGCGTGATCGTGGCTGGCGGCCATGATGACCGAGTCGTAGGTGAGCCCCGGGATATTGGCCTTACGGACCGTTTCTTCGACCAGCGAGCGGGGTGTGGTGCAGATATCGAGGCCCACCAGCGCAGCGAGGGTGTCGTCCGATTGCATGACGACGACCTTGGCATAGATGGTGTCGTGGATACCGGTGGCCGGGATGCCGTTACGTTCTCCGTAGCCGCCGAGCTGGGTGGGGATGCCGGCTTCGAGGGGGGTAATGCTGGCCCGTGCACAACCGGCCTGGAACTCGGCAGTGGCGGTCGTGGTGACGAGGAGCAGGCTTAGACAGAGGGTGATTCGACGCATGGGGCGGGTCTCCTTTCAGGGAACGGTAAGGTCTCTTGGTATTAGAGCATAGACCGGGGCGGGCTGTCGCGGGTGTCGTTTGGGGACTGCACCGACGTCATGTCGAGCACCGAGCGTGGTGAACGTTTTGGCGGAATGGGGTTTGGTGACTACGGGTGATGTACGTGGACGTCGGGGCTGTCCTCCTCTCCCTCCCGTGTCTTTTAGTTCAGCGGCGTGGGTATGTTTGCAGGTAGCCCGATTCACCCACAAGCATCCCCCGCTTCGCTCCTCCGCTTGAGGGTGGCACCCCCGCGTTTTTTGTATGGCCTACTGGTTGGCGTGGATGGGTTTATTCGTGACGTCGGTGCAGTCCCCGGGGACTGCCTCGACGTCACGTCGAGCACCGAGCGTGGTGAACGTTTTGGCGGAATGGGAATTGGTAGCTATAGGTGGAGCACGTGGAAGTCGGGGCCGTCCCCCTCTGCTGGGGCGTGGGTGCGATTGCAGGTAGCCCTATTCACCCACACGCATCCCCCGGCCCAAGAATGGATGGTGGCCCTTTGGAGTGCGTAAGCTTGCTTACGCTCTTTCAAAGTGAGCTTGCTCACGGCATAGGCTGTGTGCACGGCAGCTCAAGGCCCGTGCAGGGGTGGGGAGCAAGCTCCCCGGGGGAAAAGCGGCAGCAAGCTGCCGCACTCCAAGGAGTTGTCTTTCCCAACGGGGCTTCCCCGGAATTGGGGCCGTCCCCCGCTCCCGAGCGATCGTTGCACCCATAAGGCCGTTCGTACCTCACGTCCGTATAGGTGGCACCCGTGTGGAGAGTGAGGTGCATTTTGGAAGGGGGACAGCCCCGACTAGTGCGCGCTCGTGTCTGGGCGACGATGTGGATGTAGCCCGCGGGCTGTTGTGTGTGGGTTTATTCGTGACGTCGGTGCAGTCCCCAAAAAAAATCGCCCCTCCGGGGGGAGGGACGATGTACAGATTCCGAGCGATATTTGCCGTCTTATTGCACGGTGAATTCGGCAGTACCGAAGATGGTCGACTTGTCCGTCTGCACCTTTTGTACGAGGGAGTATTGACCGGGTTTCAGATTCGATGGCAGCTTCACCTGCTGGGTCGTGATCCAGGTTCCGTCTTGCCGGGTGAAGGTCTTGGAGGAGATGTCCGAAATGAGCTTTTCGCCCCGGAGCAAGCGTCGGGTTTCGACCACCTGGGTGTTGCCCGTGCTACCGATAATCGCGTACTGGAGGGACGCAGTAATGGTCGATCCCGGTGACACCACATCGGGGCTGACGAAGTATTCTTCGATAGAGAGTACTTCTCCCTGGCTGGGCTGATAGTTGTAGGTTTGCACCGTCTGTTCCCGGCTCTTGGCCCGGTCGGCTTTCACATCGTGGACGAACCAGCCGGTGAGACCGCCTGCGGCGGCACCGATGGCGGCGCCTTCGAGGGCATGGCCAGATTGGTGACCAATAATGGCCCCGGCCACACCACCGATAGTGGCGCCGAGTCCAGCGGACTGTCCGGTTGTTTCGCAGCCGATGAGGGTCAGCATAAGGCACGTGGCGAGGACACCCGTGATCCATCGTTTCATTGTAGACATGGTAATTCTTCTCTCCATGGTTATGGAATCGTAGGCCAGGTGACCGAAACACGCGGTCACCATCCGTGCAGTATTCCAGATGCACGGATTCCATGGCAAACGTTCACCAGACCAGACGCGTTGACAGGGAATTTATTCACGAAACCGGGAAAATCAGCGTAAGACCTTGCGGCGCAGGCGTTCATAGCGGGTCCAGAAGGCCCGCAAATCCTCCAGGACGGTGTCAGGAAGGGTAAGTACGGAGTAGGTCCCGGCGACATAGAGGTGGGTCAGGGTGTGGGCTTCGGCCTCGATTTCGGCGATAGGCTCGGGCAGGGCCTCGAGGAATTCGAAGGGGGTCTGATCCTCCTCCCGGGGCACACCGAGGTCGTAGGCCAGGGCGCAGAGGGCATCGTAGCTGTATTGGATCTTTTCCCGGAGGGACAGGGGGCCGTTGAGGGGGTTCTGGTATTGGGCACAGGTCGCGATGTCCCGGTCGATCCGGACCTTGGCACGCCGGGGTTTCCGATTGGGTACATAGGTCAGGCGGCGGAAGAGGCGGGCCAGCCGTTGGAAGAGGCTGCGAAACCGGCCGCCGCGATGGGAGGCCTTTCCGAAAAAATGAGCCGCGGCCTGCAACATCAGGTAGAGCACGAAGAGCCCTACGATGGCCAGCACCCCATACCCGAGCCACTTCAAGGCCGGGATGGTGTTCATGAGTTCGTTCATGGGAATTTCGGCCGCCGGGGGTTTGGGGGGATTGCCTCCCGCGGTGGATTCTGCACCTTGTGGTGTCTCCCCTGTTCCTTGTTCGCCCTGCTCCTGGCCGGTGTCCTGGCCACCCTGCTGCTCCTGTCCCTCTTGTCCCTCCTGGGAGCCCTGTTCCCCGCCCTGACCCTGTTGATGGTCTTCATTTCCGCTATGGGGGCCTTCGGGGGCCTTGGGGTCCTCCTGGCCCGCACCCGCTCCCCCATCGGAGCCTTCCCCGGGATTCGCCCCTTCCTCGGGACGGGACTGGGTGCCCTCCCCTTCCCGTTCATGCTCGTGGTAGTCCCAGCGATCCGATGCCGTGCCGCCAGTCGTGCTGTAGCTTCGTGTCAGGTGTTGGGCGCGCTCCGGGGTGGTGGGAACGGGACCCCAGAGTCCGACAAAAAAAACCAGGGCCACCATGAAGGTGCCGAGGCCAAGCCAGAAGGCGGCGATGCTCGTCGGGAAGGTGATATTACGGCGCTGGCAATAGACCCGGAGTCCCCGGTAGCTGGAGAGGAGCAAGAGCATGAGCATGGAAGCTGTGTAGGTGCCCACGTAGACGCTGCCCGCCGATTCGAGGAAGCTTCCCCCCTGGGGCAGGATTCGTTGCCCGGCAGCGAGTATGGCGAGGATGGGCAGGGCCAGGTAGAAGAGGGCGTGGGCGGGGTGTTTTCGTGGTGGGCGCTTCATGTTGTGCCCTGGAGACGGGGCGTCGGCGTCGTGATCCGGCACGGGGGGCGGCGTTTTCGGGCGGCGCCAACGGCTGCGGAGGATGCCTTCGTCGCCGTAGCGGCTGCTGGTGTCCACGCAGCAATCGCGGGTCAGGCGGTCGGTGACCTTCCAGAGAATGACGACGACGCTGATGTTGAAGCAGAGGGACAGGAGCATGTTGGGCAAATAGCCTCCGGCCACGCCGCCACCCTTCAGTTGAGAGAGGAGGGTGAACACGCCGACCGCCATGGCCAGCCCACCGATGTAGACGGCCGAATCGGCGAGACCGCGCTCGGCCTTGAGGCGGTTGAGGGCCACAACACCGAGGACGAAGAAGAACGCGAAGGCCCGCATGTTGATGTCGAGGCGTTCGGTGTAGACGAAACGGATGTCGAGGAGAAACCACGTGACGGAAAGCATCATGGTGAAGATCATGATGGGAATGAGGGCGTCTACCGCGTAATCCGAGAGGCTGCGTGTCTCGGGGTCCGGAAGGGCGACCTCGGGCAGCGAAGCTGTGGACCGGAGGGAAGCGAGATCCGTCGCGTTGGTGGTGTCCCGGTGATCCATGATGGCCCCTGCGTTGTATACCGAAGGTTATCGGTTGGTTGTAGCAGGTTGGGGGCGGCGGTGTCTATACGGGGGGTAGTAAGGCTTGTGGCGAATAGTACGGATCTCCGTCGTATCGTCGGTGCCTTTCGAGCGCAGTGCCGGGTGCCACCTTCAAGCGGAGGAGCGCAGCGGGGGAAGCTCAGACACCCACAAGCGCTGCGGCGAGGCCGCACCGCTTGAGGGTGGCACCCCTCGTTTCGCTTCTTAACCGAAGTGCCCGGGAGCAAACGACGGGACATCCACGCCCTCGCGTAAAAACGTCAGGGGAAGTCCGTAGCCGGTATCACTAACTCATCATGATGATGGGCGATACCGTGCCTGGCCCCTATTCCTGCCGCGGCGATGTGGCCGGGGCAGCGCCTGGATCACTTTGCGTATTGGGCGACGATGGCGAGTCCGCTGGCGACACTGGTGAAGGTGTCGCGCTTTTTGAGCTTTTCCGCGCCGAAGCGATCTTCGAGCATGGTACGGATGGCCGGGATAAGGCTGGTACCCCCGGTGGTCAGCACAAGGTCGAGGTCGTCGGCGGTGATGCCGGCGAGTTTCTCGGCCTCTTCGATGCTTTCCAGCATGAGCTCGAGGTTTTCTTCGATGATGTGGGCAAACTCGACCCGTTCCAGTTTCTCTTCGACCTGGAGGGCTTCGTTATCAATGCGGATGATGGTTTCCAGATCGGAGGACAGGCGGCGCTTGGCGGCTTCCACTTCGCGGGCCACGGGGTAGCCGAGATTCCGCTGGATGAGGCAGCGAAGGGAGCGGAGGGCTTCGGGCTGGGTGGCCGTGGATTCCGCCGCGATGAGCCAGTTGATGGTCTCTTCGTTGTTCAGCTTATAGAGGTTCTGCCAGTCGAGGATCTGATTGTAGATATTCTGGGGCATGGGCAGGTTATTGGGGCCGTAACGGGCCTTGCTGCCGAAGACGGGGAACAGTTTGCTGCGGATGATTTCCCGGTCGATGGCGTCACCTGCCACGGGCACACCGGCCACGCTGAGGATTTCACTTTCGGCAAGCCGATCGTGAAAGCCATGGGATCCGCCAAATTCCATGATACAGACGTCGCAGGTACCACCGCCGATATCGACCACCATGAGGCGCTGACGCTTTTCGGCGGCCATGGCGTATTCCACACAGGCCCCCACGGGTTCGTAAAAGAAGGTCACATCCTTAAACCCGGCCAGACCCGCGGCAGTGCGCAGGCGTTTTTCGGCGATATCGTTTTCGGGGTCCCGATTGGAAAAACGCACGGGACGGCCAAAAACCGCGTGGTCGATGGATTCACCAGCGGCGCGGTCGGCAGCTTCCTTCATGGGGCGGAGGATCATGGCCACCAGCTCTTCGATCTGGTAGTGGGTTCCAAAGACTTCCGTGCCGTTAAAGCCGGAGTGACGGAGGAGGGTCTTGAGGGATTGGAAGAGCCGTCCGGGGGAGTTTACTTCCACGATGGCGCGGGCGCGCACGGCTTCCCGTGCGGATCCATCGGTGGTATGGGGCCGGTAGCCTTCGCCCTTGTCGGGCTCGGAAGCGACATAACCTTCGATGCTGATACCCAGATCCACCTGTTTCAGGAGGACTTCTCGGTCCACGTTGCGCTCGATGAAGGCGTTGGCCGCCTTGCGCCCAATGATGGAATCACCGTCGTTGGTGATATAGAGCAAAGACGGTAAGGACGTGGGACTGACGTTGGCGTCGTCCAGGGACAATACATTGACCTGGCTTCCGTCGGATAGGGCAACGCTGGAATTGGAGGTGCCAAAGTCGACACCGCAGTAGTACTTCCCCACGGGCAATTCCCTCGATGGTTTAGCTGAATTTTCTGACCACACGAACCCAATCGGGTACGTATTTTTAACAAACAGCGGAGTATAGCACCCCCCCGAACGACCGTTCAAACGATGGCGACGATTGGGACCGCTGGGACTGGTTTGGTGGCCCTGCCCTCGTGTAGGCTGGTTTTTCACCTATTTCGCAGGTGCGCTCCGGATTCGGAGTCATGTGTAAAACAAGGGCGGAGTGATTTTTCTTCCGCCTCGGGCCGGAGCGGCCTATACCGGGAGATGGAATGGGATGAGGCATTGGTTGGTTTTCATGGCGGCGTTGCTGTGCATTTTCTGCTGTGTATCGGGTGATGCGGCTGAGTGGACGTTGGTTGCCGGGGGTAGGCCCGTGGGCGGTCACTACATCGGCGCGCCCTGGACCCAGGCCGACGGGCGCCTCGCCAGCGTGGGCGATACGTCGCGGCTCTATGGGAATCAGGCCATTGGCACGGGGGACTTTCATATTCGCGCCCGGCTGGTGTTGCCTGAACTCACCCGGCAAGACCCGGAAGTGGGCATTGGCCCGTACAGCCACATCCGACTCGATGCGAATGGCGGGCGGCTTATCATCGGCGGTCCGCTTTTCGTGCCGGATGAGCAAATGATCCGCTACACCATCATCGGGAAAAACGACGGTTACATTACGGCGGGTGAGCCCTTTCTCTTTGAGGCGATTGGGAAGGAAGGCCAGATCACGTTTCTGTTGAACGGCACGGCCATCCATACCACGGCGCTCCTGCGGGATACCGTGGGACCCGTGTCCCTTTTTCCGGCGGCCGGTACGCTGGAGGTCCTTGATTTCTCCGTGACCGCCGATGAACTTACGCCCTACACGGCGAAAGACGTGACCGCCTATGGTGTTTCCCTCGATCCCCGTCTCACGTGGCGTCCCCAATTGCGGAAGGCCAACTATGTCACCCTGGCCGATGGGGCGCTGGCCTATCTCAACGGCGAGGATCTCATGATCAGCGCGGATGGCGGCCTCACCTTCGAGCGGCGCGAGGGCACGGTGGACCACGATGCCTACGGCGACACCCTCCTCTTCAGCGGGGCCATGCTCCTGCGGACGAAGGACAACACGCTGGTGGCCGTCACCATCAATAGCAAAAACTACGTGCATCTGGAGTGGGACGAGGAAGCCAACAAAGGCATTGCGGGCACCCGGGAAGTCTGGACCCTGCGCTCGACGGATGAAGGGCACACATGGACTGATGTGCAACGGATTTACCCCGGCTACTGCGGCGCGTTGGTGGATATGATTCAGACGAGTTCGGGGCATATCGTGGTGCCGGTGCAGGAGCTGAACGCGTCGGCCGAGCGCCATGTGACTTGCACCTATGTTTCTGCCGATGACGGCCTGACCTGGCAACGGGGCAATGTGTTGGATATTGGCGGCACGGGTAACCACGCGGGCGCCTTTGAGCCCACCCTGGCGGAACTGGACGGCGGTCGCCTGATGATGCTGATGCGGACGAATCTGGATTATCTCTGGGCGGCCTACAGCGATACGGAGGGCCGCTTCTGGCGGAAGACCGAGCCGAGTGTCTTCGATGCGAGCAGCTCTCCTGCCTTCATGAAGCGCCTGGCCAGTGGCCGGATTGTGCTGGTGTGGAATCGGGTACACCCCGAAGGCAAGACGAGCTACCGTCGCCGCGTGGGGAAATGGTCCGAGACGCCGGTGAGTTGGTGTCGGGAAGAGGTGTCGATGGTCATCACGGATCCCAACGGAGAAAACTGGTCGGACCCCGTGGTGATTGCGAAGAAGCCCGGTATCTGGATGGCTTACCCCTACCTTTTCGAGCCTGAACCGGGTACGGTTTGGGTCTTCGCCTCGGGTGGCTTGAAGGCGGAATTCAAGGAAGCCGATTTCGTGACGGAGTAAAGGGGCGTTCACTGCGGGATCGTTATCCGACGAGTCTCAATGCGTTGGATGCAGTTCGTGCGTCTTCACAGCTTGGGGTGTTTTTTCGGGAACACGATTTGAGTTTGTGACCGGGGGCGGGTGGCGCGAATCGGCGTCGGTAGCTACGTACCCGTTGCGGGCGAAATCACCGTAAGTTCCCTGAAATAGTCTCGATGAAACCCTTGATCGCGGGTGAGTAACTGATCACATTGCGCTTGGGCATGGGCGGCGATCAAAAAGTCTGCAATTACTCGCGTCCGTTTTCCACCCCGCTCAAGGTACGACTTCCAGTGAAGTCCCGCGAGACGGGAGGCTCCTTGCGTCATCCCGAGAAATTCTATCTGCAGCCGCTCCATGTGACTTTCAAGCTCACCGGTCACGGGAAACATGGCGGCAAGCTTTGACCAGACAACTTCGCAGGCAACTAACTTGCCATCGGCCATACAGCTTCGCAGCTTGCTGGCGGATTGTCTGCCACAGGTGGGATCGTCCCGAAATACATCGACCAGGATACTGGTGTCAATCGCGGTTATCATGGGGTGCCGCGAAGATAGGCCATAATTTCATCGGTGGACATATCGGTTTTCAAACAGCCCATAACCTGGCTTACGGGGTCCTCTTCGGAGATCTTTACGGCTACGAGTTCGCCGTTTTCCTCTCGAAAGTCCAATACGGTTTGCGCAGTGATTCCGAGCTTCAATCGAAGTGCTTCGGGGATGACAACTTCACCGCTGTCCGCCACTATCGCTTCCATAGGTTCAGTTCCTCTCAGGTTTTACCTTACATTGGAATTATACATGCTTTCGGGGGCGATACAAATCATGCATACCGCCGGAACCGGGGCATGGGGGCGTTGCTGTATGAAATTTGGGGGACTGCGGATGTAGCCACGAGCGCCACCGTGGTGTAGGATGAAAATGGTCGGCGGAAAAGGTGCGTTGTCGGTCCGCCGGTATGCATGTCGGCCGGATACCGCAGGGGTATGAATCAAGTTCAGCAACGATAGGCGACGGGTATGCAGGCCGACATAGACATTTTGATCGCCCAGAGTGATTCGTGGGACGGCTATGTCCGTGAGGAGGCCGTTCGTGCGCTTGGACGGCTCGGGGATGGCCGGGCCTTTCCCCCACTTCTGATCCGCGTGAACGACTGGGTGCCCGAGGTGCGGGCCGCGGCCAGACTGGCATTGGAAAACTATCTGATCCCGGAGCACGCTGCCGCGTGGGTAGGGTGTCTCCCTGTGGTGTACCATTTGAAGCATTGCGGGCGCTATGACCATGGGGCATTCATCGCACGGGTGGAAGCATTGCTGGCACAGCCCGCCTGTTGGCAGATGCTGCTGGAGGGCCTGGATAGCGCCGATGTCCGGGTGTCCCGTCATGCCTTTCACCTGGTGGAACGATATGACCTGAAGCCGAGGAGCCAGCTTCTCGACTACGCGCTCCAGACCCACGATGTCGTCATCAAGCGCTATGCCGAGCAATACGTCCGCAACGCGCCAGAGATTGATCGCGCGCTCTTTGAACGCCTGTTGACGAGTTGGCACCGACCGTTGCGCCGTATGGCACTCCAGCGATTTGTTGAAGTTTTTCCCGACGAGGCGGGGTCGGCTATCGAAAAGAATCTGGTGGACCAAAGCGGGATCATGCGTGAAGCGGCCCAGCGTCTCCATCGCGCGCGGGGTGGCCAACCCGCAGCCTTCTACGTGGGATTGCTTGGAAGAAATCTGGAGGACGCCCCCCTGCTGCGCAACACCCTGCTTGGGCTCAGCGTCGTTGGCGCGGACCTTCACCTCCCCGCCGTAGAGCCTTATCTTGACGCCGAGTCGCCCGCTGTGCGCACGGCGGCTTTCACCGCGCTGGTGCGGCTGGATGGCAAAAACCGGCGTGCAAACATACTAGCGGGACTGGAACGATCCATGGGGGATGGTTGTGCGGACGCCCTGCGCTGGGCCAGGCGCTACAAGACCCGGCTGGGCTACGAAGAGCTGGCCCATCTACTCGATTTTTCTGGCAACGACATGGGCGCGCGCGTCGACTCCGACCGCCTCGTTCAATTGGCCCGATTGGGCAACAAGTGGGACCAGCTCTATTTTCTGGTGGCTCCCCTGAAGGATCTTCCAGCGTCCCGGATTTCCTTGCTGTGCGAGATTCAGCGTTGGCTCAACTACTTCAATCGCAGCCAGGTGCCTGTCACGACGGAACAACAGGAGCGACTTCGGGAACCGATCGTGGCCGCCCGTCGCGTCGTGGACGACGGGTTGGTAAACACCATTGCGTGGCACGTCTTTGGTGCGGAAGAAGGTGGCGAAGAAGGGATGCCGAACCATACGGACGGGATGGATACGTACCCCACAGGCCACACCTCCCGTTCATGGATGACGAGGATTTGCGCCGGGATCCGCCGCCTCATGCCTTGAAGGTTGGGGGTGCCATACGGGGGTAGGAAAATTTCCTCGTGCCAATCAAGAAGACCCTCGGTACCTGTTTTTCACTCGCGGCCAAAGCAAGGGTGTAGACTGTCGGGTACGAAGGAGATTATTTCATGTACCCGATTATCCGACACTTTTTTTGCGCCCTCGTTGTACTTGCGGTGGCCCTGCCCGTCGCAGCCCAGGGCGATTACGGTTTCCTCTGGTGGGCCCATGGCTGGCGGGGCACGTCCCCCGAAGGCGCGCGTGTCGTGTGCGTACAGACCAATCACTACGGCTTCGCGCTGGATGTGAACAAGCCCGCCGCCCTCCATCTGGGTTCCATCGCGAGCCCCAGGCCCTATGCCGAGGCCGTGGCCGATCCCAACGATGTGGTATTCGATCTCCCTCCCGCCGACCTGTCCCTCTGGGTGGAGGTGGGTGGCGAGCGCTACACCTGCGTTCGGGCGGCGGAGAAGACTGATGTCCCCCAGCACTACCCCGTGCGCCTCATCGAGAGCGGTCAGGTGGTGCAGCGTTTTGATATCAACCAACTGGTCTTCGAGAACGAAGCGGGCACGGCCCTGGCCGCGACGGGCCGGCTCGAAGTGGTGGCCTGGCCGGATGCGCTTCACCTCATCCTGGACGTCACGCCCGCCGACGACATGGGAGACTTCCGCGTGGGCATGGCTGTGAAGCAGGGTGCGGAACGGCTGGAAGAAATTCAGCCGTCCGCAAGGATTACCGGGGGCAAACCCGGACGGGGCAGCCTCACCTGGCGGCCCACGGATATCGCCGAGGCCGATCCGGCCGAAATTGAGATCGGTGTGATAAACCTCAACAACGATAATCGCTTGCCCGTGGTCCACGACATGAGCCACGGGTGGCATTACGTTGCCCTGCCCGAGTTGGTGTGGAAGGTGGCCGAAGTTCCCCTATACATAAACCGCTTCGCCGTAAAAATTACCAATACGGGCACCTCGTCCCGAAAGGTGCCCATCAATTTCGCCGTGGACGGTAACCTCGCCGGAATCGTCGGCATGATACCCCTGCTGGTGGATTCGGAGGGACGGCCCACGGGCATTCCGATTCAGGTTTCGAAAAACTGGCACCGCCAGCCCAACGAACGCATCCTCTATGAGGGGCCGTGGTTTCATGGCTTTGCCCAGATCGAGGTCGCGCCGGGTGATACCTGGACCGGCGAACTCGTCATCGTTTACGCCTGGTGGGGCGAGCGCCCTGCTGTGTCCCATGCCCAGCTCTCGCTCATTGGCTGGGGCACGAACCAACGTTGGGATCAGGTGGCCATTGGCAGTTGGGGCGAATCCATCACCTACGATCCCGATGTGAATCTCAACCGATCCATCATCGACGACGTGCGGCCCCTCATGGTCACCGGGATGGGCGGGGGTCCCTGGCAATGGACCGTCAATGTAGGCGGTGGCGATTTTCTGGTCTACGTGGATCCCACGGGTAAGCGGCAATATCTGAGCCGCATGCGGGCCGCCTATCTTGAGCCGGGCCCGAATCTCACCCGGGCCGTCTATGCCGGTGAAACACCCGATGGCACGATGGATGTGCGCCTGGAAGTTTCTACGCCCGCCGTGGACGATGTGAATCGCTCCTTCCATCGATTTCGCTATGACGTGCGCAAGGCCATGCCCTTCGAGCGTATGGCCTTCTACCAGCTGGGTGCAGACAACTACAACGACCACCAATTCGCCACCATCGCCCGGGGCAACGAGTCGGGGCTGTTGGAGGAATGGAAAACCGAGCGGGGCGGCAAGAAATATTTGCGGACGGATATCCCCGCTGCGGGAGACGTGCCCTGGTTTTCCCTCCACGATGGCGTGCGCAACGAGCACCACCCCAAGGGGGCCTGGGCGAATCGCGGGTTGGTGATTCGCTCCTGGAAGGCGCGCCTCGGCGGGCAGGATATTCCCCACCCCACCGTGGCGATCTATGGCACGGAGAATGGCGTGCCCAGTGCGGCCCTGGAGCTGGTGCCGCCGCCCGGCGTGACCGAACTACTCCCTGGTGACTTCGTGGAGGCCGACGTGGAGCTATTGACGGTCCCCGCCGAGGCTCACACCTACTACGGGCCCAATAAGGCCTTCAGCGAGCACCTGGAGGCCAACATCAACACCTGGAAGCCGGTTCACCGGCTCGCTATGGCGAATGCGCTGAAAGTGACCGCGACGAAGGGCGAAGTGCGCCGGCGCTACCCCGTGGAAATCGCGGTGGACGCCAACGGCGCGGCGGAATGCATCCTCGTTGGTGGCGCGGGCTATGTGCCGGTGACCTTTACGGGCCTGGCAACTGCCACGGGTTTTCGTCTTGAGGGCACGCGGGCCGATGCCGATGATTTTGTGCAGGTGGCCTATGATGGCGTGACGAAGTCGTGGTCACGGACCTATACCGTCGATATGGATGGTGTTGGCGAGGCGGGGAAGACGTTGGGGTTGGTGCGGGAGTAGCTTGGGCGCGGGTGGGAAATACTTGGATTAGAAAATGTATACCCGTCGTGCCGCGCGATCTTTATCCGACGAGTCTCGACGCGTTGGGTGAAGTTAGTGCGTCCTCAGGAGGGGGACAGCCCCGACGTCCGGGTGGGTGTGAGTAGGCGACGTGGTGAGGTTGGCCACTGGGTGCTTTGGGTTGGACAGGGTTGATTGCGTCGGTGCAGTCCCCGGGGTTGGCCCCGACGTCCGGGTGGGTGTGGGTAGGCGACGTGGTGAGGTTGGCCACTGGGTGCTTTGGGTTGGACTGGGTTGATTGCGTTGGTGCAGTCCCCGCCGGACAAAGACACGCCGCATTGCTGCGACGTGTCATCTGTCCCACGGGTCTCACTTGTCCCACCGGTCCCACAGGGACTTCTATTCTTTTATCAACCAGGCTTCCGACACCAGGGTGCCCCAGCCGCCGGAGTTGCGCCATTGTTCGACGGTGACGCGATCGCCCCGGGCCACGTCGGCGGCCCGTTCGAGGCGGATGGTTACGGTGCCATCTTTCGTAGCGGATTTCGGAATGTCGAAGGTGAAGAAGTCACTCTTCTGAAGGGGCAACACCACATCCTTTGCGATGATTTCATCGTCGGCGTAAATGGTCTGGGACTTCTGGTTCATCCGCATGGCGTAGCGCTCCTGGAACCAGGGGCGCACGAGGGTCAGGCGGATTTTATAGGTCGCGTCGGGATCGAGGTCCCGGTATTCCAAGGTCACGCCCTGATCTTCGTCCTGGGTGAAGTGCATGGAACGCTGGCTCGGGCGGTTGCCTTCGTCCAGCATCTGGGGCACATAGGGCTGACCGTGATCGTAGGGGTAGCCGAAGACCACGTTGGGCGCGGGGTTGGCGGTGCCGAGGTTGTCGTAGTGTCCGCCGGGGCCGGGGTTTTCGTAGTCGGTGATCATGCGGAGGAGTGCGACCTTCTCGTCGCCCGTGGCGGCCTTTGCCCGCTCCAGTTGACGCTTGAGCCAGCCCAGGCCCACGTAATCGTGCGTGAGATTGAAGAGCCCGTCATTGCGCACGCCGTAGAGCGCGTTACTCTCTTCGCCCCACTGGAGCGCCGCCTCGCGCAAGGCCGTCATCACATCCGTTTCACCGAGTTCGTCGATCAGGGGAAGCACGGCGTCGATCACGTCGTTGTGGTCGCCCGATTCCAGGGCGGCCCCGACCTGCTCTTCGATGGTAGCCAGTAGTTTCACCTGCTGCTGCGCATCCAGTTGGATATAGACGTCCAGCGCGCCCTTCTGCATATATTCGCGCCAGAGCCAATTGCCCTCCATCACGTGGGCGGGCATCTTCACACCCGCCGCTTTCACGTGGTCATAGTAGGCACGAATACTTTCTTTTTCCGGCAAAGGCTCACCGGGGATTTCCTCCATATTGCGCTCCAGCAGATAGAGAGCGGCGGCCATATCGTCCGCGGCCTCAGGGCCAAACCAGGTGCGGCAATATTCGTCCACCACTTCTTCCACCGTCATGCGGGGATTAAACAAGAGCCGCTGCCACATCCATTGATTGAAGTGATCGTGGTGTCCGCTCGAGTGGGTGATGTCCCCCACGCCATAGGGCATGAGGTCGTTGAAGACCCGGTGGTAAAAGCGGGGCCAGGCGTAAAGAGTGAGGCGGTTATAGACCATGGTGAGGAACTGGTCGGGCTGGCGCTCATAGATTTCGTGGCTCCAGTGGGGCGGCAGGTCGCCGTTCTTGTCGGCCCGGGGATACATCTGGATGTAGGCATGTTGGGCATACTTCCAGTGGGTGATTTCGTTGTAGTAGACCAGCGCGTGACGGCCCGGCATCTGGCGGATAAGTTCCTTCGGGTAGAGCCCATAGGGGCCATAGCCGGGGTAGCGGAAGAGATCCATTCGGTGGGTCTGGCGGTGGCCCGGTTGCCAGCTCGCGGCGTCCGAACCAGGACCATAGCCCCAGGCCCAGAGCCAATCACGGGGTGTTTCGTTCAGGTAGTCGAGGATGGCGTTGTCGTCGTCGTTCTGAAATTTCTGGTTGGTGAAATAGATGCGGGTCTCGGGGTGGTACTTGTGGATGACGGCCGCCATGGCTTCCACGGTCTTGATGAAGATGAGGCCATAGGGCTTGCAGTCGTCACATTCACAACCGCCGCCATCGCCGCCGTGGAACTTGACGAAGTCATAGCTCGGGCTGTTCTTAAACTCGGCTTCGCATTTCTCGATCATGTGCTTTCGTGCTTCGGGAATGGAAAGGCAGACGTAGCCCTTGCGTCCGATGGACTCGGAGGCCACCCACTCCGGTTTGTCGGCGGGCAGGCCCGTGTTGGCGCCGAAGCCTCCCTGGGTCATGAGGCCGTAGGACTTAATGCGGTCATATATAGGCCCGGCGTCGACCGAGAAGACATTGGCGCCCGCGAGGGCGTAATCGAGGATCATCCGCATGGTCTCGTCTTCGGTCCAGGGGCGCACTTTGGCGAGTTTCTGGGCCACCCCACTCTGGCCGTATTGGGTACCGCGGATTTCGAAGGCTGGCGCGGTGCGTACCTCGAGCGTGTCGGGCACGGTGATGTGGTCGGCGTGGAAGACGGTCTGGCGGAGCAATTCGCCCACGGCGTAAAGGCAGCCCCGTTCGTCCATACCGGCGGCGAGGAGGAAGGGCGCGTCGCCGTCCGTGATGGCCCGGAGGAGGAAGCCTTCCGGGCCGGGGGCGAGTTCGGTGAGGGGGCTAATGCGCCGTGTTTCGAAGGCGTCGGTGATGGCCGCGTGGTGGGCCGGGATGCCGAGGAGAATGGTGGTGCTATCGGGGGCGGGCTTTGTGGCGACGCGCACGTCGAGGGGGGCGCCTTCGGCCAGCCGGTCGGCGAGGAGTTGGGCGATGTTCTTTTCGACGTCGGTGGCTTGTTCGCCCACGACAATGGAGACCGAGGTGGTGTCGAAGGCCAGGGCGGCACTGGCCAGGGTGAGGGTGGCCAGGATGGTCAAGAGTCGTGGGTTGAGAATTCGTGAAAACATGGTAACAGACGCTCTCCAGGTAAAAGGGGGTAGAAAAACACTCGCGGGCCATTGTAGCGATTGACGGGGCCGATGGGAAATGGGTTGAATTGGAAATCCTAATCCCCCGTGCCACGCGATCCTGCGAAGCAGGATCGAAGATTCGCCGGAGGAGAATTCGTGTGCGTGGAGCAATTGTATTGGTGTGGCCCTCGGAGAGTACTCATTCGGCCGTTCTAACGGAGTAAGGGTGGTGTCGTTCGAAGCTAAACCCTTTTCAGGCCCATTGTTTATGTGTGCTCCATGCACACGAACCGGCAGGGCCGGATCGCGTGGCACGGGTAGTCCCTTTTTGGTGGGTAGAGAGGTTTTGATAGGGGGACGGCCCCGACGTCCGGGTGGGTGTGGGTAGGAGACGTGTTTGCTTTGGCCCTCGCGTGGTTTGTGTTGGGCTTGAGTTTTTTGCGTCGGTGCAGTCCCCCCTCTTCGAGGTGTTTCTTGAGTCGGAATTAAGAGGGGGACAGCCCCGACGTCCGGGTGGGTGTGGGTAGGAGACGTGTTTGCTTTGGCCCTCGCGTGGTTTGTGTTGGGCGTGAGTTTTTTGCGTCGGTGCAGTCCCCCCTCATCGAGGTG
>JAXMOL010000042.1:0-74680 GCA_034669905.1 Candidatus Hydrogenedentota bacterium
GATGCGGAAATTGCGTGCAGCTTGGCGCCATGGCACGAGAGCTCCGTCTGCGATGTTGGTGCCGCCCATCCAGGGCTTGGGGAATTTTGGGTGCGCCATGAACCCAAGGCGTTGCCTTGGGCTAACCTCTTGAGGCCTTTCAGGCCGGATTGCGTTGCAGTTGAGGGATGCTTTCGAATTCCGCGAGCCGTTCCCCCAGCAGGCCAAGGTTCGTCTTCGGCGCCGATTCCCATCCAGGGGCCGGCGGGGGATACCGCTCTTCACCAACGGTCTTTGTCGTGGCGGCATGCCACCAGATGAAGGGAAGAACAAGAATAAACCAGAACACGAGAGCGCCCATGAGCAGCAATACCGCCTGCCGCATGGGGTCCTGAAAGTTGGCCTAAATCGCACGGTAAATATCCATTCCCCGTTTCCCTTTTGACCGTGGATGCGTAGCGCCCTCATTCGTCGCCGCGCACGTTGCCCCGGGTCTTCTTGAGGTCACCGCGCTTTTTCTTCCCCTCGATGCGCCGCTCTTTGGCCGCACGAGAAGGCCGGGTCTTCACGCGGAATTTGGGGCGGGTGGCGGCGCCGCGGAGCATGGCCACCAATCGGGCCACCGCTTCTTCGCGGTTGGCTTTCTGGCTGCGCGATGAGGTGGCGTTGATGATGACCACTCCTTCGTCGGTGATGCGGCTGTCCTTTTTTTCCAAAAGGCGTCGCCGCACGCTGTCGGGAAGAGACGGCGAATTCGCCGCGTCGAAGCGCAGTTGCACCCCCGTGGAGGAGGTGTTGACATGTTGTCCGCCCGGACCGGAACAGCGGATGAACTGCTCGTCCACCTCGTCGTCGTTGAGGGCTATGTTTTCGGTGACTTGAATCACGGTTCGTTCTTTCTGTCGTGTTGTTATCTTGATGGTACCCCGTGGCCGTGGCCGTCGCAAGGTTTGTCGGAAAATGGCGTCGGGAGCGGTGCCTCCCGGACGACGGCACCTGTTACAATGGCGCCTTGAAACAAACCGATGGAATCAGGAGTTGTCATGAAGTTATATCCCCGTTATGCATACCTTTTCCTCGCTACCCTGGGGGCTGCTTTTTCCGCTTCGGCGGTGGAGCCCGACCCCGGTCTCAAAAACATCGCCGTCGGCGCGCCCTATACCATGGAGCCTGCACCGAGCTACGCGCTGTGCACCGACCCCGATGACCGCATCCAACTCACCGATGGGAAGGAGACGGAAGGCTACTTCTGGACCCAGCCCTCCACCGTCGGCTGGGCAAATCACCGCAATGTGATCGTCACCATCGACCTGGGCAGTGAGCAGGCGATTCGGGGTGCCTCGGTGCGTACGGCCGCAGGGGTGGCCGGAGTGGCCTGGCCCAGTGGTATCCGCCTCTTTGCGGCGGGGGAGGACAAGCAGTTTCGGGAAGTGGGGGACTTGCTCGGCCTCAGTGCGGCCAACGGACTCCCCGCGCCCCAGCCCTATGGCGTACACCGTTATTGGACCGACGCCCTCCAGACCCACGGGCGCTACGTGGCCGTGGTGGTGACCAACCAGCCCTTTACCTTTGTGGACGAAATCCAGGTTTTCGCCGGTGACCCCGCGTGGCTGTCCGAGCCGGTGGAAGGCCACCCTATCGCCGACATGGCCAAGCACGTGAGCAATAGCCAGACCTGGGACGGCATCGCCCGCCGTCTTCGCCAGGATGACGCCATCATCCGAAAACGCGCCTTGGCACCCCGTGTGCCCGATGACGTGCGTAGCAATGTGCTCGCCGCGCTCGATGCGATTGACGCTGCCAATCAGCCGGTCCCCGAGTCGGAGTTGGCCGGTTTCCGGGCGGTCCTGCCGCTGAATAGTCTTCACGCCCGTCAGTTCGCCTGCCAGGCGGCCCTGTGGCGCGCCGAAGGGCATGACGACCTGGTGCTCTGGCAATCCCCCCTGTGGGAAAGCCTCGACCATCTGGCGACACCTCCCCGTGATGCGGCGCCCCAACTTACTGTCGCCATGATGGACAACGAATACCGGGCGGCATCCTTCAACATCACCAACACGCAGAACGACGCTGTTGAGGTGGTGCTCAACATCGAAGGATTGCCCGGTGACGTGAATCCCGATTACATCACGGTCCATGAAGTGGCCTGGACCGACACGGCCTCAGGCCTTCCGGTTTCCAGTGCCCTGCCCGTGGCGTCGCGCAATGCCGAAGGGGCCTGGAAGATTACCGTGCCCGTCGGTATGACCCGGCCGGTGTGGCTTACCTTTAATCCCCGGGGTGTACCCGCAGGAGTGCATCAGGGGGTCGTGCGGCTGAGTCACGGCGATTGGTCGGAGGAGGTGCCCCTTACCTTTCACCAATACCCCCTCCGCTTTCCCGACAAACCGAGCCTGCGTTTTGGCGGGTGGGACTACACCAACGGCGAGACACATCGGGGAATCAATCCGGGAAACCGCGACGTCGTCATTGCCGACCTGAAAGCCCACTATGTGGATACGCCCTGGGCGACCAGTGCGGTGATGCCCCGGGGTATCCATGACGCCAACGGAAACATGACCACGGCACCCGATACGGCCCCCTTCGACGAATGGATCGCCCGCTGGCCCGAGGCCACCAACTATGCGGTCTTCGCGGCCGTGAACGATCGCTTCGGGAATTTCGCCATGGACACCCCGGCCTTCAAGACGGCGGTGGGGGAATGGGCCCGGTTCTGGGCAGCGCACGCGACGGCGAAGGGTATCGCCCCCGAGCGGGTGTGTGTCTTGCTCCTCGACGAGCCCCACGAGCCGGCCCAGGACGCCATCATCATTGCCTGGGCCACGGCCATCAAAACGGCGGGTGTGGACCTCACTATCTGGGAGGACCCCACCTATTTGGGCGTGAGTGAAAGTCAGGCCCAACTCGCTGCCGTGTGTGACGTGCTGTGTCCCAATCGCACGATTTTTCTGCGGGGGAATGAGGAGTACCGGGACTTTTACCGCGCCGAACGGGACAAGGGAACGACCCTGGAGTTCTATTCCTGTTCCGGCCCCACGACCCTTCTCGACCCCTACAGCTATTTCCGGCTTCAGGCATGGACCTGTTGGGCGGAAGGGGCCACGGCGTCTTATTTCTGGGCCTTCGGCGACAATGCCGGCGGCTCTTCGTGGAATGAGTATGTGCTCCCGCGCAACATCTACACGTTGACCTATCTGGATGACACGTCTGTGACGCCCGCCAAGATGATGGAAGGGGCCCGGGAAGGTATTCAGGATTATGAGTACTTCGTCCTGCTGGAGGCGGCGGTGGAGAAGGCTCCGGACGGGGCAGCCAAGGACGCCGCCCGGGGACTGCTGGATAGCTTGCCGGCGTTGGTGCTGGAGGCCGGTACGTCGGCGGGACTGATGTGGCACGATGACCTGGATCGCAGCCAGGCCGACATCGCCCGGGTCAAGGTGCTGGATGCCCTCGTGGCCTTGGAGGGGAATTAAGCTGGAGAACGGGACGTTATTGCTTTGCATACGAGTAGATTTACGAACGCGGGATTTGTTTTCACAGATCCCGCGTTCCTTCTTTTGGCACTATGGAACGGACGTTCTGCCCTTGTTGACAGGTGTGTTCACTATCCTGGGGAAGGAAGTCCAGATGGGATCGGGTGGTACGATGGACATCAAATAGTGTGAGCGAGAAGAATGCCTCGCGGCGTTCCTCCTATGAAGCGAATAAATAGTGGAACCCTTTGGAGTGCGTAAGCTTGCTTACGCTTTTTCAGAGTGAGCTTGCTCACGGCACAGTCTGTGTGGACAGCCGCGTAAGGGCGTCCAGGATTGGGGAGCAAGCTCCCCGAGGAAAAGCGGCAGCAAGCTGCCGCACTCCAGGGTGTCGTTGCTTTATCGGGACTTGTTCGTGGCGCCCAGCCATCCCAGCAACGCGCTAGCCAAAGACGCCGCGGGGCGAACTGCGCTCGCGCGGGAAAGCTTCCAGGCTATACGGGTGTCCTGCCGCTCCACGCACACGAACCGGCGGGGCCGGATCGCGTGGCACGACTTTTTTTGATGATCTTGAGCGACAAGAATACCTCGCGACGTTCCTCCCATGAAGCAAATGAATTGTGAAACCCTTTGGAGTGCGTAAGCTTGCTTACGCTCTTTTAGCGTGAGCTTGCTCACGGCACAGGCTGCGTGCACGGCCGCTCAAGGGCGCCCAGGATTGGGGAGCAAGCTCCCCGAGGGAAAGGGGCAGCAAGCTGCCGCACTCCAGGGTATCGTTATTCTAACGCGGGACACCGTTGGCACCCGTAGTCTCCAACGCGTTAGCCAAAGACGCCCCGGGGGGTAGGGGTGAAGTCGGGGAACACGAAGGCAGGCTCGGGGTTGCCCAGTCGTTGGGAGACCACCTCATGCAAGATGTCCCGGTAGTCGATGGTGATGTCCAGATCCTGTCCTTCATAGCGCTGCTCTACGGCCAGGCCGGGCCATTGGCTCAAGACCCGTCCCCCCGCCACGGCCCCACCCAATACCAGCATGGCATTGCCGTGACCGTGGTCCGTGCCGAGGCTCCCGTTTTCCGCGACCACCCGGCCGAATTCGGACTGAACGACGACCGTGACTCCCTGGTCGTTGGTAGCAACGATGTCGGCGTGGAAGGCTGCCAGGCTATCGGCGAGGTCCTTCATGAGGTCGGCCATTTCGCCATCCAGGGGGCCCTGCTCCTCGTGGGTGTCCCAGCCGCCCTTATCGATGGCGACGGCTTCCACGCCCACATCCCCGCGAATCAGGGCCGCCGTCGCGCGGAAGGCCTGGCCCAGTTCGCTGTCGGGATAGACCGCGCCGTTCATGGGTTGGTAACGGTCGAGACCGAGTTGCTCCAGGAGCGCCACCGTCTCTTCCGTAGCCCGGGCCGCGGCCGCCAGGGGGGCGTCGGTGTTTTCATACATGCGCACCAGGGTGTTCAATCGCTCGGCGGCGGACCCTTCATTGCCCGCCAGCCGGAAATCGGTGGGGTCGGGAATGGGCAACGCCTGGGGGCCGCCGACGAGGCTTCGTTGCAGACCGGGGGCGATACCTACGGCGCGCAAGACGCTTTGGGCATTCAGCGGTGCCGTGTTTAGCAGATGGCGGCCCAGCCACCCGGTGACCAGGTTGGGGTCCCGTGCTTTGCCCACTTCCATAAAGTGCATGGCGTCAAAGTGGGAACGGGTGCCGTCGGTGGAGCCACAGGCATGGACGGGCAGGAGGTCGCCGGCCGCGTAGGCCCCGTGGAGGGAGGCCATGGCCGGAGCGAGCCCGAAGAAGCCGTCGAGATCCACGGCCGCGTTGACCCCGCTGTCGGGTGGGGCAATCGCCAGACTTGGTCGGGCATCATAATAGGCCGGGTCGCCATGGGGCGGGATGAGCGAAAGGCCGTCGCAGCCGCCCCGGAGGAAGAGGGAGACCATGACATCCCGCGCGGTGTTTTCCGATTGGGCATAGGCCACCCGGGGCACCCAGGTGGGCGCGGCCAGTGCCGCAGCGGCCGCCGCCCCGATTCCGAGAAAGGAGCGTCGGTTCAGTTGGACATATTCTTCACAGCCGCATCGTGTGCCTTGTCGTTTCATGGGTAAACTCCCCGGTCCTAATGCCATTGAAAGTCGGCCGAGCTCAGGGCCATGGACAGGGCCTCCAGTCGACGGAAAAAGTTGTTGGGCGCACCGGCAAGAAAGCCAGTCAGGGCCGCTCGGTGTCCTTCGGGCTGACCATAGTGGAAGAGCCGGGCGTCGACTTCGTCCAGAAAGACCGCGTCGGACTCCGCCGAAAGAAAAGGCGCGAGGGCGAGGTCGATGGCATCCTGCTGATAGACCAGCCACAGGCCATAGGTCCACCGGGGCATGAGGTAATTGCCCCAATAGCCTGCCGTGTCTGGATAGCCATTGGGCGGTGCCCAGTGAAAGGGCAGGTGCTCCATGGATTGGAGCAGGGCCGCGAAGAGCGGCGCATCCCGAATATCCGAGGGGATGGCGCGGAGGGAAGAGAGGGCGTAGTGGTAGGGCCGCTTCAATTTCGGCGGCGCCTGCATGAGCCAGTCTTCCCGCAGCACGACACGCAGCATGGCCTTGATGTCGCCGCCTGTTTCTACATAGGCCGCGGCGATTTGGTCCACGAGCGCCTCGGGCGGGGTATCGCCCCAGAAGCGGATGGCCAGTTTGCGCCCGATGAAGCGTGCCGTCGTCGGGGCGATCGCCGGGTCCGTCGAAAGCAGGGCGAGCACCTGTTCGCCATCGGCCATGCCCCCGTTGGGCGGCAGACGATGGCCTAATATTGTTTTCTCCCCCCGATCGTGGAGGGGCGGATAGAATTGGAAGCGGCCGAAATCGGTGTCGGTGTATTCGCCATTGATTGACCAACCGGTGAAGGCCCGGGCCACTTCTTTGACGTCTTCCTGCGTGAATTGGTCTACGCCCAACGTGTGGAGTTCCATCAATTCCCGGGCATAGTTTTCGTTGGGCGCTCCCAGACGACTGGAGGCATTGTCGAGATAGATGAGCATGGCGGGGCTCTTCGCACTCTGACTCAGCAGGTCGGGGAAGCGTCCCAATGCATGGGGGCGGACGACGTCTAAATCGTCCAGGGGCTTTAAGACGAGCTGGGCGTCGGAGGGGAAATAGATATTGAAATGATCCGACCAGAACTCCACCATCCGTTCATAGAGCTGGCGCTTGCTGTAGGCGCCCCGCAACAACGTGGCCGTCAGGAACTCTTCCACGGAAGAAAAGTCTTCTCGGCTTATCGCTTCGAGGCGTTCCCGGGGAGTGGCCTGGAGGGTTGTCAGGGGAGCCAGCTTTGTGTTGAGTGCGCTGTCGTCGATGGCATCGTAGGCCAATTGATATTCCAGATAGCCTTCATAGCCCCGATCGAGGGCGCGCTGCGCTTCCTCCCCGCTTATGCCATAGGTGGTCCGGGCCACCAGTCGTCTCAGGTTGGCGGGTAGCTCGACTGGCCGTCCCGCGTCTGGAACCGGGTCAGGCCCGGGCGCTTCGTTCGGGCATCCGGCCAGTACGGCGCCCAGCAAGGTGCTGAGGGTGGGCAGGGTATAACCGGAGCCGGGCAGTCCACTCGGCTCCGATCCATTTGCGTTTATGGTCGTGTTTTCAGATATCATCATGCCTTCAGCGGGCACCTGTTCGTCTGTCGTGGATTTCATAGGCGATTCTCCCGGTGGTCCAAGCCGTCGGGCCTGTACGGAACTCTACACCGGCCCGGCGGAAATGGTTACGCGGGAGGGCAGTCAGGACGCACCGGCCCGTCGTGTGTCCGCTTCGGATGCCGGATAGCCCTTGGGGAATCCGCGCGCCCAACAGTCCCGGGGTGGCATGTTCTGTCTAGTTTTTGTCCTGTTAATTTCTAGACGAATGTGGTATAATCCGGATATGTCTTATGAAGAACCACGACATCCCATCAATTTCGTCGCCCAGCGAACCGGCCTGTCGACCCACGTTATTCGGGTCTGGGAGCGGCGCTACGCGGCAATCACCCCGACCCGTTCCGAGACCAACCGGCGTTTGTACAGCGATGCGGACATCGACCGGCTGAAGTTGTTGAGCCGGGTGAAGGGGCAGGGGCAGTCAATTCGCCTGATTGCGCCCTTGCCCAACGACGAGCTCAAACAGATGCTGACGCAGGTGGATGGGGATCGCTTTGCCGCGGCCACACCGGTGTCCAACGAGGCCCATCAGGTGGCCCTTGAGGGACTTAATGCGGAATGCCGGGCGGCCGTGCTCACCATGGACGAAGAGCGCCTGGCCAAGACCCTGCTCGATGCCAGTGTACAACTGCCGCTGTTGGTGTTGTTAGATGATCTTATCGGGCCCTTGATGACCTGGGTGGGCGACCGGTGGCACGACGGCTCGATTCGCGTGGCCCATGAGCACATGGCCACGGCGGCGATTCGCAGTTTTCTGGGGCGTATCAAGCAGATTCGCCACGCGGGCGATGGCGCACCCTGTGTGGTCATTGCGACCCTCTCCGGACAAGATCACGAAATCGGTGCCCTTATGGCTGCGACGATTGCCGCCAACGAAGGCTGGCGTGACGTCTACCTGGGTCCCGATCTACCGGCCCAGGAGATTGCCCTGGCTGCGATGGAATGTAAGGCCCGTGCGGTCGCAGTAAGTGTCGTGTCGCCCGGGAGTAATCCGACCGTCATTCATGAATTCGCCACCCTCCGCAGTCTGCTGGAAGAACGGGTTCCCCTCCTGGTTGGCGGCGGCGGTGCCCGACAAAACCGCTTGCACTATGAACTGGACGGCGTTCTTTGCGCAGATACGTTGGGCGATCTTCAGCAGCAACTCAGCCAGTTGAGCCGCTGAGTTTCAATCCGCCAAATCGGCCAGAATCACCTGACTGGCATTGCGCCCGGCCGCGCCCATGATGCCCCCACCGGGATGGGTGCTTGCCCCGGTAAAATAGAGCCCCGAGATGGGACCCCGATATTGGTGTGCGCCATAGGCTGGTCGGCGGAAAAACATCTGGTCGGACGACATTTCCAGGTGCATCACGTTTCCCCGCAAGAGGCCGAGTTCCCGTTCCAGAAACAGGGGTGTTTCTACCAGGCGGTCAATGACCGCGCTCTTCACGTTCGGCGCATAGTCCGCCAGTCGGTCCAACATGACGTCGGCCTCCCGATTGCCGATATCGTCCCAGTTTTCTCCATTTGCCAATTCATAGGGATAGTATTGGCCCCACAAGAACAAGGTATGCTTACCTGCCGGCGCCAGGGTGGGGTCCGCCTTGGAAAAGGTCATGGCGAGCAACGCGGGGTCCCTTGAGGGGCGTCCTGCCTGGTAGTCCGCGAAGGCACGGTCCAGGTAGTCCATACTGGGACAGACAAACTGGAGTGCGTGGTGATGTTCACCGCCGATGGCCGTGTCGGGGGTGGGCAGGGCCGTGTAGTTGGGCAATTCCTCCATGGCGAATCGGACCACCATTCCGAAGCCATTGCCGACGCGGCGCTTCATGACCTTCTTTCGAAAGGTGGAGGGCAGGGCCTCCTTAGACAGCATGCCGAGGGTCGTGTGGATGTGGGCACCGGAAACGACATGGCGTCCGCGGAATTCCCGCCCATCTGCACACCGCACCCCCGTGGTCCGTCCGCCTGCGACGAGAATTTCTTCCACCGGCGCGTCGGTGGTTATGGTGCCACCATGGGACTGGATCATGCGGGCGAGGGCCTGGGTCAACATTCCCGACCCGCCTCGGGGGCGTTTCATGCCACTTTGGTGATAGAGGGGGTGCCACATGGCCAGGGGACCCGAAACCGCCTCGTGGGGCGGGGGCCCTGACTGGGCGGCCATCCAGCCGATAACGGCCTGCACCCGGGGGTCGTGAAAACTCCGTTGAATCAGGGCGTCGTAGCTGCCGAGGGCATCGCGACAGGTTTCCCAGGCGCCCTGGCTGCGGGCGATAGAATCGAATACCAGCGACTTGGCAAGCCGCCCCAAGGTGGGCGGATTCATGAAGGCATCCACGAAAGTTTCTGCAACGGGCGTCCATTTTCTTACAAAGTCCCGGTAGGCGACGGCATCCCGTTCTGAGACCTGGGCGATACTTTCGCAGGTCCGCTCTACGTCGCGCCAGATGGTGATGTGGGAGCCATCGGGGAAGGGGGCGAAAAAGAGGGGATCAAGGTCAATGTAGTCCAGCCCGTATTCCGCGAGGCGAAGATCCTGGACGATGGGGGTATGGTTGATGAGGATGTGGGCCGAGCCACCCAGATCAAACTTGAATCCGGGTACGACTTCTTCGGTGACCACCGCGCCCCCCACGATGGGGCGTCGTTCCACGACATGCACCGAGTGGCCCGCCTGCGCCAGATAGCCCGCACACACCAGGGCGTTGTGCCCCGCACCCACTACCACGAAATCGACATCGGTCATCGTTTATTCCTTGTAGGAGTCCACCCCGAATGGCTGTTTTTTCCGTCGGCAATTTTCGCATGGACTACCAAAGGGTGGTCTCTTCACCGCGGATACCCGGGCACCGTCCTGCGCTTTCGAAGAGGAGTACGTCTTGTGGAAAGCGAAGAGGCTGGGAGAGGGGTGCCCGGGTGAAGGGGTGCCGCATGCGGATGGGAAACTCGAGGAGCGTGCGTGTAAGGGCCTTGAGGGCGAGGGCATACTTGCGTGGACGGGAAACATAGGCCCGCCCCGAAAAGACTGCACAGCGACGGGCACGCAATACCCGCCCGATATCGGCGTAGATATAGCGTGCGGCACGTACTGCCAGGGCCGCACGTCCATTGAGGCTGAACATGCCCTTGTCGGCCGACGTGTAATACTGGTCCGCAATATTCAGGAGTTCGGCGACGGAATCGGCCAAGGCCCCGGCTTGGGCCGTAGGCGATTTCTGGCCCACGTCGTTGGTTAGTGGGCCCGCACCGTGCCGGGCGAGGACTTCCCGGGGGATGTACAGGCGATCCCGTTCCCCGTCTTCCGCCACATCGCGGCAGATGTTGGTGATCTGCATGGCAATTCCCAGGTGCAAGGCATGTTGCAACGCTTCCTCGTTCCGTACCCCCAGGACATGGCTCATCATGAGGCCCACGGTGCCGGCCACGCGGTAGCAATACAGGAGGAGGGCATCCAAATCCTGGTAGCTGTAGCCGTTCGCATCCATCTCCATTCCCTTGAGGAGTTCGGCCGGGTAGAGACGAGGAATCCCGTAGCGCGTTACGACATCGTGCATGGCCACGACGACCGGGTCGTCGCCGGGCGCGGTGTCATAAATGGCATCCAGCTGCTGCTCCAGACGACGGATTACGGCACGGTGCTCTTCGGGCGGTGCCAGATCGATGGCATCGTCCACCTGACGACACCACGTGTACAAGACCTCTACCGCATGGCGGGAGTCCGCCGGAATAAGTTTGGACGCAAACGAAAAACTCTTGCTGTGTTGCTGGATGGTGTCTCGGAAGAGGTCGGTGCTTTCGGTGCTCATGCGCCTACTCCGACACCCAAATCGGCGAGGACCAGTTCGGTGGTGGCCGTGGCCGAGTTTACAACACCGGGAACGCCCGCGCCCGGGTGGGTGCCGGCCCCGACAATATACAGGCCGGGGATTTTCGGGTCCCGGTTGTGGGGCCGGAACCAGGCGCTTTGTGTGAGGGTGGGCGCCAGCGAGAAGGCGGCCCCCTGATAGGCGTTGAGTTCCGATTTGAAATCCGTGGGGGTCATCCACCGCTGGGTGACGACGTGCTTACGCAGCTCCGGCATGTCCCGCTCCAGGTAGGTCAATATCCGTTCTGCATAGGCGGGGCCGATCGTTTCCCAGTCCAGGGGCGCGTTGCCGAGATGGGGCACGGGGCTCAGCACATAGTAGGTGCCACCGCCCGGGGGGGCGAGGCTCGGATCCGTTACGGTCGGTGCATGGAGATAGAGGCTGAAGTCATCGGGGAGTTCCGCACCGTGGAAGATGTCTTGCAGCAGCCCTTTGTAGCGCGGCCCGAAGAGTACCGTGTGATGGGCAATGTCGTAGTTTTTGTCCGTGCCGAAATAGAGCACAAAAAGGGACATGGACCATTGGGACCGCTCCAGCCGTCGTTGGGTATGTTGTGCCGCTTCTTCTGAGCGATAAAGGCGGGCGTAGGTGTGGTGGATGTCGGCATTGGAAACTACGGCATCCGCTTCCATTTGGGGTAATCCACTGGAGTAAATTCGATGGCGAACCCGGCCCGATTCATGGACCACCACCACCTCGTCCACCGGTGCGCTGAGGTGCAAGGTACCGCCCAATTCTTTGAAAAGCTTCACCAGTGCCTGGATCAGGGCGCCCGTTCCACCCTTGGGGAAGTACACGCCCCAGTTGCGTTCGAGATAGTGAATCAAGGTGTAGATGGCACTCGTCTCATAGGGGTTTCCACCTACGAGGAGGGAGTGAAAACTCAGGGCCTCGCGAAGATGCTCGTCCTTCACAAAGCGGGCCACCGTGTTGTACACACTTCGGTCCGCCCGAAGCCGCATGAGGTCGGGGGCAACCCGTATCATGTCGCGAAAATTGAGAAAGGGCACATCGACCAGTTCTTCGTAGCCCTTGGCAAACACCTTGCGTGTGTATTCCAGGAAGCGGATGTACCCGTCCCTGTCGGCTGTGCTGCGGGCGCTAATTTGTTCCAGCATGGCGTCGAGGTCACCGGTGTAGTCCAGACGGTCCCCGTCTTCCCATTGGAGCCGATAGAAAGGCGAGACGGGCAGGAGGGTGACATAGTCGGACAGTTTTCGATCGGCCACTTCGAAGAGGGCTTCGAGGCACTGGGGGGCCGTGATTACCGTGGGACCCGCATCAAAGGTGTAGCCCTGGTCTTCGTAGACATAGGCTCGGCCCCCTGGTTTGTCCCGCCCCTCATAGAGGGTCACCTGCACGCCCTGGGCCTGCAGCCGAATAGCAGCGGCGAGTCCGCCAAAGCCACTTCCGATGACGGCCGCCGCGGGGCGCTCGGGATGGGGTGCAACCGGTGTTTTTTCCGTTTCTTTCAAGACTGTATCAGGCATAGGAGCGACACATCCTTTCGAAGGAGACCCGCATCTGGTTTAGCGCGTCGTTGCATTGGACATCGGGCCGAATGGCGAGCAGGGCATCTTCTACCGCGCCACGGAGTTGGTCGGCGGCATCCGCAGGAATGGACTGGCGCAGACGCAAACGGAGAAAGCTATAGTCCAGGTGACCGGATTGGATGTCGTGGGAAAAGTTCAACAGTTCCTGGTAAGTATGGGGCGACACAGAATCCGCCGCCCAGGCCCAGGGCCATGTGGGGGTTCCTGTCATCAGATCCTCACGGGCCTTATCGCCCCGGTCGTCTCGGCTGATGGTTCCCATATCGTCCAGCATCTGAAGGGTGATGCCCACCGATTCGCCGAAGGCAGCGAAGCGCCGGCAGGTTTCAAGATCGGCTTCGGCCGCAAGTGCGCCCAGGTAAGTGGCGAGTCCCATGAGGCTGCCCGTCTTCAGCCGCGTCTTGGAAGCGGTAACTTCATGGACATGCTCTTGTCGCACGTCGGCTATTTTGAGGCTCACGTCGAGCCCCTGTCCCAGGTGACAGCGATATTGGGTTTCACCCAGTTGCTTCAGGGCGGCAAGGGCTCGCTCCGGTGTCAGTCCCGCTTCTCCAATGAGTTGAATGGGCCAGAAGTAGAGCCAGTTGCCAGCGTTCAGGGCGGGTGCCACGCCGTATCGGAGATGGAGTGCCTTGTCGCCGCGCCGTATCGTGGCGTCGTCTTCAATATCATCGATAATGAGTGACCCCGCGTGCAGGGCTTCCACCGCAAGGGAAAGGGTGGTGGGTTCGGGGCCCGTGGCGCCGGCGGCCTTCCACGCCCAGTGCAGCATGCCCGCGCGGATCATCTTGGAGGGCCGTCCGAGAAAGTCCTGCAGGGGGTTTCCCATGGCCCGTTGCCAGTAGGCGCGGGCGAGGGGGGCATCCTCCGGTCCCGACAGGGCGCGCAGCGAGGCGGGGGAAAAGGCGGTGCGCAGGCGATGTAGCAGATGGGCACGAAGGCGCGTGGGAATGAGGGCATCGTGCGCGAGGTCAGCAGGCTGGGTCACGGGGGCGTTCATAATAGGACTGCTCCTTTGAGTAACTGCCGAAAGGTAAATCCACGAGGGGGGCACCCCATAAAAAAGCGGGCTTTGTCCCCCAGCGTGGTGTCCATCCGGTAGAACCGTTCAATGCATTGTTCCGGGAAGCGGTAGAAACGACTGAAGACGGGGTGTCGGCGGGCGGGTTCATAGGCTGTGAAGAGCAATCGATTCAGCACCGTGGCAAAGCGATACTGATTTCGATGACGGACGATGAGCTGCTCCCAATCGGCGTTCACGGGGTTTTCCGGTGCACACTGGGCGATGTGTTCGGCCACACGAAGGGCACAGGGGAAGGAGTAGCCGGTCGCGGGGTGAAAGAACCCTCCCCGATATCCGACGGCCAGCGGCATCGCGTGCGGCCAGCGAGACGGCATTTCGTAGGGCATGGGTAAGACGCCGGATTCACATCGGATTTCCGAAGCTATGACATAGCCGTTTTGTTCGGCATAGGAGCGCACGCGCTCCCGGCCGTCGTTGCTGTCCAGCCGGGGGTTATTAGAGAAACAGGTGTCTTCTATCAGTACCCGTTGGGGAGTAAAAGGCAATACATACATGAAGCGGAAGCCGTCGTCTTGGGCGATGGTCGCGTCCATTAACAGCGGCTCGGTGCGGGGGCAGGGTGATGTCAGCGCCAGCTCCAATCCGACAAATTTCTGATAGCCCCCCCGAAAGCCAACGGGGGAGAAGGTGGGGCCCCGCCCATCCAATACATAGGTTCCTTGAAATCTCCGACCGTCCAACAAGACGACGTATCCATCCGCGACCTGGGACACGTGGGCACCCGTCACTATCTGTGTGTGGGGCGATTGCTCGAATGTGGTCGTGAGCGCCGTGGCCAGCGCCGCGGAGGAGAAAGAGCGGTACCCACAATCGACCCGCCGGGCCAACTCGGGAAATCGGACCTCGTAAGCGGGCCACTGCACGGAGGCAACGGCGGAAAGCCACGGTTCTGCGGCGGCCGGCACGTCCGCCTGATGGAACGACCAGGTGTGATTTCCGCACAGGGTGTCCGCGGATTCAAGCAACAGCACTCGGGCCGAAGGGAGATGGTGCAACAGGGCAAGGGCAATGAGGCCATTTTGCAGGCCGCCTCCGGCGAGCACGTAGTCCCAGTTTTTGTCATCGATTCTCGTCACCAGCCACGACCTTTCCGGAAGCTTCCCATCGTTCCTCACGTCTCATGGTACGCCCGTGGCCTCTATTTGTCAAGATAAAATTAGACAAAACACAGACAGTATGATAGGCTGAATGTGGAGAGGGGGTGGTTGGCGTAGTACAATGGCCTCGAAAAGGAGTTTCAGACGTGAGTGATACGGTCATTCTGGTAGACGAAGACGATCAGTACGTGGGTACGGCGGAAAAGCTGGGCGTGCACCAACGGGGCGATTTGCATCGCGCGTTCTCGGTGTTTCTCTTTGATGAGGAGGGGCGCTGGCTCCTTCAGCGGCGACATGAAGGCAAATACCATTCGGGAGGTTTGTGGACGAACACGTGCTGCAGCCATCCGGCGCCCGGTGAAGAGACCGGGGCCGCCGCGCGACGCCGCCTCGTGATGGAAATGGGGATTGATGTACCGATTCATCGGACTTTCCGGTTCCAATACCGGGCGGAATTGGACAACGCGTTGACGGAGCACGAAGTGGATCATGTTTTCTTCGGCAGCTATAACGGCGTTGCCCATCCCCATCCGAAGGAGGTTTCGGATTGGCGCTGGATTGATTTCGAAGCACTGCAAGGGGAGTTGTCCGCCCGGCCGGAACATTTCACCCACTGGTTTCGAATCGCGGTGCCGATGGTGCAAGCCCATATGGAACCGGCTATGTAGGAGTAGGACTTAGAGCACGCCCGAAATGTTTGGGAAAGGTCCGGGGGCTCGTGTAGACTGGCGTTCATGTCGAAGTTTCGTTGGCTACCAACCGCCCCGACATGTGTACGGGGCCCCTTGAAAGGCACCGTATGAACGCTGTTACCTCGCGTTGGGCACGTACCGCATCGACTCTTTTTGCCCTGGTTGTCGGGCTCTCTGCCTGCTACCCCAATGTACCGATTGCGCGTTTTCAGCTCATCAACGAGTCCCCCTATGAAATTACCTTTTTCGCGGTCGCGGAATCGGAGGCCGGGCTGGAAGAGGCGCCCAACCTGCTTACGTCCAACCTGTCGGCGAGCGCGGTGGCCGATGCCGATGTGGATGGCGCAGGCACCTACTGGCTGCGGGCTGTCGCCTCCGTGAATGGCACGCCCGTGACCCATACCGCGGGGCCCATGCGGATGAATGGCGGAACAGTCGGCTGGGTCTGGGCGGCGGAAGGCGATAGCGTCGTAGCCAGCACCGCCGCGGCCGATATTTTTGCCCAGACCACCTTGCCCGCACTCCTGATCGACACCAACGGGGTGGCGGTGCCCGATGAGCCGAAAATTAACGCATCCCTCTATGTGGTCGATCACCAGGATGGCACCGTCAACCGCCCCACGGATACACCCACCCAACCGGTTGTGTCCATTGGCATTGAACGCCGGGGCTACTCCACCCAGACCTTCCCCAAGGCCTCCTGGGGCGTTGAAGGGCGGGACGCCGAAGGTAATGACGAAAACTTCGCCTTGCTGGGCCTGCCCGAAGAAGAAGACTGGGTCCTGTATGGCCCCTGGATGGACCGGAGCCTTATTCGCAATGCGCTTGGCTATGAATTGTGGGGCGCTCTCGGTTGGTATGCACCCCGAACCCGTTTTTGCGAGGTCTACCTGCACGATGACCCGAGCCGGAGCATTCCCGAGTCCTATGTGGGGGTCTATCTCCTGACGGAGAAAATAAAGCGGGACAAGAACCGACTGGACATCAAGAAGCTGGACCCCGAAGACGATGCCGAGCCGGCTATCACGGGCGGCTATCTCATGGAAATGCGGGAACCCGATCGTCTCGATCCCGGTGAGGTCGCCATTCCCATTCGCGATGGGTTTGTTATGACGCCCGTGTCGCCCAACAGCAGCAAGATTACCGGTGCCCAGGTGGTGTGGTTTCGCCGTCACATTCAGGCCTTTGAGGCGGCCCTCTTCGGTCCCGATTTCCGGGACCCCGAAAAAGGCTATGCACCCTTCATCGATACCGATTCCTTCGTGGACTACATGTTGCTCCAGGAATTCTTTAAAAACCGGGATGCCTTCCACTCCAGCACCTTCCTCTATAAAGATCGGGAGGACGTGATCCACATGGGACCCATCTGGGACCTGAACATCGCTATGGGCTATTTCAGCTTTCAGGGCATCCAAGGCACCGACGGCTGGCTGCTCAACACGAACGGTGGTCCCGTTTCACGGAGTCCCTGGACCGCCCGTCTGTTGGAAGACCCCGCCTTTGCCCAACGCTACCAGGCCCGTTGGCAGGAGCTTCGGAACAGCACCCTTTCCACGGTGGCTATTGAAGAACGCATTGATGCCCTGGTCGCCCAACTGAACACGGCGCAGGCCCGCCAGTTTATCCGTTGGCCCTCACTGGGCATGACCCTCTTTCCCGATATTAATTTTCTCATGTTTGCCGGGCCCCACCCGGATTCCTATCAGGGGGAGATTGAATACCTCAAGACCTGGCTCGAAGACCGCGGTCGTTGGATAGACGAACACATCGCCGAGCTCGCCCGCTAAGCCCGTCGAATTTCTGATTGTCAACGCCGTCCGTTCCTCTTGGAGCGGACGGCGTTTTTTACCAGGGACGTTGACGCCTGCCGCCCTTCGGTCTATACTCGCGGAAACTGCTAACGTGTGGCCCCAAGGGGGCTGGGAATTCAGGGAGACTCCATCGTGGAACAAGATTCGACTCCGAAACATCGCCGTGCCTTCATGACGGCTTCTATTGCCAGCCTGGCCGGTGGCGCGGCCGCCGCGGTGAGTGCGACCCCGGCCCATGCCGCCGTCACGCGGACGGGCCTGCACCCTGATGGTGCGCCGGCGGACGACTCGGGCTACACACCGGGCATCGTGGCAACGGGCGGCGAGAAGGTGGTCTTTGTGTCGGGACAGGGTCCGGAGGATTACGACGCGGATATGGAAACCCAGATGCGCCAGACCTTCGACCGTATCGGGCGCGTCCTGGCCGAGGCCGGTGCCGGCTGGGAACACGTGGTTATCCTGCGCTCCTATTTTGTGCACATGGAGCGGGACCTGCCCGCCTACCGCAAGGTGCGGAAGGAGTATCTCAAGAAGCCCTACCCCGCCTCGACGGCCGTGGGTACTCCCGTTCTGGCTATCCCCGGATTGGATATTGAGATTGAAGCCGTCGCGATTGTTTAGTTAAGCCTCGGACAACGAGGCGTGCCGACCCGTAGCGCGTTTACAATACCCCGTGCCGCGCGCTCCCGAGGTACGCGGGTTCGTGCGATTGAGGTGCTCGCAATGAGCAATCACAAGGCCCTCAGCGTATTCAGCCCGGCGACCTACGCACGAACCCGTCAGGACTCGTTGATACTCGCCTTTTGGGGATCGCGCGGCACGTTTGTTGCCTGAAGTTTCCTTTTCCAAAAGGTATTATCGCTATTTTCTCATGAGTTAATTAAAACGCCTCGCTCCGACTGGTCAGCGACCGTGAGAGCAAGGCGTTTTTTATAGGGACCGGGGTGCCGGGCGCGGTGGCAAGGGACCACCACGCCCGACGAACACTCAACCGTTACGAAAGCTGCAAGGCTACGTAGCGGGAATGTCCTTCCCGGGTAATGTTCAACAACACCGTGTCGTTCTTCTTGCCCTTTTCCATGGCGTCCTTGAATTCTTCGACGCTCGAAACGGGCTGGCGGTTGACTTCGGTTACGATGGTTCCGCGGCGAATGCCTTCCCGAGCTGCGGGGGACCCGGCGACCACATCGGCCACGACGACACCTGTCTTGCCGGTGTAGCCGAGTTGCTCGGCAATACCTTCATCCAGATTCTGCAACTGGAGCCCGAGGCGTCGGTTTCCCTGTGGGGTGCTCCGTTCGGCCACGACTTCATCGGAGTCGAGCCGTCCGAGTTTGACGGACTTTTCTACCTTCTTACCGTCCCGCAGTACTTCTATCGGCGTCGATTTTCCGGGCTTGGTCGTGGCGACGCGGCTGCGCAGGGCGCTTGCATCGTGGACCACGTGGCCGTCGAAACGCAGGACGATGTCATCCTGTTCCAGACCGGCTTCGTAGGCGGGGGAACCTTCTACCACCTCGGCAATGAGGGCACCCTGATCACCTTCGATGTCGAACCAGTTGGAGAGTTCGGGCGTCAGATTCTGGATGGACACCCCGAGGAAGCCACGGTCTACTTTGCCGTCGTCTTTGAGGTCCTCGACGACGTATTTCACCATGTTGATGGGGATGGCAAAGCCGATGCCGTTGTTGCCCCCACTGCGGCTGAGGATGGCGGTGTTCATGCCCACCACTTCACCACGGAGGTTGATGAGCGGACCGCCCGAGTTGCCGGGGTTGATGGCCGCGTCCGTCTGGATGAAGTTGGCGTAATCCACAATGCCGACTTCGCTACGGCCCTGGGCACTTACGATGCCCGAGGTGACGGTGAAGTCGAGACCGAAGGGACTTCCCACGGCGAGGATCCATTCGCCCACGCGGACGCTGTCTGAATCACCGAGGCGGACGGTGGGCAGGCCTTCCGCATCAATCTTGATGAGGGCGACTTCCGTCTGGGGGTCGGAGCCGATGAGCGTCGCATCAAAGCGGCGGCCATCCTCCAACGTCACCCGCAACCCGTCGGCTTCACCGGCGACATGGTGATTGGTAACGATGTAACCATCCGGGGAGATGATGAAGCCGGAGCCACTGCCGACGGGTGCGGGCATGGCGTCTTCCTGCGGCATCTGGGGAAGGGGGTGTCCATTACCCCGGGGCCCGAAGAAATGGTGAAAGGGGGAACCATTCGCGCCGGGCGCGCCGGGGTATGCGACGGGTGCCGCCATGGTCTTACTGATTTCGATATAGACGACGCCATGGGAGGTTTCCTCCGCTACTTTGACATAGGAGTCGCTCAGGTTTTGCAGGGTTGAAATAGTATCGTTCACATCCGCGCCGTAGACGACGGGCGTATTGAAAAGGGCAAAGGTACCGGCTGTCGCAACAGCGGCTCCGACGATGCCCAAGCTGTAACCTTTTAGCGTGCTTTTTTGCATCATGGCAATCCTTTTGGTTGGGTTTCGTTTACCGCACCCACAAGGGCGGGTAGTAGTTTGTAGCGCTGCCGATGTGATGCATAGTTCGTGCCAACCAGCGAGGATGTATGTCGATCTGGCCTGTTTACAGGCACTTACAGGGGTTGGTCGACGCTATTCAGCGCGCTTCGCGTGGGTGGGGTATAGGTCTGAAATAGAGCATGCCACCTCAGTTTGGGGTGAAAAAGGGTGGGATGAGATACGGCATATTGGGGGAGACAGGGCTGTTGTTTCGAGTGCAGCATCAGCACTTCACAGGGTGGGCGTTGCCCAAGCCGGTTGGTTTTACCATGCCCCTCGTGTCGCTCTGGAGTCCGTAAGCTTGCTTACGCTTTGGATGAGTGAGCTTGCTCGCGTCGGATTTTGGGTGTTGGGGAGCCCATGGGCAAGAACGGAAGTAGTGGCGATAGGGCCCACGTCCTCGGGGTGGGTGGGGAGCAAGCTCCCCGGGGAAAAGCGACCGCAAGCTGCCGCACTCCAAAGGTGGGCGTTGCCCAAGCCGGTTGGTTTTACCATGCCCCTCGTGTCGCTCTGGAGTGCGTACGCTTGCTTACGCTTTGGATGAGTGAGCTTGCTCACGTCGGATTTTGGGTGTAGGTGCGACTATGGGCAAGAACGGAAGTGCTTGCGATATGGCCCACGTCCTCCTACTGGGTGGGGAGCAAGCTCCCCGGGGAAAAGCAGCAGCAAGCTGCCGCACTCCACAGGGTGGGCGTTGCTCACACTGGGTGCTTCTGCCTGACGCCACAGGATTCGCGGTATAGTTCACCAGCCTGGTCGTAGGAGCGCATACTCGGGAAAGGCAAAAACGACGACCTCTGCGGCATCCCGCGCGACGGAATTACTTTCCATGAGGTGGCGGGGTACCTCCTGAAATTCTACCGGCCGCTCCAATACGGAAACGGGAAAGCCCAGTTGTTGACTGAACTGCGCGGCCAGGGACGCGCCATGGACGGCGTGCAAGCGTGCGAAGGGGCCTGCCACCAACACGGCACTTTCCGCCGCCGGAGTAAAAGTTCTGCCGTCGCCGTCCGTTACCGAGCGCATGGTTTGCATTTCGGGGCGAATCGTCTTTTGCAGTCCCGGCGCCAGGCCAGCCACGGCCTGTTGGCGGAGGGGTAAATCTTTTTCGGTTACGGTATAACGGACCGTCCCATGACTTTCTGAACCCACCTGCTCCTGAATCCAGGGGGTGGTATAGGCCGCGAGTTCGCCCAGCGTATAACTGGGGACTTCATAGTCGGTCGCCCAATACACGGCATGTCCTTCGTGACGACGGTGCTTGAGCAGGGGGGCTACATCGGCGACCACCACATCGTGGGCGACGAGGGCGGCGATCAGTTGGTGGTGGGGCAAATAGGCGGGCGGCAATTCCGAAGCCGGTTTGTGAACCTTGTCCGCATAGAGATGGATGCGGTCCGGCACGGGAATCAGCAGCAAGGTCTTCCCCATGGCGCGCAGCGAACGGTCCAGCGCATTGAGTGCCCGAAAGGCCGGGCGGTATTGGTAACCCGTTTCTGTCGGGGTGCCCACGAAATCGCGCACGTGGACCAGATAATTGAGATCCACCTTTTGAAAAACAAACTGGTCATAGCCGAGGAGGGCCCGTTCGGGTTGGCCTTCGACTTCCCGATAGACGCGGCCCAGATTTTTTTCGATGGGGTAAATCTGTGCGGACCACCCGCTGGCCCCACCGTAAAGGGCGCGTTGTTGTTGCAGGTGATCGCGGGTGTTGCTGAGCCAGGCTTCGCGAAAGGGGGCGGGCGTGGAGGATTCCCGGGGCGTCGGTGCTTCGGTCAGTTCCCAGGCCGACCAGCTCACGCCACCGGGCAGGGTGCTGAGGGGCGAAAGCGTGCTGCGGAGAGATACCTGGGTGGCCACGCCGGAGTCGAAGGCGCCGGCATAACGGGCAGGTGTTTCCTGGTCAACTTCCACCAGGGCACCTTTTAAGAGACGGGGTTCGCCTTCACCGTCGAGGGCGTAGGCATCCACCTGGGCCACTACGCCCGGGTCGGCGGTGGCCACCACAGAAAACGTATAGCGTTGCGCGGGCTTCACTGCGACGGTGGTGCCGAAGCGGGAGGAGAGCATCGTGTCGTGGTCGAAGTTGCGCCACGTCTGTCGCGCCGTGTAGCCCAGGGTATCCAGGTGGCCATACATGACATCACGGGCCACAAAGGAGGCCATAGTGCCGTTGGGCACAGAGAATCCGGTGGGGTTTTCCAGTCCGCCATACCACTCCTGAAAGTCGCCATTGGGCAGCAGGTTTCGTGGGCTCATCTCAGGGGCCGGGGTCAGGGGCCATTGAATCATGGCGCCCGGCGGGGGAATGATCAGCTCGCGGTTTGGCGCGGGACCACAGGCCGTCAGGAGGCCCGGCAGGAGTAGCAAGGGCAGTATAATGGCTCTACAACGCACGGTATATGTTCCACGACCCGTTACCTGATAGCCCACGCTCACGAAGGGGTGGCATCAGGGAATGGGCGACTCGTTTCGATGAGACGGTGCGGAACTTTGCCACAGGGAAGCACCAGAAGGCGATTCGGCAAAGCCCGTGCCGACAGGATAACAGGAGTTGTCGGTCGAACAAAAATCCCGCGGCCGCCCGATGGCTCTTCGGACCAAATGTCTGGCCGGTTTTACAATAAAATGCCGGGGCTCCTATAATGTCGCACTGCCACCCAACCGGATATCCCACCGTGACGTCTTCCCATAAGATCCCCGTACTCATCGCACTTGGCGACTTCGCCAGTGGCGTGACCTCGTGGGCGCTCCGACTTCGCGAGGCCTTCGCGGGCCACCCGCGCTATGAAATCCGTCTGATGAACTGCGCCCGCACCGGAAACCGCATCGGGCGCTTCGACCTCGAGGCCACGACCCGGGCGCGGGCCAGCGAGCTCATTGCAGCCTGTGGGGAAGTCATTGTGGTCCCCAATTTCGTATGGGACCTTTTTCCCGTGTGTGCCGAGCGGATTGCGGCGGGCCAGCCCCTGCGCTGTGTGGGATTCTGTCGTGCCGACTCAGAGGAAGAGTATTACGCGCCCCTGCGTTGGTATGCCCCCCTCATCAACCAATTCGCGGGCGTCAGCCCGGCATGCGTATCGGTCCTTAGCGCTCAGCATGAACGGGCCTGCGACGCCTTCCACACCCTGCCCACGGGGGTTTGGGTGCCGGAACGCCTGACGCGGGACTATTCCTGTGCACCGCTGCGCATGGCCTATGGCGGTCGGCTGGTGCAAGAGCAGAAACGGGTCCTGGATTTTGTGCCGCTGGTCGAGGGGCTCTATGAACGGGGGGTAGACTTCCGCTTTTCTCTGATGGGAGCGGGCCGACAGAAAGACGAACTGGAAGCCGCGCTGAAGGCCGTCGACCCCGAAGGGCGTGTGCACTTTCTTGCCCGGCGTAAGCCCGAGGCCATGGCCACCTTCTGGGCGGAACAGGATGTCTTTGTGCAGACCTCGGCCTTTGAAGGCACGAGTAACAGCATGTTGGAGTCCATGGCCCAGGGTGCCGTACCGGTGGTGACCCATACCGAGAGCGGCGTGGATGGCATCATTCACGAGGGAGAAAACGGTTTTCTGGTGGAGATAGGTGACATGGCCGCCATGGCAGAGGCCATCGCCCGATTGGCAAAGGATCCGGCCCGCCTGGAGACCCTGGGGCGTCGCGCACATGCCACGACCCTGCCCTATTCCATGGAAGCCTACGTCGAAAAGTTTACGATGCTCCTCGATGCCTGCATGACCGAGTCACCTCGGAACTGGCCCGAAGGCCGTGCCATCGTGCCGCCCCAGCCCTTCCATGGCATCCGTTTGCCCGCCGGTGAAGGAAAAGGGTCGGAGAAGGGGCGCATCGCGATCCTCTTTCCCTCCCCCTTGCGCGGCGGCGCCGAGGACTACACCCTGACCATCGCCGAAGGAGCCGTCCGTGCGGGCTATGACGTGCAGGGCGCCTTTCCCAACAAGGTGGCGCTCAAGTCGCTGATTGAAGATTACTTTCGCGTCGGCGCTTTTCACAACACCCTCGAAATCTGTGACGTGGGCGCGAAGGCCGGGCAGGCCCCCTTATACAAGCGCTTCACCCGCACCGTTCGGTTATTGCGGCGGCTGAAGCCCCGCGCCGTGCTCTTCCAGTTGTGCGGCATGCAGTATGGGCTCGTGAGCCTCTTTGCCTGCGCGTGCCTGGGGATGCCCACCCTGGTGGTCTTTCAGTTGGTGCGCGATGATATTCGGTTTTCCCTTCCCCGACGGCAGCTTCACCGTTGGATGCGGTATAGGGGACAGCAGTATGTCGCCGTGTCCGCCGCGAACCGTCGGCTTCTCGCCCGGGCCTTTGTCATGGCGGAAGAGGCCATCCTCATCATCCCGAATGGGGTGAACCTGACGCGCTTTGCCGATGACCCGGTTCTCCGTGACGGGACGCGGCAGCGCCTTTCGGAGGATTGGGGGATAGCAAGGGACGCCACCCTGTGCCTCACGGTGGGACGTCTCGCGCCACAAAAAGGCCACGATGTATTGATTCCGGCCATCCCCCATATCGTCGCTGCCCACCCGAATGTACACTTTATCTGGGCGGGGGAGGGGCCCTCAAAGAAGGCCCTGCTCCAACAGCTCGAGACCTATCACTGCGCCGACCGGGTGACTTTTCTGGGCCTGCGCGATGACATTCCCGCGCTGTTGCAGGCCGCGGACTACTTTGTGCACCCGGCCCGCTTCGAAGGCCAACCCTTCTCGCTCCTGGAGGCCATGGCGTCCGGCCTCCCGGTAATCAGCACCACCGCGAGTGGCATCCGGGAAGTTATCGAAGACGGTGTCCATGGGCGATTGTGCCCGCCCGATGATATCGCCGCACTGCGCGGAAGCGTTATCGCCGCCCTCAACGACCCCGCCGGAAGCCAGACCATGGCCACGGCCGCCCGTGAGCAGGTCAACGCGTTCAGCGAAGCCGCCATGATCCGGGATACCCTCGCGGCCCTCGAAATTGCTTCAGGGAATATCCCATGACGGAAAGGCGTCCCCGTATCCTGTGGATTCACCCCGGCGGGCTTTGGCCCATTGCGGGGGGCGGCGCATCCCGCACCTGGGCTCTCATCGACTTCTTGCGGGCGCAGGGCTATGCCGTGGAATTGGTGATGGGGGATCAGGGTGCTTTCAACGAGGCCATCGCGGCCCGGGTGGATAAACTCCATATGCCCGCCCGTTCCAATAGTTCCAACGCCCCGGTGGGATTCAAGCGCCGTCTGCGCAACGCGATCATCGCCCGCTATAAGGCCCTCGATCCGGAGCGGCGTCTTCTGGCAATGCTGCCCGGACGGAGCGTCGTCGCCTTGCAACAGCGGGATGTGCTGAGCCGAAACCGGCGCCCCGCCCTGGAGCGATTCGCCGCGACCCTTGCCTACGAAGCCCCCCCCCTGGCGGCCATCGCGAGCTACGCCTGGTTGGCCCCCGTGCTGGACCACATGCCGCCGGGTACACTGCGTATCCTCGACACCATCGACATCCAACATGCCCGTCGCGAAAACGCCGCGGCGGCCGGCGGGAATCTGGAGCACGTGCAGTGTTCGCCGGAAGACGAGGCGCGCGCGCTCAACCGCGCCGATGTGTTGCTGGCGATTCAATCGGAGGAAGCCGCCACCCTGAAAGGGATGTGTCCGGAGAAGGAAATTCTCTGCGTGGAGCACGCCCACCCCGTGCCCGACTATGTGCCCTCGCCCGTCGACTCCCAGGAGCTTCTCTATGTGGGCAACCGTTATGACCCCAATGTCCTGGGCCTGGAGGCCATTCTGGCGCAGGTCTGGCCCGAAGTCTTGCGTCAGTGTCCCGCCGCGACCCTCACGGTGTGCGGCCGGGTCGGAGAAACGGTGCGGCGCGCTCATCCCGGTGTGACCGTTGCCGGACAGGTTCCGGAGCTGGCCCCCTACTACCACCGCGCCGCCTTGGTGCTCAACCCCGTACCCTACGGCACCGGGCTGAAGATTAAGACGGTGGAGGGGATGGCCCATGGGCGTGTTGTCGTCTGTACCGAAGCGGGCACGGGGGGATTGGGCGATATCGCCGGGCTTCCTCTGTGTGTTTCGGAGGTGGGGGAGGCAATGGTGCAGCAGATTGTGGCGTTGTTGGCAGCCCCTGCCGAACGACACCCGCGTGAGAAGGCCGCGTGGGAATTCGCCCGGGAGCGATTTGCGCCCGAGAGGGTCTATGGTCCTTTGGTGGACCGTCTGCGCGTCCACGGTGGCGTGTAGCCATTCCCCGTGTTGCGCCGATGCCATAGTGAAACGTACCATGGCAGCTTGCATTGGGCGGCCTCCTTTCTTATCCACAGCCGCATGACGGGCGACCGACGCCCCGCAGGTGAAGCGATTGAAAAACGACAACATGAAGCACCTTTCCCGGCGACACTTTTTACAGGCGGGCATCGTGACGCCCCTGGCCTTCAGTCTGGCGGGCTCCCGTGTCGCGCAGGCCGAGGAGGCGGTCATCCGTGAAGACTGGCCGGTCTTCCTCGGACCGACCCGCAACAACCTATCCCGGGAAACGGGGCTGCTGAAGGAATGGCCCGAAGAGGGACCGCCCCTCGTGTGGGAGCGGGAAGTAGGCGATGGTTATGGTCCGCCCGTGGTCGCCGACAAGCGCCTCGTTGTATTCCACCGCGTGGGTGATGAAGAGGTGGTGGCCTGTATTGATGCGGAGACCGGGGCCACCGAGCATTGGCGCTATGGCTATCCCACCCAATATGTGGATCGCTATGGGTACAATGGCGGACCCCGCTCGGGGCCCTGCATTGCCGAAGGACATGTGTTTGCCTTTGGTGCGGAAGGGGTCCTGACCTGTCTTCGCCTGGATACGGGCGCCATGGTCTGGCAGCGCACGGTCAATAAAGACTACAACGTACCCGAGGGCTTCTTCGGAGCGGGCGTGGCTCCCGTCGTGGATGGCGGCAAGGTGTTTATTAACGTGGGTGGTCCCGATGGGGCCGGCGTGGTGGCCTTTGACGCCAAGACCGGCGAAACCCTCTGGAAAGCCGGTAAAGACGCCGCCAGCTACTCCACGCCCATCGTGGGTACCATTCGGGGGGAGCGGCTGGTGATCTTTCACACCGCCGACGGACTCCTGGTGGTGGAAGCCGATTCGGGCGACATCCGCTACAGCTATCCCTTCCGCTCCAAGACCTACGAATCGGCCATTGCGGCCACCCCGGTCTTAATCGACGACAAGGTCTTTCTGTCGGGTACCTACAACATTGGCGCGGTGCTCCTGCAATTGGCCCCCGATGGCTTGAAGGTTATCTGGCGGGATGAACTTGCCATGCAAAACCATTGGGCCACCAGTGTCTATCACGACGGCTATCTCTATGGGATGGACGGGCGCCATGAGCGGGGCTCCAACTTTCGCTGCATCGATTTCATGACCGGAGAGATCCAATGGACCGCCGACGAAGGCCTGGGCCGGGCCTCGTTCTTTATGGCGGAAGGCAATCTTGTGGCCCTGGGGGAGCGGGGTCGACTTGCCCTCATCGAAGTCAACCCGAAAGCCTACGTCGAGAAAGCACGGGTACGTGTTTCGAGCCGTCGCATCTGGACCCCGCCCATCATGGCGCAGGGCCTTCTCTATATCCGCAACGAGCGCCAGGTGCGCTGTTTCGATTTGCGGGCGACAAAATAAACAGACGTTGGAGTTAAACCATGTATCGCAGTACCCATATCCTTGTCGCCCTGTCACTCCTGCTGCTTTCGGCACAGAGCATGGCAGAAGAATCGAAGAAGTTTGAGCAGGACCGTTTCGCCATCGGCCTGTGGGTCGACCCACCCGTGGATTCCAAGGCGGAAGCCCGCTACAAAGAGTTGGCCGAAGCGAACTTTAACGTGGTGATCGGTGGATTTGGTGGTGCCGACGTGGCCCAACAAATCGCCCTTTGTGAAGCCCTCGACCTGAAACTCATCGCCTCGGCCCGGGGTAAAGAGGCCACATCGCTACCGGAGAGTCCGGCCATCTGGGGCTATGCGATTCGCGACGAGCCCAGTGCCGACGATTTTCCGGCCCTCCGTGCGGCCTCCGATGCGATAGCCGCAGCACGCCCGGGGAAATTGCGCTATATCAATTTGTTCCCCAACTATGCCCGGGCTTCTCAGTTGGGGACCGAGACCTATGACGAGCACGTGAAGCAGTTCATGTCGGTGTTGGAACCCGATGTGCTGTCCATGGACCACTATCCCCAGTTTCATCCGGGACGGGATGGCCGCGCGGGATACTGCGAAAACCTGGAGACCCTGCGGATCCATTCCCTGGCGGCAGGCGTGCCCTTCTGGAATTTCTTTAACATCATGCCCTACGGTCCCCATACGGACCCGACCGAGGGGCAGATTCGCTGGCAGGTCTACACCTCCCTGGCCTATGGCGCCCGGGGTGTCCTTTACTTTTGTTACTACACCCCAGCGGGGAAGGAGTTTCCCAAGGGGGGCGCCATCATTCGCCGGGATGGACGACGTACCCGGCACTACGGCGAGGCCCAGCGGCTCAATGCGGCACTGAAACATCTTGGGCCGACGCTGATGAAGCTCACGAGTACGGGGGTCGTGCGTGTGTCGGAAGAGGCGGGCGATGTGCCGGCGGATAAACTCGCAGGGCTGGGTATTGCCGATATCACCCGCGAGGCTGTTGACCCGCCCATGGACTATCTTGTGGGGGGATTCACCCACGAAGATGGGCGGCGCGCGGTTCTGCTCAATAACTACCGCTTTGCGTATACCGCTTGGCCTACCGTAGCCTTTGATGTGCCTGCAGCGCAGGTGATGGAAGTGGATCAGGAAAGTGGGGAGATACGTCCGGTGATGGACGATAGCCCCTTGATGGAAGGACTACAGGTGTCGTTGGCTTCCGGCGAAGGACGCTTGTTCTTACTGCCTGCCGCAAAGTAACGGACAGGTGGGGCTCCAGTATGGCTCTGGGGTCCAACTGAGGAGCCGGATCGCGTGGCACGGGAGATGGGTTGGGTATGCCAGCCAGTTCGAAGCCAGGCGGGCGCACCGGGGAGCAAGCTCCCCATAGAAGAGCGACAGCAAGCTGCCGCACTCCAAAGGGGCGTCGCTCCGCAGGTCGGTGCGCGGTACACACCATCCGTGACTCCCTGGAGTGCGCAAGCTTGCTTGCGCTTTCGTCCAGCGAGCTTGCTCGCGTTGTAAGGCATTGTGATGCTGGGGCCATCTACAGAGACGGATTCGTGTCACGCGATGACGAGCCGTGCGAGTTTTCGTGTGCGTGGAGCAACGCAGTCGGTGGCCATGGCGAAAGACCAAACTCGGGCATCCGTCCAGCCAAGCGGCGTTGGACGCCCGAATCCAACGATTCGTGGAGGCGCGTAAATTCCGTCCCTCCATGCACACGAACCGGCGGAGCCGGATCGCGTGGCACGGGAGATGGGTTGGGTATGCCAGCCATTTCGCAGCCAGGCGGGCGCACCGGGGACAAGCTCCCCATAAAAGTGCGACAGCAAGCTGCCGCACTCCAAAGGGGTGGCTTTGCTCAGGTCCGGTGGCCGAGCCGCATTGTTCGTGGTGCTTCCGACTCACACCACCGGCAGGTCTGTCACAGCCTCCTGCATATAGGCCTGTTCCGCGAAGGACGCCAGCAGCAGGCGGTCTTCATTGTTCAGCGTCGTGTCGCCCGAAACGGTGGCAATATTGGCATCGAGATCTTCGGGGACCGACACGCCGATGTTCAGCAGGTGGATGCGGGGGTCGTTCAACACCCAACGAATGGCCGACGCGGGCAGCTTCTTGACCTGCGCCTTGTCGAACTCCGAAACCAGCTTCCCGGCGTTGTGGCCAAAGATACTCGCGCCCATGACCTTCATGGCAAGGATGCCCATGTTCAGTTCACTCGCACGGGCCACGCAGCGTTCGCGGTTGGCCAGGGATCGGTTCGAATGGCGGGTATTATATCCCTTATGGAAATAGCCGAACTCGACCAGCAACGTGTCAAAGCCATCCGAATCAATGAGTTTGAACATCTCTTCAAAGCGGGAGTGGCCGGTGAGTCCCAGGTAGGTAAAGAGGCCCTCTTCCCGCAGCTTGACCAGCTCCTCCACAAAAGGCATGCAGCCGTCATAGCCCTGGCGTTCAATGACGGGGCCATGGAGCTGCATGGAGTCAATGCGGTCCATCTTGAGGGTGCGGAGTGAATCTTCCACACTCTTACGCACGTCTCCGGCCGAGCCGACCAGCACCTTGGAGGCGATGAACACCTCGTCGCGCACATCATGAATGGCTTCGGCAAAAATCTTCTCGCTGTCGCCATAGATCCGGGCCGTGTCGAAATAACGGAGTCCCTTTTCATAGGCCGTGCGCACCATCTTCACCCGGGCTTCATAGTCCCCGCTGGCAATGCCGTAGTATTCGTCTTCCCGGGTCATGAGGGGCGCGCTGCCATAGGCGAGGATGGGCAACTCAATCCCGGTTTTACCAAAGACCCGGGTGGGCATGTTACCCGTGCCCGTAATCTTTTTCGATGTGTCCGCCTGCTTCCCGTGGGCCGCACCAGCCGCCAGCACACCCGTAGCCACGCTCGCCTGAAGAAAGGCGCGCCGTCCCATGTCATTCGATGAGGTACTCATGCTTCCAGTCTCCTTGTGAGGTTCACCCATTACCATCATAGTGGCATGCTTTCCCTCCCGGTGCAAGCGGTTACACCCGCCCGGCTCAGTGTCAAAAGTCCCGTGCAGCATGTTATAGTATGCCCTTTCCCCCCACACAATCATGGGGCCGCCTCGGGTGACAGGAATTCCCCCCATCTCATGAAGAAGTTTGACGATCAGCTTGTGAGCGGTAGTATTCTCCGCTCCGTTTGGAAATTGACCTGGCCCGCGGCCACCTTGAATCTCGTGAACGGGATTCATGGTCTCGTGGATCACATTCTTATCGGCCACTACCTCGCCTCCCCCGACAACGCGGCGAATGCGGCCATTGGCGTGGCCTGGCAGGTCTTCCTCGTCATCGTCGTGTTTATCGCCTCGCTGTTTCATGGCATGAACGTGCTTATTGCGCGCTATGCCGGAAAACAGGACCGGGTCAGCATGAGTCGCGCTGCTTTCGAGTCCTTCCTGTCCGCGGTTATTATTCTCGTGTTTTTTTTGGCCCCTGTCGGCTATTTTATTTCCCCCCATCTGCTCGACCTCGTGCGGGCCCACGAGGATGTACGCCTCCTGGCCCTGCCTTATTTGCGCCTGCTCTTTGTTTGCGGGGCGCCCCTCTTCCTCATGTTCATGTTCACTGGGGCTTTTCAGGCGTCTGGTGATCCCAAAACGCCCCTCGTGCTGGGTATCCTGACCACCTTCCTCAACGTGTGTATCAGCGTGGTGCTGATTACCGGCGCAGGTCCCTTCCCCGCCATGGGCATTATGGGGGCTGCGCTGGGTACCGTCCTGGCCCCTGCCGTGAGTGTGGCCATTTCCATGGTGCTCATTCTGCGGAAGAAGACGATTCTCCATCCGCCCGAGAAGTTTCACCTGTTGCCCGACCTGTCCGTCATGAAAACCGTCGTGCGTATCGGTATTCCCACCGGGATTCAGGGCGTTTTACTCAATATCGGTGGCGTGTTGCTCTTTCGCTTTCTTGGTTCGCTGGGGGACGAGATATCCGCTTCCGCCCAGGCGGCCTACACCATTTGCTATGCCCAGCTCTTTTCTATCATCACCTGGACCTGCTTCGGACTCCGCTCCGCGGCGGGCACCATCATGGGGCAGAATATCGGTGCGGGTAATCCGCAACGGGGTATTCAGGGGGTACGGGTGGCCGCTTCCTTCGGTGCGGTCTGGGCCCTGCTGATTGGCACTATCTTCTGGTTTTTCCCGGCCGACCTGCTGGCCGTATTCGGGGCGGTGGATGGCACCATCGTGGAAGTGGGCGTATCTCTACTGCGTTTCCTGAGTTTCTCGGGTATCGTGCTGGCCATTACCCTGGCGCTGACCGGCGGTCTGCAGGGGGCGGGGGAAACCAAGATGCCCATGTATATCGCCTTTCTGACCCAGATTGTGCTCTTGCTCGGTATCTGCGGATACCTGGACTGGCGCGGGGCGCTTACTCCGGACCGCGTCTGGATGGCCATTTTCATCAGCCATCTGGGTCGCCTGATTCTGACCTTACTCGTGTTCCGGACCGACAAATGGGCCCACAAGAAGATCGAATTGACGTCCTGAATCCGTTGGAATTCGGGGTCATGCACGCTTTCGCGGGCCACGTGCTCTATACTATGCAGCGTAACAGGATAAAACGGCGGTCTTGCACCGCGTGCGGGAGAATACTTGCCCATGAAACTGGCAATCATTGGTACAGGTTATGTGGGCCTGGTTAGCGGCACGTGTTTCAGCGATTTGGGACACGATGTGTTGTGTGTCGATATTGACCAGGACAAGATTGACGCCCTGAACCGTGGCGAGATCCCGATCTACGAGCCGGGCCTCGAGGAGATGGTGCACACCAACGTGGAGCAGGGCCGACTCTTTTTTACGACCGATATCAAGCGGGCCGTGGAAGAGTGCCTGGTGATCTTTATCGCCGTGGGCACGCCCCCCCAGGAAGACGGCACGGCTGACCTCCAATATGTGCTCCGTGTGGCCCAATCTATTGGCGAGCATATGAATGGGTATAAGATTATCGTGGACAAGTCCACCGTACCCGTCGGCACCGCACAAAAGGTCCGCGATGCCGCCCAGGGTGCCATAGACGCCCGCGGCGTGTCCTTCGAGTTTGACGTGGTCTCCAATCCCGAATTCCTGAAGGAAGGCGCGGCCATCGAAGACTTCATGAATCCCGACCGCGTCGTCATCGGCTGCGAGAACGTCCGTGTGAAAGCCCTCATGGAGGAGATTTACGCGAACTTCGCGCGCAACGGCCGACCGATTCTCAGCATGTCCACGGCCTCGGCGGAGATGACCAAGTATGCGGCCAACGCCATGCTCGCGACCAAGATTTCGTTTATGAACGAGGTGGCGACCATCTGCGAGAAGGTAGGGGCCGATGTAGACGATGTGCGGCGGGGTATTGGCTCCGACAGCCGCATCGGCTACCGCTTTATTTTCCCCGGTATCGGCTATGGGGGTTCCTGCTTTCCCAAAGATGTGAAAGCCCTTATTCAAACCGCCGTGGAGGTGGGAGCCGATGCCAGGCTCTTGCCCCAGGTGGACCTCGTCAACGAGAAGCAGAAGCGGGCACTTCTGGAGAAAATGAAGACCTACTACCGGGGCCAGCTCGCGGGGAAACGCTTCGCCATCTGGGGGCTTGCCTTCAAGCCGGAGACAGACGATGTGCGGGAGGCACCCGCCCTGGTAATGGTTGAGGCCCTGTTGAAAGAGGGGGCGACCGTGGTGGCCTATGACCCCAAGGCCCGGCACCAGGCCCAACGCTATCTGGGGGAACACGAGCACATGGTCTATAGCGACCAATACTATGATGCGGTGGAAGGGTGCGACGCCCTCATCGTCGCGACCGAGTGGTCCTTCTTCCGGAACGTGGATATGACCCGTATTAAGGATGGGATGGCGGCCCCGGTGGTCTTTGATGGCCGGAATGTCTATTCCCTGGCCCACATGGAAACGATGGGATTCGATTACTTCTCCATCGGACGGGACCCGATCCTGGCCTACTCCAGCGGTCTCTGAGCGCGGCGCTGGCCCGGGTGCGGCGTGTTTGTTATGCAGAACAGCTGATTTTGTAGAATTCCACGTGTTATTTGCTGGTGGCGTTTGCACATTATGTGGCGGTGGCTGGGGGGCATTTTTTGCGGGTTTTCCCACAAAAAACATCCTTTTGAGCCCTTTGGCTCTGGATTGCCTCATAGGGCTTGATGTACCATGGCCTACAGAATTCTTCCTGTTCCTGCCCAACTTCCCGGGCAGGGTATCACGCGATGGGAGGGTGCTATCCTCACACGGAGGAGCAGGAATTAAGAACCGCCCTGACTATGGAGGTGTACTGGACCTATGCGTTCTACACAAACTCTCGGCGGCCGGTTATCGACGACCGTCGGCAAAGAACTTATCGTCGGCGTGACCGGCATCCTGCTGGTTGTCTTTATACTTGGCCATCTCGCGGGCAACCTGCTATTGATAGCAGGTCCCGAAGCCTTTAATGGCTATGCAGAGAAACTGCACAGCCTGGGAGAGCTCATCTGGCTTGCCCGCATCGGCTTGATTGTCGCCTTCGTGGCCCACATCAGCATGGCCATATCACTGGCCCGCGCCAGTGCCGCCGCCCGTGGTACCCAGCGCTATGAAGTGGAAAAATCGGTCGGACGTAAGACCGCTGCAACCCGCCTCATGATTATCAGTGGGGTCACCATTCTTGCCTTTGTGCTCTTTCACGTCTACGATTTCACCCTCACCGGGGACCCCGAAGGCGATCGCTCCATCATCAACGATATCAGCGATACGGAAAGCATGGGGCTCTACGGCGTGGTATTTAATTCCTTCGCCAATCCGCTTCGGTCTATTTTCTACATCATCGCGGTTTGTGGCGTAGGGCTTCACCTCAGCCACGCCATCGCCAGTGTCTTATCGACCCTGGGCGTCTTGACGGAGAAAAGCACCGACAAGGCCGAGTTGGCCGCCAAGGTCATCGGCGCCATCGTGGCCGTTGGTTTTTCATCCATCCCAATCTACGTGCTTATACGCGCCCAGATGCTATAGGAGTCTAGCTTCATGCTTGATGCGAAGATACCCGACGGCCCGATGGCCGAAAAATGGACCCGCCACAAATTCAATATGAAACTGGTCAACCCGGCCAACAAGCGGAAATTTAACGTCATTGTGGTCGGTACCGGTCTGGCCGGCGCCTCCGCAGCGGCCTCCCTTTCCGAAATGGGTTACCACGTAAAGTCCTTCTGTTTTCAGGACAGTCCCCGTCGCGCCCACAGTATTGCGGCCCAGGGGGGCATCAACGCCGCCAAGAACTATCCCAACGACGGCGACAGTGTGCACCGCCTCTTCTACGACACCGTCAAGGGGGGTGATTACCGCTCCCGCGAAGCCAACGTGCACCGGCTGGCCGAAGTCAGCGTCAACATCATTGACCAGTGCGTGGCCCAGGGCGTGCCCTTCGCCCGCGAATACGGTGGCTACCTGGACAACCGCTCTTTTGGTGGTGCCCAGGTATCCCGTACCTTCTACGCGCGGGGCCAAACGGGCCAGCAGCTGCTGCTCGGGGCCTACAGCGCGCTGATGAAAGAATCTGCGGGCGGCAACGTGGAGTTGTTCACCCGCCGCGAAATGCTCGACCTTATCGTCGTGGAAGGCCGCACCGTCGGCATCGTGACCCGTAACCTGATCACGGGCCAGATCGAGTCCCACACGGCCGATGCGGTCATCTTGGCCACGGGTGGCTACGGCAACGTCTTCTACCTGTCGACCAATGCCATGGGCAGCAACGTAACGGCCGCCTGGCGGGCACACCGCCGGGGTGCCTACTTTGCCAACCCGTGCTACACCCAGATTCACCCCACCTGTATCCCGGTACACGGCGACTTCCAGTCCAAACTCACCCTCATGAGTGAGAGCCTTCGTAACGACGGCCGCATCTGGGTCCCCCGGAACGCCGGCGATACGCGACGTCCTTCCGAAATCCCCGAGGAAGAGCGCAATTACTACCTGGAAGAGAAGTATCCCAGCTTTGGTAACCTCGTCCCCCGTGATGTGGCGTCTCGAAACGCCAAGGAATGGTGTGACAAGGGATTCGGCGTGGGCGCAACGAAAACGGCCGTCTACCTGGACTTCCGGGATGCCATCGCGCGGGATGGGGAAGACACGATTCGCGCGAAGTATGGCAACCTCTTCGACATGTACGAGCGTATCGTGGATGACAATCCCTATCAGACGCCCATGATGATCTACCCGGCGGTGCACTACACCATGGGGGGACTCTGGGTGGATTACAATCTCATGAGTAACCTCGACGGGCTCCACGTGCTCGGGGAAGCCAACTTCTCCGACCATGGCGCCAACCGACTGGGTGCCAGTGCGCTGATGCAGGGCCTGGCCGATGGCTACTTCGTAATTCCCTATACCTTGGGTGACTATATTGCCAAGGCGGGCCCCGCCGGCATTGGCACGGACCACCCCGAAGTGAAGCGGGTGGAAGAAGAAGTTACCAACCGCATTGACAAGCTGGTCAATTCCAAGGGCAAGAAAACGGTCGATGAATTCCACCGTGAACTGGGTCTCATCATGTGGGACAAGTGCGGAATGGCCCGGAATGAAGCGGGCCTCAAAGAGGCGCTGCAAAAGATACCCGCGCTTCGCGAAGAATTTCATGAGAACGTGAACGTAACCGGATCGCCGGGTACCTTTAATCAGGTGCTGGAGCGGGCCGGTCGGGTTTCAGACTTCCTGGAGTTTTCCGAGGTGATGGTTCGCGACGCCCTCCACCGCAGCGAGTCGTGCGGCGGGCACTTCCGCGAAGAGAGTCAGACCGACGAAGGCGAGGCCAAGCGTAAGGACGACGAGTTCTGCTACGTGGGTGCCTGGGAATTCAATGGGGTGGACAAGGAACCCACCTTGCACAAAGAGCCGCTGACCTTCGAAGAAGTCGCGCTTACCCAGAGGAGTTACAAGTAATGGCTGGAAATACCATTAACGTGACCTTGAAAGTATGGCGTCAGGCCGACAAGAACGCACGGGGTGCCTTCGCCTCCTACAGCGTGAAGAATATCTCCACCGACGCCTCCTTCCTGGAAATGCTCGACGTGGTCAATACGGGCCTCGAGAAAGAGGACAAAGACCCCATCGTATTCGACCATGACTGCCGCGAAGGCATCTGTGGCATGTGCGGTGCGGTCGTTAACGGCGTGGCCCATGGTCCCCAATCCGCCACGACCTTGTGCCAATTGCACATGCGCAAGTTCAAAGATGGGGAGACCATCGTGCTGGAGCCCTGGCGCTCGGCCGCTTTCCCGGTGATCAAAGATCTCGCGGTAGACCGCACGGCCTTTGACCGTATCATCGAAGCCGGTGGCTTTATCTCCGTCAAGACCGGACAGGCACCCGATGCCCATGCGGTCGCGGTCCCGAAAGTGAAAGCGGACGCCGCGATGGATGCAGCCTCGTGTATCGGCTGTGGTGCCTGTGTCGCAGCCTGTCCCAACGCATCAGCCAGTCTCTTCACGGCGGCTAAGATAACCCAGTTTGCCAAGCTTCCCCAGGGTGATCCCGAGCGTCGCCGCCGGGTGATGGCCATGGTGGAGCAGATGGACCACGAGGGTTTTGGCAGTTGTTCCAAGCACTATGAGTGCGAAGCGGCCTGCCCGAAAGAGATCAAGGTGGAAAACATCACCAATATGAACCGGGAATACATGCGGGCCCTGGTGACCCGGGACTGAGCACGGCCCCATCCACAGTACATGACGACCCGTTTGCAGCGAACTGCAAACGGGTTGTTCTATTGTATTTGAGTGCGTCTGCGGGAGGCATATACAATCCGTGGAGAATAAGTGCATAATACCAAAACGAATCACGCTTCGGTACGCTGCGAAATGCTTCGTAGCCTGCCGAACGACTCCTCCTGGGTAGAGAGTGGTTGTGACACCGTTGGACAGTGTGCTGGAGACAGATAAGTACCGCATCATACGGGAGCTGGGGAGAGGCGGCATGGGCGTCGTCTATCTCGCGGAAGACACACGCCTGAAGCGGGAGGTGGCCCTCAAGGTGCTCTACGAGCATCTCTACCAGAAGTCCTCCTTCGCCGAGCGTTTCCAGGAAGAAGCCCGCTCCGTATCCACCCTCCATCACCCCAATATTGTGTGTGTCCATGGGCTGGAGGTCGCCAACGGCTCCGTGGCTATCGATATGGAGTTCGTCGAAGGTCAGTCGCTCGACCAACTCTCAGCGAGTGCCCGCGTCTCTCCTCATATGGCCGTGTCCATTGCCCGCGATGTCTTGAGCGGTCTCGTTACCTGCCATCAGATTGGCATTGTCCACCGTGATATCAAGCCCAGCAACATTCTTATAGCCCTCGATGGCACCGCCAAGCTTACGGACTTTGGTCTCGCGACGGCTTATGCCTCCCACCTGGAAGATACGGTCAAGGGAAATACGTCGACCGGCTTTTATATGGGCACGCCCCGGTACATGCCGCCCCAGGCCTGGGAGGGGGGCCGTCCGGAGCCCTTCTGGGACCTTTATTCCTTTGGCCTGGTGCTCTATGAACTGCTCACCGGTACCTTTGTGTTTTCCGGTGACAGCCCGATGGAGATCGTAAAAAAGCAGTTTACCGACCCCATACCGGACTTGCTTCCCGTTACGAAAGTAGCCTCCCCCGAGTTGGTCGAGGTGCTCGATGCCATGCTGAGGACGGCGCAGGAACAATCCCCCCGCGATGCTTCCGAAATGCTCTGCGCCCTGGAGCGGACACCGGAGTGTAAGGAACTCAGCACCAGCAATGGTTCGACGACGATTACCCTGCCGCCCATACGTCGCGCCACCGTGCGCGCAGGTGCCCGCTGGCGAAATGCCCGGCGGAGCCTGCAACGGAGCCGTGCCCTGCTGGGGGTGGTCTTGGCGTTGGTGCTCTTGATGGGCTTGGGAGTCTGGTTGCGCACGGTCCCCACTTCCGGTGCCGGGCCGATACCGCCGTCGGATTCGGTTGCGGTGACGCCCCATATGCCGACATTTTCCGAATGGGCCCGTGGCAGCCAAGCCTATGTCAATGGCCGCCTGCTGGCAGTGGATGGTGTGGAAGAGGCGGGGCGGTGGCAGATTACGTTGGATAGCGCGGGTGCGCCCCAAACGATTCTGGGGTATACCGACTCCGGGTTCTGGCTGGTGGATGTGCAATCAGACGTAGGTAACGACACGTGGCGAATCTCAGGAGGCTGGGCGCGGTATGTGCAGCCTGACAGCCGGCGTATGCAAATGGGATACGTGCAGGGCCACCTGGTTTGGGAGGGGCGAAGCGACGCCATGTCGATCTCGATGAACTGCGTCAATGAGATGTCGAATGCCGAACACACCGTGCAACTGGTGCTGTTGCTCAAACAAGCCCAACCCGACGCATCCGATTTCGTGCGGAAAATGGAGTCAAACAGTCGGTTGCAGTACATGCTGTATACATCGTTGCTTGACCGCCCGATGGATTGGCCCCGACGCATAGAAGCCGTGATGCCTTCCGTCACTGGGGGGCGAATTCTCGTGCCCCGGGTTGAAGGGGAGATTGTGCCCGATGGCCAACTGGCGGAGGAGCTCTGGTCCCGTAGTTACTACTTTGCTCAAGGGCGTATCGGGTACCTGGCGGCCCAGGTCCCTGTCCGGGGCCCCCAACTCCTGGTGCGTTGGACCGAAGGGGAGGTCGTGCTGGGTGTCCACACAGAAGCACAATATCCCGGTTCCAACCTTGAGCTGGCCATCATGCCCTCCGTCGGTTCCGGCCTCGCAAGCGCCTATCACTTCTATGCGGCCTGCGACGAATCCGGCCTTTATCGCAAACGCTTTTATGAAAGTCGACGGGAGCGTCGATGGGAATCCGAATGGAATTTCGCGTGGGACATGGCCATGACCGTGGGAGAGCAGGGCACCGACGTGGAAATTCGTATCCCACGCAAGGCGCTGGAGACTATCGCACGGCCCGAAATTGGATCCCGGTGGCGTCTCAATGCCCGCTGGCGTACGGGTGACGCTGAGGATGCATCGGATCTCATTGCGCAATGGGGCGATGAAGAGATCTTGATGCTGGAACATGGCGTACTCTTGGAGTTTACGGGAGCCTCCGAATGAACACCCTATACCGAATGGCGCGCACTGGACTGATTGCGACCCTGGCGGGCATGTGCCCATTGCTGGTGGCTGCCCAGGAGGAAGGGTTTCAGCCCCTTTCTTCCTATCCGGAGTCCTTATACGTTTTTAATGGCTATGTGTACTGCAGTGCCGAAGATGGGATCCACGGCCGGGAACTGTGGCGCGTCTCCGTCCCCGAAGGTAAAGCGGAGTTGGTCCGCGATATTACCCCGGGAGAGCGGGGGAGCCTTATCGATAGCTTCTACACCTTCAAAGACAGGCTGTACTTTCGTGTGGAAGACCCCCGACATGGCGGGGAACTCTGGTGGAGCGATGGTCAGCCAAAGGGTATGACGGAACGCCTGATGCGATTCTCCGAAGGGGATGCGCGGGATGGACTGCGAAGTTTTCTTGGCGATACCAATGGGTCCCTGTTCTTCACGGTGGGTAGTAAACTGGATTCGAAGAAGGTCTACGTGTGCGAGGGTACCCGTGGCAGTATCCGTCAGTTCTTGCCCGACCAGACGTCGAATTTTCGAACCATATCGATCGACGGGAGCCTGTGGGAGGGGCTACTCTTCTTTCACGGCGACGGAAGTCTGGAGGGGACCCACCGCAACGGGTTCTGGTGTACAGATGGCACGGTGGAGGGTACGACCTTTCTCGCGCCTTTTGATAACGCACCGGGCGGGTTCTGTGCCATGGGTACGAAGGGGGTACTGTTTTTTGCCAAGGCGAATGGCATCGGGCAGGAGCCCTGGTTCACAAAAGGGACGCCGGAATCCACCCGCCTGCTACGGGATATCTGGGAAGGGGTGGAGTCCAGTGACCCTGCCGACCCCGCTTACTTGGAAGTCAAAAAACATCCGGCACAGTCCCGGGCCTTCTTCCGGGCGAACCACCCGGAATATGGCGACGAACTATGGGAAACTGATGGCACGCCGGAAGGGACGAAGCTCGCTTTTGACCTGGTGAAGGGCCGGGCTGGGAGTTCCCCGTATAAGATGACCTCCCTATGGGATGCCATCTACTTCAATGCCCGAAGGCCCGATGTGGGCAACGAGCTGTGGCGACTCAGGCCAGGAAGCCCCTGGTCGGTACAGCTTGTCAAGGACATTAATCCCGGCTATTCGTCTTCCAATCCCTATGCCTATTGCCAGCTCCCTCTGGTAGAGGGCATGGTCTTCAGTGCGGAAACGTCCCAGGGAGAGGAGTTGTGGTTCTCCGGTCTTGCGAACGACGACACACGACTCTTGCTGGATATATTTGAAGGGCCCGGGAGTTCAGAGCCGCTGGAGATGACGCCCATAGGAGACGTCGTCGTGTTTTCCGCCTACCACCCCGTGTCCGGCGAGGAACTGTGGGTAACCAACGGGAATTCGATGACCCGTCAACTGTGTGATATCTATTCCGACCACAGTGAGAATCCGTCTTCTTTCCCGGAACAATTGACCCCTTTGGGTGACCGCATGGTCTTCGTGGCGGATGATATCCAACATGGGCTGGAGCTTTGGGTAACGGATGGCTATACGGGTGGCACCGAACTGCTGAAAGACATCTACCCGGGGCCCAGGGGCAGCCAGCCCGCCGAGCTCACCGTCGTGGGCGACTTGCTCTATTTCACGGCCGAGGCCCCGGAGTCCGGTAAAGAACTCTACGTTACCGATGGTACGAAAGAGGGCACCAGTATCATCAAGAATATTGCGACCGACGAATCGGGTTCCCGACCGAAGCATCTGACCGCCTGGAAAGGCCACCTGATTTTCAGTGCGACACGACCCTATGAGGGAGAAGAGCCCTGGATTGTACGACCCGGAAGAAAGCCCGAAATTCTGTTCAACATCCGCCCGGACGGAGCCGACAGCAGCCCCCGGGGCTTTGTGGCCTGGAAGGATCATGTCTACTTTATCGCCAATGACGGCATCCACGGTGAAGAGCTCTGGCGGACCGATGGGACCGCCGAAGGTACGGTGCTTGTCAAGGATATTGTGCCCGTTCCGTTTCGAAAGATTTCTTATCATTCCCTGACGCCCCTCGGAGACAAACTGATTATTACCGCGGAAAATGACGCCCAGGGGAGGGAGCTTTGGGTAATGGATTCCGAGCGCCCGGCACCCCGTCTGATGGCGGATATCGCATCCCGAGACAACATCCGTCTGTTCAACAATCCGTGATACGCAAAGACGGTGTTGCAAAAGGGTAGTGCAATAGCGCCATAATAGGCCAAGGGGCAATGGAGAGAGACGGGACAGGGGCACCCGTATACGGTGCTTGCCTGAAAGTTGGGGTCCATGCCGACGGTTGAGAATGTGCTGGAGTCAGAAAAGTATCACGTGGTTCGGGAACTGGGTCGCGGCGGGATGGGTGTGGTCTATCTCGCGGAAGACCGGCAACTGAAGCGCAAGGTCGCCCTGAAGGTACTCTACGAACATCTCAACAAAGAAACCGCCTTTGTCGAGCGATTCCGCGAAGAGGCCCGTTCCGTCTCTACCCTCCACCATCCCAATATCGTCTGCGTACATGGCCTGGAGCACGCCAACGGGGTGGTCGCTATCGACATGGAATATGTGGAGGGATACTCCCTCGATATGGTGATGGGTACGAGTCAGATGACTCCCCATATTGCCGTATCCATCGCCCGCGATGTCTTGAGTGGTCTGGTCACGTGCCACGAAATCGGGATTGTCCATCGGGATATCAAACCCAGCAACATCCTCGTCCACCATGGTGGCACGGCGAAGTTGACCGATTTCGGACTGGCCACGGCCTATGCCTCCCACCTTGAGGCCACGGTACGGGGGAATACGTCGTCCGGTTTTTACATGGGAACTCCTCGTTACATGCCGGTGGAGGCGTGGGAGGGAGGCGACCCCAAGCCCATGTGGGATGTCTACTCCTTCGGCATCGTACTCTATGAACTCCTGTCGGGGGGGGCAGCCTTTGCCGCCGAGAATCCGATGGCGATCATGAAAAAGCACCTGACCGAGCCCTTGCCCTTGATTCGGGAGGTGGCCTCGGGCATATCGGACGAATTGGCGGATCTGGTCGATGCCCTGGTGCGCGAGCCGACGGACAATCTGTTGACAAGCGCGGAAGCCCTTCGGGTCCTTCAGGGAACGCCAGAGTTCGCAGAACTGCAAGACAGTAATGTGGCCACCACCATTGCGGTATCTCCCGTGCGTCGTTCGCTACGGCGTGCCCGTCGGCTGCGTATTTCACGTACGCCAATGTTCATCGGGGTCGGATTGGTCTTACTCCTACTTATCGGCTATCTCCTATGGGATGGTTCGACGCCAGGCGCTACGCATGGCTCCGGGCAGTTTATGACCATGCGGGTGGTGGGCGCGACTTCTGCCGAAGAAACCTGGATGGTAGAAAAGACACCGGGATCGACGGCGCTCTGGTTTACAGGATATTCCGACTCGGGGCTGACGCGAATCGAAGCCCAACGGGTACAACCGGGCGAATGGACACTCAGCGGGGGCTGGGCCCAATTGGTGATGCCCCAGGCAGGGAGTTTTCAATATGGCACCGTCACGGGCAGTCTCTTCTGGCCCGAGGGGACGGCCAGCCTTTATGTCAATATGGAGCGGGTGCGCGAGGTGGATGGGCTGCGAGAGCGCATCTCCATGGCGAGTATGCCCTCCCCCCGAATTCGGAGTCAGCAGGAATTCATCCGTGGGCTTGAAAAGCAGGACTTGCTACAGGCGCTTATCTACAATGAGTTGCTCGACGTCGCCAAGTTCCCGTGGGTACTGGCCATCGAATCCATGTTTCCCGGGACAGCCCGTTCCCGCTACGCCATCCCCTATGGCGCCGACCCGATCGTGGTCGATGGACAGCTTGACGAGCCCCTTTGGACCAACGAGTATTTTTACCCCGATGGGGGGACGCTCGGTGACGTGGTGCCCGGCGAAATGCAGGTGCCGGTCGAATTGCGAGCACGCTGGCGGGAGGGCGGGGTCGTGATCGCTTCGGAAATTGATAGTGGGGATCCGAGCCTGCGATTCGAGTTGGGTTTCATGCCCGCCTTTGAAGTGTCGTTGCGAAACTCCGGGCGGCTGGTATTGGAAGCCCCATCCAGCGGCGCGGTGAGCTTCCAGTACTTCGAGGCCGGTGTACGCAGGCCGTTCAATGCCCAATGGCCGGTCGCGCTTCAGCAGGGCAATGAAAAAACGCGAATCGAGATGGATATCCCCTCGGATCTCCTGGAAGAAAAAGCCCGCGCGGTTGCGCAGAAGCGATGGCGCATCAACGCCCGGTGGACGCGTAGTGATGGCGTGGGTTCCCGTGAGGTAGTGGCCCAATGGGGAGACCATGAATTTATCGCCTTGGAGCATGGGGCGCTATTCGTTTTTCAGGCGCCGAACGGCTGAGGTCTTCGCGGACAATTGGCTGAAACGAGAAGGAGCGAACAGCGATGAGCTGGCGAACTTTACCGTTGATGTGTGCGTGTTTGTTGGTCGGGGGGCTTTCCGTGCCTGCGCAGACGGGCACCTTCAAGCCCTTGTCATCCCAGCCTGAGGATGTCGTCGCGATGGATGGGTGGCTCTACTTCAGCGCCGACGACGGCCGCTTTGGCCGGGAATTGTGGCGTGCAAATATCGAGGGGAATGCCGAGCGACTGACCGATCTTTCCCGTGGGGCGCTCAGCTCAGAAATTTATAGTCTCTATCCCTATAAGGGCGTGCTCTATTTCGGTTACCGGCCGGAAGGAGGGGTGGGACAGCTCTGGCGTTCCGATGGTACTGAGGTCGGGACCTATCAGCTGAGCCGTTTGCCGGCGGATGGCACAATGGCCCCCTTTCATAGAGTGCTTGCTCACAGTCGTAGTCGACTCTATATCGTAACGGGAGAAGGGCAGGGTACGAAGCAGCTCTGGGAAAGTGACGGGACGAGTGAGGGCACCCGAAGGGTGTGCGAGGCGAGCCGTGGGAATCCCATAAACTGTGACTCCTTCCATGGGGTCGTTTCCGGAGCAGACCTCTATCTGAACATGAAGTGGGGAAAAGGCTTCGCTGTGGCGCGAGTGGATGGCGCCACGGGGTTGGCACATGTTATTCGGGAATTCGAATCGGAAGCGGTTTCCTTTTTCGCCCTGGAATCTGGCGAGGTCTTGTTTAGTGGTTTTGAGGAGCGTACGGGCGGCGAGCTATGGAAGACCGGACCTACACCCGGCTCATGCGAACTGGTCCGGGATATATATCCCGGCAAAGAGTCATCGAAGGTCGGGGAGATACACCGCTTTGTAACGGACCCCTTCGGGGTAATGACGCTGTTTGTCGCAACGACCCCGGAGTACGGACGGGAGTTGTGGCAAACCGACGGGACCCGGGAAGGCACGACGATTTGGAGAGACCTGGTAAGGGGGGCGGGCAGTTCCGATCCGAACCGACTGACTTCCTCCCGGGGTGAACTCTATTTCGTGGCCCTCGGAGAAAACGTCGGGAGAGAGGTCTGGTATTACAGTGCGGGAACCGACGAGGCAAAGCCGATCAGCGATGTGAACCCCGGGCTTGGCAGCAGTAATCCGTACGCCTTTTGTCTGGCAAAAGATTCTTCGTTGTATTTCAGCGCCGAGGATCAGCATGTGGACGAAGAGCTATGGGTCTTTCCGGGAACGGGAGATAAATCCCACCAGGTGGCGGACATCTATCCGGGAAAGCAGAGTTCTTTTCCCTTCTTTACCACCCTGCTGGGCGACTTCATCGTGACGGTGGCTACCGATCCCGTGGTCGGGCGTGAGCTTCGAATCTTAGGCACCAATGACGTGCCTCGGGTCCTTGTCGACATCTGGACGGATAACAGCGTAAATCCGTCCTCCTCACCCAGTCAGTTCACGATCTTTCGCGATCGCCTCTTCTTCGTCGCGAACGACCTCCGGCGTGGCAATGAGCTCTGGACCAGCGACGGGACCAACGCGGGTACCCGTCTGGTCAAAGACATTCATTCCGGGCGTAAGAGCAGCAACCCGAGCCAATTGACGGTAGTGGGTGATCTGCTGTACTTCGTGGCGGATGACGGTGTCCATGGCTATGAATTGTGGCGCAGTGATGGGAGCGAGGCCGGGACCGCCATGACGATGGAAATTGCGTGGCCCATGTCGCCGCGCATCCGACATCTCACCGCCTTCAAGGAGAATCTGGTTTTCAGTGCGTGGCGGGAAAAGGAAGGGGCGGAACTCTGGATTGTGCGCCCGGGGAGAAACCCCGAGATACTTAAAGATATCAACGCCGGGGCAGGCTCCAGCGATCCCAACGATCTGGTGGTATGGAAGGAACACGTCTACTTTCAGGCGGATGATGGCATCACCGGCATGGAATTCTGGCGGACCGATGGGACGGAGGAAGGCACCGTCATGGTGAAGGATATCATCAACGCACCGGTGGAAAAGATTCGCGCGCTGGAAGTGCGTCCCGGGTTGGGGGGGCTTGTTATTTCTGCGGAGGTGGATGGGGCTGGCGCCGAACTCTGGGCCTTGAAAGAGCAGGGGCGTGCCCTGCATCTCGTGCGGGATATTGCATCCCCCTCGGTGCTCGGCGTCTTAAACCCGCTGTATGTGTCCGTTCCGTGAGGGGGGGTAGGAAAGAGGTCTAAGGGGGTCCAGGGCCGGTGTGGCGACTTCGGGGGGCGTCTTATCAACGGGGGGCTTCCCTGTGATGGGGTCTTGCACATGAAAAAAGCGCCCACTTCTGTGGGCGCTTTGTGCGAGATTCTCATACCGTAACAGGATGATCAGGCATCACTGTCCTTGTCCTTTTCGGCGTTCGTCGGTTCTGCAGGTGTTGTCTCCACGTCCGCGACCGCATCGGCCACATCGTCTTCGGCCTCTTCGGCCACCGCCTTCGCGACCGCACTCACCTTGGCCCCTTCCTGAGGCTTCATGATGCGCACGCCCTGGGTATTGCGGCCAATCGTCCGAATGTCCTTGACCGACGTCCGAATTACAATGCCATCGGTCGCCACCAGTACCAACTCGGCCGCGTCATCGACGGTCATCATGCTCACCACGTTGCCATTTCGCTCGGTGGTCTTGATGTTGATGATGCCCGAGCCGCCGCGGTGCTGCAGTCGGTATTCACCCACCTTCGTGCGCTTACCGAAACCGTTCTCCGTGATACTCAGCACCGTGCTCTCATCCTGGGCCAGCGACATACCCACCACGTAGTCTTCGTCCGTCAGGCGAACGCCGATGACGCCCCGTGCGGTACGGCCCATGGGGCGGGCATCTTTTTCCGGGAAGCGGATGGCCATGCCCTTGTAGGTGGCGATTAAGACATTGTCATCGCCAGAGGTCAGGGCCACGTCCATCAGCTCATCGTCTTTATTGAGATCCAGGGCGATGATACCGGTCGTACGCGGATTGCTGTAGGCCTTGAGCGAGGTCTTCTTCACGATACCCTGACGGGTCACCATGAACACGAAGAGATTTTCATCCTGCAGGTCGCGAACGGGCAGGAAGGTGGTCACCACTTCATCCCCACCCAGATTGAGCAGGTTCACCATGGCACGACCACGGGCCGTCCGACTCATCTTGGGCAATTCATGGACCTTGCGCCAGTAGACCCGGGCCTTGTTGGTGAAGAAGAGCATGTATTGATGGGCGGAAGCAATGAAGAGGTCTTTGACGAAATCTTCGTCTTTCGTATCCATGCCCGAAACACCACGGCCGCCACGCTTCTGCTTACGGTAAGTGCTCACCGGAAGCCGCTTGATGTAGCCCTGGTTGGAAACCGTCACCACCATGTTCTCGTCGGCGATGAGGTCTTCGATATTGAATTCCCCTTCGTCTTCGATGATGTCCGTGCGCCGTTCGTCGCCATGTTTTTCTTTCACGGCAACAATCTCGTCGCGAACAACGGCCAGGATGTTCTTCGTGCTCGAAAGAATGGTGCGATAGCCTTCAATCTCTTTCAGCAGCTCCGCGTATTCCGATTCCAGCTCTTCGCGCTCGAGTCCGGTCAGGCGACGGAGCCGCATGGCCAGGATAGCGTTGGCCTGAAGGATTGAAAAGGCGAAGCGCTCGATCAGGCGATCCCGCGCTTCGTCGGAGTCTTTCGAAGCCCGGATGATCTTGATGATTTCATCAATGTTGTCGATGGCCTTAAGCAGGCCTTCCAGGATATGGGCACGGGCCTCGGCCTTGTCGAGCAGGAAGCGGGTACGTCGTTCGACGATTTCCGCGCGGTGCTCAATATAGTAGTGAATCATTTCCGCCAGGTTGAGTACCTTGGGCGTATTCGCCACCAGCGAAAGGAAGATGATGCTCGCCGTGGACTGCAGCTGGGTGTGCTTATAGAGCTGGTTCAAGACGACTTCTGGCTCTTCACCCTTGCGCAATTCGATGACGATGCGCATGCCGTCTTTGTCGGACTCGTCCCGCAGGTCGGTGATGCCTTCCACCGTCTTGCTGCGGACCAGATCGGCAATCGATTCGATCAGGCGGAGCTTGTTTACCTGGTAAGGGATCTCCTGGATAATGATGCTTTGCTTGCCCTGGCCCCCTTCCTTCTTCGATTCCACCGCCACGCGGCCCCGTACTTTGACGCGGCCCCGGCCCGTGCGATAGGCATCCTTAATTCCCTTGCGACCCAGAATGACGCCGCCCGTGGGGAAGTCGGGCCCGGTCACATACTTCATCAGGTCGTCGGGGGTGGCTGTCGGGTTATCGATGCGGTGGATAACGGCATCGCAGACTTCGGTCAGGTTGTGGGGCGGGCAGCTCGTTGCCATGCCCACGGCAATGCCGTAGGAGCCGTTAACCAGCAGATTAGGGTAGGCAGACGGAAGGACGGTCGGCTCCATAAGCCGGTCATCGAAGGTCGGCTGCATGTCGACTGTTTCTTTGTCCAGGTCGGCAAGCATCTGGGCCGTGATGGATTCCATCCGCGCTTCGGTATACCGGTACGCTGCCGCGTTGTCACCGTCGATGGAGCCAAAGTTACCCTGGCTGTCCACGAGGGGGTAGCGCATGTTCCAGGGCTGGGCCATTCGGACCAACGCATCGTATACCGACGAGTCACCGTGGGGGTGATACTTACCCAGGGCCTCACCCACGATATTGGCGCACTTTCGGAAGGCGCGCCCTTTGGTGAGACTCAGTTCCTGCATCACATAGAGGATGCGCCGATGCACCGGCTTCAGTCCATCGCGTACATCGGGCAAGGCACGACTTACGATAACGCTCATGGAATAGTCCATGAACGAATTCTTCATTTCCTGCTCGATGGCTATCGGCTCAATTTTATCTTCTGTACTCATTCCATGTCCTTACGGTCACGTTGCGTTGTGTCGTCTTCAGCCGAGCGATAGGCGGTGCACAGGCGAAAACGCTCTGACGTGCGTTGGAATCATCGGCGCAAACGCATCAGCGTGAAACTCCGGTTCGCACTCCCAAAGGGACCCAGGGGACGATGTGCGCGTCACGCACCTCGCCCTAAATATCCAGATTCTGTACTTCTGCGGCGTGTTTTTCGATGAACAGCTTGCGGGGTTCCACCAGGTCGCCCATGAGGGTCACAAACATGGCATCGGCGGAGTTCTCGCTCTCCTCCATCACTTTCAACAGCGTACGGTTGGCCGGGTCCATCGTGGTCTCCAGCAACTGCTCGGGATTCATTTCACCGAGACCCTTGTACCGCTGCATGTGAAGCCCTTTTTCGCCTTCTTTCATCAAGTAGGCTTTCAGCTCCAGCAAGTCATCGGTTTCAAAGGCTTCTTCCCCCGGACTGAGTCCATCTTTGGGCTCCACGCGGAAGGGGGCCTCGCCGACGGCGTTCAGGGGTTCCATATGGGTCAACATAGCCGAAAATTCGTGACTCTTCATAAAGGCCAGGTCGATCTGTTGGGCCTGACGAATCTTTGGAGGGGTGGGCGTGCCATTTTCCGGCTCCGTGCCCTCGAGTTCCGTCTGCTCTTCCGCCAGGTTGACGACTTCCGCGTTCGCACCAAAGATATCGGCCAATTCCGCGGCCGAAAGCTTGCCCGGATCCAGCAGGACGTCCCGGGGGAGATCCATGCAACGGAGCACAGACGCCTCAGAGACGCCATAGACCCGAAAGAGCCGTTCGAGCATTCGTTTGCGATCCTGTGCCGCGCGGATGCCCTTCAGCAGGGTCTTCATCTGGACACCGCGGCCGTTGGAGGAGGCGGTGGTCACTTTGAGGGTGTCGAGCACGGTGTCAAAGACAAACTGGTCTTTTTCCGCGTCGGAAAGTACATAGCGCGACTTCTTGCCCTTGCGGATCTGATAGAGGGGGGGCTGGGCGATATAGAGATGGCCGCGGCGAATCAGTTCGGGCATTTGCCGGTAGAAGAAGGTGAGGAGCAGGGTGCGAATGTGCGCCCCGTCCACGTCGGCATCGGTCATGATAATGACCTTGTGATAACGGAGCTTGCTGGCGTCATAGTCCGTATCGCCAAAACCCGTGCCCAAGGCCGTAATCAACGAGCGAATTTCGTTGTTGTTCAGCATCTTGTCGACACGGGCTTTTTCCACGTTCAAGACCTTACCGCGCAGGGGCAGAATGGCCTGGAATTTCCGGTCCCGGCCTTGCTTGGCGGAACCACCGGCGGAATCACCCTCGACAATAAAGATTTCGCAGAGGGCCGGGTCTTTCTCCGAGCAGTCGGCGAGCTTGGCCGCCTGGCCGATAGAATCCAGGGCACCTTTGCGCCGGGTGAGGTCACGGGCTTTTCGTGCCGCCTCCCGGGCCCGTGCCGCTTCCAGCGTCTTGTTAACAATGCGGTTTGCTGTTGTGGGGTTTTCTTCGAAGTAGGTCTGGAGGCCTTCATAGACCAGCGAATTCACAATACCCTGGATTTCGCTGTTGCCCAGCTTGGTCTTCGTCTGCCCCTCAAACTGGGGGTCATGGAGACGGACCGAAATAATCGACGTGAGCCCTTCACGGGCATCATCTCCGGAGAGCGTGGCGTTCGCCTTCTTCAGGAGATTGTTCTTCTTGGCATAGTCATTCAGGCTCTTGGTCAGCGCCGAGCGAAATCCGCTCAGGTGCGTGCCGCCTTCATGGGTGTTGATATTGTTGGCGAAGGTCGCAATCGTTTCCGTATAGGCCCCCGTGTATTGCATCGCCACTTCCACTTCCACCTCGTCCTTCGACGCTTCGAGGTAGATGGGCTTGCGGTGGAGGGGGTCTTTGTTCCGATTCAGGTAGTTCACATACTCGACGATACCGCCTTTGTAGTGCATTACCTCGGCTTCATCGTCCGTGCGCTCGTCTTCGAAGACGATGGTGATGCCCCGGTTGAGGAAGGCCATCTCCCGCAGGCGCGTCCGGAGGGTCTCCGCGTTGTACTCGGTGACCTCGAAGATCTCCGAGTCGGGCATGAAGGTGATCTTCGTGCCCGTGGTCTTCACCGTCCCCTTCTTCTCCAGCTTCGTCTTGGGCTTGCCCCGCTCAAAACTCATGCCCCACACGTGGCCCTCACGCTTGACTTCCACTTCCAGCCAGGTGGAGAGGGCATTCACACAACTCACACCCACACCGTGGAGGCCGCCCGACACCTTGTAGGAGTCATTGTCGAACTTACCACCCGCGTGGAGCACGGTGAGCACCACTTCTAACGCGGTCTTGTTCTTAAACTTTTTGTGCTTCCCAATGGGAATACCGCGGCCGTTATCGACCACCGTGATGCTGTTATCGATGTGGATGCTGACGGAAATCTTTGTACAATGGCCCGCCAGCGCCTCGTCGATACTGTTATCCACCACCTCATAGACCAGGTGATGCAGTCCGCGCGCGGCCGTGTCGCCAATGTACATGCCCGGACGTTTTCGAACGGCTTCGAGACCCTCCAGTACTTGAATGGATCCAGAGTCGTAACCTTTTTCAGCCATTATACTTACCTCGAATCATAGCGCCCCCGCGTTAGATGGTTTTTAGGATACACGTAAGTATAGCAAAATCAACACCTTGAAACAACATTTCCGCTATATTTAGAGGTCAATAAACTCTTGACACACGCTATCTTGTGGATCGCGGTTTTCGGGTTCGAAAGTAAGCCGCCGGGGGGCGTTTTTCCCCGCTGCACCGTGGGGTGGAGGGGTGAGTTGGCCCTTATCTCGAAGATCCCGCCCCTGAATCTCGGTGTCGCCCACCTCTCGCGCATCTACACGATGGCACGTTTATTCAGGCCGCGCTGTTGCGAATTGGCAGGAGCCCGACTTCAGACTTCATCATCCAGCGACTCCCCGTCGGCCAGCAATACGATGTAGATATCCGACACCAGCTCTTTTCGGGCCATGCGGTTAATCTTTTTCAGGATCTGCCATTTGCGGTAGTTGATCTTATGCATCCACACCGCGCTGTCGGCTTCGATGCGCAGTTCCCGGTCGGTGATGCCCCGGGGGCGGGCGTGTTTGGCCACGGTCTCGCCCACGATTTCGGGCCAGTGTTCCCAGATCTCGGCATGTTCCAGGTGCTTGCCCAGTTCCGTGGTCTTCTTCATTTTGGCGAGGATATCACCCACGCCTTCCAGCTTAGTGCGCTTCAAGTTGGCCTCGTATCATCTGATAGCGGCGGTAGGGCCGCGATCCAATTTTTTCCGTCAGTTCTCGTTCCGTAGTGGTAACAAGACATTGTACTTTATCCGCCAGGGACTCGAAAAGGTGTTGGGCGCGGTGGGCATCCAGTTCGGCGAGTACCTCATCGAGCATCAGGATGGGGTATTCTCCGGTCTGGCTATGAATCAGGGCGATCTCGGCGAGCTTCAGGGCCAGGGCGGCCGATTTCTGCTGACCCTGTGAGCCGAATACCCGGGCTGACTTGCCCGCGATTTGAATGTCGATGTCGTCTCGGTGGGGGCCCCGGGTGGTTTGCTTGCGGCGGATGTCCGTGTCCCGCGTGCGGGCGAGGAGCTGGCCGAAGTCCGCTTGCCCATCCAGGTCCGGCGCATAGGTGAGGGTCAGGACTTCCGCCGCCGCGATGCGCTCGTAGGCGTCCGTGGCCTGGAGGGACAATTCGGTGACAAAGCGGGCCCGCTCTTCCATGAGGATTTCACCGGGGGGCACGAGTTGGGCGTCCCACACTTCCAGCAGGGTTGGATCGGGTCGGAATTGCTTAAGCAGGCTATTGCGCTGCTTGAGGGCCTGGCGGTATTGCTGGAGGGCGCTGAGGTAACGGAGGTTAATCTGGGACAGCTCCATATCGAGAAAGCGTCGCCGGAGGGTGGCGCTGCCCTTGATGAGTCCCACATCCTCCGGGGAAAAGAAGACGGTATTAATGCGCCCGAGGATGTCACTGATACGGGTTTGGGGTACGCCGTTGATTTTGAACCGCTTGGCTTTCTGCCAATAGTGGGCTTCCAGATCCACCACGCGATCGCTTCGCTCGGCCCGGGCCGTAATTGAAAAGCCGTCTTCTCCGTGGCGGGTCAATTCCCGTTCATGGAGGGTGCGGTGACTGCGTGCCGTGCACACATAGAGGAGGGCTTCCAACAGGGAGGTCTTACCCTGGGCGTTGTCCCCGTGGATAATATTCAGACCCGGCTCCGGCTGAAAATCGATATCGGCCAGACAGCGGAAGCGCCGACACGTTAATTGGGAAAGCCACATCAGGGAACTCCGCCCGCAGGTGAACGCCCCGGAACGCGGGGGTGTGTATCAGCCGTGGGCCACAGGTGCCAGGGGAACCTGCCAAAATAAATCTACGCGCCGTCCTCAGCCGGCGAGGCTGAGCAGTTCATCAATCGACCCATGGAGGTTGAAATACTGCTCCGTCAGCCCCGGCAGGGTTTCACAGGTCATTCCGGCGGCCACATAGGTCTCGTCCAGCACCAGTGTTGTGTTTTTCGGATGGGCGAGGTAGCCGCTGAGGCTACACATCTGGTTGGCGATAGACAGGTTGGCCGCAAGCTCGCGGTGCGCTTCTTCACACTTGGAGAGCTCATGGTGGCCGCGGATGGCATTGACCACCGCAGGAGTGAGCTTCCACTTCTGTGCCAGACGGGCGCCCAGCTCGGCATGATCCACGCCGATAACGCGTTGCTCGGCCTGGTACCAGGGGATACCTTCGGCTTCCACCAGCGCGCTTACCGCGGCATATTCGTCGGGCATATACTCTTCGAGGATAACCTTGCCGATATCGTGGATCAATCCATAGGTAAAGGCTTCATCTTCTGAGCCCACAAAGCCTTTGATGCATCCGGAAAGGACGATGGACTTCATGGCGAAGCCGCAGGCCACGGAGTGGGTGAGGAAGTGGGTGGCACTTGTTTTCATGCATTCGAAGGCCGTGGCGGTCATGGCCAGGTTTTTTAAGACCTTCGCCCCCAGCAGCACGGTGGCGTGATCCACACTCGTTACTTCCTGTCCCAGGCCATAATAGGCCGAGTTCACCAGGCGAAGGGTCTTCAGCGCGATAGCCGGATCGCCCGATATGATGGCCGCAACGGCCTTCATGTCACAACTTGGGTCATCCAGCATTTCGGTGAGTTTGGCAACGGAATCAGGGAGGCTGGGCAGGGTAACGACTTCATCCAGCAGGGTGTCGATATCAAATCCATTATCAGGGCACATCAGCCAAGCTCTCCCGGTTCGGGCAGGTTTCGATCGCCGAAACTGCGTTCCTGCATGCAAAGTATGTGGAGATAGTCCCCCGGGGAAAGCAATTCACACCCGGCAGGGAGCAGGGAGGTCCGAGGTTTCGTGGGGTCTTCCCCCGGAGATATGAGGGTCGCGCCTTTGGGGTTGCTTGCGGGTCCCACCAGCACCACATTGCCCTTGCTGCCGCCGACCAGTGTCAGTCCGCCCACAATCGCTTCGCCTTGTTTCTTCCAGGAAATCACGACCCATTCACTTTCCAGCAGGTGTGGCCACCCGCATCACGGCCAACGTTGAAACAGAACTGGCCCGGGAGGGGAACCAACCCGGGCCAGAAACGAATGATCTTGCCCTAGAAAATGTATTCGGGCTCAAGGACCGCATCGTAGTTCACGTCTTTATCCGTAAACGGAAAAGTCGCCATCTCGAATACGCCCGTGCTCGTGCGCATGACCGCACGGGCACCACCCAGAACGGGCACCACGCCAAGAAGGTAGGCCAGGGGCTTTCCTTCTTTATATTTCTTGTCAAAGGTCACGGGGATTTCTGCCCAGCCGAACATCACGTTCGACAGGCCCCGGCCCAATTTGGTGAGGGACTTTTCCAAACCCGTGGGTTTTGGGAGGTCCAATTCAGGATTGTACAACTGGGCCGATACCGGCGATACCTGTGCAAACAAGGCCGTAACCATCAGGACGGCAACTACAATTCGGAAAATTGGGTGTTTGGTAGCCACAACGCTCCCTCCACGTCTATCGTTGGATGTGTCTGGTAAGACACACTTTCCCTGAATAACCATATCGTCTTCGGAGTGTAGCACAGCCCATACAACTTGTCAATTAACTACTTCACCCTAATTTTCCGGGATTTTCTCCCTTCGCGGTGGCCTGCTTGGTTGTCATTGTTTCAATTTCAAGCGGTGCGCTTCACCCTGCAACACCTGTTTCGGGAAGGGGGCTTCCCGGCGTTGGGGGGTGGGGCATTCTAAGAAGCCCTTGTTAAAGGAGTTAGGGTGGGTTGCTCCCGTGGGAAGTGGAACTGGCACGGCGCTGGCATTGTAACAGGCAAGCCAACAAAAACAGCGCCGCCCACGGCGGCAGCAACATAAAGGAGATACTACCATGAGCCTCTTAGTCCCCATCCGACGGAATACCCGAATTGCCTGGCCGACCTTCGGCGAACTGGAACAGCAACTGGACCGCATGCTCAGTAATACTACCGAGCACCCGGAACAAGTCCCCCTTGGCTGGTCCCCGGCCATCGACATCCGCGAAACCGAAGACGCCTATATCCTCGAAGCCGACCTGCCCGGTATGCGCAAAGAAGAAATTGACCTCAAGGTGGTCGAAGACCGCGTGACCCTCTCGGGTACCCGTAAACGGAGTGCCGAGCACAAGGAAAATGGCTACCGGCGCTACGAACGGACCGAAGGTCGCTTCGAAAGGAGCTTCCGCCTTCGCGGTGGCATCGACGGCAGTAAGGTAGACGCCCACTTTGAACACGGCGTCCTCACTGTCACGCTGCCCAAGCCCGAGGAAGCGAAGCCCCGGCAAATCGAGGTGAAGGTCAACTAAGACCGGACGACAAATCCCACGATTCTTTCCCATGGTCAACGGAGTCCCCGCCCAGCCTGTCGCTGCGGTGGGGGCTCTCGTTTGCAGGGGTCCCGCTAAAAGGCGGGCTCCGGCGGGAAGAGCGCGTCGCGGTTGGCCAGCAACTCCTCGCAGGTATCCAGGTCGTCGGGGATGGGGATCAGTATCAACGGACTCAGCCCGAGATCGTCCCACTGGTCGGGATTGTTGGGCGTGTTCAAGATACCCAGCGATGCGCCGACCACCAGTTGTTCGGAGCGATCCATCACCACACCGCGCAGGCTCCCGTCTGAATATAGCGTGACGTCATTCTCAAAGATCTCTCGTCGCGCCAGATAGATCTCGCCTTCCAGAAAGCCGAAGAGGTTTGCCATGACGGTGATGCCGGGCTTGCCGTCTCCATCGTCATCGTTGATGAGCGGACTGTTGGGGTCCATCGTCAGGGCTTCGTCGGGGTTGCCGTCGATGCCAATGAGCGTGGGGGTTGCCGGCCGTGCCAGTTTCCATTCCCCGTTTTCTTCAAAGACCGAAACCACGGCGCTCCGCGGCTGGATGGCCTGGGTGCCCGCATCCGGAACGGTCGTCACGAAAGGTTGATTGGCCTTGTGCTCCGCATGGCAGAAGCGGTCGTATTCCACCAATTCACCGTCTTCAATGACCAGCTCGGTGAAGCCATAGGAGATCACAAAGGTCGAGAGGGGGCCATTGGGAGTTTCTCCATCATAGGCCACAACGTCATAGTGGGCGTAGCGGCCTGCCATGGCTTCCATCGCTTCTGCCTTTGTCGTGGGCGCCACCCAATCCGGGTCATTGACGGGGGAGGCATACAAGGGACTCGCCGGCCAGGGCTTGGGCTGAGAACAGCCCGCAACAAGGAACAAGGCAATGGCTCCACCAAGGACAGCGGTGCTCCGAGAAATCAACGTGGTCATGATCAGTTTCCTTACTTCGCACCGACGCAGTCCCAACGACCAGGGCCGAATCCTTTGCTTGTAGTGTAACAGACCCGTGCGGACGGCCCGCCGACATAACATCCCTCCTGCGTTTGTAGTCGCGTCGGGTAGCTTGGCATACTCGCCCCAAGGGCATACTTCTATCATATAGACCCGTCCATCCATTACTTGGGTTCAGGAAAGGCAGCCTCATGAAGCGAAGAGACTTTTTCAAAACGGGTGCGTTGTTATCTGGCGCGGGGTTGGCGACCACACCCGACAACGCCCACGCTGCGGAAGCCTTGCCCGCCACCCAATGGAAACCGGACCCGGATCTGGGCACGCACTGGGAGGTGTTCAACAAGATATCCGGCCAGTGCGATGCCCGCATGAGTTTCCTGAACGAAGGCTACACCGACCCCGAAGCCTGGGCCACCGAGGCGCGGGCCCACCTCGTGTCCTGTTTCCACTATACCGACACGACCCGAAACCTCGCCCCGAAGGTGATTGACAAGGAATCGTGCGACGGGTTCACCCGGGAGCGCGTCGAAATCAGCACCACCGCTGGCCACCGCGCCGCCCTCTACCTCCTGGTGCCGGACAGGCTCGATGGGCCGGCGCCTGCGATTGTCGCGTTGCACGACCACGGTGGCTATTACTTATGGGGCAAGGAGAAAATAACGCGGGTCGAGCCCGTGCACCCCGAGCTCCAAAAATTTAAAGACCGCTACTATAGCGGACGGGATATTGCCGACGAACTGGCCCGTCTGGGCTATGTGGTGGCCGTGCCCGACATGATGCACTGGGGTGAGCGCGCCATGTATTTCGACGCCGACCCCGAGCGTATCACCGCCCGCTCGTTGGAGGTGACGGCAGAGGACATCCAGCAATTTAACGCCCGCTCCTGGGCCCACGAGGAGCTCATCGGTCGGACGGCCCTGGCCACGGGCACCAGTTTTTCCAGTATCATTTCCTGGGACGATCAGTGCGCTGCCGATTATTTGTGCAGCCGTCCCGAGGTAGACGCCAACCGGGTTGGCTGCGTGGGTCTCAGCCTGGGTTCCGTGCGGAGTATCTTCCTGGGGGCCCTCCATCCCAAGGTGCGGGCTTCCGTAGCGGTGTGTTGGATGGCGGAATACCAGGCATTGATTCGTAATAACGTCCGCTGGGCAGTTGGGTTCACCAAGCTCGTACCCGGTCTTTACGGGGCGCTGGACTGGCCCGACCTGGCGGGCCTGCACCACCCCGGCGCGCTCATGTCCATCAACGGCCTGAAAGACGAACTCTATCCCCTGGAGTCCACGCAACGGGCCGTGGCGAAGATAGAGAAGATATTCGAAAAGATGGGCGCACCCGAGAACTATGAAGGCGTCTTTTTCGACGGGCCCCACGAGTTTAATGCGACGATGCAGGAAAAAGCCTTCGCGTGGTTGGCCTCCCAACTGGCGTGACGGGCCCGGTGCCTGGAAAATCGGACGCCAGGTATGGACTTTTGCACGGTTTGGGGATAGAGTAAGCGAAGGAGAGTGTCGGTAAGAATCCGACATTCCATGGCCCCATGACAACGCCAACCGGGAGGTCTGCCTGTGCCCATTGCCCACCATCCCCTGTTGTTGGTCCTTCTTCTCGGCATGGTCATGCTGCCCCGCCCATCCCCCGCCGACGAATTGCCCCGACCACTTCCCGGAAAGACGATTAAGGTATTTCTCCTGGCCGGCCAGTCCAACATGGAGGGCCGGGCTGATGGTACGAAGCTCTCCGAAGACGACCAGGCGAGGCTCCGCGCCGCCCGGGAGCGCGTCTGGCTGGCCTTCAACGGACAACCCGTCCGGCCCCTGGCCGCCTACACGCCTTCCGAAGAACTGCAGGAGATCTATCAGCGGCCCCGCATGTTTGGTCCCGAGCTCTTCCTGGGGATGGCCCTTGCCGAGGCCTGGCCCGAGGAGCAAATCCTGCTCATCAAGCGGGCGGAAGGGGACACCTCGCTCCACGGACGGTGGAATCCCGAATGGCATCGGGAAAAGGCCGCGCGCATGGGAGAGGCCGACGCACCGCCCCTCTACGATGAATTCATGGCCTATACCCGCCAGGTGCTCGGGGCTTATGCCGTAGACGACTACACCCTGGAGGCCATGTGCTGGGTCCAGGGTGAAAACGACAGCAAGGTCCCGGAAGCGGCGGAAGCCTACGGCGCCACGCTTCAAAATCTCATCGAACGGGTCCGCGCCGACACTGGGCAAAAGGACCTGCCCTTCTTGTTCTTTCAGGTCGGTTCCACCGCCGTGGTCGCGGGTATGACGCAGGCCGCCGCCGACGTGCCCCACGTCACCATGATTCCCCAGCGCCCCGAACCCGATTCGCCGGACTACTACGCGACCATGCGCAATGGCCACTATAACCACGTGGGCATGAAGAAACTGGGTCACCGCTTTGCGCAAGGTTTCCTGGCCGGGAAAGGGGAGCGGTAGTGCACTGTCTTGCGGGCCCATACCGTCACTGGTCTTCCCAAAAGGGTCGACATGCGGTGTGCCCGGCGCTCTCCCGCAGGGCGCAGCGGGACATAAGCAGCATCAGCAGCGTAATACCCGTCAGGAAGAGAGCGGCCAGCGGGCCATTCGACGGCACCGGCCAGGGCACACATCGGGTCCCGGGTAGTCCCCGTCTTTGCCAGGGGCCTTCTTCTCTCCAGGACTTTCGTCCGGGAGACGCACAAATCCCAACAGATAGGAATGGATTCCGCCATAAATCCATAAGTATCGATACGTATTCGTGGATTGGGGTAAGGGATCGTGTACAATGCATAGGGTGGGGAGGTCTAAACTAGAGGATTAGATTTGCAGAATCTTGTCGCTACGGTTTTTGTTGGTGCAAATCGACCGAATACCTATGTTCCTTTGAAGCAATTGTTCGCGGCTACAGGCCAACGCATTCGAAATACCCTATTGCGGGGGATTCCCGTTGGATTAGTAGTTTCCAGCGCACTCGCCCTTGCCGCAGTGTTTTCCACCTCCGCGTACGCAGCGCCTTCGGTGCTGTCCGTGGTGCGGACGGACGCCAATCCCACCAGTTCTTCACAAGCGCGCTTTACCGTTACGTTCAGTGAGAGCGTCACGGGGATAGACACGTCCGATTTCACACCGGCCGTCGGCGGTGGGGTCTCGGGGGCAAGCATCGTCGGGTTTACGGGAGGGGGCAGCGTCTACACGGTAACCGTCTTCACCGGCACGGGTGATGGTACCCTGCGGATGGATGTGGTCGATGACGATACGATTATCAACGGATCCAGTGAGCCCCTCGGGGGCACCGGTGCCGGGAATGGGGCATTCTCCAGCGGGGAAAGCTATACCATAGACAAGACCATACCGGCGGTAAGTTCGGTCGTCCGGACCTTTGCAACCCCGAACAACGGAGCTTCGGTGGATTTTACGGTGACCTTCAGCGAAAGCGTTACCGGTGTGGATACGGGAGATTTCACACTCACAAGCACGGTAACGGGTCCTTCTGTGAGCACCGTTTCCGGTGCGGGCACGACCTATACGGTCAGTGTAGACACCGGTACAGGAGACGGTACGCTTCGCCTGAATGTGGTCGACAATGACTCCATTGCCGATGGGGCGGACAACCGTCTGGGGGGCGCGGGGCCGGGCAACGGCGGGTACACATCGGGCGAGGTGTATACCATGGACAAGACGCCGCCCGGGGTAACATCCGCCTTGCGGGCGGACAGCAGCCCTACGAATGCAACGGGTGTCGGTTACACCGTGCTGTTCAGCGAGAGCGTTTCGGGTGTGGGCACGGGTGATTTCAGTGCCGTGGTGACCAGCGGCGTCGTAAGCGGAGCGTCTGTGTCGGGTGTCTCCGGTAGCGGCACGACCTATACGGTCAATCTCGACACGGGCTCGGGGGACGGTACCCTTCGGCTGGACCTGGTGGATGACGATACGATCGTGGATGCCGCAGGAAACCCACTGGGTGGCGCCGGAACCGTCAACGGGGACCATACGGGCGATGAGGAATATGTCATCGACAAATCCGCCCCGGTTGTATCGTCCATTACGCGGTTGGATAGCACCCCCACGAGTGCGTCCAGCGTGGACTATATGGTGACCTTTAACGAGCCTGTAACCGGGGTCGACGTGGCCGATTTTCTGGCGACGGTCAGCAGTGGCAGTATTTCGGGTGCGTCCGTCTCGGGGATATCCGGGAGCGGCACGACCTATACGGTGTCCGTTGGGACCGGTACGGGGGACGGCACCCTGCGGCTGGACGTGTCGGACGATGACAGCATTAGCGATGCCGTGGGAAATCCCCTGGGTGGTTCTGGCGGGGGGAACGGAGACTTTACCGGTGGAGAAGCCTACGTTGTGGATCAGTCGCCGCCATCGGTGGCGTCAATTTCGCGTGCAGACAGTACCCCGTCCAACGCCGCGACGGTGGACTATACGGTGTCCTTTAATGAAGCGGTCTCGGGCGTGGATGCTGCCGATTTCAGTGTGACCGTGACCGGTGGCTCGATTGCGGGGGCCTCGGTATCTGGTGTTACCGGGAGCGGAGCGACCTATACGGTAACGGTCGGGACGGGCACGGGTGACGGGACCCTGCGCCTGGATCTCGTGGACGACGACAGCGTCATGGACACTGCCGGGAATCTGCTGGGTGGCACGGGCGCGGGCAATGGGGACTACGCGGCCGGCGAGGCCTACAGTATGGATAAGACCGCGCCCACGGTGACGGTGGAGCAGGCAGGGGGACAGGCCGATCCCACCAACACCCTCCCCATTGCCTTTGACGTGACCTTCAGTGAGGACGTGACCGGCTTTGCCATGGGGGACGTGACGATGGGCGGCACGGCCACTGGTGTGACCTTTAACGTGAGTGGCTCGGGCACGACCTACAGCATTCAGATCACGGCGATCACGGGCGATGGCACGGTGATTCCCACGATAGGGTCGGCCGTGGTCATCGACACCGCGTCTAATGCCAACGACGCCTCAACGAGTACGGACAACACGGTCACCTACGATACGGCGGCGGCAGTCGTCTCTTCGATTCTGCGTGTGTCGGGTACGCCTACCAACGCCTCCACCGTGGACTACACCGTCACCTTCAGCGAAACCGTGACCGGCGTCGATGCAAGTGATTTCACGGCAACGGTGACGGGGGGAGCGATTTCCGGGGCCACGGTGTCGGGCGTTTCCGGGAGTGGCGCGACCTACACGGTAAGTGTTGGGACCGGCACGGGCGACGGGACCTTGCGACTCGATGTGGTCGACGACGATACCATCGTGGATGTGTCGGGCAACCCACTGGGCGGTGTGGGGGGCGGTAATGGCAATTATTCGGGTGACGAGGAATATACGGTCGACAAGACGGCACCGACGGTGACCGTGGAACAGTCCGGTGGCCAGGCGGATCCCACCAACACGCTCCCCATAACCTTTGACGTGGTCTTCAGCGAGGGGGTCACGGGCTTTGATGCAAGCGACGTAGCGATAGGTGGTACGGCGGGGGGCGTCGTCGTGAACGTGAGCGGATCCGGCGCGAGTTATCTCCTGAGCGTGGTTAGCATCGCCAGCGATGGCACCGTGATTCCCACGATTTCCCCGGGGGGGACCGCGGACGGGGCCACCAACGCCAACGAAGGGTCCACGAGTGTCGACAACACGGTCACCTACGACGTGACACCGCCCCAGGTCGCATCGAGCACCCGGGTCGACAGCAACCCCACGATGGCGGCAAGCATCGATTTTCAGGTGACCTTCAGTGAAGCCGTGACCGGGGTGGATACGGGTGATTTCACGACGACGGTGACCAGCGGCAGCATTTCCGGGGACGCCGTCTCGGCCGTTGTGGGAAGTGGCACAACCTATACCGTAACCGTCAACACCGGGACCGGCGATGGCACCTTGCGCCTGGATTTCCTGGACGATGACAGCGTCGCCGATGCCCAGGGAAACGTGCTGGGTGGTGCCGGTGCGGGAAATGGCGATTTCACGAGCGGTGAGGCCTACACGGTGGACAAGAGTGCGCCCTCGGTGACCTCCGTCATTCGGGCAGATTCGAATCCGACCAACGCGACGACGGTGGATTTTTCGGTGGGCTTCGACGAATCCGTGACAGGGCTGGACACCGGTGATTTTTCGGCGGTGGTGGCCAGTGGAAGCATTTCCGGTGCATCGGTTGTGGGCGTTTCCGGCAGCGGTGCCAGCTATACGGTGAGCGTGTCCACGGGCTCGGGGGATGGTACGTTGCGCCTGGATCTCGTGGACGATGACAGCGTGGCAGATCTTGCGGGGAACCCCCTGGGCGGCGTGGGTGCGGGTAATGGAAACTACACGGGGGATGAGCCGTACACCGTCGACAAGACGGCGCCCACGGTCACGGCCATAACCCGCAGTGATGGGGATCCCGCCAATGCGGCCACGGTGGACTTCACGGTGACCTTTTCGGAAGACGTCGGTGTGGTAGACGCCGCGGATTTCACGACGTCCGGAACGGTGACCGGACCGTCCGTCGGTAGTGTTGCCGGGAGCGGCGCCACGCGCACCGTGACGGTAAACACCGGGAGCGGGAGCGGCACCCTTCGTCTCGATCTCACGGACGACGACAGCATCACCGACTCCGCTGGAAATGCCCTGGGTGGCGTGGGCTCGGGCAACGGGGACCACACCGGAGACGAGTCGTATACGATTGATAAGTCCGCGCCGACGGTGACGGTTGAGCAGGCGGGTGGCCAGGCCGATCCGACGAACACCCTGCCCATCGTTTTCGATGTGACTTTCAGTGAGAGCGTAACCGGTTTTGCGATGAACGACGTCACCCTCGGCGGGACCGCGACGGGGGTCTCCTTCAACGTCAGCGGTTCCGGTGCCAGTTACGTCATTCAGATCACGTCCGTGTCGGGGGACGGCTCGCTGGTGCCGACCATCGCATCCGGCGTCGCGGTAGATGGGGCGAACAACGGAAACGACGCCTCGACCAGTACCGATAATTCCGTGGTGTACGACACGACCCCGCCGCAGGTGGACACGGTGACGCGGGCCCTTGGCAATCCAACGAATGCGTCGAGCGTAGATTTTACCGTGACCTTCACCGAGCCGGTGACGGGCGTGGGCGTGGACGATTTCGCCGCAACGGTCACCGGGGGCGGAATCTCCGGCGTTTCGGTGACGGGCCTGTCTGGCAGTGGCGCGACGTATACCGTATCCGTTGATACGGGAACGGGCGACGGCACGATACGCCTGGATGTGACGGATGATGACAGTATCGCCGATGTAGCAGGCACCGTGCTGGGTGGCGTGGGTGCCGGCAACGGAGATTTCAGCAGCGGCCAGGTCTATACCATCGACCGAACGCCGCCGACGTTCACCGGGATTGTACGTGGCGACCCGGACCCGACCAATGGGGCAACGGTTACGTTCAGCGTGACCTTCTCCGAGAACGTAACGGGCGTGGGCAACAACGACTTCACCCCCGTTGCCACGGTGGCAGGCCCATCGGTCAGTTCGGTGACTGGTGGCGGCTCCACGCGAACGGTAACCGTCAATACGGGTACTGGAGACGGTACCCTGCGTTTGGATGGGACCGACGATGACAGCATCACGGATTCTGCCGGCAACGTCCTGGCCGGTCCGGGGGCAGGCAATGGGGACTATACAGGGGATGAGAGCTATACCATTGATAAGACGGTCCCGACTGTCACGGTCGAGCAGGCCGGTGCGCAGGCCGACCCGGTGAATGCACTCCCCATCCTGTTTGATGTCCTTTTCAGTGAGGCGGTGACGGGCTTTGACGCGACGGACGTCACGATGGGCGGTACCGCGACCGGCGTGACATTTAATGTGAGTGGGTCGGGTACCACCTTCAGCATCCAGATCACTGGGATAACGGGCGACGGGACGACGGTGCCTTCGATTGCGACCGGAAGCGCGACCGATGGGGCGAACAATGGGAACCAGGCCTCGACAAGTACGGACAACGCGGTTACCTACGACACAACCCCGCCACAGGTGTCTTCCATAACGCGTGCGGATACAAATCCCACGAATGCATCCAGCGTGGATTATACGGTGACGTTCAGCGAGCCGGTGACGGGCGTAACGTCCGGTGACTTCGCGGCCACGGTGACCGGCGGGAGCATTTCCGGCGCGTTCATATCCGGCCTTACGGGGACCGGTACCACCTATACGGTAAGCGTGACCACGGGTACGGGCGACGGTACCCTGCGGCTGGACCTGGCAGACGATGACAGCATTGTCGACGTGGTGGGTAATACCCTGGGAGGAGCCGGGGCGGGGAATGGCGATTACGTCGCCGGCGAAGCCTACACCATCGATAAGACGGCCCCCGCGGTATCGTCCATCGTGCGCGCCGGGGCCAACCCCACGAATGCCGCTACCGCCGCCTTCCTGGTGACATTCTCGGAGAGTGTAAGCGCCGTGAACAGTGCGGACTTCACGTTCACCACCACCGTGACTGCACCGAGCGTCACGGGCGTCACGGGAAGTGGCACGGCATGGACCGTGACGGCTAATACGGGTACGGGTGACGGCTCACTTCGTCTGGATCTCAGTGACGACGACAGCATCGTCGACACGGCGGGGAATCTGCTGGGTGGTACCGGCGCGGGCAATGGGGATTTTACGGGGGGGGAGGCGTACACGATTGATAAAACGCAACCGACGGTTACCGTGGAGCAGGCGGGTGGACAGGCGGACCCGGCGAACGCGTTTCCGGTTGTGTACGACGTCGTATTCAGTGAGCCGGTGACCGGATTTCTTGTGACCGACGTAAGCATGGGGGGTACCGCACCGTCACCTGTCTTCAGTGTGAGTGGCTCCGGCGCGACCTATACCATCCAGGTGACCGCGACCGGTGGCGACGGCACGCTGGTGCCCACTATCGCGGCAGGGGTGGCGGCAGATAGTGCCACGAACGTGAATGCCATGTCCACGAGCACCGATAACTCCGTTCGCTACGATGCGGTGAACCCAAGCGTGGTGTCCATAGTGCGCGTTGGGGCGACGCCCACCAATGCATCGGGTGTCGATTTTACCGTGACCTTCAACGAATACGTCATGGGTGTAGATACCAGCGATTTCGCGGCCACGGTGACGGGGGGCAGCATCACCGGTGAGTCGGTGACGGGCGTATCGGGCAGCGGGCCGACCTATACCGTGAGTGTGGATACCGGTACGGGTGATGGCACGGTGCGCCTCGACGTGGTGGACGATGACACGATTATCGATGCCCTTGGTAAAACCCTCGGCGGCGCCGGTGCCGGAAATGGGGATTATTCCAGTGGCGAGGAATACAGCATCGACAAGACGCCGCCGGTGCTCAGTTCCGTGACCCGCACGGATGCCAACCCGTCCAATGCCTTGACGGTGGATTTCACGGTGACCTTTTCCGAGAGTGTCAGCGCCGTAGACGTCACGGACTTCGCCCTCTCCGCGACGGTGGTGTCCCCCACCGTGGACAGCCTGACGGGTAGTGGCACGAGTCGTACGGTGACGGTCGGCACGGGTACAGGCGACGGCACGCTCCGCCTGGATGTTTCCGATGACGACAGTATTGTGGATGCGGCGGGAAATCTCCTTGGTGGCGCCGGGGCAGGGAATGGGGACTATGTGGGCGACGAGACCTATACGATCGATAAGACCAAACCCACGGTTACGGTGGAACAGGCGGGCGGACAAGCCGACCCGACGAACACGCTCCCGATACGCTATGATGTGACGTTCAGCGAGAACGTTTCCGGATTCCTGGCGGCCGATGTAACGATGGGGGGTACCGCAACGGGCGTTACCTTCAGCGTGAGTGGCACGGGCGCGGCCTACACCCTCCAGGTCGATACCGCCAGTGGTGATGGCACCATCATTCCGACAATCGGGGCCGGTGTGGCGGCCGACGCCGCGACCAACGTAAACGTCGCCTCCACCAGCACGGACAATAGCGTGCGCTACGACACGACCCCGCCTCAGGTAACCGCTATCGTCCGGTCGGGCGCCACGCCAACGAATGTCTCCAGTGTGGACTATGTGGTTACCTTCAGTGAGCCGGTAACGGGCGTGAACACGGCTGACTTTGTGGCGACCGTGACGGGTGGCACCGTGACCGGGCCATCCGTTTCGACCATCTCCGGCAGTGGAACGACGTACACGGTCAGCGTCGCGACCGGTACGGGCGACGGGTCCCTGCGCCTGGACCTGGCGGACGATGACAGCGTGGTGGATGCCGCGGGGAACGCGCTCGGCGGTACGGGCGCGGCCAATGGTGACTATACGAGTGGGGAGGAGTACGTTATTGACAAGACGCCGCCCACAGTGACTTCGGTGGTCCGTGGGGACCCTGATCCGACGAACGGAAGCAGCGTGGACTTCACGGTAACCTTTTCCGAGACGGTTACGGCCGTTGATGTCACGGATTTTACGCTGGCGTCCACGGTGACCGGCCCATCAGTCAGCAGTGTTTCCGGTACGGGTGCTACGCGGACCGTGGAGGTGGACACGGGAAGCGGTGACGGTACCCTGCGCCTGGACCTGGTCGACGACGACAGTATTGCGGACCTCGCGGGAAATCTTCTGGGCGGCGTGGGCGCCGGCAACGGCGATCACCCCGGCGATGAATCGTACACGATTGACAAGACCGCACCAACGGTAACGGTCGAGCAGGCAGGGGGCCAGGCCGACCCGACCAACACCCTGCCCATCACGTTTGACGTGGTCTTCAGCGAGAGCGTAGGCGGCTTCGATGCGACGGATGTGAGCTTCGGCGGCACGGCAACGGGCGTGACCTTCAACGTGACTGGTACGGGCACGACGTACCTTATTGAAGCGACGGCCGTGGCCGGTGATGGTACCTTGATTCCCAGTATCGGGTCTGCCGCTGCAGCCGACCCGGCCACCAACGGAAACGAGGCATCCACCAGTATCGACAATTCCGTGTTGTATGATTCCACCCCGCCCCAGGTTTCGTCGGTCACCCTGGCGGACAGTAACCCGACGAATGCAACGAGCGTAGACTTCACGGTCTTATTCGACGAAGTGGTGACCGGTGTCGATACCGGCGATTTCAGTGCGACCGTGACCGGTGGAAGTCTTGCGGGTGTTTCCGTTTCTGCGGTATCGGGCAGTGGCACCACCTACACGGTCAGCGTAGCCACCGGTACGGGGGACGGGACCCTCCGCCTGGACCTCGATGACGACGACAGCATTTCGGATGCGGCCGGAAATCTGCTTGGTGGAACGGGCGCCGGCAATGGGGACTACGCCATGGGACAGGTCTACACGATAGATAAGACGCCCCCCACGGTGGTATCCGTCACGCGTGGCGACCCCAATCCCACGAATGCGAGCAGCGTCGACTTTACCGTGACCTTTTCCGAGACGGTGGGCGTGGTGGACGGAACCGATTTTTCTCTTTCGGCAACCGTAACGGCTCCGTCGGTCAGTGGCGTTGCCGGCAGCGGTGCCACCCGTACGGTAACGGTAGACACGGGAAGCGGTGATGGTATCTTGCGCCTGGACCTGGTGGACGACGACAGTATCGTGGATCCGGCCGGGAACGTGTTGGGCGGCGCGGGCGCGGGGAACGGCAATCACACCGGGGACGAGAGCTATACCGTCGACAAGACGGCGCCCACGGTGAGCGTCGACCAGGCGGGGGGACAGGCCGACCCCACCAATGCCCTGCCCCTGTTGTTTGACGTGGTCTTCAGCGAGGGGGTCACGGGCTTTGATGTCAGCGACGTGAGCATGGGCGGTACGGCGACCGGCGTGAGTTTCAACGTCAGTGGATCCGGCACCACCTACACGATCCAGGTCACCGCGATCACGGGAGACGGTACGGTGGTGCCGACGATTGATGCGGGCGGAAGTGCGGACGCCGCAACCAACACCAATGAGGCATCTACGAGCACCGACAACACGGTGGAATATGATATTACGCCGCCGCAGGTGACGGCCATTGTGCGCCTGGATGGGAATCCCACCAACGGTGCGAGTGTAGATTTTTCCGTCACCTTCAGCGAGGCCGTATCGGGCGTCGATTTGACCGACTTCACCGAGACCGTCACCGGAGGTAGTATCACCGGCACGTCCCTCGACGGGATTTCCGGGAGCGGAACCACCTATACCGTTAGCGTTGGAACCGGCTCCGGCGATGGTACCTTGCGCCTGGATGGGCTGGATGACGACAGCATCACAGACGTTGTCGGGAATGGGCTGGGTGGCGCGGGGGCGGGCAATGGCGCTTACAGCAGCGGGGAATTCTACACCGTCGACAAGACGTCCCCCACGGTGACCCTGGAGCAGGCCGGAGGGCAGGCCGATCCGACGAATGCACTTCCCATCGTTTTCGACGTGACCTTCAGCGAGAGTGTGAGCGGACTGGATGTTTCCGACGTGACCATGGGAGGCACGGCAACCGGAACGGTGTTCGCCGTGAATGGTACCGGGGCCAGTTACACCCTATCCGTGACAGCTACCTCCAGTGATGGCACGCTCATTCCCACCCTCGCCACGTCCGCAGCGGCCGACGCCGCGGGCAATCTCAGTCTGGCGCCGAGCAGCATCGACCGAACGGTTACCTATGACACGGTCGCATTCAATGGCCTGTTCACAAGCTTGTTCGTCAGCCCCACCCTGGCCCGCCAGTCCTCAATGCTCGCTATCAGTTTTGAGGCCACGGAACTGCTCTCGGGCGACCCAACCGTGACCGTGGCCGGCAATGTGGCGACCAAAACCGGTCAGTTCGGCCTCTTCTATGAGTATAGTTACACGGTTACCGGAGCCGAAAGCGAAGGGGTTGTGCAAGTCTCCGTAGCGGGCTCGGACCGGGCGGGCAATCCCGCCAGTGTCATGACGAATGTCACCCTGGATTTTACGCCCCCGGCACCGCCCACGATAACCTCGACGGTTCCCCGGAGCCCCTCCACGGATCAAACCCCCGTTGCCGAAGGGCTGGCGGAAGCCAACAGCATCGTTCGGCTTTATGATACCGATCAGATGCGGGAGTTGGGATCGGGGCAGGCCGATGGCTCGGGAATCTTCTCAATCGCAAGTCTGCCGCTCGTCCAGGGGGTGCACGAGCTCTATGCGCGCGCTACGGACGGCGCGGGGAATCTGGGTGCCTTCTCCGATGCGTTCACCTTCGAAGTAGATCTGAGTGAGTCGGGGCAATTGTTCAGCAATATCGCCATCAGTCCGGACCCGGCCAAACAGACGGATCTCATCACAATTTCGTTTGACGCAACGGAACCGCTGAATAACGACCCCATCGTCGTCCTGGACGGGGAGCTTGCGACGTTCCTCAGCCGGAGCGGACTTGCCTATACCTATACCTATCAGGTCAGTGGCACGGACACCGAGGGGGCCAAGCTGGTTGAGGTTATTGGTGCCACGGCCGCCGGTGCGCCCGACAGCAATTCCGCCCGCGTCGTACTGGATTTTACGGCGCCAGCACAGCCCGGGTTGACCCGCACCGTTCCGTCGAGCCCCTCCAATTATCCCACGCCTATCGTGGAAGGGACTGCAGAGGCCAAGAGCTTCGTGCTTCTTTACGACACGGATATGGTGACGGTCCTCGGTTCCGCCCAGGCGAAAGACAGTGGTGCTTTCATTATCCGGACCAACGTGCTGACCGCGGGTACCCATAGCCTGACCGTGATATCCAGCGATGCCGCGGGAAATCATAGCCCCCCGTCGAATGCCTTGAGCTACGAGGTCGTCACCGCGCCGAACCTGTTTTCCAATATCGTCATTACGCCCGACCCTGCAGGGGTCACCGACACCCTGATGGTCGTATTCGATGAGAGTGAAGCGCTCAACGGTGACCCCATGGTCACCATCAGTGGCAACACGGCTACAAAGCAATCCTACGTTGCGCCCACCTACACCTATACGTATGCGATCACCGGTGCGGAAAGCGAAGGGACGCAGGTTGTGATCATTACGGGGGCGAACGCAGCGGGCGATCCGGGGTCGGCCTCCCGTGGCGTCGTGTTCGATTTTACGGCCCCCTCGGCACCAATCCTGACGCGGTCTACCCCGCTCAGTCCGGCTACCGTGCTGACGCCGAGCATTTCGGGGGTCGCCGAGGCAGGCAGTGCAATTACGCTTTATGACACGGACGGTGTCACCGTGATCGCCACAGGTACGACGGATGCCAATGGGGCCTTCACGCTGATGACCAGCTCCCTGAATGAAGGGGTCCACAGTATTAAGGCCAAGGCGACCGATGTGGCCAATAACGAAAGCCCCCAGTCGGTGGCACTGACTTACGAAGTGGACCTCACCGCCGGGGCCGGCCTGTTTACTAACCTGGTCATCGCCCCGGATCCGGCCCGACAGGCCTCGGTACTGTCCATCAGCTTCGATGCGACCGAGACCCTCGATAGCGACCCGACCGTCACCGTTGGGGGAAATACTGCGACGAAGCAGAGTAAGAGCGGTCTCACCTATAGCTACTCCTACACCGTCTCCGGGGTCGATGTCGCGGGCTCCAATTCGGTAGATGTGAATGGGGCGGATCTGGCGGGGAATACCGGTTGGACGAATGGCACGGTCTTCTTCGATTTTACCGCGCCCACCGTAACCGTGAATCAGGCCACGGGCCAGGGGGATCCAACGACCACCCTTCCCATCCGCTTTGATGTGCTGTTCAGTGAGGTCGTCACCGGCTTCGACAGCCCGTCTGATGTGGTCATGGGGGGGACGGCAACGGGTGTGACCTTCAACGTGACCGGAACCGGCACCACCTACGTCATCGAGGTCACCGCGCTGACGGGTGACGGTACGCTCATACCAACCATCCTGTCGGCTGTGGCGCAGGACAGCGCCGGGAACGGTAACAGCGCCTCGACGAGTACGGACAATAGCGTGGTGTACGACAGTACCGCCCCAACGGTATCCATGGTATCGGCCGTGGCGGATCCGACCAATATTACCCCCATCGGCGTATCTGTCGCATTCAGTGAGGCGGTAACGGGCTTCGTCTCCGGAGATATAGTGGCAGGTAACGCCACCATTCAGAATTTTTCCGGTGGCCCGGTTTCGTATAGCTTTGAACTGGTTCCCCTGGGAGACGGCCCGGTAACGGCAGACATCGGCATGGGAGCGGCGCAGGACGCCACCGGAAATCTGAGCGCAGCGGCGACGCCGTTCAGCCGGACCTATGACGGGACCCTCCCCACGGTTACGATGAGTTCGACGGCAGGCGATCCGGAGAACACGGCCCCCATCGCGGTCACCGTGACCTTCAGCGAGCCCGTGCTGGGCTTTGCTGCGGGAGACATCACCGTGGGTAACGCGACCGTCCAGAATTTCACCGGTAGCGCCGATGCCTATACCTTCGAACTGGCGCCCCTGGGGCAGGGGCTGGTGACCGCAGATATTGGTGCCGGCGTGGCGCAGGACGCAGCAGGGAACCCCAATGTGGCCGCGCCCGCCTTCAGTCGCACCTACGACTCCCTGGCACCGGCCGTAGTCAGTATCCTTCGGCGTGATGGCAACCCGACCAACAGTGCGACGGTCGACTATACGGTTACGTTTTCCGAATCAGTGGTCGGCGTGGCGACGACCGACTTCAGCCTGACAAGCACCGGCACGCTGACCGGTCCATCCGTCACAGGGGTGACGGGCTCCGATGCCACCTACGTGGTGTCGGTGGGCACCGGTACTGGCGATGGAACCCTGCGTCTCGATCTGAATGACGATGACTCCATCGCCGACCTTTCCGGAAATGCACTGGGAGGGACCGGCGTCGGCAACGGCGACTATCCGACCGGGGAGAGTTACACGGTTGATCGTACTTCTCCCGCCTGCACCATGGGTTCTACGACACTCGATCCCACGAATGTGACCCCCATTCCGGTTACGGTAACCTTCACCGAGCCCGTGAACGGATTCGTCGCTGGCGATATTGCTACCAGCAATGCGACGGTGACCAACTTCGCTGGCAGTGGGGCATCCTACAGCTTTGACCTGGTTCCATCCGGGGAAGGAGCTGTAGGGGCAGTCATTAATGCCGGGGTCACCCACGATGGGGCGGGTAATCCCAATGTGGCGGCCACGCCTTTCAGCCGTGTATTTGATTCGCTCCTCCTTTTGGTCAGCATGTCTTCCGCGGCACCGGAGCCCACCAATTCCGCGCCGATCACCGTGACCGTGACCTTCAGTGATCCGGTCATGGGGTTTGATTCCGGGGATATTACGGTGAGCAATGCGACCCTGCAGAACTTCACCGGGACGGGTGATACCTACACCGTTGAATTGCTGCCCGTGGCTGATGGACTGGTGGAAGCCGAGATAGACGCGGGTGTGGCGACCGACGGGGCGGGCAATCCGAATACCGCGGCCCTTCCCTTTACCCGCACCTATGACACGCTCTCGCCCGTCGTAGACCGCATCGTTCGCGCGGATGCCGATCCGACCAATGGCGCCTCAGTGGACTATACGTTGACCTTCAGCGAGGCCGTGACCGGGGTCGATGTGGGTGACCTGGTCCTGACGACGACCGGTGCCATAAGCGGCGCCACGATAGATGGGGTTTCCGGTGGCGGACTGGAATATACGGTCACGGTTCTGACGGGTGCGGGGGAGGGGACCCTACGGGTGGACGTGGTCGACGACGATACCGTGGTGGACAGCGCAGGCAACCTGCTCGGCGGAGTGGGACTAGGTAACGGAAGTTTTTCAACGGGCGATAGCTACACCATCGATCGGAGCTCCCCGTCCGTTGCGCTCACATCGTCGGCGACCGACCCGACGAATGCCGCCTTAATCCTGGTGAACGTCATCTTCAGCGAATCGGTCGTGGGCTTTACGGTGGATGATGTTACCGTGGGAAACGCTACCGTGCAGGACTTCACCGGCACGGGCGATAGCTACAGCTTCCATCTCGTTGCCTCGGGCGAAGGCTTGGTGACGGTGAACATCGGGCCGGGGGTGGCAAATGATATTGCAGGCAACCCGAACACCGCCGCTACACCCCTTACGCGGGTCTACGACGTGACTGGGCCTGATGTCTCCCTCAGTTCGGCCACGACGGACCCGACAAATGTTCTCCCCATCCCCGTGACCGTGACCTTCAGCGAACCCGTGTTTGGCTTCACGTCAGGCGATATTTCAACCTTCAATGGAACGCTGACGAACCTTGCGGGCAGCGGAACGACCTATACCTTTGAGCTGATTCCCGCGGGAGACGGCGTGGTAACCGCGAGTATTGACGCCGGAATAGCGCAGGATGCCACAGGCAACGACAACACCGCCAGCATGCTGTTTTCGCGGGTCTATGACGCCATTGCGCCCATGGCTACCGCGATTACTCGGGTGGACGGTGACCCGACGAATGCCAGCTCCGTATTGTTCGATGTGACCTTCAGCGAAGCGGTTACAGGCGTCGATACGACCGATTTCGAACTCGCGACGACCGGCACCCTGGTGGGCGCCTTTGTATCCAACGTTTCCGGGAGTGGCGCCGCCTATACCGTCACCATCGATACCGGCGAAAACGATGGGACGCTCCGGTTGGACATACGCGACGATGATTCCATCTCCGATCTCGCCGGAAACTTTTTGGCCGGGACCCTTTCGGAGGACGGCGATTTTACGGACGGGGAACGCTATACCGTCGACAAGACCCGGCCGACAGTGACGATGAGCTCGACCGCTACGGACCCGACAAGCGAGTCCCCCATCTACGTATCGGTGGCGTTCAGCGAACCCGTAAGCGGCCTTGTGATTGGGGACATCGTAGCGGACAACGCCATGGTGTTGAATCTGATGGGAAGCGGTGCCGACTATGCGTTCGAGCTTGTGCCCCTGGCCGATGGGCTTGTCAGCACGGAAATCGTTGCCAATGTGGCGGAAGATGCCGCAGGTAATTTGAACACCGCAGCGCTACCGCTTACACGTGTTTACGATACGTCGTCCCCTGGCGAAGGTGAAGGAGAAGGTGAAGGCGAAGGAGAAGGAGAAGGAGAAGGCGAAGGCGAAGGCGAAGGAGAAGGCGAAGGCGAAGGCGAAGGCGAAGGCGAAGGCGAAGGCGAAGGCGAAGGCGAAGGCGAAGGCGAAGGCGAAGGCGAAGGTGAAGGTGAAGGTGAAGGTGAA
>JAXMOL010000043.1:0-70747 GCA_034669905.1 Candidatus Hydrogenedentota bacterium
TTTTACGTCTTCGACGTAATGCAGGCGAGCCGCCTGCGCTCCCAAGCCCCAATTCTTTAAGATGGCAACCAAACGACTTGGAAAATGTCCGAGATGAATCTTCGCCTATTTAGATTCGCCTGGCGTATTTTTCTAAAAGTGAAACGGCGGACCATCTCAGGATGGTCCGCCGTTTGTCTTATGGTTCACCCGAAAGTCCGGTTTTTTGGATCAGGGATGGCTGTGCCCATGGCCTGCTTCGTGAAGGATGAGTCCGGCTTCATTGACCGGAAACTCCCCTTGAAGGCCAGCGCCGTACTTCAGGAATTCGACGTGGCCATCCATGTATAGCACGTTGGCACCCGCCGGTATGTGATTGTAGTGGGTCGGCTCATCGGAGATCCCATCGTGCAGCGTGACAATCTGTGATTGCGAGCGCGCACTACCCGATGGATTGTTGATGTCCGTTATGAAGAAGCGCTCGATCCCTTCGCGCAGACGAAGTATGGTGTCGTATCCCCCGACAGGAACGGGGGAGCCGCCATCATCTATCATGGGCCAGTCTTCGTCCACGGCGTTGATGTGCCCGGCCTCGATGTCTTCTCCCAGCGATTCTGCAGCCAGTTCAAAGTTTTCGAGGTCGATCTCGTTGCGGAAGAGGGTGTCGGAAAGGGCAAACCCGTAATAATAATAGGGCTCCGCGCCGACTTCGCAGGGTTCCACCACCCCGTTGAAACTGAAACCGGGAATCTCTTCCCAGGTTTCCCCGGCCGTATTTCCTTCATCCCACTGCTCGATAGCTGTGCTGCCAAAGGCATTGCTGGGACAGACCAGGACATCCCAATCGGAAAGGTACTCGGGGTAGAGTTGGGATGGCTCAAAGATGGCATTCCACGGCTGAATCTCATCTTCGCAATTGAGCACTTTCATTTTGGGATAGTGCTCTCCATCTGACTCCATGGCATACATCTTGAACACGATGCCCATTTGCTTCAGGTTGTTCTGACAACTCGCCCGACGGGCGGCTTCTCTGGCTCGGGCCAGCGCGGGCAGAAGAATGGCCGCGAGAATGCCAATGATGGCAATAACCACCAACAATTCAATAAGGGTGAACCCTTTTTGTGTAAAGTCCTTCATGATACAGATTCCTTCGTGCCAAGTGAGCACGTGCGTAAATTAGAAGAGAAAATTTCGATACGGTCAGCAGTGAGGAGTGGTATCAGTAAGCGGGAGGGCCGCGCGAAGGCCCGGGGGGACGGATTCCAATGGGGTGCCACACGGAGCGTCCGGCCGGGGTGGGCCGCTCGGGAACGCGCCATTCGAGGGGAAGACTTTCTGGGGCCGAAGCGACGATGGGCAGGGCGGCGGGGCAATAATAGGGCCCCGGGGAAGAGGTGGGCGGGGAGTCGTGTGAATCGGACGGACCGCCGCAGATCCCCGTGCCGTATTCGTGTGGGATAGCGCCCCCCGCATGGAACATGGGGACGTCACCGTGCCAGTGCAGGACGGGTACACCGGGCATCATGGTGGCCAGCCGGATCGCAAGCGCCGTCAACATGAGCAGGGTGGTGCCTTTACCCCGTGCATGTGGACGCGACGTACCCGAGGCGCCGGGGGTGAAACCGCGCCGCGACCAGGCTGCTATGGACTTCGGGTAAATCATGGGTCAGGGCCTATTCAGGGGGACTCGTCCACTTCGCCCTCAATCAGACGGGATACAACCCGCTGCTGAACCCGGAGTAGATTGTGCTTGGCAAATTCCCACCCTTCATCACAGGCGGCCAGCGCTTCGTCATAGCGACCGAGTTCCACATAGGATTTAGAGAGGAAGAGATAGGACTCATAGTGAATTTGTTCCTGAAAATCATCGAATTTTTCATGGCGGCTCCGATAGGCGAGCTTCGTTTCGAGTGCCCGGTCTACGGCTTCGCGAAGTAGCAAGGCGGCCATTTCACAGGCCTCCGCTTTCGATGTGGGGAGATAGGTTTCTATCTCGTCGCCGCGAGGAGTCTCTTCCATTTCATCGTGGTCGTCATCTTCCTCGTCATGGTGATCGTCTTTCAAGGCGTCGAGCCGGTCGCTGTATTCGAATAGCAGACGCCCGAGGGCAGCCCGCACTTCGAAACTGTTTGGGTTGGCCGCAATGCCGGCCACGAGCATTTCACGGGCCTCCGCAGGCTCCTGCGCGAAATCTGCGAGAAAGAAGGCCCCCATCGTGTAGAGCCGTTCCAGTTTCGGATTAAGTTTGACGGCCAATTGGTACCAGGGGATCAGTTCCACAGGGTCATCATGGATATGCCCCTCCGAATAGCAGGCGATGTGGCGCTGAATGTTCCCAAGAAGCCCACGCCAGTCGCGATCTTCATCGAGTACCATGTTCAGCCCCTCGGTGTGGCCCAGGCCAACGGCCGTGTCTTGGCTGTCGCCACGCATGAAACCCAGGTCCTCTTCGCCCCGGGTGGGCATGCGCTGAAGATTGCCACGGTGGAGATACTCCATACTCTTCAACCACATGAGGTCCGCGATGGACATCTGCAGTTGCCCCAGGAGCGAGAGTGCGATGGATTCTTTGGCAGCATCGATCTCACTGGGTTGGTAGGTGGCCTCCCTGACGGTCACATGGTCGCGTACCGCATGGGGCACGAGGCCTGCCATGGCGGCAACCGCGATGAGTGAGAGGGTGGTGCCGGTGAAGGTTTTTGTCATGACACCACTCCTAGAGGTTCAGCGAGCGAAAGCGCTGCATGCCCACGGCCATAAAGAGCAGGGAGTAGACGGCCGCGTAGACCGTGAGGGCCGCCAGTACCCAAAGGGGCGCCGCAGGAAAGTTGTGAACTTCTCGCTTGGTCAAGTCGAAGAGCTCCAGGTGGGGGAGCAACCAATACAAGGTGTCGACAACCCAGACGCCCCATCCCTCGAGGTCGGTACGTACGGTGATTAAGGTGTTGGCAAAAGTCTGCATGGCCAGGGCGAGGAGCATCGACACGGTTACGTTGCCGCCCTGGGTCAGGTAAACGGATAGACTGAGCGTCATGCCCGCGATAATCCACATGGAGAGCATGCGGAGGTAGACCGATTGAAAAAAGACACCTGATACCGGAATGTCGAGGATGCGAAACAGCAGATACAGCTCCGCGGAGAAAAGCAAGACCACGGCAGAGGCCATGACACCGACGCCAAGGTATTTCCCCAGAAAGACTTGAAGCCGCGATACGGGCTTCGCCAGTAAGGGATAGAGTGTCCGGTTTTGAATCTCGTTGGGAAGTTGGCGCGCGGCCGTGACGACACAAATCAGCACGGCCAGCAGTCCCGTCACGGTGAAGCCAACGTCTTTCACAAACTTGCCCAGCCCCTCGGTGCCGAATCGACTGAAGAGGCCTGCTCCAAAAACAATCAGAGCTGCGAGGATGAGGACCACGTAGGGATCCTTGCGCCGGAAGGATTCAATGATGGTTACTTGGGCGATACCCAATACTTTTTCCATGGGAGGGTTCCTTTTTTGCCACGAAGGGCGATATTAACTGACCTTGTGGCCAATGCTATGGACGAAGAAGTCTTCCAATGACCCCGGTTCCTCGAAGCTGTGTTGGATGGGGACGTCCAACTCTTCCAACAGGCCATTGAGGGCCGCATGGGCCTCGACGCTGTCGGCAGAGAAGGTGGTCTGCCCGTTGCTCACCGCATGGATGAATACGCCCCGGGGAAGCTGGGGGGGAGAAAGCAGGCCATCGACGCACACAATGTGTCGACGGATAGCGTTGGACATGGCGGAGAGCTTATCCTCGACCAGAACCCGTCCCTCGTCGATGAGAATGACCCGATCACAAAGCATGGTCACTTCCGACAGTTCGTGGGAGGAAAAGAAGACGGTTTTTCCTTTTGCCTTGAAATCCATCAGAATACGGCGCACGTCATAGCGGGCCACCGGGTCAAGTCCCGAGGTGACCTCGTCCAGGATGAGCAAGTCGGGTTCCCCCATAATGGCCTGGGCGATGCCCACCCGTTGGAGCATACCCTTGGAGAATCCGCGGACGGGTTCCCGGTCCCGCCCCGTTAACTTAACCTTGTCCAACAGATCGTCGATAAGGTCTTCCCGATCCCCTCGGGGGATCTCACGGAGTTTGGCGAACATTCGCAAGGTTTCCCGGGCGTTCAAGAAAGGATAGTAAAGGGCAACCTCGGGGAGAAATCCCACCCGACGGCGTCCCGCCATGTGTCCGGCAGGCAGGCCCATTACCTGAACGGTACCCCGGGTCGGCTTACGGAAACCCATGAGTACCTTGATGGACGTGGATTTTCCGGCACCGTTGGGGCCAATAAAACCGACCACTTCACCGCGACGGACGGATAGATTCAGCCCATCTACGGCGCGAATCGTTTTGCCACTGTCGGTCTTGTATTCCACCATCAAGTCGGTGATGGTGATTACTTCATCGGGGATGTCTATCATGGGGCAAATTCTTTCTCGGATGTGTCTGCGTCAGTTTGGGAGTTTGTCATTGGCTCTTGGATAGGCGTTTGCGGTTCGGATTGGTCAACCGGTGACGCCGGCTTATCTCGGTGAGGGCTGTGCCCGGTTTCCTCATCGTCGTGGTGATCGGAGTCCCCATCCCGGTGATGCTCCCGTGTATGGCGCGCCAGATAAGGGTTCCGGCCTTCCTTGCGTGCCTGGAGATACTCCTCCGCTTGTGCGACCTCGAACTCAAGCCCCAGCGCCTGGTCGAATACGCTGTCGTTCACACCTTCACCTTCCGCCAAGTAGTGCTGAAAGGCCCGAATGTGATGTTCCTTTGCCGCACAGCCCGCGCTGTGTTCGAGGCGCCATCCGTCGTCCTCGAGGCGATAGTAATACTCAATGCCTTTGAAGGTTTCGCACGCTTCGTCGCCCGCTTCGCGGATGTATACATGGACTACACCAAAGGCGGGGCCAAAGAGTTCATAGGGGCGGTCCATATCCACGATGGCCAAATAGTCAAAGTTCTCCCGGCTTACTTCCCCGGGCTCGGTGGCAAACCACTCGTCAATGTGGTCTTGGGCGAGGTCTTTGAGCGACGCGCGAACGTCATGGTTCTCGTAGGTGGCATGGGCCACCCACCCGAAAAAGACAAAGAGAACGATGGCAACGACATAGATGTCTTGCCTGCGTATTATGATTTCCATAGGGGAGCACTCCCGACTTAGAAGGTTTTCATACGGGGGGGTAGTGCGTCAGTCGCGCAGTAGACGGAGCGTAAGGGGGCAACGTTCCACGCATGAAGGACGCGGCGATCGATGAATCTACTCGCCGCGCGGAGGGGGACCCCGTTGGTAGACAGGCAGGTGGGTCAGGCGACCTGCTGAGGCATCCCCTGGCCCTCCAGGTGTGTCGGTCTGGGGCGATGCAATAATTCGGGAAGCCGTCGAATCGGCCCCGAGGGTGCGGTCCAGTGAAAGGCATACGACACAATGAGAAGGGGGATCGGTGTGGGTGCCATCCCCGCAATCGGGATCGATGCAATCGCCCGCGTCGGCATCGCAATGGAGCGGGGCAGGGGGCGCACTATGGGCCAGCACATAATGGAAGGAAGCTCCCAGACTGGAAAGCCCCAGGCACAACGCCATCACGATGTGACGCGCCACGAGACAAAACCTTCGGTTCCAGTGCCAGGCTGAGGACTTCATTGAAATAGTGTGCTCCCAATCGATAATGAAGATGATAAAGCATTATCAACTAGGTGTCAAGGAGAAATCGGGTTATGTCACAGAATCGACTTTAGGCCCTTGGAATATACCAACCGAGAATGGCGTCGTTGATACAGGGACTGTCGGATGTTGTTGGATATCACGGCACATCACGGGCAAGCGTAATCGCCTGACCGTGGCACCCGACGTTCCTATTGAGACATCTGGCCATCGATAGAGAAAATGCCCCGTATCCCGCGTCGTTAACCTTTTGGAAGCCCCATAAGGGCCTTGGAGGTGGGGCAAACCACCAAGTCACTGCTGATTTGTAGCTAGTGGATTGAATCGAGCAAATGGGCCTTTATTGATAGCCTTTTTGCTGGGCAAGAATAGAGTTGGAAACCGATGTCCGTTGTAGCGTTGTTCTATGAGACGGGCCTTCAGCCCTCTGTGGATGAAACATCCCTAAAACATGGGGCTTTGCCCCATGCTGGTATGTTGCCGGGCCGTTGGCCCTGAAAAAGCGAGACTGCAAAGACGATTTGTTCAGCGCCAAATGCGCGCCCCATATCAGCCTGGGGCGAAGCCCCAGGAATAAGAACGAAACTATCTGGGCCAGGGCTGAAAGCCCAATTCATTTCACATATGAATAAGAGCATTGAACTCCGGTTCAGACCACTATTCCCCCTTAAACTCCGGCTCCCGCTTTTCCATGAAGGCCATGATGGCCTCCATGAGGTCATGGGTGTGGATGCGGGACGTGTTCCAGTGGGCCACGAAATCCAGACCTTCCTGGATGCGGTGCTCTTCGGAATATTGGAGGACCTGCTTCACGCCCTGAACGGCGAGGGGGGAGTTGGCCGCGATATCTCCGGCCAGGGCACGGGCAGCTCCGAGGAGTTCATCCTTCGTTTCGTAGACCGCGTTCACGAGGCCAAAATGATGGGCCCGGTCTGCTGTGACCCGATTGCCCGTGTAGGCCATTTCGCGTGCGAAACCTTTTCCCACGATGGCGGTGATACGTTGCAGGGTGCCCAGATCGGCGACCATAGCGATCCTGGTTTCCATGATGCTGAAGGTCGCGTCGCTCGTGCAGAGCCGAATATCCGCCGCCGTGCAGAGGTCCACGCCGCCGCCGATGCAATGGCCATGCACCGCCGCAATGACCGGCTTACGACACCGCTCCAACGTCGAGAAACTATCCTGCCAATCGCGGACGAATTGAAAGAATTCCGTCGCCGCCGCGCCTTTGCTGATACGGTCGTCCGTTGACATCAGATTTGCCGCTGCTGCTTTCAAATCGAGGCCAGCGGTGAAGAGCTTTCCCTCGGCCCAAAGGACGATGGCCCGAATTTCGGGGTCCTTGTCCAATTCGCGGAAGGCAGCACCAATCTCTTCAAAAAAGACCGGGGCCATGGCATTGAGCCCTTTGGGGTTGTTCAGCACGACTTCGGCCACATGGCCATCTCGCTTAACGCGTATCACGGCGTAGTCTGTCATGGCGGAGCTTCCTCTATGGTGAATCGACACCGTCTATCGTAGTGGTCCAGACTCCGTAATACAACGTGGTGCATGGGCAGGGACGCTCTGCCGCAGGTGCCGATAGGTCGGGGAAGGGACCAGTGTTCCCCGACTATTCCCGTCCAAAGAGCAGGGCCTGCATTTGCTTGGCGATGTCGGGGTTTTCGTAGAGGGAATTGATCATAGGCACATATACCTCGGTGAAGTCCTTCTCCTTCGCAAGATGCCCAAAAACGGACTCCAGCCGGAGAAAGGAAAGCTTGTCGTTGGCCGTGTAGGCGGCAGCGCGGTGCAGCTCGTCCTTCATACCATCGACGATTTCGAGCTTCTTGCCATGGCGGTCTACGCCCTTGTCGGAATAGTAACACCAAGCGGCGATGACCAGGGTGGCGTATTCCGTGCTCCCGCCCCGCGCCAGATTTTCCGTAATGGTCGGGATGAGAAAGGTCGGCAATTTGGAGGAGCTTTCCAGACAGATACGGGCGAGGTTGTCCTTGATGTTTGGGTTGCCAAAGCGCTCTATCAGGCAGTCTTTGTAGGCCTCCAGGTCAATGCCCTCGACGGGAGCCAATACGGGCGTGGCCTCGAAATCCATGAAGCGTCGGAGGTAGGTGGCGAACAGGGGATCGGCGACACACCCGTCGATCGTCTCATGCCCATGGATGGCACCCAATAGTCCAAGCACGGAATGGCCCGCGTTGAGCAGGCGGATTTTCATCGTCTCATAGGGGGTGACATCGGGGACGAACTGGGCTCCGACGGACTCCCAGGCGGGTCGGCCATTGGAAAACTTGTCTTCGATGACCCATTGGCAGTAGGGCTCACAGGTAACCGGCCACTCGTCTTTCACGCCGGACTCGGCCTCCAGCGTTTCGATGTCCGACGGTGTGGTAACGGGGGTAATTCGGTCGACCATGGCATTGGGGAAAGACACCTCGTGGGCGATCCATTCGGCCAAATCCGGATCCTGCTTGCGGGCGAAGGTCAGGAGCATCTTGCGCGCCATGTCGCCATTGTGTTGGATGTTGTCACAGGACTGGACCGTGAAGGGGGGGAGGCCCGAGGCGCGCCGTTTCCGGAGCGACTCGGTAAGATAGCCGAAGACGGTCTTGGGTGTTTCGCGGTTTTCGAGATCATATACAACGGCGGGGTTGCCAAAATCGAATTCACCCGTGGCCTGGTTGAAGTTGTAGCCCCCTTCCGTGATGGTAAGGGAGACGATCCGGGTGGAAGGGGCGGCCATCCGATCGGTAACCGCGCCCGGGTTGTCACAGCCGAGCATGAAGTCGACCAGGGAGCCGATGACGCGATTCACTATCTGTCCGTCTGGATGTTTCACGATCAAGGTATAGAGATAGTCCTGCCGCTTCAGGACGTCTGCGATTTTTCGATCGGCTTCTCGCAGGCCGACCCCACAGATGCCCCACGCGTTGGCATCGGCGCTTGCCAGCAGGTCGTCGGTATAACAAGCCTCGTGGGAGCGGTGGAAGCCGCCGACGCCGATATGGACGATGCCCGCCGTGACGGCGCTTCGATCGTAGGTGGGGCGCGCGATAGATTCGGGCAGCTGCGACAGGTTCTCTTGGTTCAAGCGAAGGAGTTTTTTCATGGATGTGTTCCCAAGTTTAAATCACCGTTATCCACCGGCCCTGCCGGTGAGAATTCATCAGGCTCTGCCGTTTCGGTGGGTTCTCCTAATATTAGCGCACGCGGAGTAGTTATTGTAGTGTTTCAGATTCGGGCCTTCGAAGTGTTCTTAGCCCCGGAGGGGCGGCCTAAAAGTTTTGGCAATGGGAACCCATTCGCGCCCTAGGTGGCCCCGCTGGCACTTGTATCGGCGTGTGACGACCAAAACCCAGGACTCGCTTCGCTCGCTGCCGGGCTACGATTTGTCGCCACTTCGTGGACGTAACCGCCTCGTTGCCGGGGCCTTTCTCGGTATTGCCGGTGCTTGCTAAATCAGTTCTGTAGGGCTTTCTTGCGCCGGAGCACCCAGTAGGCCGCCACAAAATAGGAGATGGTGCAGACGAATCCGTAGCGGTAGAAGATGTCGCGATTGTCCAGGTAGGCGGCCATATCGGGGCTACGGAACATGGTGATGACCGCGAGGACCAACGTGATGGTCAGGCTGATCCGGGCGATCCAATGGAGGACCCGGGACAGCATCGAAGTGTCGGTCACTGGGGGTTGGGCGATATCGGTCTGGTGGGCGAGATAGGCCGCCACCAACTGGTCATGCTCGGCCATTGCGGCCTCTTCGGACGGGTAGGGTTTTGCGGCGCCATACTGTCGGGCCAGCAGGGTGTAGGTGAGGATGGTGACGACCCAGGTGGGAAGGAAGAGGTAATAGAAAGACATGACGTCCAGGGTGTTCAGACCAAAGCCAAAGACCAATCCCACGCCCCAGGAGGCGACTGCGGGGGTGCTGTGGGATAGTTTTCGATAGCTTACCCAATAGCGGGAGAACCCGATGCGGGGAAAGATGACGTGCTCGGCGAAGACGATAGCGCCGACGGGAACAACAAGCAGCCCGGCGTAGGTGAGCAGGGGGAGCATTTTGGTGAAGACAAAGGGGAAGCAGGCGACCACCACGGTCACCAATCCAACCGCGAGGGTGGTCTGCTTTCGGGAGTGATTATGAAAGATGGCCTGGGCGGCCAGTCCCGCGCGGTACAGGTTGGCATTTGCCGTGGTCCAACCGGCCACGATCACGATGACAAATCCCGAGAGTCCGAGGGCCTGGTAGGCCACATCGCCCGGATCCAGCTCGATGATCGATTTTTTGACCAGCACCGCGGTTCCGGCTCCCATGATGCCGGCGGCTATCCACGCGATGTAGTGCCCAAAGAGCATGCCCGAACTGGTGCAGAGTCCGTAAATGGGCCTCTTGGCATAGCGCAGCAAGGCCATGTCAATCAGGCCAAAGTGGGTAATGGTATTGGCCGCCCAGGCAAACCCGATCACTTCCAGCAGGCCGATACCGGGTTCCCCTGCCGCGTTCAGACCAGTCCAGATGGACTGGTCGCCGATGGTAACGAAGTCTCTAAAACTCGTGAGCACCGTGCTACCCAACACGGCGTCGGACAGGGCCGGCATCATGACCAGCGCACCCGCCGTGAACATGACAAAGAGCCAGGGACCACATATGCTGGAGAACTCGGACACGGCGTTGAAGCCATACATGGCCACGAAGACGACGATGATACCCACGGCTAACACGACCAGGACGAACCATGCGTCGGTCGGATACCAATTCAATTGGGCCGGGATCTTAAACAAGAAGCGCACGGCCGTGCTCGACACCGTGATCATGGCGGCGGAAATGACAGTAAAAATGATGACGTTGGCCCAATTATAGAGCGTGGTCATGGAGTAGCCCGCGATTTTGTCTAGGTAGGTGTACAGGCTCAGCCGGGTCTGGGTTGCGATGGGGGCAGTAATAAGCGTCCAACTTAATATGGCGAGAATATTGCCCAGCAGGAGCCCCAGGAGGATATCCATCGTCTGGGCGCCCAATGCGACGAAGGTGGCACCGATGACAAACTCCGTGGCGGCCACGTGCTCGCCCGCGTAGAGCCCCATAAAGTGCGTCCATCCGTGAAGCTTGTGTTTCGGGATGGGTAATTGTTCCTCGCTGACACCCTCTAATTCTTTGAAATCCATCGAATTCTCCACGGTTGCTCAGGGGGTTATTTTTAAATGGGCGGGCAGGGGTGGACAGGCCCCTTTCTGTGAGCAAACAAAAGCGGCTACTTCGTTTGCGAATGCGTTTACCGTAGCAAGGGGTTCCCGCTTAAGAAGGCCCAGGCAAAGGGCTGCCGTGAAGGAATCCCCGGCGCCCACAGAATCCACGACCGTCACAGAGATTCCTGGAAAGGCGTTGACCTCATCTTTACCGAGGAGAAAACTTCCTTCAGGGCCCCGGGTGTAGGCAACCAGGTCCAGGCCAAAGCGGTTTTGGAGTGCCGACAGTTGCTCCTCGGTGCTTCCTGACAGTCCAAAATACTCCCCAAGTATCGGAAGCTCCTCGTCGCTCAGTTTTAAGACCGTGGCGAACTGGAGGGATTCTTCCACCAGTGTTTGGGAGTAGAATGGTGCCCGCAGGTTGACATCGAGAATCTTCAGGGCGCCCGGGGGCATGTGGGTGAGGAAGGCACGGATTGCTTCCCTTGATTCGGAAGCGCGCTGACCGAGGGTGCCGAAGCAGACGGCATCCAGCGCGTGCGCCAGCGCCTCCAATTCGGGGGTGAACGTGAGATGGTCCCAGGCCACTCCTTCGAGGATCTCATAGGTCGGCTTGCCAACGTCGTCGAGGGATACCATTACACGACCCGTTGGATGGGTGGGACTCTCTAATACGTATTTGGTATTCACACCCAGTTGGGCCAGCTTAACCCGGGCTTGTCTTCCGAGTCCATCGTCACCGACACAACTAACCGGATGGGCATTGCCCCCCAGCTGGTGACAGTGGCAGGAAAAATTCGTGGGGGCTCCGCCGAGACGTCCGCCGTCGGGAAACATGTCCCAAAGGGTCTCTCCAATACCTGCGACTTCAAAAGGTGGCATCATGGGGACCTCCAATCTGCAGTGCGTTGCCTTGCGCGCTACCTTATAGCCTAACCCCGTAGCTATCTAAATGTAAATCAAATGTACATGAAGATTTTGTCATCTTATGGTGACCCGAGACAGGAATGCGCAATGTAGTGGTGGCTATGATAGGGAGGGGAAGAAACATCGCAGCGTAATTTCCTCCGCCACCCCGTAGCGCCCTGTCCACCCGACGCCGTCCTTGGTCTCTGTGAAGTGCGCGAAGATTGGCGGGCCGAATTAATCGTCGGTATCTTGCGTCTTTTTGAGAAGTCCGTCGTCTATTCAGGGGACCAAGGAATTGCCCGGGTTTTCGACCCGGGAACAGGAGATATACGATGGAAAGTAATAAAATGAAGCATTCAAACGATGCACTCCCGATCGCGGTCATCGGTGCCGGTCCTGTGGGGCTGGCCGCTGCGGCGAATCTTGTAGCACGAGGAATGGAACCCCTGATTCTGGAGGCGGGCTCCTCTGTGGCCGCTAGTATGCGGGATTGGGGCCATGTGCGCCTTTTTACGCCGTGGTCTTTCCTGCTCGACCCGGCGAGTGTTCGTTTACTCGAGGCCAACACGGCCTGGCAAGCGCCCGATGCGGAGTACGTGCCCCATGCGAAGGAACTGGTGGCGCAGTATCTGGAACCCCTGGCCGCGCTCCCCGAGCTGGCGCCGCACATCAAGCTGGAACATAGGGTCGTCTCGGTTTCGCGGGATGGCCACGACCGCATGAAGGACGGGGCCCGGAATGATGCGCCCTTTCTCCTCGTACTGGATACCCCGAAGGGCGCCCAGCGCATTAAGGTGGGGGCGGTTATCGATGCGTCGGGGACCTGGACGACGCCCAACCCCCTGGGCGCGGGTGGCGTGATGGCCGATGGGGAACAGGATTTTCAAGAGAACGTGCGCTATGGCATGCCGGACGTGCTCGGGAAGGAGCGCGCGCGGTATCAGGGTAAACGTATCCTGGTCGTCGGCTCCGGCCACTCGGCCATCGGCAGCGTATTGAATCTGGCGAAGCTGGCGGAAGAGGCGCCGGGCACCTCGGTGTGTTGGGCGGTGCGGCGAACCGATCCCAGTACCCTTTGGGGCGGCGGGGCCGCGGACGAGATCGTGGAGCGTGGTGCTTTGGGAACCCGGGTGCATGAGGCGGTGAACACGGGGGCGGTGACGCTGATTACGGGGCTCACCATCAGCGCCCTGCGCGCGCATCCTGAAGGCATCGAAGTGGTGGATGTGGATGGCGTCGGCCATGCCATCGTGGATGAGCTGGTGGTGGCCACGGGGTCGCGGCCCAACCTGGAGATGCTGCGCGAGTTGCGACTCGAACTGGACGTGGTCACCGAAGCGCCCAAGGCGTTGGGACCCCTGATTGACCCCAATCATCACAGCTGCGGCACGGTGCCTCCCCATGGTGCCCGGGAGCTGAAGCACCCGGAGCCGGGATTCTATGTGGTGGGCATGAAGAGCTATGGCCGGGCTCCGACCTTTCTGATGCGGACCGGCTTCGAGCAAGTGCGTTCGGTGGTCGCAGCGTTGGCGGGCGACATGGAAGCCGCCCACCGGGTGGAGCTTACGCTGCCCCAAACCGGGGTGTGTTCCACGGGACTCGCCTTTGATGAGAAAGAAGCGCCCAACGCAGGAGGGTGCTGTGGCACCTCGACCCCTGCAGGCAGTTGCTGCGGCTGAAGTACCAGGTAGTGTGGTGGAAATCCACCGGCCTGACGGGTCGGTGGATTTTCCGTATTTTGGAGGCAAGGGCGGAGCGATCTATAATAGACGGGGCGCATGAAATTGACCGCGCCACGTTATTTGTATACCCCGCGCATCACCCGAGACCTGGGCCTATAGTGGCCCCGGGGGGTGGCGTTCGAAAAGAAAGAGGTGCCCTGTGATTGAACCGCCCGTGACGACGGAAGACCTATGGGAGCTTCTCAGTCAAAAACTGCGCTTGTTTATCCTCAAGCGGGTATCTGACGAGCAAATCGCCGACGATCTCCTCCAGGAAACGTTTTTGCGTATTCACCTGAAACTCGGTGACATCAAGAGCACCGAGCGGCTCACCGCCTGGGTATTTCAGATTGCCCGGAATCTGGTCATTGATCACTACCGCTCCCAGGGCCGTCGCCCCGACCTGGTGGCCGACGATTTTGAGCACATGCAAGATCTGCAGGAAAAAGAGAACATCAATGACCTGGTGAGTGGATGGCTTCCTGCGATGATCGAGAGTTTGCCGGAGACCTATCGCGAGGCCCTGGAATTGTATGAGCTCCAGGGGGTTCCCCAGCAAGAGATCGCCGACCGACTGGGTATTTCGCTGTCCGCGGCGAAGTCACGGGTTCAGCGGGGCCGGGAGAAGCTGAAGGCCATTCTCCTGAATTGCTGTACCTTTGAACAGGATATTTTCGGCAATGTCCTGGAGTACGACGTGAACGATCCCAATGAGCGGTGTCACTGCGATCGTTGCTGATTGGAACGGGGTGGGGCGGTCAACTTGTCCGCCCCCAGCGGATAAGGTCGTAGATGCGCCGGAGGTGGAGACTGTCCCGGCCGTATGTCGTGTCTCGGCGTGTGGGTGGGTAGCGTGGAGTCACCAACACGGCCGGTACAGCCTCACGCGCCGGGGGGCGTTGTGGAATCTTAGTGCCTGGGGTTCAGGGTGCGTTTGTTGTGCGTTTCGACGGGGGTGTCCGCGTGAAGGCAGTCCCTATGCCAAAATATCCTTCACCACGTGGCCATGCACATCGGTGAGTCGGAAGTTGCGGCCCTGAAATTTATAGGTCAACCGTTCGTGGTCGACGCCAAGTTGGTTTAGCAGGGTGGCCTGGAAGTCGTGAACGTGGACGCCGTTCTCCGCCACGTTGATGCCGAGGTCGTCGGAGGCGCCGTAGGTCATGCCGGGCTTGATGCCGCCGCCGGCGATCCAGGTGGTGAAGGCGTAGGGGTGGTGGTCGCGGCCCCAGCGGACGCGGTCTTCGAGCTTGCCTTGGAGGAAGGGGGTACGGCCGAATTCGCCGCCCCAGATGACGAGGGTGTCGTCGAGGAGGCCGCGCTGTTTAAGGTCTTTCACGAGGCCGGCCGCCGGTCGGTCCGTATCTTTGCATTGGGTGTAGAGTTCGGTGGTGAGGCTGTTGTGCTGGTCCCACCCGGCGTGCATGACCTGGACGCAGCGGGTGCCCCGTTCGACGAGGCGTCGGGCCATGAGGCAGTTGTGGGCGAAGGTGCCGCGCTCTTTTACCTGGGGGCCGTAGAGATCGAGGATGTGTTGGGGTTCGTCCGAGAGGTCGGTGAGATCGGGCACGGAGGTCTGCATGCGGAAGGCCATTTCGTATTGGGCGATGCGCGCGTCGATTTCGGGGTCCTGGGCCTGGCGGAGTTTGATTTCGTTGAGGGCCGCGATGTCGTCGAGCATGCCCCGGCGCGTGTGTGCCTTCATGCCGTCGGGGTTGGAGAGGTAGAGGACGGGGTCGCCGCCGCCGCGAAACTTTACGCCCTGAAAACGGGAGGGGAGGAATCCGGAGCCCCAGTAAAAGTCATAGAAAATCTGGCCACACGAGGTCCCTTTGCTGACGGAGGTCATGACCACATAGGCGGGCAAGTCGGCATTGTCATTGCCGAGGCCATAGGTGAGCCACGCACCCAGGGCGGGGCGGCCGGGCATCTCCGCGCCACTGAGAAAGAAGGAGATGGCGGGGGCGTGGTTGACGGCTTCCGTGTGCATGCTCTTGATGAAGCAAATGTCGTCGACAATTTCGGCGGTGTGGGGCATGAGATCGCTGACCCAGGCACCACAGTCGCCATATTGCTTGAAGGGTTCGACGGGAGCCAGGAGGAGCTTGCCGCCCGCGTCGCCGGTCATGGTGCTGAAGCGCTTCCCCTGAATGTATTCATCGGGCACCGGCTTGCCGTGGAGTTCGGTGAGCATGGGCTTGTAGTCGAACATGTCGACGTGGGTGGGGCCGCCGTTGTGAAACATGTAGATGACGTGTTTCGCCTTGGCCACGTGGTGGGGGAGGTCGTCGAGGCCCATTTCGCGGGTGCCCCGTCGGTCGGCGGCGAAGATTTTTTCCTGACTCAACAGACCTGCCAGGGCGGCCGTGCCCACGCCGGTGGCCAGGTCGCCAAGGAAGGCCCGGCGTGTCGTGAGGTGACGGTGTTCGTCGATGGGGTTCACCACGTTACTCCTTCGTCAACGCTTCGTCGGTATTCAAGATGGAAAGACACAGGCTCGCGTAGGCCGCGTAATCTGCGGTGTCCAGTCCCGGCAGAGGCGTCGAAGCGCCCACGGAAAGATAGGCCACAGCGCCCTCGGGGGCGTCGCGAAATTCCTGACGCATACGTTCGAGACTTTTCTCCAGCAGATCCAATTCCTCGGCCTGGGCGGACCGTGCGAGGCACACCCTAAAGGCCTGGTTGATACGGTCCCGGTCCGACATATCGGGTGTCATGAGGAGTTGGCCCGCCAGGGTGCGCGCCGCTTCCACATAGGTGGGGTCGTTGAGGGTGGCCAGGGCGTGGAGGGGGGTATTGGTCCGCGTCGCTTTCACGCTGCAGGTCTGGCGTGAGGAGGCATCAAAAAACATGGGGGGCGCCACGATGCGTCGCCAATAGGTGTAGAGGCTGCGACGATAGAGGGCCTCGCCGGCGTCGGGTTCGTAGTTGAGTTTGCCGAAGGAGAACTCGGCCCAGAGTCCGGCGGGTTGATAGGGCTTCACCGGGGGGCCACCCAGCTTGTTGACCAGCAGGCCGCCTGCCGCGAGGGCCTGATCACGAATCATCCAGGATGGCATACGGAACCGGGGCCCGCGGGCGAGATAGCGATTGGCCGGGTCGATGGCGGTTTTATCCGCCGTGGTGTCCGGGGATTGACGGTAGGTGGCACTCGTCACCATGAGACGGAGGAGGGCCTTGACGTCCCATCCACTCTCGACGAATTCGACGGCGAGCCAGTTCAGCAATTCAGGGTGGGAGGGCAGCTCGCCCTGGACGCCAAAGTTTTCGGTGGTTTTGACGAGCCCCGTGCCGAAGAGATCGGCCCACAGGCGGTTGACCGTTACCCGCGCGGTGAGGGGGTGGCGGGGATCGAGGAGCCAGCGTGCCAGGTCGAGGCGGTTGGCCGGGGCCTCATTGGGCGGTGGGCTGAAGAGAAAGGCCGGTGTGGCGGCGCTCACCTCGCCCTCGGGCTGGTTATAGAGGCCTACCCGAAACATGGTCGTGGTGCGCCGTTCCGGCTGGTCGGCCATCACCATGACCCGGATGGCCTTATTGTCGATGTCTTGCAGGGTGTCCCGTGCTTTTTGGCGGGCCCGGCGCGCGTCGCGAAATCCAGGGTCGGCGTCGTGAAAGGCGGCGAGGAGACGTGCGGCGTCCTCGTCGGGACGGTGCTCGGGCGGTGTGCGTAAGATGGGGGCAATGTCGTGGTGGGCCGGTGCGAGGGGTGGGTTCGCTTCCTCGGTGACAGACAGGCGGAAGTGACGGAGGATATGCTGTTTGTGTTTGGAGTCGTGTTTTAACGTGATGATCAGGGTGTCGTTGGCCGTCATGGCCACCGGTTCTTCGAAGTGGAGGACGGCTTCCTGGTCGCGGTCGATGGGGACACCTTCATAGATGGCCCATCCGGACTCGGGGTCGTCATCGTAGACGGATGTGATGGCGAAGTTGCCCTGTTCATAGGTGGCGGATGCCCGGGCGAAGGGGAGGGGAGACCCCGTGCCATCACCATGGCGGACGGAGACGTGGAGGTCGGTCAACACGAAATTGCCGGTCGTGGCCGGGATGAGCCGTCCGTCTTTTTTCTCGACATAGCGCAGGGCTTCCAGGCGCAGGGCCAGGAGCCGGGGTAGCGGGGCGTGGGCTTCGAGTTGGTATTGGTCGTTTTCGGGCAAATCCCCGGTGGCGAGGAGGGCGCCGTCGTCGAGGACTTCCAGGGCCTGATGGGTGGCGGTAGCTTTGGTGACTTCCAGAACGGACCAGCGCTTTTCGTTTTCCCAGACCTTGGCGAGGGCCTCTTTTTCCCAGGTGGTCTGCCCCGGTGCCAGGGCGGTTTTTCGTGCCGCCATGGTTTCTTCGTGGGCCGTGATTTCCGCCTTCAGGGCGGCCATTCGTGCTTCCGTCTGCTTGGTGTGAATCGGGATATTTGGCGGCGTTCGTGGATCGCCGCCGGCTCCCGTCACCTCCGTCTGGTTGAAATAGTCGAAGAGGGCGTAGTAGTCCGCCTTAAGCAGGGGGTCATACTTGTGGTCGTGGCACCGGGCGCAGTTGAAGGTGAGGCCCATCCAGACCGTGCCCACCGTTTCCAGCTGGTCAAAGATATACTCGACCCGGTTTTCCTCGGCGATGCGTCCCCCTTCGCCATTAATCATATGGTTACGATTAAAGGCCGTGGCCAGCACCTGGTCCCGCGTGGGATTGGGAAGAAGGTCGCCCGCCAACTGGAGCGTGGTGAATTCATCAAAGGGCATGTTTTCGTTGAAGGCCTTCACTACCCAGTCCCGCCAGGGGTACATGGTCCGTTCCCGGTCGCCCTGGTAGCCGTTGGTGTCGGCGTAACGCGCCGCATCGAGCCAGGGCCAGGCCATGCGCTCGCCGTAGTGGGGGGAATTCAGCAGCCGGTCCACGAGCCGCTCATAGGCGTTGTCTGATGTGTCCGTGAGGAAGGCATCCACTTCATCCGGTGTGGGGGGCAGGCCCGTTAGATCCAGGCTCACTCGGCGGATAAGGGTTTCTCGTGATGCGGTGTCGTTGCCCGTGAGGCCCCGGCTTTCCCAGCCTGCGGCGATGAAGTGGTCAATGGGGTTGCGCGCCCAGGCTTCGCCCGATATGGGGGGCGCGGGCCGTTCGGGGGGGACGAAGGCCCAGTGTTCGGACCAGGGCGCCCCTTCGCGGATCCAGCGGCGCAGGATTTCCTGTTCCGTCACACCAAATTTCTTTTTGGCCTCGGGCGGCGGCATTCGTTTGTTGGGGTCTTCGGCGTGTACCCGTTGGAAGAGCAGACTCTCCTCGGGCTTGCCCGGAACGATGAGGGGGGCGCCCTCTGAAGTACCAAAGGCGCCCTCTCGGGTGTCGAGGCGTAGCCCTGCCTGTCGTTCGGCCTCGTCCGGACCGTGGCAATGAAAACAATTGTCACTCAGGATGGGACGGACATCACGCTCGAAATGGATGGGGGCCTCTGCCAGGGCAAGGTGCGGCAGGAACACTACCATCAGAATATAGCTAGAGAGGAATGGATACTTCATGAACGCCTTATCTCACCATTGCCGGGTGGGGCATGCTTCGACAATACCTTGGTTCTGCTCACGCTTGATTTGAACAGAGCGACGGCCGGAATTCAAGCGGGCGCCGGGCGGGGAAATGTGCTTAACGAGCAGGCTCCATAGGTATGACTCCTATGTTATCATGGAATTTGAGTAAATCATCCCTGGAAGTGAAGTGAGTTGGCGTAGCTGTGATTAGCAAGACCCTCCATCGAATCCTGAGCATTGGCCTCCTTATCGCCCCCATGGGCGTGGTCTCCCGCGTGGAGGCGACATCGGGTGCGCCCAGTTATAACCGGGACATACGGCCCATCCTCTCCGAGAACTGTTTCGCCTGCCACGGTCCGGATGGGAATGCACGGAAGGCCGAATTACGGCTGGACGACCCGGCGGAAGCCGCTGCGGTGCTCGCGGGCGAAGAGTCCGCGGGCAGCGAGGTGATCCGCCGCATTCTGTCGGAAGACCCCGACGAACAAATGCCTCCGCCCGGGTCGAATAAGTCTCTGACCGTGGAGGAGAAGGAAATTGTGCGTCGGTGGGCCGCGTCTGGTGCGCCCTATGAGCAGCATTGGGCCTTTATTCCGCCCCAGCGCCCCACACCCCCACCGGTCTACCGTAAGGGGTGGGACGCCAATCCCATCGACGCCTTTATCCTGCGTGGGATTCGCCAAGCAGGACTTCAGCCATCCCCACCGGCCGACCGGGCGACGTTGTTGCGGCGGGTGAGCCTCGACCTGGTCGGGCTGCCGCCGACCCCGGAAGCCGTGACACTCTTCGAAGCCGATACGTCCGAGGATGCCTATGAGCGGGTGGTGGAGGAGTTGTTGGACTCCGAGCGCTATGGCGAACACATGGCCCAGGGCTGGCTCGAGGTGGCCCGCTACGCCGACACGGACGGTTATCAGAATGACCGACTGCGTTACATGCACGTGTGGCGCGATTGGCTTATTGAGGCACTGAATGACAACATGCCCTTTGACCAGTTCGTGATTGAGCAGATCGCGGGGGACATGTTGCCCGATGCGACCTTGCGCCAGCAGATTGCCACCGGCTTCAACCGAAACCACCGCATCAATTCCGAAAACGGCGCCATTCCTGCTGAGTGGCTGGTCGAGAACGTGGCCGACCGGGTGGATACCCTCGGCACGGCGTTTCTCGGGCTGACGGTTTCCTGTGCCCGATGTCATGACCACAAATATGACCCCATCTCTCAGCGGGAGTACTACCAACTCTTTGCCCAGTTCAACAACGTACCCGAATGGGGCCTGGGACCGAACGACGGCAATAGTCCGCCCTTTATCGAAGTGCCGAAAGACTGGCCAAACCTGGTCCCCGAAGAAGATCGTAAGATTACGCCCGAGCCCTACACCCTTCGCGAGATCAAGGGCACCGCGCTGCGTCCGGAACCAGGAAGTCCTTCCACGGTAATGGTCATGGAAGAAATGGCAGAACCCCGTCCGACCTACCGATTGAATCGGGGGGTCTACAACGAGCCGGACAAGAGCGAAGTGCTCCACGCGGCAGTACCTGCGGTGTTGCTTCAGGCGGGGGAGAGAGCGCCGGAGAATCGATTGGCCCTTGCCCGCTGGCTGGTTTCGCCCACCCATCCGCTTACGGCCCGGGTGGCGGTGAATCGCTATTGGCAGCACTTCTTCGGCCGTGGTCTCGTGCGCTCTTCGGAGAACTTCGGGCTGCAGGGGAACTATCCGAGTCACCCCGAATTACTCGATTGGCTGGTCACCGAGTTTATTCGGCTGGATTGGGACGTGAAGGCCTTTCAAAGAAGCATCGTCATGAGCGCGACCTATCGACAAACGTCGGTGCTTCGTCCCCGGAGTCTGGAACGGGACCCGGAAAACCGCTACCTGGCCCGGGCACCGCGATTACGGCTGAGCGGGCAGCAGCTGCGCGACCAGGCCCTTTTCCTCAGCGGATTACTCATGAATCAGGTGGGTGGTCGGCCGGTGAAGCCCTACATGCCGCCGGGGCTCTGGGAATCGGTCAGTAATGCGACCTATGAGCAGGGAACGGGGGACGAACTCTACCGGCGGAGCCTCTACACCTACTGGCGACGTACTACGCCGCCCCCCATGATGACGGGATTCAATTCGCCTGACCGCGATGTCTGTATGGTTCGCGCCGCAAAGACCAGTTCGCCCCTCCATGCCCTCACGTTGATGAATAACATCGTATTTCTGGAGGCGTCCCGCAAGTTGGCGGAGCGCATGTTGGCGGAGAGCGACGACGTGGAACAGCAGATTGTCGCAGGATTTCACCGGGTGACGGCCCGTTATCCCTCCCGCGACGAGGGAGACCATCTCCTCGCGACCTTGTTGGATATCCGTGACGGTATGGATGAAGCAGCGGCGCGGGCCTTTTTGCAAATAGGGGAGTGTCCGCCCGAAACGGAGGCGGACCCCGTGGAGTTGGCGAGTATGGCCCTTCTCGCATCGGCTATACTGAATCTGGACGAAGTTATCATGCGCGATTGAGCGCGGCACCCCCAAGGGAGTGAGCAGTTAACGATGAGCGAAATCATGCCAGACCCGCGAATCAATCGCCGGGCCTTTCTGGGGCGGTCCGCCACCGGGGTGGGCCTTGCCGCCTTGTCTTCCTTGCTTTCTCCGGCTAGCGATGCCCGGGCGCTGCCCCATGCCCAGCCGAAGGCCCGTCGTATCATCTATCTGTTTCAATCCGGTGGGCCGGCCCAGATGGACCTCTTCGATTACAAGCCGGGCCTTCAGGGACGTCGGGGCGAAGGGGTGCCCACGTCGGTTTATCCCGATGACCGGAAGACCACCATGTCGGCCGACCAGTCCGAATTTCCCGTGGCACCAAGCAAATACAGTTTCCAGCAGCACGGCGAGTCCGGCATGTGGCTGAGTGAGCTCTTGCCCCACACGGGTAAGATCGCCGATGAACTGTGCCTCGTCAAGTCCATGTACACCGAGGCCATCAACCATGACCCGGCCATCACCTTCCTGCAGACGGGGTCACAGATTCCCGGTCGGCCCAGCATGGGCGCCTGGATGGCCTATGGCCTCGGGTCCGAGAATGCAGACCTGCCGGCTTTTGTCGCCATGAATTCACGGGGTAAAGATGGTGGGGGACAGCCCCTCTATGACCGGTTGTGGGGGAGTGGTTTCTTGCCGGCCGAATACCAGGGCGTGAAGTTTCGCAACCAGGGCGATGTGGTGCTGGATATCGAAAATCCCCCCGGTGTCGACCGGGCTACACGGCGTCGCATGCTCGACCTGGTGAACACCATCAATGCAGGCCGCTACGAAATCGTTGGGGATCCCGGGATTCCGGATCGGATCGCCCAATACGAAATGGCCTACCGCATGCAGATGTCCGTGCCCGATCTCACCGACCTGAGCGATGAGCCCGAATCGACTTTTGCGCTCTACGGTGAAGCCGCGCGTAAGCCCGGCACCTATGCCTTTAACTGCCTCATGGCCCGACGGCTTGCGGAGCGTGGCGTGCGATTCGTGCAGCTTTTCCACCAGGGCTGGGACCACCACGGGAGTCTTCCGAGGCGATTGGCTGAGCAATGCGAGGATACCGACCAGGCCAGCGCGGCATTGGTTCTGGACTTGAAGCAGCGGGGTATGTTGGACGACACTTTGGTGGTCTGGGGCGGCGAATTCGGCCGTACCGTCTACTGCCAGGGAAAGCTGGAGAAAGATAACTACGGTCGGGACCACCATCCGTCCTGTTTCTCCATGTGGCTGGCCGGTGGCGGTATCAGACCGGGGATGACCTATGGTGAGACCGACGATTACAGCGTGAACGTAACGGAAAACCCGGTTCACGTGCACGACCTCCATGCTACTATTCTCCACCTTATGGGCATCGACCACGAGCGCCTCACCTATAAGTACCAGGGGCGGGATTTTCGACTGACCGATGTGCATGGGCGTTTGGTGCGGGATATTATCTGAGGAGCATGCCGCACCGGGAGCTTCAGGGGGCCGACTGTTTGCCCGTGATTTCCCACGCGGGCGCTTTCAGCCAGGCAACATTAAATCGATAATGCAGTCGGCTGGAAATAATATGGATGACCCCGTCGGGTGATTGGGTTCCCGCGAGATAGCCCCCGTGTTCAGCGTTCGTGGGGGAGGCGGTGAAGGGGCCCGTCCACGCGCCCCCGTCAAACTCGCCCTTGCCAGGGGTAATCAGTTTTCGCACGGGCCAGGTGGCCCCGTCGTCGAAGGAAAGGGCCCCAAACATTCCAAAGCCGGTGAATTCCTTGCCCGCTTGGTCCTGGAATGGCATTCCCTGCTTCTTGTCGGGATTCCGCTTATCGGTAAAGGAAACGAGTAGCAGGGGACCTTCCTGCAGGCGCATGAATACGTTACGCTGGCCACCGCCAATTGGCGGAAAGGGACTGGCCCGATAGTGCCAGGTTGCGCCAGAATCGCTGGAGTAACTGGCCGGCATCCGTCCGTCTATATCATGTCGACGGGCCAGGGCCATAAGGCGTCCGTCGGTCAATTCGACAACCCCCGCATGAATCCCCGCGATGACGGGACCTTCCGTGGCCCCATCGTCGATAAAGCTTCCCGCATGCGCGCCCGCGGGATTGATCCAGGTTTTACCGTTGTCGCGGCTGATGTGGAGCGCCGAAAAGTTAGAGCCTTTGGGGCGGGTCACGTCACACGGCTGGAGGAGCGCGCCATCCCGAGTCCGTGATACTCCGCTGATGAGCTGTTGGGTTGGGAGATATTCGGGGCCGACAACCGTGGGCGCGGACCAGCTTTGACCGTTGTCGCGGCTGATCCGACAGAGCATGGCAAGCGCCTTGTCCTGTTTGCGCCCGACACCCGCCCGGCCCATACCGTTCATGTGGAGCACGACACCGGCCCCGGCATGGAACAGGCTCGAACCGTGCATATTGCGATCTGCGGCCTTGAAGAATTCTGATGAAGGGTCCCAGGTATCGTTTCCGGCGCGCAGGCGACTTGCCAGCACCGTTAATTCGGTGCCCTGTTCCGTGATGGTTGAGTACCAGATGGCGAGCATATCACCGTTGTCGAGCCAGGCAATGGAGGGTTGGTGATTGTGGGGGTAGAAGGGCTCGCCCGAAGCCTCCGTTGGGGGGACTACGAAGGGTATAGGGCCTTGAAAGTAAGGATCGGATTCGCTCGGGCCATTACCCTGCCAGTTCCACCTCTCCTGGCGCACGCCATTCGCCCAGGCTGGCGGTTCAGACTCAGGAAGGGGCGTCACCGAAAGTACCTTTCCGTCACGCTCCTCCACGGCGATGTGGCGATACGTCAGGGAGGTGTCGTCCGGGTCCCCTGCTTGTGCAGGGCAGGCGAAGGTCGCCGCGATACAGAGGGCGATTGCCGCCCCGAAGACGGTAGGTGGATATGAATTCGTTTTCTGTGGCCGCATAACACGCAGTGCTCCCTTGGTAGGTTATGAATAGGTGTAGTGAACCCGTAAGGTTATTCTAGGGGCGTTCTCGATGAAAGCAACCGTCGTGGAGGGAGGGCTGTAAGCGGGGGGGGACAGCCCCGACTTCCCCTACCGGGCCTGGTCGGTGCCGTCCCCGCGCTGCCTCTACTTTTTCATCTGCGCGATATGATCTTTCATGAACTTCATGGCCATGGGGTACCATTCGGGCGATATGGCGTGGGCCATGAGGGGTTTGTTGAGCATCTGTTTGTCGCCGCGAAGTTGGTTGTAGGCGGCATAGACCGACGTGGGGCGACAGGTGTTGTCGATGAAGCCCACGGCTACCAGGGCATGGGCCTTGGTGCGGGTTGCAAAATTCATGGCGTCAAAATAGCGGGAGGCCTGCAGGACCGCGGGGTCCGGGGTGCCGTCTTCCTCCCGGGGAACCAGGCGGGGCCATCCGTTGATTACGGACGTGTGGTCGCACATGGCGGGCACGTTGGCAATGAGGGCCGTTACGCGTGGATCGAGACCGGCCGCAACGAGCGATTGCCCGCCGCCCTGGCTGCTGCCCCGGGTGATAAGGACTTTGCCGTCCCACTCGGGCTGGGCGGTAAGAAAGTCGAGGGCACGGAGGATGCGGAAATACATGCCGAGGAAATAGTAGGTTTCCCGGTCTTCACGTCCACGGTGGCGATAATCGCTGAGTTCGCCCTGGGCCAGTTTGTCGTAGTATGCCTTGTCTTTCCCATTGGGTATGCCATGGGCGTTGATATCGAGGACAAGCATACCTTCGGCCGCAATGTTATCCCGCTGTGCCGAACTGCGTACGCCGGCACCATGGACCCACAACACGGCGGGCAGGGATTTGGCCGTGGCGTTGGCGGGGCGGGAATAGTAACCGGAGACGGGCGCGCCGCCGAGGGCATCCAGTTGGAGGTCGAAGGCGCTGACGCCCTCTACCTTGGGCGGAACAGGGGTGAGGCGGGGGTTCATGGGCAGTTTGGCCTGGGCGGCCTTTTTCTCTGCCCAGAAGGCGTCGAAGTCTTCGGGGGGCGCCATACTCGCGGGTATCTCTAAGGGGTCAAATCCACCAGCCGCCACCGCCGTGTGTTGCTTTCCTGCGTCGTCGGTATACACCACGGTACAGCGTAGGAATCCAGGGATGGGCAGGGCGCCGGAAATGGACACGGGCTTTCCGTCGACCGCACGGGTTCCGGCATCTATCCGATGGGCTCCATCGTTGCTGAGCTCGTAGGCCAGTTCCCCGGTAGTGACGGCGGTGTCCCCGTCGCTTACCGAGACGTGGAAGGTGACGGTTTCACCCACGTGGTAGAGTGCGTTTTCCCGGTCGGTCTTTACCCCGACGTGTATATCCGCCCGGGCGGAGAGTGCGCAGGCAACAAGCAGGGGGAGCATAATGGTGACGAGACGGTGGAGTGAATTCATCCGGTATTTCCTTTCATGGGTGGAGGGAGAGTATAGCAAGGGGCGGGTGGGGCTGCAACGGGTGCTTGCATGGTGCGCCGTCAATGGCATAGGGTGGCATTGTCGCCGGTCGTGTGCGCAGGAGCGTGCCCCATCGGCGGAGTTTAACGGGGAGTATTTTGCTATGTTTAAGACCAAATGGCGATGTGACCTCACACTTGATTCCCAGCGTGCCGTGGTTTCCGGCGACCCGGATCGCCTGGCAGATTCCATTCGTCGGGGCGCCGATCTTCGAATTCAGACGGCCTTTCGCCACAACGAGCACATCGATACGGACTCGCCCTCCAATGAACGTATCGAGGAGGTGGCAGAATTCAAGACCACCTACCTGCTGGAAGACCGCTTTGTGGCCGGCATCATGACCAACCGGCAGCCGGTGCAACTGCCCGATGGTTTCGGCCCCCGTCCCTCCATGTCGTTTTTTCTCTACAATCAGGATGGGCAGCAGGCCATCGCCCGGCCCTTCCTGGATGGTGCGCCGGTAGCGGGGGCGCCGGGCTTGTCTCCCTGCGACGACCACAGCGCCATGTCCAGGTATCACCAGCTGGACGCCTTCGACGGAGATACCAACGCGCCCAGCAGCAACTTTATTTACGACTTTGAGACCTTTCGCTATCTCGTGCGGGACGATTGGACCGAGGTGCTTTCTCATGACCGGGAGGGCGAGGTACTTTCCGGCGGAATCGACGGGTTGGCCGAGGCCTTTGTGGCCGGTGCCGATGTGAAGGTGGCGATTCGGGGGCTGTGCGCGGACGTGGAGGCGGGCGAGGTGTGCTCCATGGACCACGAGGTATTCGTACCCATTGGCTACAGCTATTACTACACGGAGCAGCAGTGCTATATCGGTGCGGCCCACCCGACAGTCCGGGTGCGTCCGGACATACCGCTGCGCTACCACACAAAAGCCTGGGATTTCGGCTGGCTGCTGCCCCGGACGGATGGCCACTGTCCCCGTCTCTTGAATGATCCGTACACCCTGCAGTTTCACCGCAGCGCAGGGCGCTATGCCATGCGCTGGTTCGTGCGCTGAGGCGAACGAACTTTTTGATATTGAAACCTTTTGCAACGAGAAGAAAGCATTCGTACGACGATGAAGTCTATTGCTCTTAGAATGACCCTGCTGGCCCTCTTGCTATCCACTGCATCTGCCCGGGAACTTCACGTGGCCCCCCATGGAAGCGATTCCCAGGCAGGCACCGAGGAGGAGCCCCTGGCGTCCCTGGCCGCCGCGCGTGATGGGGCGCGGGGTGCCGGAGAAGCCGTCACGGTCTGGCTCCACGATGGGGTGTATACCCTTAAAGATACCGTGGCCTTCACTGCGGCCGATAGCGGCACTGAGTCGACCCCGATTCACTATCGGGCACTGAACCCGGGGAAGGTCCATCTTTCTGGCGGTGTGCTGCTGGACCCGACCGCTTTCCAGGTGGTCGAGAACGATTCGCGCATCGCGGCGTCTGCCCGGGATGCCGTGCGACGCATTGATTTGGGGCCCCTGGGAGTGACCAGCCTCGGCACCTATCCCGACCAGTTTCGCACGGCCCAGGCCCTGCCCGAGTTATTTTTCAATGGCGAACGCATGACCCTGGCGCGGTGGCCCAACGAAGGGTGGGCGACCATCGATACCGTCGTCGAGAGTGGGGCCGCACCCTGGCGTAAACATGCGTCTGATGCCCTGGGTGTATTTACCTATACGGGTGATGGGCCCTCGCGCTGGGCAGATGTCGACGACGTATGGGTGGAGGGTTACTGGTGTTTCGACTGGGCATCAGAGACCATCCGGGTAGCGTCGGTCGACCCCGCCAATCGCGCGATCCACCTGGCGAAACCCCATGTCTATGGCCTGGGCAGTGGCAACCCGGCCCCCCGGCGTTTTCGGGCGGTCAATCTGCTGGAAGAGCTGGATAGCGCGGGGGAATACTTCATCGACCGCAAGGCGCAGGCCCTCTACTTCTGGCCGCCTGCCCCCTTGGAGGGGGCGCGTGTGACGCTCTCACTCCTCAGCAAGCCGCTCATCGCCCTCGATGACGTCTCCCACGTTTCCTTCTCGGGACTCGTATTGCAGGACTGCGCCGGTACGGCGATGACGGTCAACGGCGGAAGCCACGTTCGGATTGCAGGTTGCGAAATTCGTAATGCGGGACTCCAGGGAATCGTGGTGGACGGCGGAAGCCATCACGTTATCCAAAGCTGTGATATCCACCACAACGGTACCGGGGGTATTCAAATTGCCGGAGGGGATCGCAAGACCTTGACGCCTTCGGGCCACCGCGTCGTGAACAATCACATCTACCGGGTGTCCGAACGAATGCGGACAGCAGCCTATAACCTGCGGGTCAACGGGGTCGGGGTCTACGTGGCCCACAACGAAATCAACGACGCGCCCCACCAGGCGATTGGCTGGGCGGGGAATGACCATATCTTCGAATTGAACGACGTACACCATGTGAGTATGAATTCCGACGACTGCGGTGCGTTTTATATGGGGCGGGACCCTTCCCACCGGGGCTCCATCATTCGCCATAATTATTGGCACCATATCGGGAGTGAGATGGCCCACGGCAGTTGCGCCATCTACTTTGATGATGGGGATGGTGGCCAGGTGGTCACGGGCAATGTGTTCTACAAGGCGTCCGGGGGTAATTTTGGCGCGGTCTTCAACCATGGTGGTCACGATAACCAGGTCACCAACAATATCTTCATCGAATGTGATCAGGCCATCGGTTCCGCACCCTGGAGTGATGCAAACTGGGCGAAGTGGCAGGAAGATCCTCTGTGGCAGAAGCGGCTTCGGGAAGATGTGGACATAACCCAGCCGCCCTACACCGACCGCTATCCGGGGCTCAGGGATTTCTACACCTACGAAGGTCTCCGGATGAACCATGCCTCCGGCAATGTGGCGGTCCGATGCAAGAATTATGTGGAAGGAAACTGGCTTGTTGGAGCGAGTCTGGTGACGCAGGAGGATCCGGGCTTCGAAGATTGGAAGGGAGGGAATTTCCGCCTGCGCGATGATGCGGCGGTTTTTCAGTGGCTTCCGGATTTTGAGCCGATTCCCTTCGAGTCGATTGGGCTCTACGTGGACGAGCACCGAAGTGCCCTTTCGAAGTAGTCTTTTCTTTCCCGTTACGCCATGCTAGGATTGAGCCACGAGGCAGTTGAAACAGGACGTGCAACGTAAACTAAGGGAGGCCGGTTGCCATGTCAATTCGCTTAGGGGAGTATGTGTTGTGTGGGGAGTTGTGGACGACGAATCGTTACGGCGTTCACGGCTATGTGGCGCTGCGGGGCGAACAAAATGAGCACGGAGAGAATATGGCGCTCCGTCTTGAACTGACGGGTACGACGGCGCCCGATTTGCGCGGAAAGCACCTTCGTTTTGAGCCAGCGGCGGACGATGGGACGTTGAAGGACTATACCTGGGAGCAGTTCAAGAAGTTGTCCCAGTTCCAGAACGGCCCTACGGGTACCATGACGGCCCAGGGGTGGGTCCGGGCATTGCCCTGTTCGGTGGAGGAATTTGTCAGTCGCAGTCATTTGGGTGAAGCGCCGCCGACCCCCTGGCGCGATCGCCTGATGTTGGAATGGTTCAGCCAGAATGGTCGGGTGACGGTGGAGTTGGCCGGGGCCACGGTGGAGTATTGCACCCGGGAGCCCGACGAGAACGACGAAGCGGATGAGGGGGATTGGGCACCCATTGAAAACCTGGCCCTGCCGCCGGAGATGGACCCGTCAAAGCAGGCCGGCCCGACGGTCACCCGCTTTCAGGTGGATGATGATTCCTGTCAGATCGATACCATTCGGCCCGTGCCGTTGGAGATGGACGAAAACGACGGAGATGATTTTCAATCCGCGCTGGATGCGGAGACGCGGCGTATCGACCGGGCCATTCAGGGAGAGTCGGTCGAGGAGATTGATGCGCTGGATGCGCTCAAGCGGATGGACTATTGTATAGAGCACGGGGAGACGGTACCGCTTTCCGCTTTCATTGGGAACTTTAACGCCCTGCCGAAACCGGATAGTCTGGATGATGATGCGGTGGAGGGAGAGCTCAAGGCGCTACTCGCCCGGATGGTAATGCATGGGGTGGTACTCGATGTGTGTGATCACTTCACGCCCCGCGACTGCTATCGACTCTTGCTGGAAGCAATCGTGCCCGAAGAAGGGGCCTACAAGGAACTCGCCGGCACGGGATGGGTACAACATTTCTCGACCTGGGAGTATTGCAAACAATGTGAGGCGGAACTTGAAGCGGAATTCGAGGCGGGGGAGCGACAAAATGAATTCGATACGTAGCGCAAAAGGGGCTCTGACGTGACAGGCCAAGGCCACTTGGCCACAATGATTGGAAATTTATGAGCCAGTTCAATAATGACGAAGCAGTACCGCCCTTACCCACGGCCCGATTGGGACTGGCCATTACCAGCCTGGTGTTGGGAATATTGTCTGTATTTCTCAGCTTCATTTTACTGGGCGGGCTCCTGGGCGCCGTCGGCATTGTATTAAGCGCTATACACCTTGGCGGTGAGCGCCATTTCCGGGCCATGGCCGGGTGGGGCCTGGGCCTTTCTATCACCGGTGTGCTTCTGACGGCCGTTTTTACAGTGGTCTATATAGTGTTGGCCATGGAGACCTTCCCCTTCTTCGGCTTTGGCGGCTACGATGATTTCATGATGGAGCAGGATTACTCCCAGTGGGAGGGGGTTCGCGCACCGGATATGACCTTGCCGACCTTGGATGGGGAAGAGATCACCTTGAGCGCTCTGCGGGGCAAACGGGTCATCATCGACGTGGGGGGAAGCTACTTCTGGGAGGCGCGGCACATCAAGGAACTGAATGCCCTGTCCCTGGCGGGGGAGGTGGTCGTGATCGCAGTAAGCGAGGAAGACCCCGACACCCTTCGGAAATTTGTGGCGGACGAGGGTATTGTCTATCCCGTGGTGTCGCAAAGCGGCTTGCCCGATCCCTTCGGGGGCGCGATGTTTTCGGCGGTACGATTCTTCATTGACCGCAACGGCGTTATTCAATTTGCCAAGAGCGGCGACTACGACGGCGAGGCGCTTGTGGCGGCCGCCACGGCCGACGATTTTGCGGGTGATGTGCAGGAGGAAATCGTCGCGCCACGCTCGGGCTTGCTGGAAGGCGACCACTATTTTGGGGTGACCGAGGCCTGGACCCTGGAAGTGCCGGAGGCTTACTTGATCTCCCGTGGAGATTGGGATGGCGATGGCGCGGACGAACTGCTGATGACTACGTGGGACGAGTCGCTGGTGGTGCTGGGTGCAGACGGCACGAAACAGGCCACCGTGGACTTGCCAGACGGTATCGACACCGTCCACCTGCTGCAGCACGCGTCCGGCCCCCGGCTCGTGGGCTATTCTGATGTGGAGGGCAAGGTCGTTGCCATGACCCTGGACGGAGAGGTGATTTGGACCTATAAGGGGAGTTGGTTTACCAGCTATGTGGAAAGCCTGGTCGCGGGCGATGTGGATGGCGATGGAAACGACGAAGTCCTGGTGGGCATGATGAATGGCGTTCACCTCGTCTCTGAGGATGGCGAGCGCCTATGGCGAAACCGGAACGTGGGTATGGGTTCCGTGGGCCTCGGGGTTGCTTCCGACGGGTATGGCCGACTCTATGCCAGCCAATTCTTCAATGTACTGCGTCTTGATGTCCAAGGTGAGAAAATCGGTGCCATTGGAATGAACCAGGACTACTGTGAGGACATCCTCGTAGACAATACATCATCCAACGGCCCGCTCCAGGTGATGATTCTGGGCGATGAGAAGATATTCGCAGCCAGTGAAAACGGCGCTATTCTCTGGACGGTCCCGACCTTTTCGGGCGATGATTATTGGCCCGATGTGTTTTGTGCCAGTGGCGACGTGGAAGGAGATGGTATCACCGAATGGGCCCTGGTGGATGAAGCGGGGCGGCTTGCCATCATCACTTCCCAGGGTGAGCGGGTGGGGCATCTCGACGACCAGGGGGCGGTGGAGTCCTTTACATTTTTAAACACCCGCGGTGGAGCGGCTACATTGGTTACGATGGAAGACGAGGTGTTGACCGGATACCATTTCAGCCCCACCGCCGTTCCCGCCGTGGCAGCCATTCCAGACGGCTCCGATGGGCCAGAGGAAAACGAGGTGGAAGCTGCCGAATGATGATTGGTTTGGTGATGAATAGAAAGTTTTCGTGGTGGGTGTCGCGGCCCGGTGAGTTGATTACGTGATGATGGGTTCGGTTATTGATGGTGGCAAGTGATAATGGGGCGTTGGTCCGTATTATCAGGAGCACGCTGTGTTGATGTTTGAATTCGCCCCTTCGACCAGGCCCGATTGGAAGCGGGTGTGTCGCCGTATGCTGCTGACAGTCTTCCCAATTCTCGCGGTTGTTGCCGCCGTGGCCTGGGGAGTGTATCACCCGCATCCAGGTGACGCAGCTGAAGCCGCCGTCGCTGTGGGCTCCCTTGAGGGCACTCTCCATAGCATCGTGTGGGGGCTACTCGCTTTCGTGGCTGTTCTGGTGGTGGTAGGCGGTGGATTCGTGGCGTACGCCTGGGAGCAACGGGAGGCGGTGCGCGGTGCGTTGGCGGAGACCCAGGACTGCCTGTCGGCCCTTTGTGATACGACGGACGGCCCCCTGTTTGTCTGGGACGCTATGGGGAAATTTCTCGACGCGAACCAGGCCTTTGCCACGCTAATGGGCATGTCGCGGGAAGCGCTCAGGGCGGGTGCGTGTGTACGTGATCTGTCCACGCCCCAGGGCAAGGCGATGGCACAGTTCTTTACGTCGATCGAGCGCGGCTCCAACGGGGCGGGGGAACCCGAACGCCGGGAACTGGCCATGACCAATCCCGAGGGGAACAGCGCCTATTATGTGGTTTCCCTTGCATCGTTTCGCCGGAACCCGGGGGGCGAGGTGGCGATGGTGGGCAGGATGACCGACTGCACGAAACAAAAGGCCACCGAAATGGATCTGCTTCAGATTCGTGCGGCCCTCGATGATTCGGCCGACGCCGTGTTGATTGCCGACGTGACGGGCACCCCTACCTACATCAACGCGGTCTTCGGCTATTGGTTTGGCTATACGCCGGATCAAATGGAATCGATCAATCTGGATCGCATCTACGGCGGTCCGGGCCGCTTCGAAGCTATTATTACGCCCATATTGAACGGGGAAAACATTTCTGAAGACCTCATCTTGACGACCTACTACGAGCGGATGTTTCATGTCCACCTTCGTGGCAGTGCCATCGTCGACGAGCATTTCGATGTGACAGGGTCCCTGTTCCTCCACACCGATGTAAGCGAACAAAAGCGCTTGGAAGCCGAGCTGGAGCAGCTTTCCCGCATCGATGGGCTCACGGGAATTCATAACCGGCGTTCTTTTGATGATCGACTCACCCACGAATGGCGTCGTGCCCGACGGGAGCAGTCGCGTTTGTCGCTGATTATGCTGGACATCGACGCCTTCAAGCGTTATAACGACCACTACGGCCACCAAGAGGGCGATGCGTGCCTGAAACAGGTTGCCGCCGGCATCGCGGAAATCTTCCAGCGTCCCAGCGATTTCGTGGCGCGTTATGGTGGTGAGGAGTTTGCCGTTATCATCGCGGATCACGGGGACGCCCTGACGGTAGCCCAGGCAGAACGTCTGCGGGGTCATATCGTGGCGCTCGCCCTGCCGCATGCCGATTCGCCGACCGCCGATGTGGTGACGGTAAGTATCGGGCTGGCCGCTATGGCGCCGGGTGAGACGGGGGATGAGCAAGAACTCATCCGGCTGGCGGACGAGGCCCTTTATCGCGCCAAAGAGCGGGGGCGTAACCGGGTCTGTCAGAATGGTATCGAATTGCCCTTGGGTTAACGTCGCCCTGCCGGATGTGCGCACGAAAAAGGAAGAACACGGTATGAAAAGAAGCGCTTGTTTGGCCCTGAGCCTGGTGGGTATCGCTATGGTATGGAGTGGGTTGGCGGAGGCGGCCGCAAAGCCCAATGTGCTCTTTATCTTCGCCGACCAATGGCGTGCGCAGGCCACGGGTTATGCGGGGGATCCGAACCTGCAAGGGAAGACCCCGAATCTGGATGCCCTGGCGGCCGCGGGCGTCAATTTTACCCACGCCGTTTCGGGCATGCCCGTATGTACACCTTTTCGTGCCAGTCTTATGACGGGACAATATGCCCAGACCCATGGGCTGTTTCTGAACGACGTGCAATTGCCCGACGCGGCACGGACCATTGCAGAAGTGTATAAAGAGGAAGGGTACGCCACCGGCTTTATTGGTAAGTGGCACCTCGATGGTCACGGACGCCGCATGCCCATCCCGGAGGCGCGTCATCAGGGCTTTGATTACTGGAAGGTGCTCGAATGTACCCATGACTACAACAATTCTTATTTCTACGAAGGTGACGACCCCACACCCCGGCACTGGGGAGAGTATGACGCCTTTGCCCAGACGCGGGATGCCCAACAATATATGACGTCCCAGGTGGCCGAGGGGAAGCCCTTCGCCCTCTTTCTGGCCTGGGGCCCGCCCCACAATCCCTACCAATCGGCCCCGGCCGAATACCAGGCGATGTTCGATCCGGAAACGATCGTCCTGCGTCCCAACGTGGTGCAGGAAGAGAAGTTCAAGAAGCAATTGGCGGGATACTACGCCCATATTGCCGCTCTCGACAAGAGTATGGGGGACCTGCTGAAAACGCTGGAGGCACTGGGTGTGGCGGAGGACACCATCGTTGTCTTTACGTCAGACCACGGTGACATGCTGGGCTCGCAGGACAATGAGCGAAAGCAGCGCCCCTGGGACGAGTCGATTCGGGTGCCTTTTCTACTGCGTTACCCGAAGCTTCCGGGTGGAGAAGGCCGGGAGATCGCCATGCCGCTGAACAGTCCGGACATCATGCCTACCCTGTTGGGTCTGAGCGGCGTTCCTATTCCCGCGGGGGTAGAAGGGCGCAATTTCGCCCCCATCCTTCGGGGGGAGAGCGCACCGACGGATGAGGGCACCCTCATTGCCTGTATCACTCCATTTGGCGAGTACCTGCGGCGCAATGGTGGCAAGGAGTATCGGGGTATTCGCACCACGCGCTATACCTACGTCCGCGACTTGCACGGGCCATGGCTCCTTTACGACAACGAGGTTGACCCCTACCAACAGGACAATCTAGTTGGCAAGCCCGCGTATAAGGCGTTGGAAGACCGACTTGCCACCGAACTGCAGGCCCTCCTCGACGCGCGGGGCGATCGCTTTGAGGCCGGCGAGACGTATATCGCACGATTCGGCCACCAGGTCGATCCGAAGAATGGTACCGTGCCCTATACCAATGAGCTCCCGAAGAAATAGGGACTTCGAGGTTGGCCGCTATTCACTGCGCAGTGCGTCAAAGTGTTCCTTGCGAAATCCCAGCAAGATGGCCCCGGCGGTGCAGCCCACGGAAACGATAAACACGAGGATGGCCAGCTGGAGTTGAATGCCCACGTCGACGGAGGACTGGGTGGCGAAGAGGGCAGGTATGACGGCGAAGGACGCGGCAAGGATGCCCGTACCAAGGCCCGCGAGGAGCAGGAATCCGTACTCCACGTAGAGCATGCGGATGATCGCATGGTGGGGGAATCCCAGGGCGCCGAGCATGGCGAGTTCGCCCCGGCGCTCCAGGAGGTTTCGCAAGACCACGATGCCCATGCCTACACTGCCGATGGCAAGTCCCAGCCCGCCAAGCACGAGGAACATGGCGAGGTAGGTGGTTTCTACGGCGTAGAATTCCATGATACGATCCACCGGTGGGAAGGCGTCGAGGCCATAGCGTTCATAGGCGCGGTTGAGGGCCTGGGTCGTCTGCGCGGTACTTCCTTCCTCGGTGTCAATAAGAAACATGCGGAAGCCTTCTTCGGTGGGGAAGAGGCGGGTAAAGTTTTCATCGCTCAACAGAATCTTCCCCTGAAAGACACTCAGGCGCATGGGCAGGGCGCCGACCAATTGAACCGCCACCTCTTCGCCGGAGGCATTCTCATAGCGTAATTGCCCGCCCCCTTCGAGGGAGGCTTTTTTCTTCAGGGTCCACATGGCGGTGTTGGCGTCACCTGCCAGGGCCGGAATAGCCCCGTTGGGGAGGGTCACATTGAGGCGCTCCCACAGCTCCCGGGCTTCCGCCTCCGAGGCGAAGGCACCCCGGCGAATAAAGTCGTCCACGTGAATACCCACGACACCGGGCTGTTGCGAACTGTTGAGGTTCAGGCAGCTTGCATCGGCGCCGTCGCGCACTTTGATTGCCGACACGGCGTCCTTGTCGGCCAGGCCTTCCACTACCGGTTTTTCCAGGAGAGGAAAGGTGCTTTCCGCCAGGAGATCAAAGCCGCCCGTGCCCGCCGAACGCTGGTGGGCGTTGGCCTGCAGGTCTTCCTGCATGGCGGACACAGCAAAGACGAGGAAGGCACCGCCCGCGAGGAGTGAGAGGGTGGCGATGCTCCGTCCGCGCCGTCGTGCGACGTTTTGCAGGGCGAGGCGCGAGAGGGTCAGGCGGGTGCTCTCGCCCGTGCCGAGGCGCATGAGCGTATAGCGGCACAGCAACAACACGGCGACCAGCAGGAGGCTGCCTGCACCAAAGCCCAGGAGCGATGCGTTGTGCACCTGGGTCATGAGGAGTCCCACCAGGGCCAGGAAGGCGAGGAGCACGCCACCGAGTCCACCGATAAGGCTCAAGCCCTGGGCACGCCCGTCGCCACTGGTGCGCAGGGCTTGCGAGAAGTCGGTTTGCAGGAGCTCCCGGGCGGGGCGCTTCAGGTGGCGGCGCAGGGCAATGTACATGGTGACCATGGCGCACACGATGCTGATGAGGGTCCCGAGGAGCAGTGTCCCCGTCGTGGCGTGGTAGCGGATGGCCGCATTGGCCAGTGCCCCTTGCCAATAGTGGGCGAGTCCAAAGAGGAGGGCGCGGGTGTAGAGGGTGGAGAAGGCAGCACCCAGCAGGGCCCCCACGGTGGCCAGTAGTAACCCCTCGGCGAGGTATAGACGGCGTACGTGTTTGGGAAGGAGTCCCACGGCCAGGAGCATACCCATTTCACGGGTGCGGTGCTGAATGCCGAAGACAAACAAGAGCCCCGTCAGAATCAGGGCCGCGGCGATGATGAAAAAGCTCATCCCGATGAAGAGACCGCCGAAATCCATGGCGTTGTTGACCGCTTCCCGGGCCTGGGCCTGTACCGGTTGGAATTCGAGTCCCATGAGGGCCGGGTCGAGGGCCGCGGTTAATGTAGTGGTCAGGGCGGGGATGTCCGCTTCTGTTCCGGGATAGCGGATGGCGGTGTAGGCGCCGAATCGGTTCGCCCACATGTCCTGTCCCGCAGCCAGGGTGACGAGGCCCTTGGGCAATTGCCGGTAGGCATCCCAATAGGCCTCATTGGCTTCGTCTTCGAGCTTCTCGTCGTCCATCGGCATGCCGACGTCCCAGTCGGCACAACTGTCGACATCACTCAGGCCGGGGAATACGGGCATCATGGCGCGTTCCCCCTGGAGGGCTTCCATCTCGCGGACGGAATGGACCCGGAAGTCCCGCGTGTGTTCGACGAATTCATTGGCGGCCGTCAGTTCATAGTAGGCCACCGTGACCCTATCCCCGATCGCCAGGGAAAGTTGGTCGGCGAGCCAGCGGTTGACCACCATCTCGTCGTCGGCCATGTCCGGGGGAACCGGTCCGGCTGTCATGAAGGAATAGGGCGTCGTGCCTTTTGCGCTCTCCAGGCTGTTGACCAGGTAGGTCAGCGTGCCCGAAGCACCCTCCCGGGCCAGTGCGGCCCGGGCCACGTCCTCGGCGATATAGACCCCCTCGGATTCGAGTTGCACGATGTTCCCGGGGTAGGCTTCGAGGGAGAGGCCCGAGTCGGCAATTCGCCAGGACGCCTCCAATGCCGCCTGAAGGGTATCGGTCGGGGTGTCCTGGGGCGAGAGGAGGAGATTCACCTTACCGGGAAGCTCCAACTGTGCCTGGAGGGCATCCCGTTGGGTGAAGGCGTTGTAGGGCGCGATCTGGGTGGGTGCGAGACTGAAGCGTCCCAGGCTGTCGTCGGGCAGCACGGATTTCACCGTATAGCTGCGGCGAACCGAGCGATCATCATCCCGCGCCGAGAGCCCGGCATCTCGGGGGAGGAGGGAAGGTTTTTCTACGCGGAGGGCCACTTCATCACCCGCCGCGGCTCCCAGTGCTTCTGCGAGTTTCTGGCTGAGGGCGACTTCGTTGGCTTCGAGGGAAAGGGGCTCCCCGTCGGCCAGGGTCCAAAAAGTGTCGGTTACGCCCACCACATCAACCAGGTTTACCTGTTGGCGGTCGTCGGCCTGGTTGCCCTGGGTGATGGCCATGCCACGGAGGGCCAGCGCTGCCACGACAGGCGCTCCAGTGCGTTCGCTCAGCCGTTCGGCGAGTTGTTGATCCACGTAATTGGTGCGGGTACTGATGGCATGTTGCGTATGCCCCAGCCGCAATTCCGCAAATCGATTGAGTGAGTAATCGACCGAGTCGCCCACGAGGAGGGCCCCGGTGAGCACGGCGGCTGCGAGGGCGACCCCGAGTAATACGCCCAGATGCATGCGCCAGTAATAGCGCAGGCTGCTTTTTATCAGGTGGGTCATGAGGCATCCCCCTGGGGGAGCAGTTGACCGGATTTCAAGGTGTATACCGTACCCATGCGTGCGGCCACGTCAGGTGCGTGGGTGACCACAATCAGTCCCATCTTGTGTTCCGCGTTCAGCTCCAGGAGGAGATCGGTCAGGGCCCCGGAACCTTCCTCACTCAACGCGCCGGTCGGCTCGTCGGCGAGGAGGAGATCGGGTTGGTTAATCAAGGCCCGCACTACGGCGACCCGTTGCCGTTCGCCCCCGGAAAGTTGGCCGGGACGGTGGTTTACCCGATGACCCAGGCCGACCCGGTCCAGCAACTGGCGGGCGCGCTCTGGTGCATCGGGGTCGGGCGTGCCTGCGAGGGTAGGCACCAGGACGTTTTCCAGGGCTGTGCATTGGGGCAAGAGGTGGTGGAGCTGAAAGACAAAGCCGATGGCGCGATTGCGGAAGGCGGCCCGGTCCGTTTCATCGAAGTCATCCAGCCCTTCACCGTTGAAGGTAATCGTGCCGTTGGTGGGGGTGTCCAGCAGGCCGATCAGGTTCAGGAGTGTGCTCTTGCCACAGCCGGAAGGCCCGACGATAGCCAGGGATTCGCCTGTGTGCACCTGAAGGTTGATGTCTTCGAGGACCGCGGTCGGGGTGCCGTCGCCGTCGTAGGTCTTGCTGATGTGCGAAAGTGAAAGAATGGGGGCGGTATTGTCCACAATAAAATAACCTGTCTGGTTGGAGGTAATCGGCGCGCTACTCGGGAGTGCCAAAGGCGCTGAGACTACCATCATCACTACCGACGATAATCATCCCCTCGATAATAGAGGGCGAAGAAATTTCATCACTGACTTCAAAGGACCACAGTTCCTTGCCCGTTTCCAATGCCAGGAGGGATAGGACCCCGCCCGCACCGACCACGACCTTATCCCGCGCAATGACGGGGGACATGGTCAGGCCCCGGGCGGCGAATTTCCAGCGCAGCGATCCGTTGGCACGATCGAGGGCATAGAAGTTGTCATCCATGGAGCCGAAAATAACGTGGGTGGGGGATACGGCGGGTGTGGTGAAGATTTCGCTTTCCGCATCGGTGTTGCTCCACACGATCTCGCCCGTCTTGGTGTCGGCGTGGAAGAGTTCCCCGCTGTGGCTTCCGGAGAAGAGGGAGGTGCCCCGAAAGGCCACGCCCCCGGCCACCTGATCGTCGTCACCCAGCGAGATGTTATGGAGGATTTCGCCCGAGTCGGCGGAAATGACATGCAAGGCCGAAGCACAGCTACCGAAGGCCAGGACGCCCGCGCCGCTGGAGGGGGAGCCGTCGCAGCGATCGATGGGTTCACTTTTCCAGAGGGGCGTGCCGTCATTCATGTTGAGGCAATGGAGGGCGCCGTCGTCCTGCCCGATGACATAAACACGCGGGGGCAGGTCTCCTGCGGCAGGTTGCATGGTGACGGCACCGAGAATGGTGCTGTCGATATCGGTCTGCCACTTGTCCTTGCCCGTGGCAGCATCCAGGGCATGGAGGGTACCCGCCATGGTACCGACGAAGACCGTTTCGCCAAAGCAGGATACGGGGCCGTCAACGCGGGCGTTTTTCTCCGTCTGATCCACGGGCGATATGCGCGTGAGTTGCTTGGACCAGGCTTTGACGCCCTTGAAGTCCACCCCGAAAACTTCGCCCTTGCTGGTGACGAAATGAAGCAGTTTCTCCGAGGCGACCGGGCCATGGTAGATGGCCCCATTGGCCTGAAAGCGCCACAGGCGACTGGGTTCGTCCGGCAGGGACACATCGATGACGCCAGCCAGCTGGGCGTCTCCGTGATAGGTAGACCATTGCTGGGCGGTTGGCTCATCGGTGGGGGGCGGGGGTGTTGCTGGGCTTTCTTTGGGGGCCGGGACGACCTCAGGGGCCGACTCAGTCCATGGGGTCGTTGCGGCGGGCGCGGGGGCCGGGGGCGTTTCTTGTGCCTTGGGCGCGGGAGTGACCGCTGATTCTTTGGCGGTCGGTGCCGATGTGAACCATCCCTGCATCACGCCCCATCCGAGCACCAACACAATGATGACAAAGAAGGGGGCCATAGAAACTAACTTGTCTTTCATGAATTCACATACCTCGAATAGACGGCGAGCGTACGTTCGGCCATACGCTCGGTTGAAAACTGTTCCTGTACCGCGGTGCGACCGGCTTCGCCCAGGGCTTTCGCCTTATCGTAATCCAGCAAGAGGGCTTCCAGCGTGCGGGTGAGGCCATCGGCATCGCTCGGGTCATAGAGCAAGCCACCACCCGTTGCATGGACGACTTCGGGGAAGGCACCGGCGGCCGGTTGCACCACCGGAACGCCCGAGGCCAGGGACTCGATAATAAAAAGCCCAAAGGCTTCGCCTTCTTCCGCCGGGACCGACATAACTGAGATGGATTGGATGAACTTGAGACGTTCTTCCGCGTCAAAGTCATCCAGAAACTCGACATCGTGTTCCATGCCATGTTTCGCGAGCTTTTTCTTGAGCCATTTCACATAGGTTACATCGCCCCCCACCTGGCCACCCGTTGCCCGCAGTTTAAGGTTGCCGAGCCGCGGGTGTTGTTTCAGGTGGATGAAGGCGTCGATCAGCTTACCCAGTCCCAGGGAATCGGTCATCTTGGAGAGATAGCCGATGACCGGTGGGTCAAAGGAAAGGGTGCCGCCGTTTGTTTCCGGCGTCTTGATACCCAGGTGGACCACATAAACCTTGTCATCGGGGAGGGCCATCCGCTTTTTCATGACGTCGGCATACCACTGGCTCACCGCGACGAAGGCGTCCACGTCTTTGCCGCAGTGGGTCATGGCTTCCCAGCAGAGCTGGCGATAGGGCTCATCAATCGCTTCGATCCAGGGTTCTTCATCCTGGAGACTACAGAACAGGGGGCAGTTGAGGGTGTCTTTCAGGGTGCGCGCCATACCCAGGAGCAGCGCATTGGACAGGTGGATGACGTCGGGCTTCTCCTGATCGCGCAACCACGTGATCATCCGGTCCAGTTCTTTCTTCTGGTGCCCTTCGGGACCTTCCAACATGGAGAGGGTCATGGGGCCCAGCCCTGCGGCCTCGGTGCTGCCTTCTTTCTTGGCGGCCTGGCGGAGCATCCATGCCCCGTCAAAGAGCTTGTCCAGCCAACGGGGTGTGCGTCGGAAAAGGGGGAACTTCTGCTGAAGGTAGCAGTTGATTCCCCCGAAGAACACGGGCGTGTCGTCATTGATATCGGGCGCATCCACCAGGAGGGGCAGATAGACCGGTATCATCAGGACCTCATGCCCTTCCCGACGCAAGGTGCGGACGAGCTCGATATCGCGCATGCAATTCTGGCAATAGAAGGTGCCACCGGTTCCGGGGACGATGTAGACAATTTTCATGACGGCCTTTGTCCGGTTTACTTCGTGCTATGAAACGATTCTGGGAGCGCTGAGTCGCACCGCCACAGGGCGTGCGCAGGACACTCAGGGAGCCTTCAGGTCAAGGCACTTCATTTCGCTTTGACTGCGCACCACCAACTTGCCATTAGAAAGGGCCATGGGCGACCAGATTTTCTTCCCATCGAGCACCTTGGCCTTGGCGATTTCCACGTAGCCGCGTTGAGAAGGCGAGATGAGGTGGAGGATGCCCGTGTTGCCATCGAGATTCAAAATCATGCCATCGGCAAAGAGCAGGTTGCCCCGTTCGAAGCTGGGCAGTGCGCCATCATCTTCGGTACGCCACTGCAATTTCCCGTCAAGCGTCATGCAGACCATGCCGTCGCGACGGCGATTGCCGTTGCTGTTGGCGTAGAGGGCGTTCTCAATGAGGAGGGGCTGGTGAATCTGGCTGCCGACTTGGTCCGTCGTGAAGAGTTCTTTCACCCGGAAATCAGCCCCATCACGCGCTACCTGAATCATGGCCGAACCCGCGCCGTATTCCCCGGTGATGAAGAGACGGTTGTCGGGAAGGGGCGTCGCGTTGGGAATGGGAATCTTGCAGTTCCAGTTGTCATAGGACCAGAGCAGGCGCCCATCGTCCAGGGCAATACCGGAGACCGTGCCGCCCTTGCCGCCCGGTGCGGTAATCATGACGATCTGTTCTTCTCCGTCGAGCGTGGTGACCAACGGGGAAGAATAGCCGACCCCATCCAGATCAGCGTTGGCCCACACCTGTTTTCCGGTCTTTTGATCGTAGGCCGCTACAAAGGCGTCGGGTGCCTGGGGTGCCACGATGACGAGATCTTTATACAGGGCGGGGGACTGGGAAAAGCCCCAATTGGGCAATCCCATTTTATGCTCGTCGCGGAGGTCGTGCTGCCACGCGATTTTATGTGTGGCCCGGTCATAGCAGGTGAAGTGCCCCATGAGACCCACGGTGTAAATATGGGTGTCCGTTACCGTGGGGGTGGTCCGGGAGCCGTCATGACTCGTCGAGCCGGGAGCGTCGTAGCTCACGGTCCACAAGACCTTGCCGGAGTCGAGTGCGAGACAACGGAGTACATCGCGGGCGTCGTCTTCCCGATCGAGGAAATACACTTCCCCATCACGGATGGCCGGACCGCCGAAGCCCTCCTGGGCGGCAAAGGTCCAGAGGGTGCGGGGTCCGCCGTCCGGCCAATCCCGCAGGAGGCCGGTTTCCGGAGAGGTTCCGTTTCGGTCGGGGCCCTGAAACTGGGGCCAGTCGGCGGCCATCGTCGTGGCAGGCCAGGCCAATGCCGTGGCGAGAGCGCAAGAAAGAGAGGCGCGTAGCAGTGAGCTCAACATGGTAATACTCCTTGGTTATTTCCGTCCCGCCACGCGGGGAAGCGTCTGTGTATGCGATACTTGCAGCCGCGCAGAGTCTTCGTTTAGAGTTGTATTCACAAGCGGCATCCCTTTGTTTCATTGACGTGATGCCGTATCGATAGTATAGGGCAAACGACTACCGCGTCCACAGTTTTACCCGCGCGGTAAAACAGACGCTTTCCGATGCGACAGAAAAGGAATTGACGATGAAAATGAGTGCCATTCGCAGTCTGCTGACCGCGATGACCCTGGCCGTGTTAGCGGCTCCATCAGCAATCGGGGAAGACTGGCCGCATTTCCGTGGCCCCCAGTTTAACGGGACCAGTAGCGAGACGGGATTGCCCGGTGCCTGGAGCAAAGACAACGTCGTCTGGACCGTGCCCATGCCCGGACCGAGTTCGGCCTCGCCCATCGTCCTGGGTGACCGCGTCTACTGCGTGTCCAACAGCGACGAAATGGAATCCCTGACGGCGTTCTGTATCAATCGGGATAGCGGGGCCGTGATTTGGCAGAAGGAATTTGCCGAGGGGGTGGAGCAGCCCCGGCGCAACACCCTGGCTTCACCCTCGCCCGTGACCGACGGGGAGCAGGTCTATTTTACCTTTGGTACGGGCGATTTGATCGCCACGGACCTGGACGGGAACGTGGCCTGGAAGCTTAACCTCATCGAGAAGTATGGCCCCATCAGCCAGCAATTCGGATATAGCGCCACGCCCCTCTATTTCCAGGGAAAGCTCTACGTGGCGGTCATGCGGGGCCAGTGGGACCGGAAGCAGCTGGACGACTTCACGGACGAAGACTCGTTCATCCTCTGCCTCGACACGAAGACGGGTAAGGAAGTCTGGAAAACGCACCGCAACAGCGACGGTGCCGACGAGGCCTTTGATTCGTACACCAGCCCCATGCCCTATGAGCACGATGGGGTATCTGCAATTATTACCCAGGGTGCCAACTATGTTATCGCCCACGACCCGAAGACGGGGGATGAACTGTGGCGTCAGAACCACAACCCGGAGCGCGGTCGCATGTGGCGCCTGATTCCGTCACCGGTGATGGCCGATGGCCTGGTCATTGGGGTGCAGCCCCGGGGGCTTTCGCCCTTCGCCATTCAGCCCGAGGCCGGTAAGTCCTTTGCCTTCGACGAGTCCCTGTGGATTTACGATGGCAAGACGACCGACGTGCCCACGCCCGTCTATGAAGACGGTCGGGTCTACCTCCTCAATGGCGTGCGAAAGTTGCTGTATTGCCTCGATGCGAAGACGGGCAAGGAATTGTGGGTCGGCGAAGTGGATGCCGATAGCCGTATCTGGGCTTCCCCCGTGGTTGCGGATGGGAAGATGTATTGCCTGACGCAGGATGGCCAGGTAGTGACCATGCGCGTGGGTGAGCAATTCGAGATGCTTTCCACCGTGAGCTTTGGCGGGAAAGAGTGCAAGTCCACCATCGCCATTTCGGACAAGAAATTATTCATTCGTACGTCGGATGCCCTCTACTGTGTGGCGGCGGGCTGAGCCGATTTAGAAACAATGCTCGAGCGGGCGGGTCCTCTGGGATCCGCCCGTTTTTCGTTGCGGTGCCAGGCACCCTTTGGGGACCTATCCGTTTTGTGCAGGGCCTGACTCACGATACTCCCCCTTCGCGTTGTATACTGTTGCTCTGCCTCCATTGACCTCTGTTTGGGTGTCCCAACGAATGAATTAATGGGGGGCGCACGGAACAACGATGAACCGGCAGGAATGTAGTTCGATGAAGAAAATTCAGATACTTGGAACCGGCTGTGCCACCTGCACACGTCTGGCGTCCATGACCCAGGAAGCTGCGGAGTCCCTTGGGCTCGAATTTACCTTGGAAAAAGTGACGGCCATCGAAGATATCATGACCTACGATATCGTGGCGACACCCGGCTTGGTGGTCGATGGGGAAGTGAAAGTCTCCGGTCGGCTCCCTTCGGACGACGAACTGCGGACCTTGCTCACGGAATGAAGCAGGCTTTCTCCATAACGATTCTAATGCTCGCCCTGGGCAGTGTTCTCTACGTCCTGAGCGGCTCCGACGCCATCGCACCCACACCGCCAAACGTGTCGGCAGGCGGGGAGAACGACGGACTCGTCGTCTACTATTTCGATATGGGCAAGGATTGCAGCACCTGTCTCAATCTGGAGTCCTACACCCACGAAACCCTCACGACTTATTTCGCAGACGCTTTGGCCAACGGTGCTATACAGTGGCGGGTTGTCGATGTCGACGTGTCGGAACACGGCCATTTTGTGGAGGATTTCGGGCTCTACACCAAATCGGTCGTACTGGCCCGGTATGCCGATGGGGCCGTGGTGGCGTATGAGAATCTGAGCCGTATCTGGGAGTTGGTCTATGACAAAGCTGCCTACATGGACTACGTACGGGAGCAAGTAGATACCGCGCTCGGAGCGAATTCGTGACCGAGTTGTTTGTGGCCATGGGTGGGGCCTTCTGGTTGGGCTTTCTAACCTCCATCAGTCCGTGCTTGCTGGCGACTAACGTTACCGCCATTACTTTCATCTCCCGGCGGCTGAGTTCGCCCCGGCTGGTGGCGGCCTCCGGCGCCTGCTACATGGTGGGTCAGGCCATCGGCTTTGTACTACTTGCCCTGTTGGTCACCACAAGTCTGGCGTCCATTCCGGTCGTGTCGCAGGTCCTGCAGAAATATCTTTTTCGACTCCTGGGGCCCATCTTGCTTGTCGTGGGACTCGTGCTTTTCGAGTGGCTGGAGTTGCCCGTGGGGCGGGGACGCTTGAAAGGGTGGGCCCAGCGTTTTGGCCGTTCCGGTGCGCTGTGGGCCACCATGTTGCTGGGGTTGCTCTTCGCCATGTCCTTTTGCCCCACCACCGCGGCGCTTTTCTTTGGCGGGCTGATTCCCTTATCGCTCAAGGCGGAGTCCCATGTACTCCTGCCCCTGCTCTATGCCATCGGGGTTTCCGTTCCTGTAGTGTTTATCGTGTTGTTAATTCAGACGTCGGCCCAGTTGGTGGGCCGTTTCGTGACCCGCATAGCCCTTTTGGAGTGGTGGATGCGGCGTGCAACGGGCGTTCTGTTTCTGGGGGTGGGCTTGTACTTTACCCTGGTCTATACCCTTGCTCTCTTCGGGGCGGGAAAAACGTTGTAGTGGAGACGTGATGCGAATCGGACTGGTGCTCAGTGTGTGGTGTGTGGCCTGGACGACGGGCGCAGTGGAAGCAGTTCGCCATGATGCGGTCGCGGTGACGGCCTCGAGTGTCGCCGGTTCGAAATACGCCGCAGAGAAAGCCGTGGACGGGAACGGGAACTCCCGGTGGGCGTCACGGGAAAATCCTGAACTACCCCAATGGGTCGAGCTTCGCTATGCCGAGCCGGTTATGGTGGATACGGTCTATCTGAAGCTTGCGGACGACACCCTTTACGGAGACTGGGCTGCCGTTGAATTGGGTTTTTCCGAGGGACCGTCCGAAAGTCATCCCATTGCTCCGGGGACTTCGGTGGTGGTATTGCGTTTTCCTGAACGAAAAACGTCCACCCTTCGTGTTGGCGTTACGGAAGTGCATGCGGCACGGACCTATGTCGGTCTGTTTGAAGTCTACGGGGCCCACGACCCGAAGCGTGAATTGGAAATTCGTACCGATGCAGCCAAGCCGATCGCGCAGAACGATCTGGTGATTCGGGGACGGGACGTGCACCCGTGTGTGAACCGGACCCCGGCGGAGGTGGCCCGTGCGCGGGAGCGGGCAGCAACCCTGCCGTGGGCCAAGGCACATCGGGATGCCATCGTGGCGGACGCCGAGAAATGGATGAAAGAAAGCGACGCCTATTGGCTCTCCTTTCTGCCCGAACCGGGGGCCTGCTATGCCTATGGTTTTACGGCCTGTCCCATCTGTGATGGCGGAACGGGCACTTGGCATGGCGCACGGTGTAGCTGGGACAAGCCCGGCCAGGTGGCCTGCGTCAACGGCCACACCCTGCCGGATGCCGAGCACCCGGATGAGGGGGAGGGCTATCAGGCACCCGATGGGCGCATCCACTATTTCCAGGGGCAGTTCAACGCCTGGGTGACCGAGCAATGGACCCAATATGCCCTGCCCGCACTGACCGATGCCTGGCTCCTGACGGAGGAGGAGCGCTATGCCAATCGGGCCGCCTTGCTGCTCGATGCACTGGCCTCCATTTACAAGGAATCCACCTCGGGCTCCTGGGACTACCCCAGCAATCCACCTTCCGGCCGGTTTGCACGTCCCTGGTATCAGGTGGCCCGGACCCTGGTGAAGTACGTGGACTACTATGACCGGCTCTACCATGCGCCCGTGATGGACGGTCCGTCGCTGCGGCCAGGGTTCACTCGGCGGGAAAATATCGAGCAGAACATGCTGCTGGATGGGGCCTATTATTGCTACGACCATGCCTTCGCGGGTGCCCTGCACAATGGGCATGCGGACTACCTGCGCGGTGCCCTCGCTGTCGGGTGCCTGCTGGATGTGCCGGAGTTTATCCGCGTCGCCGTGGAAGGGCCCTTTTCCATCTATAGCATGTTAGCCAACAACATTGACCGCGATGGCCGTTATTACGAATCTTCCCTGGGTTATGGCATTCACGCCCGCGAGCTCTATCTGACCTTCGCCGATCCGCTCTATAACCTGCGGAACGCCGAGTATCCCCAAGGGGTCAATCTCTACGACGACCCCCGATTTCGCGCGGCGATCCTGCTCCCCGATACCCTCGTGTCGCTCGCCGGACGCCGCCCGAACTTTGGGGATTCTGCCCCGGATTTTCGCTACATCGCGCCGGGCCCGCCGACGGTAAATGGATCGGACCGGGACTTTCTTGCGCGGCTCTATGCCCGCACCACCGATTCGGCGGACCGTGCCGAGTATGGGGCGCTGTTGCATTGGGCTTCGCAATCGGAAGCGGCGAAAGAAGATGCGGACTGGGCACTCTGGCATGGTGCGCCGCTGGATGGGGAGGGAGACGGAGCCTTGCCGGCGACCATCGCCCAGCGGGTCGAGGGCTCCTGGGTGGCGGGGATGAAGGGGATGGCCCTGTTACGTCTGGGAGAGCAGGCGGCCTTGCTCCGCTACGGACCCAGCCTGAACCACGGCGACCCGGACGATCTGGGATTGACCTATTATGCGAAGGGCTATCAACTGACCTACGATCTGGGCTATGGCCTGGGGAGCACCCATGCCCATGTGGGTTGGGCCTCCAGCACGGTATCCCACAGCATTGTGACGGTGAATGAGACCAACCAATTTGCGGGCGATGGCTCCGGTGGATCCTTGAACTGGTTTGCCAATCTGCCCCATGTACAGGCGGTAGAAGCGGAGTCGGCCAATAGTTATAGCTCCGAAGGGGTGACCGAATACCGCCGCGCCCTGGCCTTGGTGGCAGGCGGGTACCTGGTGGATGTGTTCCATGTCACGGGTGGCTCTCAACAGGACTTCGGATTTGCGGGGATTGGCACGGCGCTGGAGCCTTTCGGTCTCCCGGAGCTGAAGGCGCGGGAAGGCAGTCTGGCGGAAGGATTCGATTGGGGCAATCTGGTGGGGGCCGACGGAGATATCAAGGGCTACCCGAACAAGCCCTATTGGAACCCACCGCCGGGGAATGGCTATGGCTTTTTCAAGAACCTGCAGGTGGGCGCACCATCGGCCCATTGGGGGGGCGTGTGGACCGTTCCCGGGGAACCCGGAGCCCACCTGAAGATGCATGTGCTGGGTGACGCCGATGAGGCCCTTATCGCCCATGCGCCGGGCCTCTATCCCAGCAAGCCCGATGCGAGCTATGTGCTGGCCCGCCGCAGCGGAACGACACCCTTGCGCAGTACCTTTATCGCGGTCTATGAGCCCTTCGACGAAAGACCTGCGCTTGTGGAACTCCGCCGTTTGGGCACGGCTGCGGTGGCGTTGAATCGGGCGGATGGCGTGTGGGACGTACTGCTTTTCGGGAGTCAGACGGTGGCGTCCCCCTTCGGTTCGATAGTCTTCGACGGGGATTTTGGCTATCTCTCTGGTCGGGAGGGGCACCTCCAGGAATGGGAAGTCTCGGGGGCGATTCAACTAGAGGTCGATGGGGCAGGGCTCGTGGCCGATGGGGGCGTTTTTTCCGCGGAGGTGGTTGAAGTCGACCTTGTGGGACGGCGGATCCACCTTAGTGCGCCTCTGCCGGAGACGGTGCGTCCAGGACAGGTGGTGACGGTGGGGAATCCCGTCTACAGCCGGTCGAGTGCCTACCATGTGAAAGAGCATAACGGGCATTGGCTTACACTGGATACGGGGTCCTTGACCCTGGGGGTGGGCCGTGTCTGGTCCCATGAAGGGGCCAATCGTCTCATCAGCGATATTCCCCACGAATATGCCAAGCACGTAAAGCAGGGGCCTTCCCGCTTTTTCGACGGCAAAGTGATTCGAGGCGAAGACGGGGGAGCCACCCGGGTACGTCATGTGGTTCCGGGATCGCCTATGGTGCTCACCGTGGACGACAGTACGGTCTTTGAGGTAGACGAACGATTCGAATACCACGATATCGCACCGGGCGACCAGATTCGCATCGGATTGCCCACGCAGGGGAGGGGCCCGGTGGACTAGTGGTCTGAATCAAAGTCAGGGGAGTTTATTTTGCCAGAAAAGTTTATTCAACCCGCCGAACTATTCCCCTCCTGGGAGGGGGCAGGGGTGGGTTTGCGACGCTTTTCGTGACATGACCCACCCCCAGCCCCTCCAGGGAGGGGAGTATATTCCAGAATCGGGTCAATTATTCCCAGCAAATTTATCGCTCATCGGCATGATTCAAACCACTAGTTCGAAAGTTGACTACTTCGCAGCGATGTCATAGGCAAACAGGAGTTCACCCCGGCGAATATAGAGCCGACCATCGGCAATGGTGGGGTGGGTCCAATGTTTGGCGGTGCCCTCGGTTATTTTGAACTCTCCGGTTCGCTCGAAGCCTCTTGGCGTGGCTTTAATAAGGCTGACGACGCCGCGCTGGGGTCCTTCGTAGTTGTATAGCATGCCATCGGCATAGACCAACGCACCTTCCGAGACATCGTGGCTGCGCCAGGCGATTTCTCCGGTTTTCAGATTGAGGCAGAGCATTTCCCGCCCGGAGCGGTGGGCCGTGCCATAGATGTAGCCTTCATGAATTACGACACCACCGTGAAAGGTGTCCATTTCCGTATCCGTCCAGATGGGGGTGATTTCCGAGCCATCATCCGAAAGGCGGAGGGCCACGCCGCCCATTTTGCTGCCCGCCACGAAATAGAGGATTCCGTCGGCGTAGACTGGGGTGCTCGCGTGGATTCCCCAGCGGTCCGGGTGGTCGCGGGTCCACAGCACCGTACCGTCGGTGGGGTCTACACCCACCAGGCCCTTGGCCGTCATGCTGACAAGAATACGCCGCCCATTGTGGGTAATGATGTCGGGGGAACAATAGGCGGAGGCATCTCCGAAACCCTTGGTGGTCCACACCGTGTCACCGGTGGCTTTGTCCAGCGCCACGACGGCGGCATCGGGGCCACCGGGCATGGCATAGACGTATTGGTCATCCACAAGGGGGGACTCTGCGATGGCCCATTGAATCGTCTGGCCATCGAAGCGCGCCGCGGTATCAACCTGCCAGACAATTTTCTGCGCCGTGAGATCGATGCAGAGCACCACGCCGAATCCGGAAATCAGGTATCCCCGATCGCCCTGTACGGTCAACGTGGAGCGGGAACCGGGCGCCATTTTATCGGTGGTTTCTTTGCCATAAGGAAGACGCCATAGCTCCTTGCCGTCGGCATCGAGGGCAAAGAGAAAGCCGTCGTCTTCGTTGAGCATGCCGGGAATGTATATGGTGCCGTCAACCACCGAGGGCGAGGCGTAGCCCATCCCGATGGTGTCGATTTTCCAGACAAGCTCGGGCCCCCCTTCGGGCCAGGACTTGAGCAGCCCGGTGTCCGCGAAATGGCCGGTTCGGTCGGGGCCCCGAAATTGGGGTGCGTCACTGGCCTGCGCGACGGTGGCGGTGAATGTGGCGAGGCAGAGGAAGATACTAAGAGGTACTCGCGGCATGACAAAAACTCCCGATCGTTTTTTTGCTGCTTAGAACAGGGAACTGAAAATGGCCCATACACGGGTCACCGGAAAGGTGCCTTCGTATTTAACGAAGTCCACATGTCCGTCCATATAAAGTACATTTGCCCCACCCGGAATATGATTGAACTCAGACGGAACCGCGCTCACAAAGTCATACATGATCGCCAACCCACTCTGAGCCCGGGCCGATGCCGCAGGATTATTGATATCGGTGATATAGAAGCGCTCAATGCCTTCGCGCAGTCGGAGAATGGCGCTGGTGCCCGTCTCGATATCGCTGTCGTAGGTGTCAATACCGAAGGCCACCCGGGAAACGCGTTGTACGAAGGCCGCGACGAATGCGCCGTCGATATAAGTGGGAATCAGGTTGGCCGCGGTCGCCGCCCCATCGTTGGGGTCGGCCCCGACAGCCAGATAACTCGACCCCGGCGTATCGTCGAAACCCCAGCCAAGGTAGATATAGGATTCGGGGCTGAAGGCGCAGGGGTCCCACTCGGCCACACCATCGGCCGCGAGTCGGGCCTGATTGAACCAGCGCCCGGAAGCCGGATCGATGGATTCACTACTGTTGGGGTCCGATGGGCAGATGAGCGCCGCGGGGTCCGTAAGATACTCCGGGTAGACTTCCTGGCCGTTGAAAACGAACTCGACGGCTCCCTGGCCGCCGGCGCTGGGGGTGGCTTCGAAGGGGTTGTTGTAGGCGCAGACGCCGCCCACGGGCTCGGCGTAGTTGCTGTAATCGTGGGGGAGCGTGGGGTCCAGGGGATTCAGGTCCCGCACCTCATAAGAAACCCGGTCGGTCATCGCCGGGAATTTATTGGCGGGAGACTCATTGGCATACATCTTCAAGACGATGCCCAACTGCTTCAGGTTGTTGGCGCAACTGGTACGGCTTGCAGCCTCTCGGGCGCGGGCCAGGGCGGGAAGCAGAATGGCCGCCAGGATGCCGATGATGGCAATGACGACCAGTAACTCGATGAGGGTGAAACCGGTACGTTTGCGCATGGCTACTACTTCCTTGTCGGGGCCGTTGTGCGTCCCGGTTCTTCCCGAGGCATCAAGCGCGCTGCGAGCGAGATTTATAGTTTGATCCAGGTCGTGGTGTGACAGGCCTCGATATCTTCCTTGTTGCGAAACGCGATGGCTGCCGTAGGACAGGCCTGTACACATTCGGCCGCCGATTTTTTCAGGCCCTCATCCAGGCTGCGCCCGAAAGGAACCTTGATATCCATATCGAAGCCACGGCCACTGAAGGCCAGGCCGATATCTTCGCCATACTTCTCGGCAATCTCGACGCAGAGCCCACAGCGAATACACTTGCCCGGCTCCAGGTAGACATCACCACCGAGGCCCACAAAGGTGACCTTTTTCTCTTCGGTCGTATTGTATTTCCGTTGCTCGGCTCCATATTCATGGGACCACTTCCGGAGCGTACAGGTTACCCGCTTCCGACAATCACAGTGGAGGCACCGTCCGGCTTCCGTTCGGGAGTCCGCCAGTTCCACTTCGTCCTCGATAGGGGCGACCGGCATGGCCTCGGTGTTTTCGTTGTGGTCGCGCATGTCCTCCATCTCCGCCTTCACCATCTTGCCAATCTTGGACTCGAAAAGCTTCTTGTCGGGTTTCGGGTCCACACTGGTCATGTAACGGTCGACCCACGCTGCGGTCGTTTTACCGTTTCCGACTGCCATTACCGTGAGCTTGTGCTCCTTCGCCCCAAAGACCTTGCCACCGGGTTTGGGCATGCCGTTGCAGGCGATGATGATGCCGTCATAGTCCTCCTTCAAGGCCTCCAGCATCTCTTCGTCCACCTTCTGGCTATAACGATATTCCACGCCCAGCTTGGCGATGAATTCAATTTCTGTATCCAGCACGTGTTTGGGGAGCTTCTTGTCGGGCAGGTCGCGGAGCTTACCACCGGCCTTTTCGTCCTTTTCAAAGAGCACGACGGCGTGACCCCGTTTACGCAACACCCAGGCCGCGGCCATGCCGGTGGCGCCGGCGCCGATAATGGCCACCTTCTTGCCCGAATCGGGGGGGCATTCCAGAAGCTCGGGGTTTTCCTGCAGGGACTTCTCCGCCACGTTACGGTGAAGCATACGAATCTTCATGGTCTCGTCGTAGCTTTTCCGCCGACAGGGGTTTTCGCAGGGGGCGGGGCATACGTAGCCGAGGGTCCAGGGAATGACGAGGCCGTTGTGAATGGTGAAGGCTGCGTCGTCAAACTTGCCCTCGTAAATTTCGCGCATCATGACGGGGATGTTCATGGAAGCGGGACAGGTGTGGGCGCAGGGCGCTTCACAGTCGCCAATGTGCTCACTGAGAATCAGCTCCAGCACTTCCTTCCGCGCGGTGCAGACGTCGCCGGTGTCCGTTTCGATCTTCATGCCGTCCTGGGCGATGGTGCTGCAGGAGGAATGGATCTGGCCCGTGTCCACGTTGCGCACGGAGCACAACATGCAGGAATTCATGGGCTTGACGCCTTCCCAGTAGCACAGGGTCGGGATTTCAATATCGAGTTTACGTGCGGCCTGCAAGAGGGTCGTACCCGCTTCGACCTCGATTTCCCGGTTGTTAATGCTGACGGTAGGCATGAATCACTCCTGGGTTAAACACGGGAACCGGCCTTGATGGCGTCCACTGGACAGGCCACCAGGCAGTAGTCACATCGTGTGCAAATATCCAAATCAATATGGTGCATCTTAAAGGGGGCCGACTCGATACAATCGACGGGGCAGACCTGGGCGCACTTGGTGCAGCCGATGCAATTGTCTTCAACCCAATAGTCGATGAGGGGCTTACACTTGCCTGCCGGGCAACGTCCCTCGATGTGGGCTTCGAACTCTTCACGGAAATACATGAGGGCGGTGAGTACCGGGTTGGGGGCGGTTTTTCCCAGACCACACAGGCTCTGGCTCTTGACGACCTTACCCAACTCCTCCATCAACTCGATGTCGGACTCTTTGCCTTCACCCTGGCACAGGCGGGTCAACATTTCTTTCAGGCGCATGGTGCCAATTCGGCAGGGCGAGCACTTGCCACAGGACTCGTCCTGGGTAAAGGAGAGGAAATAGCGGGCCATTTCGACGATACAGTCCGAGTCGTCGAGCACTACCATCCCGCCGGAACCCATCATGGCACCGATTTCCGCCAGGGCTTCAAAGTCGACGGGCGTGTCGGCCATGGAAGCGGGGATGACGCCCCCCGAGGGGCCACCCACCAGCATGGCCTTGAACTTGCGCCCATCGGCAATGCCGCCGCCGATGTCTTCCACAATCTGGCGGATAGTAATCCCCATGGGCACCTCGATGAGACCCCCGTTTCGGATTTTTCCGGCCAGCGAGAACACCTTGGTGCCCTTGCTCTTTTCGGTTCCGAGTTTGGCAAATTCTTCGGCACCCTTTCGGACAATCCAGGGGATGACCGCCAGGGTTTCCGTGTTGTTGATAAGCGTGGGGCACTCGTAGAGTCCCGAGATCGCGGGGTAGGGAGGACGCATGGTGGGCATGCCCCGCTTCCCTTCGAGGGAGGCAATGAGGGCTGTTTCTTCGCCACAGACGAAGGCCCCCGCACCTTCCTTTACCCGAAGGTGGAGGTTGTGTCCCGAGCCGAGGAAGTTGTCGCCCAGGATCCCGGCTTTCATGCAGTCGTCAATGGCCCGTCGCATCTGCTTGGTGGCCAAGGGGTATTCGGCCCGAATGTAGAGGATACCCTCGTCGGAGCCCACGGCCAGAGCACTGATGATCATGCCCTCAATCACCCGGTAGGCGTAGGACTCCAGAATCATGCGGTCCATGAAGGCCCCGGGATCGCCCTCGTCACCGTTGCAGATGATGTATTTCTTGTTTTTCGGGTTGGGCGCGTCATGGACGAACTGCCACTTTTTGCCCGTGGGGAAACCGGCCCCACCGCGTCCGCGCAGACCGCTGTTCATGATTTCATCGATGATGCGTTGGGGAGACCAGGCGGCCTCACTCCGGGGCAAATCCTTCAGGGAGGTGCCGGCATGGCGGGCCATCAGGATGCTGCCGTTTACTTTGCCGAAGAGGCACCGCTCGACCGCCGCAAAGCCACCCTTCCGCATGTACTCATCCAGATCGTGGGGGTCGATTTCACCGTGATGCTCGGTGGCGATGTGCATCTGGTTGCCCAGGAAGGCCGTCACCTGTTCATCGCGAACCGTGCCGTCGTGTCGGGAAACCCGCTGCTCACCCCCGTGGACATCTACATAGAGATTGTCTGCCCAGCGCAGTGCGGTGGAGCGGAGGCGGGACAGGGCGTTCTGGGGTTTAAAATGTTTCGCAATGATATCCGGAATATCATCGGTGGTAACCCGGAGATACATGGTTGGCTCTTTGCCTTCTTCCACGATCTCCAGCACGGGCACCTGGTGGCACATGTGGACGCAACTTACGTGTTTAACGGGCACGGTGGATTCAATGCCTGCGAGGGCCATTTCCACGGCCGCATCGATGCGATCGGTACCACCGGCGACGCAGCAGGAATCCAGACCGATGCGAATCTCGGTGCCATTCTCGACGACCTTTCGCGCGATGGCGCTCTGGTCGTTGTCCTTGTCTTTCTCCCGCTGTTCGAAATCACGCATGGTGGCGTCGATGGACTCGGGGCCGACGTTTGCATAGGTGACCCCGTCAATTTGCACGGCGGGGGCCAGGGAACAACATCCGATACAGGCCACTTTCTGAATCGTATAGTTGCCGTCGTCGTCGGTGTCCGCGCCCTTCTTCAAATTGAGGTGATCGGACAGGGCCTCGTGGACATCTTCGGCTCCCTTCACGTGGCACGCGGTGCCGTCGCAGAGACTGATGACGTGGTTGCCCACGGGGTCGCGCCGAAACTGGGAATAGAAAGTGGCTACGCCCTCTATGGTCGCGGGGGTAATGTCGGTGAGTTCACAGACCCGCTCCAACGCTTCGCCGGGCAGGTAGCGATACTCGGTCTGAATCGCCTGCAGGATTGGGATGACCGCTTCGGGGCCCCGTCCCTGCTGATCCACGATCGCGTCTATATGGGTGATATCCAAAGTCTCGGCCATCAGGATGCCTCAATGCAGTAGAGTTGCGATTCGGTCCGAATGTAAATGCGTCCATCCATGAACGCCGGGGTCGCATAGACGGGCTCGCCCATGTCAATGGCGCCCAGGCGTTCAAAGGTGTCGCCCGCGCGCACGATATGCATTATACCGGCCATATCGCCCAGATAAATGCGGTCGCCCACGAGAATGGGGGAGGAATAGAAGCCTTCGTCCATCTCTTCGACCCAGCGCTCTTCGCCGGTGGCGGCATCGAGACAGACAAAGTCGCCGATGGCGGTGCCGAAGTAGAAGTGGGTGCCGTCCCCGACGGGGCTCGAGACCTCGGGAAGCAATTCATCGAATTGCCAGGTGACCTCGGTTTCGATGGCTTCGGCGGTGCCCCCCAAGGTGATACCAGAGGCCACCGCATATTCGTTGGCGACGAAGACCATGCCATTGGCATAGGCGGGCGAGGGAGCCACTTCACCGCCGAGGCATTGCTCAGACCAGAGAAGGGTGCCCGTTGCCGGGGCATAGGCATCGGCGTTTTCTTCGGAACTTAAGATGAGTTGGGGGCCGAGCGTGGTCTGCGCCAGGATGGGGGAGGCCCAGGAAATCTTTTCACGGGGCGTGCTCCACACTTCTTTGCCCGTCGCGATATCAAGCCCCAGGAGCTTGCCGTCTTCCGACTGGTCGTACTGGACGAAAAGCAGGTTGTCATACGCGATAAGGGACGAAGAGTGACCATAGTGGTTTTCGGGGAGTCCCAGGTTGAAGCCCCACATCTGCTCGCCGTCGCGATCGAGCGCCACCAGGTCGCCGTTGGCAAAGGTGGCAAATACCTGGCTGCCATGGGCCACCATGGTGCAGGCTGCGAAGCCCGTATCTTCCATCACATCGAGATCGCCTGTCGGCGTATTGGGCAGGGGGGCCAGCGTGGTGGTCCAGAGGAGCTCACCGCTGTTGACGTCGTAGCAATAGACTTCCCGCTTCTCCGCGTCGGCACCGGCCATGTAGAGCCGGTCACCCCAGACGACGGGCGAGTTGTTGCCGGGCATGGGCGATTCCACTTTCCATAACACATTGGTGCCCGCTTCCACATCCCACGTTTCGGGGGCCGTGGTGTAGTGGGCAACCGCATTGGAGCCGGGCCCCCGGAAGCTGGGCCATTCCATCTGGATTTCTTCCCAGGTGGGCGGGACAATGAGGATATCGGGCGTCGACTCCGCGGCGCTATCCGCTTCCGAAGTGGTATTCTTCGCTTCGAGCAATTCTTCCGTGAGGGCGCTCTCGGTAAAATACGATGTCATCATACCTCCCGCCAGCAATCCGACGCCCGCCCAGGTAATCAGGTTTCGCGATTGGGCGTAGGCCAGAAACTCTTTGTTGGCTGTTGGCTCATGATTTATGTCGGGCAGTTCGGGACGCCAGCGAATCATGTTCTTGAAGGCGATCAGAAACGTGCATACACAAACCAGCAGCGTCCAGGCGCCGATTCGCAAATGGGTCTGGCTCGTGAAAAAGGCCTTTCGGGTCATGAGGTCCAGATCCCGAATGCGCTGGGCCAGGGCCAGGTCCTTTTCCGGCAGGTTGGCGTACTCCATACGCATCTGGGTCAACAATTCATGATTCACCGGATCGAGGCGTTGAATCTGCAGATAGTTCACCAGAAGCAGAATAAACACCAAGAGCGAAAAAAAGCCCGATACAATCGTTACCGTGGTAGAGAGACGCCAAATGAAGTCGCTCTTGTCAAACTCCTTTTTTTCTAACATTCTCGGGTACTACGCTCCTTCTTCAACGGGGCAATAGGGATAACAACGCCCGCAACTGAAGCAGGTCTCTTTGTGGGGTTCGTAAATCCGGCGTTTCTTGACGACCGAAAGTTCTACCAGCTTGATGCTGATAATCAGGGCCATGAAGGCACCCAGCAGGGCACTCCCGATCTTAAACTGTTCTTTAATCGCCAGCGACTCGATGTGCAATTCCGCCGCTGTCTTGCCTTCTACCCGAAAGGTTTCGGTTTCGAGGATGGATTCCTGAACGAGTTTGCGATCCTCCTTGGCGATGCGCTCACTCAGGCTGACCGTGGGGTGCATGTGGGAAAGGGGCTCGTACATCATGTAGCCGCCCAGCGCACCGAGCAGAATGAAGAGGGGGCTGAGGAACAACAGCTTACGTACCCGCCGTTTGCCTTCCGCCGGATCGCCCACAAGGTGCTGGGGCGTGGGCATGTCGATGGCATTGTACGGGCAGGAGTCCTCACAGAGGCGACATTCCACACAGGGGGAGGGGGGAATTTCCAGGTGGTGCTTGGAAAAGCGGGACATCCACCCCAGCAAAACGCCGTAGGGACAGAGGAAGCGGCAATAGGGTCGGGCAATGAATACCCCGATAAGGAGAATCAGCGCCGCTGCGATGAGCATGGAATAGTTGTCGGCCATACGGTAAATGCGGACGAAGGGATCGTATCGGCAGATGAAGAAGCCTGAGCCCGTGGCCACGCCGAGGGTGGCCAGACCGAGGTAGAGGTACTTGCCGAGCCCCAGCACGCGTTCCAATGCGGGCGAAATGCGGATGGGCGCAATGGCCACCAACTCCTGCATGGCACCCAGCGGGCAGACCGAGGCACAAAAGACCCGGCCGAAGAAGAGCGAAAAGAGGAGGGGCAGCACGAAGAAGGCCACGATAATCCAGGAGACCCCCACGTTGGGGAGGAACACGGCCGCCATCACGTTTTGGGTAGAGCCCACCGGACAGATACATCCCTGTCGGTAGAAACCGAAGAACAACAAAGAAAACACGCTGATGGCGAAAAGTCCACGGCGGGAGCGGGCCTTGAAGACCATCCACGTTGTCGCAGACAGGGCCGCAAAGAGGATCAAGGCTTCCCACGGCGTGTTGCGCCCGGCTGGCTGGGGCGTAAACAAATACGGCATGCCATAGTCGGTCTCAAAATCCGGCGGCGCGAATTTCAACTCAATGGCCACGGCCGACTGCAGCAGCAATGTCGAAAGTGTCGCAATGGCGAGGGATAGATACTTCATAGTCAGGCCGGGGGATGGGCGAGGTGGGTGTCGCCGGTTAGATACATGTAGGGATCGGATTCCGGCACTTCGCTGAAGCAGTCGGAAGGACAGGATTTGGCAATGGAACATTCGTTGCAATTGATGCAGATGTCCTGCCGAATCTGGAGGTAGAATGAGCCATTACCGAAGACGAGACAGGCCTTGACGCACTTGGCGCAGCCGATGCATTTGTCCTCGTGAATCTTATATTCGTAGTAGGGCGCTTCAATGAACTTGCGCTCAATGGCGGCCGTGGGGCAAAGCTGGTTTTCCGCCCCTGTATCGAGATCCCGGGAGCCGGGCTGCAGGTAGCCAAAGCACAGATCACAGTAGCCGCAAATGTCGAACTGATTCAGGCACTTGACCGCACTGGGATTGAGTACGCAGTGGGTGGTACAACGACCGCACTGGGTGCACTTGGCCGGATCCAGCTGCCAGTATTTCGCTTCCGCCTTTTGACCGACGGCCATCCAGGTCGCCCCGGTGAAAGTAAAGGCGGCCGCACTGCGCATGAAATCACGCCTGTCGAGTTTTTTTCGCTCGCTCATCGGGCTCGAGTCCTTTCTCCGGCAGGCTGCAGGAATGGTTGGCCCAACATTCGGCACAGAGGGTGGTGGTTTCAAAACACTCTTCCGGTGTCCTGGTGCCATGCATGGCCGCGACGCCCAAGCCGCCCATGCCCAGGATCGCGCCCCGGCGGAACAAACGTTCCAGGAACTCTTGTCGGTTGATCGACGTTTTCATAAGACACACCTTATGTTGCACTACCGCACCGCGAAGCGCGGTGCCAAATCGGAGATGCCAGACTCCGATACGCTATTTTGCTGCTTGCTTGCTGGCCAGGGTGGTGCGGGTTTGCTCAAATATCCGCACCGCCTTCTTTCGGGGGTCGAGGACCAGAATCCGGTCGGAAGCATCGACGACCATATCGCCGATAGATTGGGGGACGTGGAAGGCACTGGACCCCACCACGAGCTCTTCAAAGCTCCCCGAAGTGACTTCAAAAATCTTAATGCGTACGGGCCCTTTTTCACCGGTCACCAATCGTCCCTTGCTGTTAAAGGCGATTTGCATGGGATTGCAGCATCCGGAGAAGCTGTCCAGCCGGGTGACATCGGGGCGGTACCAGGTCGTTACGATATCGCCATTCTCCCGGTAGCGCTCCAGGCCGAGCTTGCCGGGATTGACCACCCACAGATTGCCCTCGTTGTCGAAGGCCACATCAAAGTGGGCGCTGGGCGCTTCCAGGCCGGGGATATCGCGCGCTTCGTCGGCTTTGCCAAAGCTGTCCAACACGTTACCCTCATAATCGACCCGAAGTACGAGGCGGCTCCCGCCGTCTGCCAGGAAGACGTTTTCTTCACTGGCCGCCATGGCAGAGATGTGGGTGCGCTCAGAGAGGTCGCTCCACGTGGCCAGGGGGCTACGGTCCGGGCCGAGGACCAGTACCCGGTCTCCCAGACCGACCAGCAGCTTGTTGTCCGGGGTCAGTTCGAGACACGTGGGGGTGCCGTCAATGTCGATACGGGAAGTTTCTTTGCCGGTGCTGTCGAAGACCGCGATGGTGTTTTCGCCGGAGATGTAGAGATTGCCGTCGGCATCCGTTTCCAACGCCTTGGCCTGGTCGAAATCCGGGACGATCTGTCCGGTCTCTTCGAAGGCGGTCTCTACCTCATCGATCTCAAGGAGTTCCGAAATGTCATATTCGAGGTTGGGACCTGGTTCGGGGAACTTTTCTTCTTTGGAGACCAGGTGGAAATAGGCCCCGACGACGCATGCGATCGCTACACCAACCAGGTAGGGGTGTTTGGTTCTGCGTACCGGTTCTTTCATGGTCCTACTTCCTTGATTGCGCTAGGCGCCCACGTCAACACACACTAAGTTATTCATATCCCGCAACAAGATGCGGTCACCGGCAATGGCGATGGGTCCCCAGGCGTCGTGACCGTGTAATACCTGGGCTTCGCCGAGCTGGCGATACTCCTGGCTGGCCCCGTCGATCATGGTGAACTTTCCGTCGTCATCCAGTATATAGAACTTGTTGTCCGCCAGCAAAAAAGGCCCCAGACCAAAGCGGTTATCATTTCCGCTGGACCAGACCAGGTTGCCGTCGGTGTCGTAGCAGACGAATTGCCCCTTCAGCGGCCCGGCATCTTTGGGCATGATGCTGTAGAGCAGTCCGTCGTGAAAGATGGGGGTCTGTTGCTCACAGGCAAGCCCTTCTTCCGGACTCGTGCGGAAGAGGGTGTCCACCGTGTAACCCCCTGCACCGTCTTCTTCCAGCTGGAGCATCATGGCCCCCGTGCTGTAGCCTGCCGTTACGAAAATCTTGTCGTCCCCGGCGACGACCGGGGAGGGGGCCACCACTTTGGCTTCCCAGGAAACATCCCACAGGAGCTTGCCGGCATCGGGGCCGTCGGCCGCCACCCCCGCCACGCCGCCGATGGCGCTGTAGACATACATGTTGCGCCCCAGCAGGGTCATGGGGATGATGGAGGAGTGGGACATGTTCCACCCACGGGGATTGGGGCACGTCCAGGCGATTTCACCGGTTTCACAACTGATGGACATCATAAGGACGTCGGTACCGGCAGGGGCGACAATCACGTGGTCGTCCACAATGGGCGGACACTGACCGGCATACCAGAGGGGCTCTTTGGTGCCATAGTCGCGCTGGAGATCGTAACCCCACCGGAAGTCACCGGTTTCCCGATCGAGGCAAACGACATGACATTTGGGCCCCATGGTCACAATGTACTTGTCGGTGACGGCGGGGATGGTGCGCGACATGCCGTGGTTGCGCTTGATCTTAATCTCATAGGAGCGGCGCCAGATTTCTTTGCCATCGGCCAGGGAGAGGGCACGAAGGGAATCCGCCCGGCCGTCCACGTCATAATCCATTAAATAGACGATGCCGTCATAGACCGCCGGGGCCGCATAGCCATCACCAATGGGGATTTGCCAGGCAATTTCGGGGCCACTATCGCCCCAGGAATCGGCCAGGGCAGGCCCATCGGTTACGATATTATCGGAATTCGGACCGCGAAATTGGGTCCACCGGCCCGGCAAATCGGCGGGGATGCCGTCGGAGGCGATGAATACCCCGGAAAGTTCCGGCCCGGAATTCTCCAGCCCGGTGCGTTGGGGGAAGCCGTCCGTACCGGGGATCTGGGTCTCAATGACCATTACCGGCGCACTGACCAGCCAATAGGCTATGGCGCACATGCCCGCTAACGTGAGGAAAAGGGCGGTGCCGGTCATGGCATAGACGTTGGCCTTGCGATTGTCATCAAGGGACGTGATATCGAATGACATGTTCATGGATAGGGGAGTCGTTCCTATTTACCGTGGTACTGCAAAGGATACCCGCCGCAATGACTTGTGCCTGTATGCGTCGGACACCGTGCCCCATATGGTTTACAAGGTCTAAGAATATCCAATAGATACAACAATTTTAGTGTCTATTCCATTCCCGATCAATCTTTCCCCGAAGCGTGGGGACACCGACGCACGGGAGGGGCCTGGCGTCAGGCACGACACCACGCTCCCCCGCACATAGTTATTCGCGATGGATGCAAAAAAGTGTGCATCGGGCGTAGAAAAACCGAGTAAATCACGGGTGTTTGTCTGCTTTTATCCCTGCGCTTTAGCGTCGCCCATGGCGTATAATGAATGGAGTACCCGCGGCAATGCGGCGTTCGGGATTTGTTTTGTGTCTTAAGTGACTGTAAATAAGCAGGTTAGGTGGGTGGATTCATAAGCGGGAGTTGTGCTTTACCTCACGGGCGACTCCGTCCTGCCGAAAGGGGCCGCCACCTATTGGATGCATCCCCGTTCCGCCGAGCGTGCATAATCGCGCAATCGGGGGTCCATGCTCCCGGCGTTCTTGATGAAGTTCCGGATAGGTTCCCCGGCCGGGGGATAATAGGCCACCATATGGCCCAAGCCGTGGAGGCCACTCTCCACGCAGGCCACGTTGGGCAGGGTGAGGGCATAGGCCATCACGTCGGTGAGGGCCTCGTAGAGCGCCCCGCGATGGGGGATGCCTTCACAATAGCTCAGCGGCGTGATGTCCCAGATCATGTAGCAGAACATATTCAGGGGATTCCCCGTTTCGCTGAGGTGGCCGAGTACGGGTGCGCACCGTGGCGCATAGCATTCGGCGTAGAGGTGTTTGATGGCGTGAATGGCTTCCACCCGCTGGGCGATGGGTACGATGCCCTCCCGCAGGGCCAGGGCGCAGTCGGTGCATCCCGTGTCAAAGATGGCGCTGACGCCTAGGGCAATCTGCCAGTCACTGTAGGGCGCAAGGTCTCGGGGGATGTGGGTCAGCAGCCGGGTGACGAAGGCCACATTGTCCATGTCGCTAATTTCCGTGGCACGCTCCCGATCCCAATCGGGGTCGAAGCGCCAATCTCCCCGCGCCTCGTCCTGATCGAAGAGGGCGCGGAGCCAGGCGTCGTAGCGCGCTTCGAAGGCCGTTTCACTCATGGGTTACCGGGTTCATAGCCGTGGGGTCCGATTTTCTCGTGGGGAATGGGCTTGAAGCCGAGGGCGAAGGCCTTGGACTCCGGTGCGAGCGTGTATGCCTTGTCGGCGACGGTACTGAATTGGGGGTCGGCCCAGACAGAGTGGGCATCGTGTCCCGTTGCCAGCCACTTCGTCCACGTGCCCTCGGGGGTAATCGATCTGTCGCCGGTGGCGAGTGCGGGCTCGCCGTAGCACCAGTAAAGGTTGTGGTCACATTCCGACAGGCGGTCGGGGCGCCACGTTCGGTCGTAGGAATACCAGAGGGTCGTTTCCGGATCCTGGTAGCCCACGACGTTGTATTTGAAGGTGTTGCCCGCCATAAAATCATCCCGGGGCTGGAGGCGGAGTTGTTGTTCGGAGGCGTTGAGGAAGATGTTGTTTTCGATGCGGTTGTTTTTTCCGCCGTGGATACAGAAGCCGCCAATGACCGTGCCGTCCACGATGTTGCCGATGACATCGGTGCCGCTGCTGTAGTCGTCGAGGTAGATACCCCAGGTGAAGTGGGGGGACATGATTTCCCCTTCCGGACTGCACTTGAGGCCCACCACGTTGCGGATGAGGTTGTAACGGATGATGTTGCCCGAATCTTTCCGGTCACGCCCGAGGGTTTCGATGGCCCCGGTGTCGTTGGTCTCCAGGTTGCTGTCGATGATGGCGTTGTATTCTACGATGTTGTTGTGGGAGTAGTTGTCCTCACTGAAGGACTTCAGAGAGACGCCATAGCGGGGCACGCGCTGAATGCGGTTGTGGGCGATACGGTTGCCACTGCCCGTGTTGATAAGGGCACCTGCCACGTGCTTGTAGATTTGGCCAAGGTCTTCCATGGTGTTGGCGGCGATGAGATTATCGTACGCTTGGGTGGCCTTGTTGCCCGTCATGATAACGCCGCCCTGACCAATTTTCGTGAGGGTATTGCGGGTAATGGCGATGTCGTGACTTTGCTCGGTTAAATGGGCCCCATAGCCTCCCAGGAGGGTGAAGGTGTTTGCGGTGATCTCGCAGTGGCGCGCCCGGGTAAAACGGAGTGCCGCGTCGGCCGGGCTGTAGGTGTGGCCGAGGGTATAGGTCGAGTCCATGAAGGTGAGCCCTTCGATGTGGACATGTTCCACGTACGCTTCGTCCGTGCCTTCGAAACCGATGAGCCGATCCATGACCGGGGCCACGACGTCCACGTCGGACATCGGGCCGCTGGGTGGCCAATAAAGAACCTGCTTGTTCGCGCGGTCCAACCACCATTCCCCCGGACTATCCAGCGCGGCGCGCGTGCCGGCCACGTAAAAACGATTGCCGGGACGAATCTCCTGGGGGCTGTCGACGAAGAGGGTGGCCTTCGCGGCCTTGGCGCCCTTGATGGGGACGATGGTGTTCACCCATCCCCAGGCGGGGAAGATATGGAGATCGGCGCCCTCCCACGAGTCCCAGTCGGGGAAGTCGCTATCATCCATGATGAGTCGGTCTTTCAGGCCCTTGGGCTTGGCTTCACCCACCTTGATCTCCGGGCCGCGTTTGGCCACGCAGCTTTCCGCCTGAATGACAAGGGCGTGGCCCTCGTTGGGCGGCGTGAGCGTGTATTCACCCGTTGCATCGATGGCGATGGCATCCTTCGGGTGCCATGTGGGGTCATTGGAAAAGACGAAGGCGTCCAGCTGGATACCGCCGCCTTTCTTGTTCTCCCAGTAGACCCGCTGCGTGCCCTCCGCAACGGTGAGCATGGCCGCCTTACCCCAACGCGCCGAAAACCAGCCGCCCGTATCCGGCAGGTCAACCATGGGCGCTTCCGGCCCATCCACAACACCGATGACCGTCTGGTTGTCCATGTTTTCCCGGTTGTAGGCCTTCATCTTGTGGCCGTAACGAACCCAGACCGTGTAGTCACCGGATTCGGGAAAGGGGACGTCCCATTCCAGACGGTCGCCCACCGTGTGCAGGTTGCTTACCTCCACGCCGAAGAGGCCACCGTCCTGGAGCGCTGTGCTTTGTCGGGCGAAAAGCCAGCCGCCCTTGCGGGGTAACTCCGGGTCGAAGTTGGGGTGCCGGGCCTGGATGGCCCAGTCGTCGCCGACGCGAAGGCTGCGGAAGTCCCACGTGACGCCCGCCACCTCCGGCAAATCGGCTGCCCAGAGTGGGCCGTCCGTCTTGCGCCAGCCGGTAATGGGGAGGCCGCCGCTGAGGACAGGCACTTCGCCCGGGTAGGCCCCAATGGTCAGGGGGGCCTCCGCCGTGCCGGAATCGGCGGGGGTGAGGGTGAGGGGTTTGCCGAGGAAGTGGGTGCCGTCGCGCAGGAAGATTTTTACCGGCTGGGTGATGTGGCCGCTGGCGCGCACATCACGCGCGGCGTACACGGCTTTGTGCAGCGAAGCGAAGGGACCGTCCGAGGCGTCTCCATTGGCGTCGGGGAGGGTGCCGGACCAGGTGTCGTTGCCGTTGGGGGCGACGTAGAAGGTCGTGATGTCTTGGGCAAAGGTCAGGGCATGGAATGGAAAAAAGAGCGCCATGGCGACAGAAAGATATTTCAAAACGGGGTCTCCAATACTTCGGTTGGAATGACGCCGCACGGGAATTTGCCCCCCACGCGGTGTCTGTTGGGTGGAGGTAGCTTACGCAACGGGCAGTCACGTTTTACAGCACTCCTTGACCAAAGTTCCCTGACAACGCATAATAGAAGTGCAGATAATACCGAAAGGGTTCATGTTTTTTCAGGTCACTCTTTCGAACGTCACGGAGTCACTGCGATGGATACGAATACGACGGTGAAAATGACGGCAACCGGACAGGTGAGCATACCGTCCTCCGTTCGGGAGTCGCTTCATTGGCAAGGGGCAATGGAGTTGAGCATTCAGGTTACTCAGTCCGGATTGCTGATTCAGTCTCACCCGCCACAGGGTGGGAAGCGTCGCTTGGAAGACCTTCGGGGATTGCTCAAACACCAAGACGAGCCATTAACTGATGCACAACTACACGCATCCGTCGACAGTGTGGACAATTCATGATAGCTTTCGACACGTGTATCCTCGTTCGCTTTCTGGCGGACGATGATGAGGCACAGGCGGACTTGGCTGAATCTCTGATGCGCGAAAATACGATCTTTCTCCCGCGCTCCGTACTGCTGGAGACCGAGTGGGTGCTACGTTCCCGATACCATCGGAGTCGCGACGAACTTCTCAATTTCTTCAGCATGTTGCTCGAAATCGAGAATGTTGTACTGGAAGACGCTGTTCAGTTCGAAAAAGTGGTAGCCTGGTACGGAATGGGCGCCGACTTCGCGGATGCGATGCATCTGGCGGCATGTGATCACGCCGTCCTACATACCTTTGATCAGAGTTTTTGCAAGAAGGCCAGGGAAGTGGGCGCGACACCGGAGATGAAAATCCTTCAGCCGGAACATGGGGCATCGTAAGGGGAATTGTTGCGGGATGATCGCTAAGGGCGCTCAGTGAGTGAGCGCGTCTTGAAATCAGCCTTGAATTCCACTTGCTAGCTGTTACGACTAAAGGCTCGGAGCCATCCGTGGTTCAAGGGCTCACTCGCCATGGCATGCCCTCGGGTGAGACCCGTCGAATGTCGGCTGGAGGGGCCTAGTTTGCGCCACCATCGATCCACTGTTGGATGGTCGCGATTTCGGCATCGGAAAGGGGATCGCCTTTGGGGGGCATCCGTTTTTCTGTTTGTCCCGAAATCATCTTGACGAGCAGGCTGTTAGCACTGTCGCCGGGCACAATGTCATCACCTTTCTTGCCGCCTGCGAGGGCAGATTCCAGTGAGGCCAGCGAGAGCTCGCCTTTTTCCCCTTCGATGTGACACTTGGCGCAGCGGGCCTCGAATATGGGGGCCACGTCGGCGGCGAAGGTGACCGAGGGCGCCGCGGGTGCGCCGTCGGCACTGGTCGTTGCGTCATCGCTTGTTCCGCTGGGACTGGAGCATCCGGCAAAGAGTATCGTCGCCATGGCGAGGGCTGCGTAGGTGTAGTTTTTCAAGTGGATATCTCCAGGGTAGAACGTAAAATGCCTGTATCTGCTTCGGCCCACGATGGCGAAGCTTGGTCCGTATTAGACCAGAGATGGTGTCGGGGTGCAAGGGGTGTCTCGCCGGGAAGCGGGCCGCTTGGGTGCTCCGTGGTGCACGTGCGGTATTTGGAAGGGGTGAGTCTGGACGCATGCCGTCCACACATGGTTTATCCACGTCCATAGTTGCTAACCTAAGAGCCCCGTCCCGGAAGCAATCGGGGATGACCAATCTGAGAGGTACTATTTGTGAAACTCCATGGGCTGATGATCGCTATTTCTTTGTTCCTATCGTCCGCATTCGCGGCCGTCACCGAACTCCCCCTCATCGTGCACGAGCGCGCGGGACTCGACACGGTGCGTCCGGTCACGGGCGGCGTGCCCCTGCCCGAAGGAGCCGCCCCGGAGGGTGCTTCGTTCGGACTCCGTAATAGTGCGGGCGAAATCGTGCCCGTCCAGACGGAGGTGCTCGGGCGGTGGAAAGATAACAGCGCGCGCTGGGTCCTCCTGGACTTTCAGGCGTCGCCGTCGCCGAATGCGTCGGAAGCCTACACCTTGACGTGGGCCGCCGAAGCCGCCGAGATAGCCACGCCGTCGCCCGATGCACCGGCCCCGACCATTGCGGCGTCTGAGAACGCCGTGCTCACCATCGGGGGCCAGGTCGATGTGTTGCTCCGTCTGACGAATGGCGGAGGGCAAGCGTGCACGGCCGTCGTCGCGTCCGTGGAGCCCCTCGCCGATACCGGATCCATGCGCGCGACCTACGCGGTGCGCGGCGCCTTCCATGATCCGGCGGGTAAGCGCATGTTTCAGTTCCGGCTGAACGCATCGACCTTCGCTGGACTTCCCTACGTGCGTCTGGAGCCGACTATTGTAGTCGATGCCTCGGAAGGGGTGATGCAACAACTCGGCGGCCTGCAGCTTACCCTGCGGCCTCATACTGCACCCACCCAAGGCCGTCTTGGTGGAGCCCCGGGTTGGTCGGGGGCCATCACGACGCCGGTGCGACTCTTTCAGCGCGATGACGAACACTATGAGATCCAGCAAGGGGGCACGGATGCCGAGCCTTCCATCACGGGCAGCAAGTCTCCCGGATGGGCCGAGATGCAGGACGGCCCGGGAAAGGTCGCCGTCGCGTTGCGGAGCTTTTGGCAACAGTGGCCCAAGGCCATGGCCGTCTCGCCTGAAGGGTTGAGCGTCGGGTTGCTCCCCGCCTTCGAAGCGGGCGATTTCGACCACATGGAGCCCTGGTATAAACATCAGTACCTTTTCGAGGGCAACAACTATCGGCTCCGCACGGGGCAAGCCCGCCGCTGGGAAGTCTGGGTCGATCTGAGCGGTAACGGCGCGGCGCTGGCGAAGGCGGCCGACGCGCCCCTCGTCGTGACGCCCGACCCGGCCCAGGGCATCGCTTCGGATGTGTGGGGCGCCATCTCGCCCGCGGGTACGCCGGAAATGGCGGCCTACGATGCCTGGGCGGACAATCTCTTCGAGGGATACCAGTCGTCCATCGCGGCGCAACGGGATTACGGCACCATGAACTGGGGCGACTGGTTCGGCGAACGGGAGGTCAACTGGGGGAATCACGAATACGACACCACCTATCAGTTCCTGGTCCAGTTTGCCCGCACCGGGGACCCCAAGTATTTCTACGCCGCCGACGCGGCGGCCCGGCACTCCAGCGAGGTCGATACGGTCCACTTCGTCAACGATGATCTGAACACCCACTTCCGGCCCTCGGCAGCCTTTCCGGCCCGCCCGGGATTGGTGCACCAGCACACGGTGGGGCACGTGAGCGGATTCTATCCCGAGGAAACGATCCGTGCCTTGTTTGTAGAGCGGGGCATCGGAAACTCGGACAAGCCCTATCTCTGCCTGGACCCCTTCAATCTGGGCCATATCTGGACGCAGGGCATGACGCGTCACTATTTCCTGACAGGCGATCCCTTCTTGCGGGAAACGGTGGAGATGATCGGGGCAAACCTCGCCCAACTGGTGGAAGACCGGGAATACAAATTCATGGGCCATTCCCACTGCGGGCGCACCACGGGCTGGTCCCTTATCGCCCTGAGCGGTGCCTATGAAATCTCCCTCAATCCGCGCTACCTGGCCGCGATGAAAACGCTGGTCGATGATGCCCTGGCGGAGCAGGACCCCGTCTGTGGCGGCTGGCTCTATTCGCTGCCACGGGGCCACTGCAACTGCGAAAAGGCCAAGCATGTGGGCATGGCGGGCTTTATCACGGCGGTCCTGGTGAACGGTATCAGCCAGTACTACGCCCTCACCGAGGACGAGCGGATTCCCGACGCCGTGAATCGGGCCGTCACCTTCTTGGACCGCGACACGTGGCACGAAGAGTGGCAGGACTGGCGTTATACCTCCTGTCCCGCCTCCGGGCCCATCAAGCAGATGGGTGTTATCGTGATGGCCCATGTGAACGCCATCCGTATGCAGGAAGACCCGGAACAACGCCGGATTCTCCAAATCGCCTGGGACAAAAAGTTTGCTCGCCTGTCGGGCGTCGTCCCCTCGGGCCTCGGCCAGGGAAAAGCGTTCAGCACCACCCTGTACGGATGCCCCGAGGCCGTGGGACTCCTGGCGGGGAAGGGCGCGATTGCCCCCGCGCCGTAGCAGCGTCGGTCCCAAACAGCAGTCGTGTAACGCAAGTTCTGCAATTGGCTGATGTTTCTGGTCTCTCTTGTTTATACAGTTCCTCCCTCCTCCGGAGGAGGGAGGAACTGTACCAGGGTTGTGTTTTTCAGTTTTTTTCTTTACGC